>DATBHJ010000111.1:0-69989 GCA_036557565.1 Gemmataceae bacterium
CCTTGTAGCTGCTTCCATCCGGTTCCAGATGTACGGCGTAGATGGTGCCGAAGGTCCAGTCGAGCAGATACAGAGCCTTCTGATATTTGGCGGGAAAACGGGTGCCGTAGCCGAAGGTCATACCGACCGGGGAACCGGGTCCAATGTCGAGCACAGGCGGCAGACTATCGACGTAGTAGGCCGGCCATTTGCCGGTGCCACTGCGCCAGCCGAACTCGCTGCCGCTCGTGGCGTGCGTCAGGCGCGTCGGCCGATACCACGGCATGCCTACATCCCATTCCATGTCGGAATCGTAGGCGAACATTTCCCCGTCGGCGTTGAAAGCGAAGCGATAGGCATTGCGATAGCCGATGCTGACAATTGCGATTTTCTTACTATCCGGATCGGTCTTCGCGATCCAGCCTCCTGGAGCCAGTATGCCGCGGGCGTGGCCGTTGGCGTCCCACTGGCGCGGCAAAAGCAGGTCCTCTCCCCAGTTGCTCGGATTGCGGCTGGCATCGATCTTCGCCGGCAGATTGGTGTGGTTGCCGCAGACGAAGTAAAGCGACTTGCCGTCCGGTGCCAGCCGTATGGCATGGGGGCCGTGCTCGCCGGCACCAGCGATGGGCCGCAGCTTCATCACCTCATCAAGTTCACCCTCGCAGCAGGTGTCGCGCAGCCGGTACAGTCCGCTGCCCGGACCGCCATTGACCATCGCGTACAGACTGTCGAACGCCCATAACAGTCCCTGCGCCGCTGTGACTGAAGTAGCGATGCGCTCGACCTTGACTTCCTTCGAACTGCCCAGGGGCGGTAGAGTAATGCGGCACAATCCCTTTTGTCCTTCATCGCTGGCGATGAGTCGGCCCTTGTTATCGAAGGCGATGCAAACCCACGATCCCAGCTCCTCTTTCGGCACGCTGAACAGCCGTTCGACCTGAAAACCCGGAGGTACACGGAACACATTCGAGAACGAGCTGAGGGAAGCCTCGGCTGCGAACACGTCCTTCCAGGGTTCGCCGCCAAGCTTGGCGATCTTGCGGGCGGGAATCGGCTTAAGACTTTTCCCTGGTTCACTTGCCTGCCAGTTGTCATCGGAGATAAGGTAGCGAGCTGCCTCACCGGCCTGAGTCAGGACCACCTTGAGCAGGAAGCCGGCCGGTCCCTCTGTATTGGTCACATCCGCTTCCAAGACGTTTTTGCCCGGCTTGAGGAGTTTGCTGATGTCCACTTCGATCGGCTTTGACCAGTCGTCGGCCCGCGTGATTTCCTGACCGTTGAGCAGGAGTCGCATGTGGTTATCGCAGGCGGCTTTCAATCGGCCGGCCGTCGCTCTTGTCTCGAACTCCTTGCGAAGAACATAACGGCGGTTGTCGTCGGCCCCCCAGATCCAGAAGGGTTGGGGGCCTTTTTTTAAGAGCGCCTCCAACTGGCGCGACTCAGGCGTTTGCGAATCTGTCGGCTCGCCAAGAACCGCCACTGGGAGGATTTCCGGTTTCTGCGTTAAGGTCTTGGCGTCGGCTGCGAAGAGACAAGTGGTCGAATACAGCAGTGCCGCGAGGATGGCGGCCTGTCTGAGGGATTGGTGAGCATGTCGGTACATGAGTGGTGCTTCTCGCATTGCGGGGTGGGGCAGACTCTCGACTATTTTAACAAGCAACCTCGCTACCGAAAAGAAGTTCCAGGCAGCACCATCCTCGATGCCGTGTATTTCTTTTGCCTGCTGAGCCGGTTACGGTAAGATGATTGACACTGCCAGATGTGTACAGCATTGATGTGGAGCGGAAGATTCTTGTCATGCGTACTCTGCTCGCGGACTTGGAAGCGGCGCTGAAACAACAAAGGCCGTGCGTCTTCTGTGCCGTCGTGGACACACGCGGATCGACTCCGCAGAAAGCCGGCGCGGCCATGCTGGTGTTCGCCGATGGCGGGCAGCGCGGCACGCTCGGTGGGGGCTGCATCGAAGCTGAGGTGCGCCAGCGGGCCTTGCGGGTGCTGGCCAATGGCACTGAGCGGCCCGAAGTGCTGACCTTCAATCTCGATGACAATTACGGCTGGGACGACGGACTTATTTGCGGCGGACGCATGAGCATCCTTGCCGATCCGCTCTCTTCCTCGCGCGCCGCCGAATACTACCGCTGCCTGCGCCGCCGGATCGAGGACGGAACCGGATGTACGCAAGCCATGGCACTTGCGCCGGTGTTCGGTTTGGCGGCGGGGGATCGTTTCCTCTTCGACGCGAACGGCCAAATCGCCGCCCAGACAACGGATGCTCAACTCCCACCCGAGATCTCAGAATCCTTGGTTCCCTTGACCCGGCGTCCCGCGCCCTTTACTCGTCACGGGATCGCCTATCTGCCAGTGCTGCCACGCATTACCTTGCTAATCGTCGGAGCAGGGCATGTTGGTCAGGCGGTCGCTCGCCTGGCGGCCGAGGTCGATTTCGAGGTTTGGGTTCTCGACGATCGTGCGTCGTATGCCAGTCCAGAGCGTTTCCCTTCGGCCCAGCGTCGGCTTGTCGGCGACATCGGCTCGACCCTGCAGGAGTTGGGGCCGACGCTTACTCTCTCAACGTATTGCTTGATCGTCACACGCGGCCACAATCACGATGAAGAAGCGCTTTACCACCTGGCCGCGACGCAGGCCGCTTACGTCGGCATGATCGGCAGTAAACGCAAAATCAAGCTGATCTTCGAGGATCTTTTGGCCAAGGGCCTGACACGGCAAACCCTGGGGCGCGTGCATGCACCGCTTGGTCTGGCGATTGGCTCACAGACGGTGCCGGAGATCGCCGTCAGCATCGTGGCCGAGTTGATTGCGTTTCGCAATCTCGGCACCAGCGAGCCGCCGCCGCGCAACCGTGTCTCCTTGGAGACCGCGCGCTCATGAGGTTCGCCATTCTACCGGCTGCCGGCAAGAGCAGCCGCATGGGCCGGCCCAAACTCGCCCTCCCGCTCGGCGAGCGCACCATCCTTGAACACGTCGTCGCAGCTCTACGACAGGCGGAGGTCGAACACATCCTCGTCGTACTTGGGCCCCACGTCGCGGAATTGACGGCCCTGGCGACATCCGCGGGTGCCCGGGTGTGCCCATTGGCCGAGCCGACGGCCGGTATGCGGGAGACCGTCGAACACGGGTTGCGCTGGATAGAACAGCGCTTCCATCCACTCCCCGACGATACCTGGCTACTCGCTCCTGCCGATCATCCCGCGCTGGATGCATCGGTAGTGAAACGACTGGGATCCGCCTTCGCCGCGGAGCCCGAATTCTCCATCATCATCCCCACGTATCAGGGACGTCGGGGACATCCGACGCTTTTCGCGTGGAAGCATGTCGCCGCCATCCATGCTTATCCTGCCGAGCTAGGTCTGAATACCTACATCCGCCAAAGTGTAGCCGAGACACTGGAAGTAGCGGTAGAAAGTCCCACTATCCTCTGGGACATGGACACCCCGGAAGACTACGAATGGCTGCGACAGAATTGGCCCATGTCGCCTGGTTTGCCGAGAAAGTCAAGAATCGGAAGTGACATTAATTCGCAATAGGAGCCGGCGCGGCCATGGCAGGAGCTGCTCCCGGAGGAGCTGGCGGTGCACCAAACAGGAGACTCAACCAGGCCGAAGGTGCCGTCTCTGCGTCGAGCAACCAGGTCAATGCAATATCCACAACTGTCGCCGACGCGACAGGCAGTTCGCTTTGCCTGAATTCCAAACGCACTCCATCAGCCAGGCGCTTGACGGTGAACAATGTCGGCGGCATCAACGCCATCGGAGTGCTCAGTTCGCGTAGATAACGCAGCTCCTGACGATGTCCGGCGCCTTGATTGGGCGCCGTCGAGCCGATGTCCGTGAGGCGCGCCAGCAATTGCCGGCAAGAGAATAAGCCGAGCGCGCTAACGGCGCCTTCGGCGTCCACAGTAGACAAGCCTCTTTGAAGATTTAACAGGTCTTTTTTATGTGAATTACTGCGTAGGACCGAACCGACGTGAGTTCGGTGCCATCCAAGCACAACGATGTTGCCGCGATGGCCATAGTGAGGAGGCAGCCCCGATAGACTCGAATCTGCCGGTTTGTCGCTAAGAGAGCGAACCTCTTGGCCATCGAGGGCGTGCCGATGCGGTTCGATGCGTTTTCCGCCCATAGCGCAGAGTCGCGGCCACGCGCTAACGAGATCCTTTGCGGCATTCTCGCTGACTGCTTCGAGAATAAACACCGGATAGACGCTGTGTTCCTTGTCCTCGACCACATGCACGGCGACCGCGGCGGATCGGAACTTGGCTAGGACATCCCTGCCCAATCGCAGCTTTAGCTGCTTCTCCAATTCGGCGATTTCCTTACTGGGCAAAGATGTTCCTTCGCCGGACTGTAGGACGAAGGCATCGGCGAACTTCAACAGACGGGCGAGCGTGGTCGCACCGTCAGACAATGGAATCGCGAAGAGGCAGAAAGCATCGCCGGGCACTGCCTGCAAGAACTCGGAGCTGAGTTTCTGATTGGCCAGGATATCGAGCAGAGGACTGATCTGCTTGTCTCTCATCCTCGCCTCCACACGGAAGGAGAATTCGCCTTTGTGTAAGGACCAGCTGGTAGCTGCGTAGTACATGGCGGCGAGATTGGCCGCCTTCTGAAGAAACCGCCATTCCTGCGTGTCGCTGCGATGGTCGAGCTCCGCCTGTTGTAACATCTCGCGCAACTTGGCGGCGTCGGGCTTTCCGTCCTTGAGCGGCGGCTGTACGCGGATATCCGACTTATGGCGTTCGAGTTTGCGGTGCAGTGCCTCATCAATGAATTGGGTGAGGCGCGGTGGATCGCTCCAAATGAACAGCCCGGGCCGATTTCTCATCTCCGAGGCGGCACGAAAAGCTGGCGCTATAGTCAGCGATGGTGCGGACGACTTGCTCTTGTATCGGCGGATCGTATCGCTCAGGACATCCGGCGTGGTTCCGAAGGCGACACCATCGGGCAACAGAGACAGAAAGAGGCCGGATTCCGGCTTCTCGTCGGGTTCTTCGATAGCAGCGTTTTCGAGCAAAGCGACCTGGTAAAGCGAGGGTCGGGGCGGCGATCGAAGCAAGCGCACAAGCTGGATTGCAGGTACGCGCAGGCGCTGGGCGATTTCCCTTTGCGGCTTCTCGGCATCGCCAATCTGAAAAATTGGAATACCTTCGACACGGGCGATGCAGTGGATCCCACTTTCGAGGAGGATCATGCGCAGGGCCAGTGGGAAAATGCGGCTCTTGCCCGTGCGCAATACACCGACGATTTCCGGTTGATCGTTCTTGGTCAAGCCCGTCAGGGCCAGGAAACCACCCTGCCAACCGCCCATCTCGTCGATGAACTCCGGGCTGCAAATCCAAGGGATGAGGAACGCTTCTTCGTTGATTTTCTTGCCCTTCTTCATGTGGTTGGCGAAGAGAAGGTCGGGGCGTTGCAAATACGATCCCTTGATGAGCGCGTGGAACTCGCGGGCCAGGGCCGGTGGATCGTGCAATTCCAGGAAAGCGACCGTGCGCGCGGGAGCGAGGTCGGCCAAATCCGGCCCCTCGGCGAGTATCGATCCGGCGCGAGAGAGCATCAGGCTAACCACGACGAAAAAGGATAGGCGCGCATTCATGCAAGTCATCCTTGAGGGAGAAGGGCGAACTACCGAGATAACCGAGAGCCCTGTGCCGCCCCGATTGTAGCAGAGCGCCCGATTTGAAACGAGGGTGAACGAGTCGCCGCATCGTGAAGCCGTCTTGACGAGGATGCGGGCGCTGCTTATATCCGCTCCGCCATGAAAACCGTCTTTCCTTCGGTACTGTTGCTGAGTTTGTCGCTCGTGTCGGTCGGAAGCCCACTGCGCGCCGCCGACCCGCCCGCTTCTTTGAACAAAGGCAAAGTGCTCATCCTCAAGACGGAGTACACGATCGAAGGCGACATCGAGCGCATCGGGGATCGCTACTGCGTTCGTCGCAAGCTCGGCGAAACGTGGGTGCCGGCTGATCGAGTGCTGGCGCTGGTAGCGTCTCTGCCGGATGCCTATGTCTACCTGCGGGGCCGAATTAGTCTCGGAGATCCGGATGAACGTCTGCGGTTGGCACGCTGGTGCCGAACGAACGGACTTCAGGAACAGGCACTGGCGGAGCTGCACGCTGCCGCCGATCTGCGACCGACTCATGCGGAAACGCGTCGTCTTCTGCAATATTGGCAACAAGTGTCGGCGAAGGCACCCGCGGCTGTTCCCTCGAACAACGCAACTTCAAAAAAGACACCACCGCCTCAGTCCCCTGCCGATCCGCCGCCGCTTGAAGTGACCACGGAGTCACTGGGGTTGTTCGCCACCCGCGTCCAGCCAATCCTCATGAATACCTGCGCTCGTTGCCATGCGACGGGGCACGGCGGGAAGTTCCACCTTACCCAGGTTTTCGAGGACAGTATCAGCAATCGCAAGCCCATGGAACGCAACCTGGCTGCAGTTCTCGCCCAGATCAACGTCAACCAACCGGATGCGAGTCCTCTTCTGATCAAGGCTGTCAGCGATCACGCCCACACGGGGCAGGCGCCGATTCGAGATCGGCAAGCGGCGCCCTATCGGACAATGGAAAACTGGGTAAAGCTGACCGTGGCCGATAATCCCCAGCTTCGCGACAAAGGCGAAGTGGCAGCAACTCACGTTCCTCCCCATAGCGTCGAAGTGCGCGATTCAGCAAAGTCGCCTTTCGAGGAACAACGACCGAAAGCCGGTGAAAAAACACAGTGGGGAACCGAGGCACGTCCGAACACCGTGGCATCCTCCACGGCTGTTTCTCGTGGGGACAAGGGGAAAACGTCGCCACCCGCTGCGCCAGGCGCGACGCCCGACCCTTACGATCCGGAGCCATTCAATCGCCTTTTGCATCCCGAAGTAAACAAGCCGGAATCGGAAAAGAAATGAGCGTCGCTCGCTCCCGTATCGGGAAATAAACGCATGAACGCTCGTTCTCATTCTCCTCGCGCATCGGAACTGCACCGTCGTTGGCGCGACGGGATCACGTTTCGAGAAAGTGGTCCCAGTCACAGTCTGCGTCTGGCCTTGATCGCGTGGCTGATCCTGGGAACGTCGGTTACCGTTCGTACTCTGGTGAGCCCGAGCAAGCACACCGTTTTTCCGATTTTCGCGGGGAGCGCCGAGCACTGGTGGGGCAATCGCCCGCTGTATGATCTCTATCCCGACCTGGATCGATACCGTTATCCTCCCGTGTTTGCTCTGTTTGTGACGCCATTCAGTGCTCTGGGCTTAACCACCGGCGGCATTCTGTGGAGTTGGCTAAGCATTGCCGTTCTCCTCGCCGGCTTGTGGCTCTATGTGCGCGATGTAGCTCCCTCGATGTGGACACGGCAGCGCCTGGCCGTGTTCTTGATACTCGGCGGAGTGGGGGCGTTGCGCGGCCTCTGGAACGCCCAGAGCAATGCCCTGATCGCGGGCTTTCTTCTCTTGGGGGCGGCGGCACTTGTCCGAGTTCTAAGTTATCAATCGCAGCACTCGGAAAACTCCTCTCGAAGCTCCGGCTGGTGGCTTACGGCAGTGCTCCTGGCGATTCCGGTAAGCCTCAAGTTGACGCCGCTAGCGCCGGTGTTGCTGTTGGTGGCTCTTTGGCCACGGCAGCTGGCCTGGCGCTTACTTGTCGTTATCGCTGTATTGTTCTCGTTGCCGTTTCTGACGCGGCCGCCCGACATGGTGCTCGACCAGTACCGTGAGTGGATCGACCATCTGATGGAGTCAGGCAACGTTCGTTGGATTGGCTTCCGTGACGGATGGACGATCTGGATTGTGCTACACCATTTTCTCTGCGGCGGATCAGGCGGGGTTTCCTTACTCGAACCGATGCATTCGTCGTGGTATCACTTCGTACAGCTAACGGCGGCAGTGGCGGCGCTGGGGTGGTGTTTCTGGCAGCGGCGTCGCTCCGTCGAACATGCTTTCGGACCACGCTGGTTGGTACACGTGACCCTGAGCATGGGGCTTGCCTGGTTAATGCTGTTCGGGCCGGCTGTGGAGCACGCCACCTACGTCTTCCTCGCCCCGCCACTGCTCTGGGCACTTCTGGAGAGCCGGGCCTGGCCGCTGGGTCGGGGACTAATCTGGGCGTCTTTCACGCTCGTCATGGTGCTGGGCTGGGGCGCGGTGACTCGCCGGCTGGCACCGGAATGGCCGATCGTCTTGACCGCTCTGCCCGCCGGCACGGCGTTGTTCGGACTGTGGCTGGTCGGCTATGCTCGAAATAGCAGAATCCAGGATGAGAAGTCCGCGCAGCCTTCCAGGGATTCGCGAACGCCTATCGCCGAACGCTTGATCCCTTGCACGGAACAGCGAAACGGGACTACAATTCCATCATGATTCGCATTCGCTTTCCTGATACGGATTCCGAACGTCTAGCCTTGGGCTACCTTCTTGGCCGCTTCTCATTCAAGAGCTGGGCCAACGGCGTAACTCTGGTACCGGATTACGCCCTTCCCGCATTGGCGCGCGAGGGCATTCCTTTCATTGTGGACGGCCCAGCCACCTATGAGCAAATCATACAGGCGGTACGAAATCCTCCTGCCTCTGCGATTTAATGACCAAGAGCCAATCCCCGATGCTCTGATGGGCGAAACGGTCGTCGAGCTACGTCAGCAGTTTGGGCCGGTTTCGTCAGAAACGCAAATCATTCGCGGGCTCTGGCAACACGAAAGGCAGTCCTACAGAGACGAATTGGTGCGTGTCTTCGTCGATGTGCGCGACACGCCGGAGAATCGTCAGTTCTTCGAGGAATACAAGGAACGGCTCAAGGCACGATTCCGTCAGCTCGACATCTGGATGACGACTTACATGATTGAAGTCCTGTAATGGGAGAGAGGCAGAACACACCTCGCCCCGTATGCGTTCCCGGGTTGAGGGTGGAAAGCAAACAACAGGAGTCGGATACCGAAGCAATCGCCTAGGCGCGGCCTCCTTTTAGGTTTCGAGAAGAAAGTAGACGGACAATAGAGCGATGGAAATGAGCATCAAGGTAGCGGCGGAGGGTTGGCTGGTCCGCATGACTCGCCAGCATCCGATCCATGATTCCACCCTATCAGGGCCAGTCCAAACACTTAAACTAAAAACCAGATTGCAAATGATGCCTGCTAGGACTCGCAGAGGTATCACTTGCGCTGCCCCGTCTTCGGCTTCGCCGTGAACACAATCACTTCATCCCGGATCGTGTAACTCACACCAATCGGCTCCAGGAGTTTCTTCAACGCCTCACGCAGAGGCACCTCCTTCGCTGAACCACTCACCGGCGTTTTCGAGTCGAGCCGGCCGGCCATGCGGTCGCGAGGATCGAGGACGAAGCTCTCCCGCGTCAAGCGAACAAAGAAAGCAGAGGCCTCGGCCAGCGGCTTGTCCTTAAGCTCAAAACTCACGTTACGGTCCAACGCCTTCTCGATCCGCTGGACCGCGGCACGCTGGCGTTCCGAGAGTTGCTTCGACGGTGTCGTGCCGGCCGACCCACATCTAATCACAAACCCATTCTCGTCCTGCTCGCAAGTCAAGTCATACGCTCCCAGGATGAGATCAAGGCAGCTCCGTAGCGAGATCCGGGAGCTGAGATAGAGCAGAACCCGCATGTCGCGAGCAATGCCCTGCTGCTTGAGATTGGCAATGTCCAACCGGATCGGCAGCCCAGTTTTGCGCGTTAGCTGTTGGACGGCCTGCTCCAATGTCGGGTCATCGAAGAACACGGTCACGCCTCGGTCCAGTCCCCGTGTTACCCGTAACGCGAGCGGAAGAGGCGGCAGCTTCGCCTCCAGCGCTTCCCGCCCAACAACGCGGCCGACCAGCCTTCCCTCGGGATCGATCAATAACGCCGTCGGGAAAACTTGGATGCCCCAATCGTTGACCGTCTGTCCACTAGCGTCGAGCAGAACGGGGAAGGGAAGATCGCGGCCGTCCCAGAATCGTTGGCGCGCCTGCTCAACCTTCTTATCCACCTCGGCAAGGTCTTTTGCCGAGGAGTTGTGAAAAGCGATGATCTCGAAGCGATCACGGTCCTTGTCGTGGTCCTCGTACAGGTCGATCAAATTCGGCAGGCTGCCCGAGACGCACGGGCCACACCACCAGCCCCAGAACTCCAGCAGTACCCATTTGCCCTTAAAGTCGGACAGCTTCACGTCCTTCTTCAGGCCACGGGCATCGGCCACATGCCACGCTGGCAGGTGCTTGCCGATATACCGAGTTAAGAAACTCGGTAGAATATCCAGCGTTTTGAGGTTCAGGTCCGACTTATCAGCCGGCAACCTGATTTCCTTTGTGACTTTCTGGTATTCGGGCTCTGTGTAGGCGTCCAGCTGATAGGAGTCCGAAGGAAGCGAGAACGAAAAGGATGCATCCTCGGAACCGTGGGAGAGGAACCGAAGGACGAGGGCCGAGTCATATTTAATATCTATGTTGAGCCAGGGTGGAGTCTTCTTGAGTTCCTGGCAGAAAGCCCGGCCGTGGACGCGGACGAGGGGGACGAGTTTGATTTCCGCCGGCTTATCGGCCGATTTCTCGTCCAACCGAATGAGGCCACCTCTCTTGCGGTCCTTGTCTATCGCCATCAGCGCCTGCTTCCGACCGGGAAAAGTAGCGACGGCCAGGGCGAATCGTCCTTCCGCGTTCGTCGTGGTGCTATGAAACAAACCGTCGCGATAAGGATTCATCCTGCCCTCAGCCACAATCCAGTACGTCGCTAGATCGGCTCCGTTTACTGGCTTGCCGGCCACATCCACCACTCGGCCGCGGATTTTCACTTCTTCCTGCGCTTCGGTGGTCATCGACAGCGCCAGACCGAGGATTGCAGCGATGAACAACGATCGATCTTTCATGGTCAGTCCCTCATTTTGCGCTCGTCGTTCCAGACCCATGAACGAATACCCGAGATTCTAACAAGAATCCGGAGCCGGGTGAAGCCGGTGCTCTGCTCCTTTCCGTACACCTGTCATCATCGGGCCGTTAATGGTTGCCTCGCACCGTATGATTAGCCATCTTACCGCTTGATACCGGACAAGTGCTCCAGTGCCAGCATCAAAGCGTGTGTGCCCTTCTTGCCGTATCCCTGCGCTTGCACGGCCAGATAGAGCTGATTGGCCAGTGCCAACCCGGGTAGCGACAGATTCATGCGCCGGGCTTCGTCCAGGGCGATGCCCATGTCCTTGATGAAGTGCTCGACAAAAAATCCGGGCTCGAAATTGCGGTCCATGATGCGCGGACCGAGGTTGTTCAGCGACCAGCTTGCCGCCGCTCCGCCGCCCACGGATTGCAACACAGTCTTCAAATCCAAGCCCGCCTTGTAGCCATATAAGAGCGCCTCACAGACCCCGATCATGTTGGTAGCAATGAGGACTTGATTGACCATTTTCGTATGCTGTCCCGCGCCGGCCGGGCCTTGATGAACAATCGTTTTGCCCATGCACTCCAAAAGCGGACGAACGGCCTCGACGGCATCAGCATCGCCGCCCACCATGATCGATAGTCGCGCTTCCTTGGCGCCCACATCGCCACCAGAGACGGGAGCATCCACGCTGCCGACGCTCTTGGCCTTGGCTGCGGCGTAAATCTCGCGCGCCAACGATGGCTCACTGGTGGTCATATCCACGAGTACATTGCCGGCCTTACTGCCGGATAAGGCTCCCTGCGAGCCCAGGAACACCTCGCGCACATCCGCTGGAAAGCCGACAATAGCGAAAACCACATCGGAGCGCTCGGCCACGCTCTTTGGCGAATCGGCCCAGGCAGCGCCGGCGTCCAAGAGCGCCTTGGCCTTATCGCGGCTGCGTGTGTACACCGTCGCCGAGTAGCCCTTGGACATCAGATGATGACACATCCATCGGCCCATCACGCCAGTGCCAATCCAGCCGATTCGCGTCTTGCCCGGTTCCGCTTTGCTGAACGCCATGATTGTGCTCCCTGTTGATTCGATTCGCTGTACTTTCGAGTCGCGTCGCTAACCTACTGAGTACGGACTACTCCAAGCGTGGACAAGTCCGCGGCAATCGCTACCCTTCCTCTGTTGGCTCCGGCCTTGTGTTAGCTTGCGGATGTCGGCTCGTCCATTTGTCTTGTGGGCGTGTCTCTATTGGGAATGCCTGTTCCATCGGGAGGTCTATCCATGTCGAAGCGCGTACCAATCATTCTTCTAGCCCTGGTGTGTTTCCTGTGCGGACTGGTGCTGGCTCCGCACGTGCCGTTCGTCCGTGCCGCCGATAATAAGGTCAAGGCACCGACGTGGCTGCACGGTTTCAATGTCAAGTCGCGCAAGGCCAGCGAGTACGACTTCAACAAAGACACCAAGAAGATCGGGATCGAAGTGTACAAGGACGAGGAAAACGGCAATCTCATCTACGTGTCCGAGGCCGGTTCCATCGCCGTGTTGCCCGGCAAGTAAACCGCTCCTCGTATCGTCGCGCGATTTATCGTTTCGAGCGAAACGATAAATCGCGCAGCCAAACTCAAAACGGCACGCCCACGTTGAACCAGAACTGGGTGCCGGTGTTCGCATTCAGCGCTTTGGCGATGTCAAACCGCAACAGCGTGCGCTCGACGAAACTGAACCACGACACATCGAATCGTAGGCTGAGGCCGGCAGCGTAAGCGACCGGTGCGACCTGGCGTCCGGAGACATACGTATCGCCGACATCGGAGAACGGGACCAGGTCAACTCCGTAAAGCGTCATGATGTGGTCGCAGAAGGTCATGTGCAGATTACGCGCTACCGGCATACGCCATTCCACGCTGCCGACCCAAATGCTGCTGCCCTGGCGCTCTGCAAGATTGAAGCCGCGGAAAAACATGCTGCCGCCCATGGTGAAGAACTGGCCACGGCCCGGCATGGCTGTTCCGCCGAAGATGCGGAAAGCGAACCGCGATTGCGCCAGCCATTGCAGAGGACCGGAAAGCCACGGCACGTTCACGGCCGCGGACAAGTCTGGTAGCGTCTCAACGAACGAAAACTGACTGGAGATTTCCTGCATCCCCACCGTGGCCGGCTGCATCGCCGCCCCGCCCTGATACCAGACATCCCAGCGAAAGCCGGCGACCGGGTCCCAGTACGGCGTCAAATAATCCTTGCGATAGTGAAAGCCGGCCGTGGCCGTTTCGTTGAAACGGACGCCCGGAAGAGTGGGATTGGACTCGAACGGCAAGAAATTGTCCTGAAAAGTGACGAACGACTCCAGAAACTCCATCGGCGGATAATAAAGACTGGAGCCGTATTTGAAAATGTAACGAGTAAACAAGACGCCGCGCTTGGCATTCTGCTGTCCGGCATAGAATTCGGCCAACCGCTGTTCGAAATCATAGCCAACCTGGAAATGGCTGTCGGGCCAGTGATCGAACAGTCCATCCACGCCGATCACCACATCGCGGTAATCGGTTCGATAACCGGCATAAACTCCACCACAGAACGTCTGCGTTCGATAGAGGCCGGCGCGGAAACCGAGCATGGTCTGGTAGGTTTTCGGATACCAGGCATCGTAATAGGCGGTGCCATAGAGCCACGGACCGATGATCACGTTCCATTTGTCGTGGGCGGTGGTCATGTCCGTCTCATCGAGAAATGTGTACAGCGGAGAAAAGCGACAGCGAAACGGCGTTTTCCAGTAGTTGTTGACCGGATCGCGCTCCACAAGGAGTTGGTCGGGATCGACCGCAATCTGGGTAGGTGACTCCGATAGAGAGACTTCGACGCGCAGCCGATGATTGTCCAGTGGCTCGACGTGGGCCGGTGGTTCGTCGCTATCGTAAGGCCCAGCCCGGGGATTGATGGGGATGCGAATGGGATAGCCTTCCTGACCGGGCATGGCGATGCCAAGTGTCGTTGGCTCGTTGATGTCGGCCTTCTGGTTCAAGATGATAACGATGCGCTTCGCATTCGAGAGGGCGCACTTGGGAGGCGACTGCACCTTGACTTTCTCGATGTGCCAATCGGACAGACCAGGTCCGTAGAGCCATTCCTGGAAAAACTCCTTCCACGAAGAGCCGGTGTAGGCTTCCAGTTCGTGCTGGAAGTCGGCGACGCGGAGAATGCGGTAGCGATAGCGGCAAACGACGCGCTTTGTGAAATCGAGGAAAGCGTCTGCGCCGAGGCGATGTTCAATCAAGCCGACGATGCGCATGCCCTTGTCGTAAGTCATGCCGAAGAGATTGGCGACGTGTCCGAATTTGTCGAACGGTTGAACGACGGGCCCATTCTCGCCGCGTCCGAACGCGCCGTACATGGTGTAGCAAGAATAAGTAACGCGCCCAATGTTCGGCAGCCAACCCAGGCCGCTCGGATACTTCAAAAGATCGTTGTTCTTTCCGACCTTTTGATCGAGCAGACGATGGGCGAAATAGGTGGCCATTCCCTCATCCATCCATGTCTCACAGAAGCCGTTCGTGCCAACGAGGTTGTACCACCATTGATGACAAATCTCGTGCGAGACCAGTGAATCGACAAAGGCGCCCGCCAAGTGCGGCAGATTGAAGACACGCTCATCGATCATGACAAGGGTGGAGCACTCGTTGCCGTTCCAACCGAAAAACGATTCGGCGATGGTGAATTCCGGCCAGGGATACGAGCCAAACCACTTGCTGTAGGTATGAATGGCCTCTCCAGCGATGCGAACCATCTCGCGGCCATAATATTCGTGTTCAGGAAGAGCAAGGACGCGGATACGGACGGGGCACAGGCCCTTTGCGCCGGCGTTCTCCTTGGGTTGATTGCTGGGCGGGACGGAAACGGGACGCGGCGGGTGCAAGATATTCTCATCCGGTTGTGGCCTCGGCACGTACACGGTCCCATCAAAGACGCGATAACGACTGCTACACAGAAAAGCAAAATCACGCACACCCGGAGCATAGATATCCACCTGCTGCCGTCCATCGCCAAGATTGCGCTGAGCAACGATGCTGCCTGTGCAGGCGACTTGCTGATCGGCAGGCAGGGTAACGAGGACACGATAGTGGCCCGATTCGTTGAAGAATGGCTGATGCCAGGGAATGAACGGCGTCGGCTGCCACACACAGACAGGTTGCGGACCGTTCGCTTCGGGCATGGGGCTACAGGTCGGCGGATCGCGTCGAGGACCATAATAAGCGAACACTGGCAGCCAGTTGCTCAGCGTTGTGACACCTTGCCATTGTCCCCAGCGTCCCTGCTTAGGTGGAAGATGCAGAGTGAACTCAAGGACCACGGTCACCGATTCCCCGGGACCGACAGGGTGGGGTAGAGGCACGACCAGCGAAGTTTTCGAGTCACCCTCGTATTGATAAGCGAGAGGGAGCGCCAGGCCCGAGCCATCCGGCAGTAAGATGCGCTGAATGTCCAGCAGGGGGTCTTTGGCGCCCAGAGAGGTTTCGGGGTTCAGCCGCAGAAGCTCCAGAGTCTTGGCAGTCAAGCCAATGTCGGCTTTTGGCACAACATAGCGCGAATGGGCGTTAAAGATCAATTGGCGAGTAGGCAAGGGTTGCGGATTGGTCCACGTGGCACGCAAGGCGCCGCGGGCGCAATGGCCGGCCACGTCGAGGTCCATTTTGACCTCGTAGCGTGGCAGATAAGCAGGCCCATGTTCGATCGATTCGGCCCGGCCCGGGCGCGATGCGGTGCAGAAGAATGCGGAGAGCAGGATGCAGAATGCAGAGATAATGCGTCTATTGTTCATCCTGCATTCCGCATTTAACCTGGATGAGCGAGAGATGTTTCTCCTATCTCCCGTCAGATGTCCTGTCCCCCCAAGTTCTCGCTAGCGATTTTGGCCTCATCTCATATCAATTGTCCCGCATGTGTGTCGAGGCCAACCCGCCACGAGAAGATGCAATTGACATCGACAAGTTGTTGTCGCTATCCGCATCCTTTCCCAATAGAGGGGTCTGGAGGCAGAGGTTTTCCATGCGCCCGTGGTTTCTCATTCTTGGTCCATTCGGAGTGTGGTTGGTGCTTCCATCGCTGGCTGTGGCCCAGGAAGCACCGCTACTTCCGCGAGCCCCAGCCCCTCCGGCTCCGTGGGAGGTCGCCTGGCCGAAGGGGTTACTGAACGCGACCCCTGCGGCCGATGACGCAATCGATCTATCCGACTCGATCGAGTACAACCCGCTGCTCGACGTCGATTTCCTGTTAGGTGTGCCGATCGCCGCGCGGGTTGGCGTGGCTGTCTTTCGTCGCCACGAGCAAGCCTTGCTGCTGGAAGGCATGGCCGGACTGGATTACCTCATTGTTCCCTTTGTCGCTGCCGGCGCGCGCTATCGATTTGTTGCCTGCCATACGCAGCGATTTGAGTTGGTGATCAAGCTGGGCGTCGATGCTTATGCGGGGGCCGCTCTGTTTTTAGTGCCTATTTTCGGCGTTGGTGCCGATGTGGCGTGCATTTTCTTGCACAACGGTCCCCATCACGGATTCGAGTGGGGCGTGGATCTCGGTGCGATAGGTCTCATTGGTGCACGCGGCGACAGTTCAGCCGTCGGTGTCGCTCCCCTTGTCAGCTTTATCTTTGGGTTCAACTTCTAGCGCCTGTGGGCTTCTTTAATTCTCGAGTCGGTACCAGAAGAACGATCCTGAACTCTTTGCGACAATGGCATTGCGAGGAGCCTTGACTTTCTGGCAAGCCATTGGGGGCGCTGCTCAATGCTCAGGTTTTTCATTGTCGGTTTTGTCGTGATCTCCTTGTTAGGGCATGGCTGCGCGACGCATCAAACAGCGACCCAGGGATCTGGCGTCTCAGGAGACGTGATCTGCTGGGATCCTCCTCCCGAAAAATCGGCTCACCCCGTTCGCGATTGGTGCCGCTCCCATCCAGGATGGACAGTCGGCATCGGCACCGGCTTGCTCGTTGCCGCCGGCATCGTTGCTGGCGCAATCGCGATCGGGGTATCGGGCGCGGCGATAGGCGGCATGCATTAGAGCCATTGCGTTGATGGACTGAGTAGTTTCGGGCCAGGAAGCCGCCATTTTTCGCGGCAACGCGCAGTCAATTCAGCCCGATCAGCGCGAGACAGGTCAACTCCAAGCCCAGGCCAGTGGCGATGGCAACGGTGAGGAGGGCGTAGCGACAGCTCAGCCGAACCGGGTACGCAGCTGCTTTCCCGACCGTCTGAGCGCGGGACTCGTCGCCGTGCAGCCACATGCAGCGTTCGGCATCGAAAAGCTCGGCCTTGTCCACGATCTTCGACTCGCAAATCCGTCCTGACTCGTCTACGTAGAGTCGGATGCGCACGATGTGTCCGCCCACCAACGACTCGTCGAATGCTTCGCAGTGAATATAGGGGCGGGGATCCTCACCTTTTTTGCCCGGACAGACATCCGAACAACGAAAGCCGGCGGCAGTCATCCGATCGCGGGCTGTCTCGATTGGCAGTCCAACAGGCTCGTGCAAGTCGGGCCGCTTCTGGAAGAACGCCATGTTGCGACGTTGCTTGGATGACAGGCCGATTTCCACTTCGCGCAGGAGTTGCGTGTCACCGGGTATGAGGACGACCAATACGGTGAACGACTTCAAGTGCCACTCTTCCAGCTGGTGAGGCATCGCCAGGCAATAGATTGGCTGGCGGTCGCGTTCCGCGGACAGACGTTTCTCGACCTCATTTGGCAGGTGGACACCGCTCGAGGCCATAAGAGATTTGGCTTGGGTGTAGGGATGACAGGTGAATCCCTGATCGACGAGCATAGCCCGTGCTTGCTCCATCGGAGTGCCAGGCGAGATGTGGCGCAGGACAGTCTGCTTGATCGCGTCGCGGTCCGCAGCGGTTTTCTCGAACAGGCTAATCGTAGGAGGATGCGAAGGCGGCGGGGCTGAGGGGGTCCAACCGAGGGGAGCGGTCTTGCATCCGCTCAGGATGGCACAGCAGAAGAGGACTGAAAAACGGGTCACGGGCGCGGTCTCCGCCGGTCGTAGCATTGCTCGCCATGAGAGTGGAGCGATTTAGCACCGGGCGGCGCTGTGGTCAATGCCGATCGCCAGGGTGCACGAAAACGAATCGAGCCTAAAGCGTTGGCGAATAGTGTTCTTCGCTTACGCTTCAGGCTCGGTTTCAAGCGCCGGCTTGAAGTGGATTAGGCGCTCTTCTTATCGATGGCCTTCTTCTCAAACAGGGGCGACTCGCCGCGGACGACGGCGTCTGTCACGACGTACTTCGCCTTGGCCTCGATGTCGGGCAGCTCGAACTGGATGTCGAGCATGATTTCCTCGACGATGCTGCGGAGACCGCGAGCGCCGGTGTCTCGTTCGCGGGCGCGGCGGGCAATCTCCTTCAAGGCGCTGGAATCGAACTCCAGCTCCGCGCCCTCCATCTCGAACAGCTTCTGGTACTGACGTACAAGCGCGTTCCTCGGCTCGGTGAGGATGCGGATGAGAGAGTCCTCGTCGAGCGGATCTAGCGGAGCCAGCACCGGCAGACGGCCAATGAATTCGGGGATCATGCCGAACTCGATCAGGTCGTCGCTGGTCACTTTCGACAACAGCTCACCCAGGTTGTTCTCGCGGGCTTCTGGATGGCTGCCGAACCCGATGGTTTTGCGGCCGATGCGGCGAGCGATGACGTTGTCGAGTCCGACGAATGTACCGCCGCAGATGAACAGGATGTTCGAAGTATCGACCTGGATGTACTGCTGCTCGGGGTGCTTGCGTCCGCCCTGGGGCGGCACATTACTGATGGTGCCTTCGAGCATTTTCAAGAGCGCTTGTTGAACGCCTTCGCCGGAGACGTCGCGGGTGATGCTGACGTTCTGATGCGTCTTGGCGATCTTGTCTACTTCGTCAATGTAGACGATGCCGCGCTGGGCCGCCTCAATGTCGAAGTCGGCGGAGTGCAGCAGTTTCAGGAGCAGGTTTTCCACGTCCTCGCCGACATAGCCAGCCTCAGTCAACGTTGTAGCGTCGCCGATGGCGAAGGGCACGTCGAGGATTTTGGCCAGAGTACGGGCAAGCAGAGTCTTGCCACTGCCGGTAGGACCGATGAGAAGGATGTTGCTTTTGTCCACCTCGACGTCGCCGTGGCCCTGATCACCGAGGCTGAGGCGCTTGTAGTGATTGTGGACGGCCACGGACAGCACTTTCTTGGCGCGCTGTTGGCCGATGACGTACTGATCGAGTTTTTCTTTGATGCTGCGCGGCGTGGGGATGTGGGTGAACAGCGCCTTGGAGCCGCCGCGGCGGCGCTTCTCTTGATCGATGATGGACTGGCACAGCTCGATGCACTCGCCGCAGATGTACACGTCGCCAGGCCCTTCGACGAGTGGGCCGACGTCGCGATAACTTTTCCGGCAGAAGGAACAATAGGCGTTGCGATTGCGCCCTGTGTTCCCCGTGGGCCGCTTGCCGCTCCCACTTGTGCCCGAGTCTTTGGTCGCCATGCAGTCTCCTTTTGGTCCGCCCCACCTTACCAGTGGTAGGGTATGCTTGACAGCAACCGGGGTGTCCACTCAGGGCCAGCGCGAAAAAACGAGAGTATTGCGTCGTGTGTCGTGGTGGCGCTTTGGTCCGGTGAAGTGGCTGCCTCGTTTTGGGTCTAAATGTTTCTCGATCCGAATTTTACGGGGCGGCGGAATGTTCCGCAAGGACATTCGCCGCAGCTTACGCAGGACGGATGCCCGTCTCGGGTCCGTCGGGCCGTTGAATGCCGGTTTCGGGTAGCGCTGGTGGCGGAGATGAGACTGGCGGGATGCCGGTCCCAATAGCCGGCTTGATGCCGGTCTCGGCGGCCGGGGTCTCGTTGGTCGGACGAGACGTTGGTTCCGCCGGCGTGCTTACTCCCAGCGATTCCCTCATTCGAGCGCTCAACACGGCCCGAAGGCGCTCGAATTCTTCCTGACTGATCGTCCCTGCTTCGTACAACGAGCGAAAGTGGGCCAACTGTGCATTGGGCGTAAGATCTTCCTTGGTGTCCTGTTGTCGCCGCCACCGATTGACCAGGGCGACAACGACAGCAGCCACGAGCAACGCGCCGACGAGACACAAGCTCGTCACCAGCAGTTGCAGGGTTCGCTCATCATTCAGTACGAAGGAGAATACGATTGCCCCAAGAGCCGCCATGCCTGCCTCGCACATGAGCCGCCGCCTTCCGCTCCTTGGGATGCGGCTCGGCCTCGTGCTCTCTATTATAGCGCCCCACTCAAGTGGGCGGAAAGAATCCTTTCCTTTCGATAGCGACTTGAAGTAGGAGTAGATCGTTACAGGGCGCACAAACAATCGTGGCCTGCTATCCGCTATCGGCTATCCGCAAGCGCCCACAGACAAAAACCGAATAAGATAACCGCATGTCTCGAATCCTGGCGCGCCTGGCGGCGTTCAACTTTCTGGTGTTGTTGTTGGCCTTCGCAGTCGGCTGGCTGTCGCGCTGGCGCGGCAGCGTGACGAGCGCCGACGATCCGACATACATGATTCACTTTCTGCTCGGTCTCTTCGCCGTGTTAGTGACACTCGGAGTGCACTGCCTGATATTCATTTACTTTCTGGGCACGGGTCGCTGGGTCAAGGAAGTGGCTCTTGCGTATCGACTGCCGGATGAGCCGTTGCCGCGTTTGACGCGAGATTTGAAGCGTCGCACCTTTCCGCTCGCGCTCTTGGCCATGCTCGTACCGATCGCAACAGCAGCGGCCGGCGCTGCGGCGCAGCGCCAGGAGTGGGATTGGAAGATTCATGCCGGCTTGGCCGCGGCCGCCCTGCTCGTCAACCTCTGGGCCTTCGTAATTGAGTATCGGAATGTGTCGATCAACGCTGGCGTCATCGACGAAGTGATGCGCGAAGTCGATCGCATCCGCGCCCAGCACGGCTTGCCGAGCAATGCCGAAGCTCTCCTTTCGGAAAATCCGAAATCCGAAATCCGAAATCCGAAAGAAACCTGAAACCCCGAATCCAAAACCCGAAACAGTTCCGGTCTGTTTTGTGATTGAGTATTGGGGTTTGGGTTTTCTTTCGGATTTCGGATTTCGAGTTTCGGATTTCCGGGGCTAGCCGGCGAAGCGTCTCATGACCAAGGCGGCGTTCTGACCGCCGAATCCGAAGCTGGTGGAGAGAGCGGTTTTGACTTTCATCTCTCGGGCATGGTTGGGAACGTAATCGAGATCGCAGCTGGGATCGGGATGCGTCTGATTGATAGTCGGCGGCAGCACGCCGTCGTGCAGCGTCAAGGCCAATGCCGCAGCTTCCACCGCGCCGGCGGCTCCGATCAGGTGCCCCACCATCGATTTGATCGAGGATAACGGCAAGCGCCGCGCCCCCGAACCGAACACCCGCTTGACAGCAACCGTCTCCATGAGATCGTTAAGTCGTGTGCTGGTGCCGTGTGCGTTGATATAGTCGATGTCGCAGGCATCAATGCGCGCCTCGCGCAAGGCCCAGCGGATGGCACGCGCCGCACCCCGCGCCTCAGGGTCCGGTTTGGTGACGGCATAGGCGTCAAAGCTGGTGCCCAGGCCAAGGACCTCCGCGTAGATGACCGCCCCTCGCCGCTGGGCGTGTTCCAGCTCCTCCAATAACAACACGCCGCTTCCTTCACCAAGCACGAAGCCGTCGCGCTGGCCGTCGAACGGCCGCGATACCTCCTCTGGTGAACGATGTGCCGGACTGAGCGCTCCCAGGGCAGAGTACGCTAGCATCAAAAGCGGATCGAGCCGGCTGTCCGCGCCGCCGGCCAGGACAATGTCGGCATCCTCACGCGCAATCAGACGAAACCCTTCGCCGACCGCTTGTGTTCCGGCCGCGCACGCTGTCACGATTGTGTTGTTGGGTCCCTGGGCGCCGTGAATCAACGATATGTGGGCTGCCGTCATGTTCGGCAAATACTTCAAGAGCCACAGCGGGAACAGAGCGTCCTTGCCGGCATGCCCCAGCCGATCGAGATGGATTTGGCCGTCACCGTTGAGCGCCCCCGCGACGATGGGCGCAACCTCCGGTAAATCGATTGGCACCAGACCGGCCCCCATGACGACGCCGACTCGCTCGGGGTTTTCGCGCGACAGGTCCAGTCCGCTGTCGCGGACTGCCAGACCGGCCGCCGCGACACCGAAGCGCGCCCCGCGGCCCATGATCTTGAGACTCTTGCGGTGAACGCTGGGAAGAAACGATGCAATGTCAAACTCCGGCACTTCCCCGGCGACACGCACAGGCAGCGACGAAGCATCGAAAGAGCGAATCGCACCGACACCGCTCTTGCCGTTCACACAGGCCGACCAGAACTCGTCTCTACCGAAACCGTTCGGGGCGACTACGCCCACCCCGGTCACGACAACTCGACGCATGGCTATTTCTCTCCGGTATCCGCGCTCCGCTATCTGTTGTCTGCTGTCCGCTCTAACGGAAAGCGGATGTCGTGCTTGCTCCCTCTGAGCCCCAGCCACGCGAGTCCCTTCCAACTACCTTGATTTTTCCTTTTCTCCCGAGTGTCCTCGACTAGTGCAAAACACATGCCCACTCCTTTTACCAGACATCCCATCTTGTCTATTTTAGCGTCAGAGGGATTCCGGAATCAACGGGAGCGAACAGGTAGAGATGCGGATAGGTGGCGAAATTTATCGGTTCTATCGATAAAGTCCGCGAATTTCGCCCATTCCTCTTCCTTGACAAAAAACTGCCGGGAGCTTACGCTGCTTTCTCTTCGTGTGGGAGATTCAGCTGCTCATTCCTTTTCCGAGCCTGACATGAAGCGTTACCACTGGGCGCGAGGCGGCGACATCAACGCTTTCTTCGGCCTGATGCTCGACAACGTCAGCGTGATGGTGCTTCTATTCAGCTTGATTGTCAGCACATTGCCGATCGAAAGGCAAGAGAAGGAAGGACAAATCTACTTCACGCCTGCCTTCGTACTGACACGCATGCTGCCTGGAACGGCTCTCGGGGTGCTTGTGGGCGATCTTGTCTACACTGTACTGGCGTTCCGACTGGCAAGACGTCTTGGCCGTGAGGACGTGACGGCGATGCCGCTGGGTTTGGACACACCAAGCACATTCGGCATCGCCTTTCTGGTACTACTGCCCGCGCTGAAAGAAGGTTATTTCGAGGTGTCAGGCCACAACCACGAGCAGGCGATGCACTTTGCCTGGCACGTCGGCGTGGTCGTCCTGATCCTGACGGGCTTGTTCAAGATCGTCTGCGCCCCATTGGGCAACGCGCTTAGGCGAATGGTGCCACGTGCGGGACTGCTCGGCTCCTTGGCAGCGATTGCCCTGGCGTTGATCGCGTTTTTGCCACTGGCTCAGGACGGAGTGGCCGCAGTGCCGCTGGTCGGCATGACGTCGCTCACGCTCATCTTGTGGACGCTGGTAGCCCATCGGCCGTTGCCGGGTCGCTTCCCGGGCGCCCTGGCCGCCGTGATGCTGGGCGTCCTTATCTATCAGCTGTGTCGTGCAGCCGGCTGTCTGAGCGGCTGGCAGCTAGTGCCGCCGATGGAAAGCGACGGTGCTACAACATCCTGGCGGCCGGAGGCACTAATCTCCTTTTACACCAGCCACTCGTACAGCTGGTGGCAGCATGTGTTCGTCTATGCCCTGGGCAAGCTACCGGTGGTTTTGCCGTTTGCCCTGGCCACCATTGTCGGTGGTATCGACTGTACGGAGAGTGCCGCCGCAGTCGGAGACGAGTTCGACACGCGCTCCGTTCTTTGGACCGAGGCTATTGCTTCGCTGGCTGCCGGCCTACTCGGCGGTGTTATCCAGACGACACCCTATATCGGCCATCCCGCCTACAAAAAGATGGGAGGCCGGGCGGCATACACCCTGGCGACGGCTCTGTTCATCGGCGGCGTGGGATACTTCGGCGGTTTCAACCTGCTTTTCGAGTGGCTGCCGCGCCCGGCGTTGTTCCCAATCCTGGTGTTTGTCGGTCTGGAAATGACGGCGGTCTCGTTTCACGCCACGCCGACGCGGCATTATCCCGCCCTCGCCCTGGCTATACTGCCGGCGCTGGCGTACTTGATCTTGATCCCGCTGAACATGGCGTTGGGCCTGCACGATCCTGAGCCACCGAGCCGGCTGGCCGTGCAGACGCTGCGCTGCCTCTCCGGCGGCTTCATCGTAACTAGCTTGATCTGGGCGGCAGCGCTGGCGATGCTAATCGACGGCCGATTGCTGCGTGCGGCCGGGTTTTTCCTGCTGGCAGGTATTCTCGCCCTATTCGGAGTCATTCACTCACCGCTTCGCAATGAGCAGATCGATTTGCCCGCGCGCATCCTGGGCCAAGTCACGGAACCGTTCAAGGAGGCGATCACGTACCAGACGCCGTATCACTGGGCCGGTGCATATGGGTTGGTGGTGCTGATTTTGTTGGTTTTGGCTCTCGTATCGAGCAATCCCGGAGAGGACAAAGCAACCTCTACATTCCACGCGAAGGGATAGCGACCGCCATTGCAGCGAGACCGCCACTCCGCCACTCCGCCACTCCGCCACAGATTCCGAGTCTCACCTCATGACATTTCTTGGCACTTGCTGTCGTCAATTGACAGTGTTGAGATCGAGGCGCTTGACGAATCACGTTCGCCGGATGATGATGCAGGATAGGGCTTTGCAAGGATTAAGCCACTTGCAAGGATTTTCCGGCTTCCGTTTCATGATTCCGGCAACTGTGGTACAGAAGAGTAAGTGCGTATTTCTTTATCTACGGTAACGAGCATTAGGCCGTGGTGCAGCGCCTGGGACATCAAGATGCGATCAAATGGATCGCGATGTAGATTTGGGAGCGCAGCTAGATCTGAAAGAACTTCTTCTATTATTGGCAATGAATCAATCTGATGCGCCATGCGTTGCTTCGGCATGTAAGTAGCCGGAGGTTCTGGAAAAGCGATCTTGCCCTTACCATGCTTGAGGACCATCTCCCAGATGGAAGCTGCGCTTAGGTACGCTTTATTGGTGATGTCACGAATAGCGGCACGATACGCGGGCGGCAGTTGTGGGTCGTCAAGGACATACCACAAGAAGACGTGGGTATCGAGCAGCAGCTTCATTGACCATCAAACTCCTCAAGTATTTCGTCAGGGAGAGGATCGTCAAAATCATCGGGTACTGTGAACTGGCCGCGACATAACCCAACGGGGCGCAGTTTCGACGGCTCTGCTTTCACAGCCACCTCGACCTTGCCGCCCTTGCCACTTGAGGCCAGAGTCGCAACTTTGCTGTTAGCTTGATTTACGTTGCTCTGCATCTTAATTACCTTTTGGCCGCCGCCAAATTGACGCAGGCTACCAAAAGATTGAAGGCAAAACGACTGCGTCATGTTGGTTGATCCTCCAAAACGGCCTCCATAATAACCTCTCCGACCGGCTTCTCGTCAATTGACAGACGAAAAGAGTAATCTCCGGGGGTCGGGAACTGAACCATCTCCATGCTGATGCAGACGTTAAAATGAGTTCCGCGATTAGAGTTTCTTGCGTGTGCCGCTGGCGCGAAAGCGCCTCGAAACGGTGGGAAAATCGTGTGCCCTTCTCGATTGAAAATCCCCCCAGAAAACTTGTACTCTTTCCCGCATTCTTGTGGCTCGAACCAAAGACGAGCAATAAACACCATTGCGCCCTTTGTCGCTGGAAAAGCTTGGCCTTTGACCACATCAAAGCCGCCGCCAATTACGTCGAAAGTTCCGTTGTCCATCATGGTCGCTGCATCTGCCAGGAATGCGTATTCAAATCTCATAGGATTCCTCCATTCTTGACAGGCAGAAACGGCACAGGTTGACCGGCGCGCTCCAATTCATCGCGCGCAACTTTCCGCAAGCGCTCCCTGATCCACGCGGACAACTCCAATCCAGAGAGTTCTGCCGCGAGACGAAACCCCTCTTTTTCCGCTTCGTGTAGGCGCATATCCAAGCGAATGCTCTTGATTTTGCCCGAACCCTTGGGCGGCCTCCCGCGTCTAGTTTTTCTCGGAGTCTTCATGTCTAGAATTGTACAGACAAAAAACGAAAAATCAAGTCATCTGAACTTGTTTGTGTGTATGTTGTGTGTACAATAAAGGAGGCGGGAAACTCATCTTAAAGGATGAAGCTATGACTCCGAGAGAAGAGCGCGGCTTGGTTATTGCGGCGACTTGTCGGCTCAATCGCCTGAACGATGGAACTTGGTTAGTGCCGAGCCAGTCTGCCCAGGGCAGCGGAAGCAGCGCTGCCTACCGCGTCAATCTGGAAGCAAAGACCTGTACTTGTCCGGACCACACTGAGTCTGGCAATACATGCAAACATTATTATGCGGCGATGATAGTCCACAAGCGAGACGTGCTGCCCGACGGAACCGTGATCGAGACCAAGACGATTACGTTGACCGAGAAGAAGGTCTACAAGCAAGACTGGCCTGCTTACAACCTCGCACAAACTACAGAGAAACAGCGAGTTCGTGTTCTCTTGAACGAACTTTGCCGACACTTGCCCGTTCGGGAGCGCGGCAACAACGGCAAGCGTGGCCGGATGCCTCACCATCCCAGCGACGTTGTTTTCACGATGGCCTACAAGGTCTACTGCGGATACAGCGCGCGACGGTTCGCTACAGACCTGTCGGAAGCATACGAGAAGGGCTTCCTCAGCAAGCCGATTCCTGGCATGGTTGCATGGTCGTTTCTGGAAGACCCGTACTACATACCGATCCTGAAAGAACTCATCGGCTACAGCGCCCGTCCACTCCGCTCCGTGGAAAAGGACTTCGCTATCGACAGCAGCGGCTTCGGCAGCAGCAAGCACGAAAAATGGTATGACAAAAAGTACGGGGTTACGCGCACGCGAACCGTGTGGATCAAAACGCATATCGCCTCTGGTGTGAAAACGAACGTGGTCACAGCGGTTCGTATTTTCGAGAACGAAGTCTCTGCCGACAGCCCGCAGTTTGTTCCGCTCGTCAGAGATACGAAGAAGCATTTCGAGGTAAGCGAAGTGAGCGCGGATAAAGCCTATGCGTCCGTGGAGAATTTCGAGGAACTAAGCGAATGCGGGGCGCAAGGCTACATCGCCTTCAAGTCGAATACGACCGGCGCGGTTGGCGGAGCGTTCGAGAAAGCCTTCCATTACTTCCAGTTCAATCAAGAAGAGTTCTTGCAGCACTACCACAAGCGAAGCAACGTGGAATCAACCTTCTCCGCGATCAAACGGAAGTTTGGCGACAGTGTGATGAGCAAGAACCCTACGGCGATGGTCAATGAGGTTCTCTGCAAAATCCTTTGCCACAACCTGACTTGTCTGATACAAGAGGAAGAGACGCTCGGTATCGCTCCGGTTTTCTGGAAGGACGAAGAAGGCGACGGCGAGCGGACAATATTGCCTCTGAGTAGGCTGCAAGGTAAATAGGCGACTTGCAAGGATTTTCGCCTAAAATGGTCTTAATACTTGCAAAGCCTGCAGGATGGTGAGAAGAATCAACCGTTCGGCACCGTACGGAGTGACTTCCGTGAGTCGTCCCGTCTGGATCTTGAGACTGTTCCTGCGGCCTGTCTTGGTTCTCATCGCGCTCCAGTGTTTCTTCATCTGTTGTGTACTTTTCAGTCCCGAACCGCTTCGTGGCGTCTTGCTCTTTGAGCACATATTCTTCACGATCTCGCTTGTCGCCATATTTGCCACCTCGTTCGCATGGAATAACCGTTGGTTTTGGCGATTTGCCCGGAGCATTCGGCGATTTGCCACTGTCGAGAAGGCTGGCATTGTCATTCACTATCAGCCCGAACTGACGAGTGGAGTGTACATCTCAGAGTTCTTGCAATCTTGTCAATCGGAACTGGTCAATCTGGTTAAATTGTTCGGCTCACCGCTTCCTAAGTCCGTGATCGTCTTCTTGTTTGCGCATTCGCGCGATATCAGTACCATCTTTGGTCCTCGCTGTGGCGGATTGGCAATACTTCAGGCCAATGCCATAGTCGTCGCCAACGACAACCGTGTTCTGGAGTCCTTGCGCCACGAGTTGGCGCATCTGTTCTCGTTTCGCTGGAATCGATTTGCTGCGCCTCTTTTGAGCGAAGGACTTTCTGTTTGGTTACAAGGTACTTATTTCGGACTACCGATCGACACTGCGGCGTTGCCTCAAGTGCGCCAGGCATGTGTCCGGTTAACCTCGCTTTTGCGATCCAAGTTCTTCTTCTCCGAAGCACATCAATCGAGGTGTTACGTATTGGCCGGCAGTTTCACTGGCTTCCTGATTCGTCGCTACGGCTGGGACTGCTATCGCAAACTGTATCGCAGTTGCGATGGAACTCGCTTTCGGGAAAAGGTTCAGAAGCACATTGGTGTTAGCCTGGAGAAGGCCGAATGGCAATGGCGCAATGAAGTAATCGTAATGCCGATTTTGAATCGAAGGCTGGGAAAAAAGCCACACTGTTGACAACGACTATGCAACGACGGGAGAGGGTAATCCTTGCCAGCCGGCAGCAGAAAAGCACAATGAATGCCAGAGACCGCTCGAACCTCGGAGGCATTCAGCGCACCATGCAATTCTTTTGCTTTCATCTCATGCCGTGGGACCGATTGCCAGAGGATTTTGAGAACCGTTACGAATCGGCCTGGACCTGGTTGCCCAATTCACTCTACGATCCGGGTCACGGGCACCAACTCTACAACCGCTATCTCGATGAATTGATCCTGGCCGAGGAGCTGGGCTTTGATGGCGTGTGCATCAACGAGCACCATCAGAACGCCTATGGCCTGATGCCATCGCCGAACTTGATGGGGGCTATCCTGGCTCGACAAACGAAGCGTATCAAGATCGCAGTTGTCGGTAATGCACTGCCCCTGTATAATCCGCCGACGCGCGTGGCCGAGGAATATGCCATGATCGACGTCATCAGCGGCGGTCGGCTCATCGCCGGCATGGTCGTCGGCGGCGGACCGGAATACTACAGTTTCACGATCAATCCGACGTTTGCCCGCAGTATGTTCGCCGAAGCCCTTGATCTGGTGCTACGGGCCTGGCGCGAACCGGGACCGTTCGCCCATTATGGCAAGCACTGGCGCTTGAAATACGTCAATCCCTGGCCGCGGCCGATTCAGCAACCGCACCCGCCCATCTGGATTCCAGGAGCCGGCAGCAAGGAAACCATCGATTTCGTCGCCGAACGCCGCTTCTCCTATATGGGCATTCCCTATTTCCACATTGACTTCTTTCAGCGCAACTTCGACAGTTTCCGCGAAGCATGCTCGAAGAACGGCTACACAGGCTCGCCCCGTCAACTCGGCTGGCTGTTGCCGATTTATGTGGCTGAGAGCGACGAACAAGCCTGGCGCGAGTTCGAGCCGCACTTGACTTATTTCCGTCGCAAATTGCTCAAAGGGTTGACGATTCTCCCTCCGGGCTACACCAGCGTGCGTTCGATAGCTCGCATTCACGGCGCGCTGGGTACGTTCCTGGGCAATGTCCAGACACGCGAGCAGATCGAATCCGGCGTCTATGCCATCGTCGGCAGTCCGGCGACGGTGCGCGAACGGCTTGTGGAGAATATCCGCAAACTGGGTGTGGGGAACTTGCTTGGCTTGTTCCAGCTCGGCACTTTGCCTGCGGACTTGACGCGCAAAAACATGCGGATGTTTGCCGAGGAAGTGATGCCCCACCTACGCCGCGAGCTGAACTCCGCGCCGGAGGGACAATCATGACCGTTGCCAATCGAATGACTTTCGTGGACGTGCGCGGCCGAAAGACGCAGTTATTGACCGGGGGACAAGGTCCACCGCTGTTGTATCTGCACAGCGCTGCAGGCGAAACCGACTGGACGCGATGGCACGATGCGCTCGCCCAGAAGTTCACGGTGCATGCACCGGCCCATCCGGGTTTCGCGCTTTCAGAGGGATTGGAGGACATCGACGACATTCATGACATGGTCTGGCACTACGTCGATTTGTTGGCCGCAGTGGGTCTGCAGCAGGTGCCAGTGGTCGGTTTTTCGCTGGGGGCGTGGTTGGCCGTCGAGATGGCGATTTTGCGACCAACTCTGGTAGGGCGTCTGGTGCTTATTGCCGCAGCCGGTCTGCATCTGGACGAAGCGCCGGTCGCCGAGCTGTTCCTTGATGATCTCGATCGCATGCGCCGGCTGATTTTCCACGATCCCAACCATCCCGCCGCTGCGGAAATCTTTCCTGCGTCGCGCAGCGATCCGCGTCTCTTGTTGTGGTTGCGGGCACGTGAAGCGACGGCTCGCGTGGCCTGGAATCCATACCTACATGATCCGAAGTTGCCTCAACATCTTCATCGCATCGACTGTCCGACACTGCTGCTCTGGGGTGACGATGATCGGCTCATTCCGCCGGCGCACGGTGAGTTCTATTCGCGGAACATTAAGGGTGCGCGTCTGGAGTTGATTAGGCAATGCGGTCACATGGCGCCCTTCGAGGCGACGGCAGAATGCGCCTCCCGCACCCTGGGCTTTCTATCCGGGCCTCAGGACTTAGCGAGCAGGGATGTCTCCGCTCGCTAACGCTCGCGGCTCGGATTTCCCATCCGTCATGTACTCTTCGGAAGGCAAGGACAAACCCGGCGCCCAGCCTAAGGGCAGCGTCACCCCAGTGATCCAGCGTGCCTCATCGGAAGCCAGAAACGATACAGCCGCCGCCACGTCTCCCGCAAGCCCCACATCCAACGGATGGGATTCGCGAAGTTTATGGACCATGTTAGGCGATACTTGCTCCATGTACTTTGCGGACATGCCCGTCAGCACCACGCCCGGCGCCACCGCCACCACACGAATGCCGCGGGGAGCCAGCTCCCAAGCCAACGACTGCGTGAATCCGTTCAAGCCTGCCTTGGAGGCGCTGTACACGGAGAAGCCGGCACATCCTGCCAGGCTCAGGGCCGACGAGACATTGACGATGACACCGCCCGGCGAACGTAGATGCGGCAGCACGGCACGGGCCATGCGTATCGAACCGATCAGGTTAGTATCGATGATTTCAGTCAGCGCGGCATCATCCAGATCTTCCAGCCGAGAAACGTGCTCGACACCGGCATTATTGACCAGGACATCGAGGGCCCCAAAGCGCGCCTGACAAGCCGCGACGGCCGTACGCACTTGCTCCTCGGACGTGACATCACAACATAGGTACTCGAAAGAACGATGCCGGCGTTGCAGCTGGTCCAGGAGACGCTTCGGCTCGGTGCGCGAGGCAAGTACGATGGACGCACCTTCGTGGGCCAAGCGGCTGGCGATGGCGCCGCCGATGCCATGATCGCTGGCGCCCGTGATAAGGGCCGATTTGTGGGAGAATTTACCCTTGCGGGCGTCGAGGACTTCCACCGTCGTGGCCATCGACACGCTCCTTGCTTGCTCGATCCTGGTTGCTGTGTCCTCAGGCTAAGGACTTATTTTATGGAAACGAGCAAGCAAGACCTAACAAACCAGAAGCGTATGTTTATTTTTGCAGGATGAGTTTATTTCGACGGGTAATGCGCAGTCGATAACGCTTGCCCTCGTGTTCGATGCAGATTTCTCGTTGGCCCCGAAACAGCTCCTGGGCGTCCAGAACCACTGGAGACGTGGGTGTTTGCTGCTCGTTCGCTTCCTTGTGCTTGCTGTTTTCCATTTCGGACATCGGTCACCTCTTGACAGCGGGAAAGCCAGTCCATATCGTATCAATGATATTGAGACTCAGTATCATCAGCAACTGGTGCTGATGATTTTCTTTCTTGAGGCTGCTTCGCTGCCGCGCGGGCTTTCTTGCTCGCATCCGTTCGCAACGCACCTCGCTGTCCTTCGCCCATGGAGTGCGTTGCCATGCGTGTACGATTTATCCGCCCCGCCTTCACGTTGATCGAATTGCTCGTGGTCATCGCCATCATCGGCATCCTGCTCGGCCTGCTGCTGCCGGCGGTGCAAAAGGTGCGCGAGTCGGCCAGTCGAGCCAAGTGTCTGAATAATCTCAAACAAATGGGGCTGGGCCTGCACAACTATCATGATGTCAACCGCATGCTGCCGCCCGGCTACTTAGCCTCGGGGCCTTATGTGAATGGTGCTACGGATACGTCTCCCGGTTGGGCTTGGGGAGTGTACATTCTGCCGTTTCTCGAGCAACAAAATCTTTACAGCCAGTACGATTTGAGCTTGCCTGTCCAGAATTCACCGGCGATCGCAACGGTATTGAATTCTTACGTTTGCCCTTCCGACATCACGCCTTCCACAGCGTTCGCTGTCACCGGCAGCTCGTGGGGCACGGTTTGCATGGCTCCCCCCTCTAGCTACGCCGCCTGCTGTGGAGGCGGCGTCAGCACCACAGCCGCCACAGGCAACGGCGTCTTCTACCGAAATAGCCAGACACGTCTGACGGACATTACCGATGGAACTAGCCATACGCTCTTCATTGAGGAGCGTGCCTATGCCAAGGTCCAGGGCACCTGGGTGGGTGCGATCACTGGAGGATACTGTAACCAAGGTCTTTACAATCCCGACGCAGTGCCGGGCAAACTGGGGCAGGGCGCCGCGGACCTTGTCCTCGTCCATGCCGGTACCAACAACAATCCCACCGGACGGAATCTGGACGACGCTTGCAGCATGCATACTGGGGGATCGAACTTCCTCTATGCTGACGGCTCCGTCCACTTCATCCGCAACATCACCTCCAACTCGGTGGATAGTCTGACCCTTCACGCACTGGGCACGAAAGCGGGCGGCGAAGTGCTTACGAGCGATCTGATGAACTGACGAGATCCTGCTCGTCCCGCCGTCCCTTTTGCTCGTGGGACGGCGGGCGAGTCCACGAAGTGACCACCGCTGGCAAATAAGTAACCGCGCCGCGTGTGATCTCGTGTCCCTAATCCACTGAAAACCCGTACTTTTCAGCCGGCACGCCGTGTGCATAAGCGGATGGGCCCTTCAGTCGCGAGGAAGGGAGAATGCACCCACGTGCCGGAGAACATCCATGCGAATCGAATTGCCAACACACCGAAGCACCGACAGGCTCGTTCGAGTCTCAAGTCCAGCTTTCACGCTGATCGAACTCTTGGTGGTAATCGCCATTATCGCCATTTTGATCGGCTTGCTGCTTCCGGCCGTGCAGAAAGTCCGCGAAGCTGCCGCGCGCAGCCGGTGCCAGAACAACCTCAAGCAGTTGGCCGTGGCTTGTCTCAATTACGAGGCTACCTACGGCGGGCTGCCGCCTATTGGATCGGCGACGCAGGATGTCGGGTGGGTGACAGAAGTATTGCCCTTCATCGAGCAGGCCAATGTGTCCAACCAGTACAACTTCCATTACCCCTGGTTCGATGCCGTCAACGCCGGCATCGTCATCCAACGAATGGCAGTGCTGGAATGTCCTTCCAATTGGGTGCAGCCGCGTGTTTTCCAGGCCAGCGATCCTGCTTTCGCCGCACTCGATCCGACAGGCAATCCCGACGTGAATTTCGCGGCCGCCAGCACGGATTACTTCGCCTTCATGGGGGCCAATGCGACGTGTTATCAATCGTTCTATCCAGGCACACCTAGCACGGCGGACCTGACCGGGGCACTGATGCTGTATGGTGCTCGGCGCATGACCAGCATCACGGATGGCACGTCGAACACGGCCATGCTTTCCGAGATGTCGGGCCGACCCTGGATCTTCGTTGGCAATGGTCAGCTGACCACGAGTGCGACGAACGAGCTAGTCTACGGCTTCGGGGCCTGGGCGCATAACAATGCTTTCAACGTCGGTTGTTTCAGCGCGAATGGCCTGACCTCGCCGGGACCGTGCCCAATCAACTGCTCCAACCTGCGCGCCGTCTACAGTTTTCATCGTCCCACCGGCGCCCACGCTGCTTTCGCTGACGGCTCGGTTCACCTACTCCCGCAAAGCATCTCCGGCGCGACGTTCTATGCCCTGGTCACTCATGCCAGCGGCGAAGTCGTGCAGGGGTTCGACTATTGAGATCCACGGCCGTCTATACCACGGCCATTTCACTTAATTCCGGAGTCCTGTGATGTTGACTCAAAAGGTACACCGCTGGGTGCTCGGGGTTCACATGCTCGTCACAACGGTTTTCGTGTTGCAATGGTCCGCCGGCTTTCCCCGAGCCGACGCCGCCGGAACCCAACAACCGGCGGAGAAAAGAACAAAGGAAAGACCGCCGCAAACGCCGGTGCTGGCGAAGAGCACTGTTCTCCGTGCGGATGTCACCTACGGCCGCGACGAAAAACAGCGCATGGACATCTACTCCCCAAGGGATGCCAGGCAAGCACCCGTTGTCATCTTCGTCCACGGCGGCGAATGGACGCGCGGCGACAAGTCGGCGGTCAGCTATAAACCGAAGTTCCTTAACGAAAACGGCGTGGTGTTCGTGAGCATCAACTATCGGCTGACTCCGCCGGCAAAGCATCCCGCGCACGTTCAGGACGTGGCCGCCGCTGTACGCTGGGTACACGATCATGCAAGAGAGATCGGCGGCGATCCGAAAAGAATTGTCCTGATGGGGCATTCGGCCGGTTGCCATCTCGTGACGCTGACCGCGCTCGATTGGCGATACTTGTCCGCCGTGAATCTCAAGCCGGACGACCTGGCCGGCGTCGTGGCGTGGAGCGGCGGGGCCTATGATTTGGCCGCCATGGTTCATGCGGGGGGAGGTTACGCTGACTACATTAAGAAGGCCTTTGGCGACTCCGAAGAGTCTTGGCGCGATGCCTCACCTGTCGCGCACGCCAAGAACGCCGCCGAGGGACCGGCGTTCCTTTTCATCTCGGTGGAACGCGGCAATGCCTCGCACAAGGCCGCCGAACGCCTTGCCCAACTGATCCGCGAGGCCAAAGGGGATGCAGAAACGCAGCTTCTTGAAGACCGCGATCACTTCACGGCCAATCATCTACTCGGCGCTGCCGAGGACACAACGGGCAAAATCCTCCTCCATTTTGTCCGCAAAGTCGCTCACTGAATTCAAGGTTATTGCCGTTATCCGGGTGTTTTGTGGTTTGCTTCTTGAATCATCGCTCGCAGCGCTTTGTAATCGGTCTTTCCGGTGCCGAGGACGGGTATGCGTTCGACTTGTCGCACTTCATCGAGCCGCATCACGCCGCGGAAGCCTGTCTCCATCAAGTGAGCGTTGGCTTCGCGTAGTGTGATCGGCTCCGTTGCAAACAAAACGATGCGGCGGCCGGATCCCATTTCGACACCCTCGACGGCAACGCGCGGACCATCCTTGGTCGGTGGATGAAGTCGGGCGAACGGCTCCTCCAGAGCGGGCAACGAGATCATCTCACCGCCGGCCTTGAGAAAACGCTTGAGCCGACCATCGAAATGAATGAAACCGTCGTCGTCGATGTGGACCAGGTCGCCGGTGACGTACCAACGCTTGCCGTCGCGCTCCTGAAACGGTGAGGGACCATCGTAGGCAATGTAGCCCGGAAAGACGGTGGGGCCGCTCACCCACAGCATCCCAAGCCGATTGTCCGGCAACGGTTGGTTTGATTCCAGATCGACGACTTGCACTTCGACGCCGGGCAGCGGCTTGCCGAGCGTGGAAGGGCGATTGGCAGACACCGTGTTGCAGGCCACGACGGGCGAACATTCGGTGATGCCGTAGCCTTCCAGGAGCGTCGCCGACGGGGCAAGTTCCTCGCAGCGCCGGCGAATGCTCGGAGGACAACTTTCGGCACCGACAATGATGAGTCGCAACGAGGTCAGTTGCTCGCGCTTGGCTCGCTCCAGAATGAATCCCACAAACGTCGGCGTGCCCACGAGAATGGTCGCCCGATAGACACCTAGCTTGTGGACCAAAGCGGCAGCATCTGTAGGATCGGGATGGTGGACGACGCGAAGGCCACCCAGAAGCGGCATGAGACAAGTCACGGTCATTCCGAAACTGTGAAAGGCCGGTAAGAAACCGAGGATCGAGTCGCTCCTCTTGAAGCCGAGGAAGGGGACACCATTGTGCAGAAGAGTAAGGATGTTTCTGTGCGTGAGCGGGACCGCTTTCGGCTCTTTCTCGGACCCACTGGTGAACAACACCACGGCGGGTTGTTCAGGAGACGTATGCGGCACCAGCTTCTTGATGTGGCCAGGAAACCAACGCACCATTAACAACGTCCGCAACAACTCGAACTTACTCATGTCCTTTCGCAGCCGCTCCAGGTAGAGGTATTCGACGCCCTTGACCTCGATGCCGGTGCGGTCGATGAAGGCGCGCGAAGTCACGACATGAGTTAGCCCTGTGATACGTGCGGCGTGAGCCAGGTTGGCTGGTCCGGTAGTCCAGTTGAGGACGACCGGCAGCTTGCCGGCCAGGTGCAGAGCGACGAGAGCGATATCGCAGGCCACGGATGCAGGCATCATCAATCCGACGTTGGCAGCGGGCAAGTTGGCGAAGCGCCGGCTCATCGCCAGGGCCGCGGTCAACATGCGTTCATAGGTAACGGCGCCGGCCATGTCGTCGGCAGCAACGACCTCGCGTGGCACCTGTTGAGCGCGAGCGACAAAGGCTTCCGCGACGGTCTCGCCCTGAATCTCCAGCAAACCGTCGCGCGAAGGCTGTGTAAACCAACCGGGCGGCGGCGGTTTCGGCTGCGCCCTCTCGACCAAGCCTTGTGCCAATGCCCACAGCTGTCCCACGCTCGCCGGCACCTGGTCTGACGTGAAGCCGTACTGCTGCTCGACGCGCAGGTTCAGCTCCATGCGATCGAGGCTGTCCAGGCCAAGCTGATCGAAGGTTGTGTCGGGTTTCAGCTCATCATCGGCCAGCGGCCGGCCCAGTCTGTCTGAGATCATGTGCGCGATCGCTTCGCGTATCTCCGGCTTGATCCGCGAAGGCTCGATTTCTTCCAGTTCCCTTAACTTTGGGAATTCGAAAGTACGACGGCCAAGGACGAAGTGATACGGCACATACGTCGGCTCCTCCGGTCCCTCATTCTCGTTGTACCACGCCTCCAGCCAGGGGTTGAGCCTCTCACGACGCAGTTCCGGCAGTTGGTTTCGATCTAGGCGAGCAAGCGTGATGTCCACGCGGCGGCGAGGCGTGAAGAGAAGCAGATTGGCAATCAGCCAGCCAAGTCCTGCAGCGTAGCGGCCGATGAGATTGGGATGTTGGCCAGTCTGAGCGTAGCTGAACATGCTTCCCCAGACGCCGCGCGTTCGCACCAGCACGATCTCCGCCTCCGGCACCGCTTGCAGAATGTCGGACACGGCGCGTGCCCCTCCAAGTCGTTCCTTGCCGTCGTGTTGAATGTGTCCGGAGGGCCAGAGAATGTGATTTTCGCCCTTCCGTAGTCCGGAGATGACAGCTTCCACGGCTTGCTGAGCACGCAGTCGAGCTTTGGAACTGGCCTGCTCCAGTCCCGGCACGCGCACCGCGTTGAGCAGCTTCATCAACAGCGACATGATCGGATTGTTGAAATTGCCCTCATATACCGTGGGCCGCGGTTTCAGAGAGGGCCAAATGACCGTGAACACCAAGAGCGGATCGACCAGTCCCGGATGGTTGGGCAATACAACGACCGGGCCTTTGAGGCCGCGAATCTGTTCCGACCCGTGAACGTGGAGTCGGTAACGTAGCGACACAAACAGCCCAGACAGCCAACACAACAAATAGCGAACGATCGTCAGCATGATGTTCCTCTGGCGGAGTGAATCGTCCTCTTGCGAGCGAAAGACGATCCATGCAGCACTGTACTTGAAATGATGAGGCACTGCCAGAGGCGCGATGTCACGAAAAAAGAACGCGGACGACGCATCTGCGTCACCCGCGTTCCTATTGTCCCCGTATCAATGCCAGCGTTTAAATCAACTCAGCGATCGGCTCTCGGTCATCGAGGATGTACATGGGCCGGCCGTTGCCGTTAGGAAACGTCTGCGACGGATCGATACCCATAGCTCGATAGAGCGTGGCCAGCACTTGGGGCGCGGTTACGGGACGGTCCTTGGGGAATTCGGCGCGAGCATTGGTGGTGCCGACGGCCTGGCCCATTTTGAGTCCGCCGCCGGCAACCAGAGCGCTCATGACCGGGGCCCAGTGATCGCGGCCGCCGTCGCTATTGTTGACTTTGGGTGTGCGGCCAAACTCGCCCCACATCACAGTCACGACGTCTTTCTCCATGCCGCGATCATGTAGATCCTGGATAAGATTGGCAACGCCGCGATCCACGTCCGGCAACTGCTGCCGCAGGATCTTGAAGTTGCTGCCATGCGTGTCCCAGCCATGAATCGCCAGCGTCACGCAACCGACGCCGGCCTCGACCAGGCGACGCGCCATCAGGAACTGCTCGATGCCCCGGTAGCGATCCCGGGAGCGCGGCTCCTCCTTTGTCAGATCGAGCGCCTTGCGCACCGCGCCCGAGGCAATCATGTCAAAGGCCCGGCTGTTGAAGGAATCGAGACCGGTCATGGTGCCACTGGCGTCGATGTCGCGGCGGACATCGTCGAAGTGGGACAAAAGCGATTTGCGGTCTTCCATGCGGGAAGTGTCGATGCCGCCGGCCAGGCGCAGGTTCTGGAACCCCGGACCGTCGGGTGTAAAGGGCCGATGGGCCACACCCAGATAGCCGGAATCGGTGCCATAAGGTGTCATGCCTCGCAGACTGACGTAAGGCGGCACGTCATTCGTGCCGCCCTGCCGCAGCCGCGACACCACAGAGCCGAAGGACGGGTGGTGAGACGTGACGTTCGTGTTTTCGCTGTACCCGGTCATGCACAGCGAGTCGGAGTGTTCTTCAACGGCGACAACGGAGCGAATGACAGCCAGCTTGTCCCACATCCGCGCTTGCATCGGGAAGTGTTCGCAAATCTGCACACCAGGGACGTTGGTGGCGATCGGTTTGAACTCACCACGAAATTCCTTGGGTGCGTCGGGCTTGAGGTCGTACATGTCCAGGTGAGATGGCCCGCCCGGAAGGAAAATCATGATGGCGCCTTTGTTCGACGTGCCTGTGCCGGCGGCGGCTTGCAGACGAAGCATTTCCGCCAAGGTAAGGCCAGCGCCGAAGGCGCCGATCTTGAGAAAGTTCCGCCGCGAAATGCCGTCGCAGAACTGCTGTCGTTTTCCCCAGAGTGTCAACATCGGCGGGATCCCTCCTTTGGGTTCGCGATTCGCTCCCCGCACGGGGAGGACGATTGGTGAGATGAATTGATCTTAACTCTACCGCCACAGTAAAGCAAACCTTTTTCGCGTTCAGAAACGTCGCGCAGGACAGTAGATCGGGCTTGACGTGTGATCTCGGACGTGTCATACGCGGAGGCTCAGGGAGGACAATCCATGCGCCTCAAGGCGACGGCTTTTTTGACAGCCGTGCTCGCCGCTGTTCTGTGCGGCTGCGGAACGTTTGTCAATTGCTTTAACGTCAATGGCGCCGCGAACCGAGCCATCTACGGCGGCGTCCGTCAGGATGCGGAAAACGGAACGCGCCATATCACAGAGGCGTTCTCCGGACCGGCTCCCTCCTTCACTGCGACGCCTAAACCACCGAATCCCGCCGGCGATCTAGCGTCCAAGTCGTTCTGCGCAGTCTGCGGCGTGGGCATGCTGGCGGTCGATTTGCCGGTGTCCGCCGTCGCCGATACCCTGACATTGCCTGTCACGGTTCCGGCCACGCTGATGAAGCCAAAGCCAAAGAGCAAACAGAAATCGAAGAAAAAGAGCTGACGAGCCGGAAGCGTCAGCAACGGCAAAGAATCCGTCGCTAACTCTACCGGCTCATCTCGTTGGTTCAATCCGCCTGCATGATCTCGCTGAGTTTGCCCAGCGCTTCGCTTTCGATCTGCCGGACGCGCTCGCGCGTCAGACCGAGACGTTCGCCGATCTCCTTGAGCGTCTTCGGCTCTTCATCGTCCAGTCCAAATCGCATGCGCAGAACGGTCGCTTCGCGCTTGTCCATCTTGTCGAGCAAGTCCAGGACGTGGTGCAGGTCGTCGGCTTCGACCATCTCGGTATCGGGAGTCTTGGTGTGGTCGTCCATCAGCATCTCGTCGAGAGACCAGCCGGATTCGGGCTGATCGGTTTGCGGAGCCGAATTGTAGACGCGAATGGCCTTCTTTATGATATTCAGCTTTTTCTTGGGCAGATTGAGGCTGCGGGCAATTTCTTCCTGGCTTGGCGGCCGGCCCAGCTCTTCCTGGAGCTTCGCACTGGCACGGCGCCATTTGGCCAACAGTTCGACCATGTACGCAGGGATGCGGATGGTCTTGGCCGTGTTGACAAGAGCACGCTTGATCGATTGCTTGATCCAGTAGCTGGCGTAAGTGCTGAAGCGTGTGTTCATCGAAGGGTCGAAGCCCTCGACGGCCCGCAGAAGGCCGAGGTTGCCTTCTTCGATCAGATCTTGCAAACCCAGTCCCTTGCCGGTGTAGCTACGGGCGATGTTGACTACCAGACGCAGGTTGGCGCGGACCATGCGATCGCGGGCTTCGCTATCGCCATCTTCGATGCGATACGCCAACTGCTTCTCCTCCTCGGCGTTGAGCAAGGGCGTTTCGTTGATTTCACGGAGGTAGGTTTCCAAAGGGGATTGGACCGAATCATTCCGTGGACGGCGCGGTCGTGTCATGGGGAGTATTCCAGCGCGGTGAGGGTGACCCAAACGTTCAAAACCAACTTTAGGTCAAACTTTGACCAAAGCAAAAGAGGCCGGTCCTTTTGACAACAGCCTCATCTTGCGTGAGGAGCATATCCCTTGCTCGCTCGCCCAATTTATCGTCCTTGACGGCGCGACGGCTGGATAACTCGGCAAGTGCGCTGGACTATCTGCCCTGGCAATCCCCCCTATCTTGTGATTAGGCCGCAAAATCGGCTCATCCAAATGGAACGCGGATGACGCAGATAGAGCGGATTTTCACGGATTTGATCCGCGAGAATCCGCCCTATCCGCGTCATCCGCGTTCTATTGTTGGCGAAAAGCGATCGTTGTTACTGTTCTTCCTCCGGAGGCGGCGTTTCGCCAGGCATAGTGAACAGCTGACCGCCGCCGGAACCGGTGCCCCCGCGCAGCTCGCGCTTGGGAGGAGTCGGCTCCTTGGGTTCGGTCGGGCCTTCGAGACCCTCGCCCTCTTCGCCCTCCTCGCCGGTCCAGGTCAAACGCTTGCGGCTCAAGCCAATTTTGCGATCGGCCGCATCCACGCGCAAGATCTTGACCTCGATCTCATCGCCGACTTTGACCACATCTTCGGGGCTTTCGACTTTGTGCTCGGCCAACTCCGAAATGTGCAACAGCCCCTCCAACCCCGGCTCCAGCTCGACGAACACACCGAAGTTCGTCAGCTTCGTCACCTTGCCCTTCTTGATCTCGCCGGGCTTGTAACGACCAGGAATGTCGCCCTCCCATGGATCAAGGTTCATCTGCTTGAGCCCCAGGGCGATGCGCTTGCGCTCCTGATCGACGTTGAGCACGACACACGTCACCTTGTCGCCCTTGGCGACAACCTCGCTAGGATGAGCCACCTTGCGCACCCAGCTCATGTCGCTGACGTGCAACAGGCCGTCGATGCCTTCCTCGATCTCGATGAAGGCACCGTAATTGGTGAGGTTGCGGACCACGCCGCTGACAATCGTGCCGGGCGGATAGCGCTCAGCCACCTTGTCCCACGGATTGGGCTGCACCTGCTTCATGCCCAGGGAGATTTCCTGCTTCTCCTTGTTGATGTTGAGGACTTGCACCTCGATCTGATCGCCGATGGAGACCAGCTCGCTGGGATGATTGATGCGCTTGGTCCAGCTCATTTCGCTGATGTGAACCAAGCCCTCAATGCCCGGCTCCAGCTTGACGAAGGCGCCGTAACTCATGACGTTGACGACTTCACCGGTATGACGGCTGTTGACGGGATACTTGTCAGCCACGTTGGCCCACGGGCTGGGGGTCTTGTGCTTCAGGCTCAGGGCGATCTTCTCTTTATCTTTGTCCACCTGCAAAATGTAGACTTCCAGCTGCTGATCGATGTGGACGACCTCATGCGGATTGTTCACACGACCCCAGCTCATATCGGTAATGTGCAACAGGCCGTCGATGCCGCCCAGATCGACGAAAGCGCCGAACTCGGCGATGTTCTTGACGACACCCTTGCGAATCTGGCCGACCTCGATCTCGCTGAGAAGCTTCTTCTTCATCTCCTCGCGCTGGTCCTCAAGCAGCTTTCGTCGGCTGACGACGATGTTGCGTCGTGCCTCGTCGATCTTGAGGATCTTGCACTCGATGGTTTTGTTGATGTAGTCGGCGATGTCCGGCGGACGGCGGATGTCCACCTGCGACGCGGGCAGGAACACGTTCACGCCGATGTTGACCAGAAGTCCGCCCTTGATTTTGCGCGTCACCAGGCCGGCGACCACGTCGCCTTCCTTGTGCTTGGCGATGACATCTTCCCACTCTTTCTGGCGGCGGGCTTTGCGATAACTCAAGACGATGGCGCCGCCCTCGTCCTCGACGGCATCGAGCAGCACGTCGATCTCGGCACCGACCTGCGGCGGATGGACCTTGTCGTCGCCCTCGTCGTACCACTCCTGCAGGGGGATGATACCCTCGCTCTTGTAGCCGACATCGACAACCACATCGTCGCCGGCGATGTTGACGACACGGCCCTTGATGATCTTGTTGACCTCGAATTGCTGTTCTTCGGGCGGAAGCCACTGTTCCACGTCGGCCCCGGTATCCGGCCGAGAAAAGGCGTTGTGCAACTCCTTCTGCAATTCGTCTTCGGACAGATCGAACTGACGAAGCAAATTCCGATTGACCATTTTTTGAGTCGAAAATAGGTCCCCTGTCTCCGGCCGGCCACCCTGACCGGCTTCCGAGGAAACGGGTAATCGGCCATTATAGGAGAAGCTCTGGCAGGAGAGAAGGAGAAGCTGCTCTGACAGCACCGAAGGCGAACGGCCGGCGTAAGCCGGCTGGTGGGTCTTCTGACTGCACCGAAAGCGAACGGCCGGCGTAAGCCGGCTGGTAAGACCCACCAGCCGGCTTACGCCGGCCGTTCGCCGAAGAACTGCCTCCTTCGAGAGGTGCACAGTGCTAACCTTGTAAGCTCCCCAGGCAGAAGTTACATTCGAGGTGTGAACTCGACCTGAGCCACTTGCCGATATCCAGCGTCGGCCCGCAGAAGGAGGACAGCCGATGATCGCGGACCCTGCTACGGGAGACTGGCCGGCGCCGGCGGGAGAGACGTCAGCAGAGTGGCCGACCGTCCCCGGTTTCGAGATTCTCCAGGAGTTGGGACGGGGCGGCATGGGCGTCGTCTACAAGGCTCGGCAACATAGTTTGAAACGCCTGGTCGCGCTCAAACTAATCCGCGACGGCGCACTGGCCAGCCCGGAGGAACTGGCGCGCTTCCGCATCGAAGCGGAGGCGGCGGCCCGCATGCGACACCCCAATGTCGTGGCCATTTACGACATCGGCGAGCACGCCGGGCGACCCTATTTTGCAATGGAACTGGTCGAGGGCGGCAGTCTCGACGAGTACCTGACTGGACAGCCACAACCTGCTGCATTGGCGGCAGAATTGGTCCGCACGGTTGCTCTCGCCGTGCAACACGCCCACGAACAGAAAGTCATTCATCGCGATCTCAAGCCGGCAAACATCCTGCTCTCCGTGCAGAGTTCCGAAGGCGGAGCTCGCGAGAAGCAAGACGTTTCTACCGTGGGTCTTGGGCCTTCGCTCTTACCCAAGATCACTGATTTCGGCCTGGCCAAGCGTCTGGATAGCCAGAGCACCGCTCTGACCCGGGAAGGAGCCGTCCTGGGGACCGCTGGCTACATGGCCCCGGAGCAAGCCGAAGGGCGACACCGTGACATCGGCCCGGCAACGGACGTGTATGCGCTGGGAGCGATTCTCTACGAGCTGCTCACCGGGCAGCCTCCCTTCCAGGCCGACTCATGGAATCAGATGCTCCAATTCGTTCTGCATGAAGACCCGGTGCCGCTGACACGATTGCAGCCGAGTCTGCCGGGTGATCTGGAAACGGTTTGCCTCAAATGTCTGGAGAAGGAGGCCGGTCGGCGTTACGTCCGCGCTGGAGACTTGGCAGATGATCTGGGACGCTTTCTTGACGGGCAACCCGTATCCGCCGTTCCGTTGGGCAAGCGAGAGCGTCTGGATCGTCTGGCCAAGAGGCATGGCTACCAGATTGTCTCCGCGGTCGGCACGGGACCTCGAAGCACCGTTTACCACGCTCTCGAAGGAACGCTGAAGCAACCAGTGGCCGTGAAGGTTTATCGTGCGGGGATTTGCACGCAGGACGAATGGGTAGCCTGGCTCTGCCGCGCCGCCGACAGCTGGGCCGGCCTGGCGCACCCACACATTGTTCCCGTCCGACGGGCTGGATGGTGGGATGGCGAACCCTGCCTGATGCAAGAGTATGTGCCCAACGGCAGCCTGGCCGACAAGGTCACCGATCGACGCTACACCGTCGCTCAAGCGCTCCGCCTCGTCGAGCAATTAACCGAGGTAGTCGGCTATCTTCACCGACAAGGCATCGTCCACGGCAACCTGAAACCCGCCAACGTCCTGCTCGCCCCCGACGGCATTCCGCGCGTGACCGACATCTATCCGACCGGCGGCATACTCCAGCGTTCAGAGCGCTGGGAAGATTGCAAGCCTGCCGACGTCGTCTACGTGGCGCCCGAACTTGTTCGAGATCCCGGTGCGGAGTCTCGCCCCTATACGGATATTTACGGCCTGGGGATGATCTTCTACGCGCTCTTGACCGGGAAGCCGCCGTTTCGCGGGGCAACTGCTCAGGAAGTATTGGACGAGGTGCGTACGCAAGATCCCATACCGCCCTCGCAGCTCAATTCTAAAATCACGCCGCAACTCGCTGGATGTTGTATGCGCTGCTTGAAGAAGGATCCCTGGCGGCGTTACCATCGCACGTACGATTTGCTGATGCGTCTACGCAGACTTCAGGAAAACGAGGACGGCGGAGTGTAAGCGAGGAGCGCTGAACGCCGCGACGCGTCGTCGCCTGCTAAGCGCCTAACCAGTGAGGCAGCGCCTTGGGCAGTTCCTCGACGAACTTGCTGCGCGGCAACACCGGATCGCAGCCGGCCGCACGCGCCGCTTGCAGTCGCTGGGTATCGACGTGCGAACCATAAGCCACCACGCGAGGCAGTGAAGGACACGCCTCTGATAGTTGGCGGAAGAAATCGGACAACTCAAGCCCTGGGAATGCCAGATCGAGCAGGACGCAGGACGGAGCTTCCTGTCGGATAAGCCCTAAGAGTTGTTCAAGGGAACGCGCCGGTTTTACGAGCATTCCCAGGGCCCGGGCCTCGCCCGTGATGCGACTGGCAAACATCAAATCATCGCACAAGAGCAATGCAGACGGCATGATCTCTCCTCGCCGGGGTTGGCGCTACGGCAAGTGTCCCAGGATTTGGTACGAGTGCAGAATCAGCCACGCCCTGGCCTCGATTCGCGTTGAGCAATCCTCAATCAGCTGGCAGATCCCGGCGAAATCGAGCAGCACGACTTGCAGGTCTTCGGAGGATTCGAGTTTCTGTTGTGTTTCTGGCCTCGCGTGGGCATCGACGAAAACCATGGCGACGGCTTCATCCGTCAGGCCGCTGGAGGAGTACAAAGGTTGCGTGACACGGTGTACCGTGGCCACTTCCAATCCGGTTTCTTCCTCCAACTCGCGGCGTGCGGCATCCTCGAAGCTCTCGCCGGCATCGAGCAATCCGGCCGGAAAGGCGAAGACATAATCGCCGACAGGCACCCGAAATTCCTTGACCATCACCACCCGCGGCGGTTCATTGGGCATGCGTAGCACGGGCACAACGATGACGGCGTCGGCTGCCATCTCGGTATTCGGCTGATGCCGGCGCGACGCGTACAACCAATCTCCACTGTGGCCGTTATGCTCGAACTTGGCGGAGTAAAGGTTCAGCCATTTCTCGTGCGTGATTTGTTCTACTTTGCGAATGCGCATGCCTAAATCGCCTCAGGACCACGCTCGCCGGTGCGGATGCGGATGCAGTCCTCCAGCGGCAGGATGAAGATTTTGCCGTCGCCGATCCGCCCCTCCGGACCGGTGCGACCTGCTTCCATGATAGCGTTGACCGTCGGCTCGACGAAGTCCTCATTGACGGCGATTTGCAGCTGCACCTTGCGCAGCAGGTTCACGGTCAATTCGTGGCCGCGATATACTTCGGTATGTCCCTTCTGACGGCCGAAGCCCTGAACATCCACAATCGTGAGGCGAAAGACTTCGACCTGGTTAAGGGCTTCCTTGACGGCTTCGAGCTTCGACGGCTGGATGATGGCGAGAATGAGTTTCATGGGTGCTTCATTTCAATCACGCAAGCGGGAGAGGTAATTTCGATGTTACGGCAAAAGAGTGGCAACGGCGAGAGAAACTTGAGGCGCAGCCAGCGGAGTTCCCAGTGCCGATAGGACGAAACATACTCAGATTCTATGACCGGAAGTGCCATGAGATTACCTCGCGCGCCAGGGAGAATTCCGAGTCCGCTCCCTTTCGAGGGCTTTCGCAATAAACCACTCCGTCACCATGCCTGCCATGAGTCCCAGAATGGCTCCAGAGAGACAAGGGCCGGCAAGCGGATCGGGATGATGATTCGGGATATCTAGCCCAATTCCTGTAACGACAGCTGCGAGGATGCTTGTGTCGTATCGCTTTGGAGGGGCGAAGGATGCCGCGATCAGAATGCCTACAAGGAGACCCAGTAGCGCACCGACCAGACCACCATAATCACCGGGGAGAGGCACACCACCGAGCAAAATGCCCGTGACACAGCCTGCCAGCGGGGCGGAACAATAACGACCGAAAAGGGGCATGAATCCTCCGAGGATCAGACCCCATACGGCTCCTGGAAAATCGCCGGCCTGGGCACCGATGAAGCCGCCGGCAAAGACTCCCCACACGATTCGCACGCTCCAGAGCTGCTGTTCCAAGGAGCGAATCTGCTCGCTCTCCGCGGACAGAGGTTGTTTCCTCACGGCTTCGGTGCTGGGATATTCTTCCTTCGGCCAGACTTCGGCCAGGGATTTCGGAGGCGGAGGCGGAAGATTGAGAGGGGCGCCAACAAGCTCTTCCTTCGGCCAAACTTGGCCGAGGTATTTCAGTACTTCTGCTCGGAGACCTTGGACACTCAAAAACTTTGCGCCGAAATTCCAGAGAACTTGAGACGCTACCCCGTCCGCTTCGCGCAGCAGACCCAGCAACAGGTGTTCGGTGCCGACGTAGTTGTGGTTGAGGCTCCGAGCTTCTTCAATGGCATACTCGATGACTTTTTTGGCTCGCGGGGTTTGCGGCAGCTTGCTCCACGTCACCTTATTATGCCCGGACTGTACGATCTTTTCGACATCCAGGCGGATTTTCCGCAGGTCGATGTCGAGGTTTTTCAGGACCTTGGCGGCAACGCCTGAGCTTTCCTCGATCAGCCCCAGGAGGATGTGTTCCGTGCCAACGTACTCGTGGTTGAAGCGTCGGGCTTCCTGGTTGGCCAGCTGCAACACCTTGCGTGCGCGATCCGTGAAGCGTTCGTACATGGCCCCTACTCCTCACGATTTGGCCGCCAGCAGTTCCTCCAGATGGGCCTGCACCGACTCCGCCAGTACATTGAGATTGTATCCGCCTTCCAGGCAACTTACCAAGCGACCGTCGCAGTGCGTTTTCGCCACGTCCAGCACCTGCTGCGTCAGCCAGGCGAAATCTTCAACCTCCAGTCCCAGCGATCCGATCGGATCAAGAGCATGCGCGTCGAAGCCGGCGCTGACCAGGACCAGCTGCGGTTTGATCGTGTCTGCCGCTTTTTCCAGAGCATTACGATATGCGCCTCGGTAATCCTGGCGCGACATGCCATAGCGGACGGGAACATTCAGCGTGTAACCACGTCCCGCACCTTCGCCGGTTTCGTCGGCGTCGCCGGTGCCCGGATAGAAGCCCATGCCGAAGCGATGGATGCTGAAAAAAAGCACTCGCGGGTCTTCGTAGAAAATGTCTTGCGTGCCGTTTCCGTGATGCACATCCCAATCGACGATCAGCACACGGTCGAGCGAATGAACCGACAGAGCGTGATGGGCGGCGAGGGCAATGTTGTTGAACAGGCAGAATCCCATGCTGCGCGTCGGCGTGGCGTGGTGGCCGGGTGGACGCACCAGGCAAAGCGCGTTGCGGTCGTCGCCGTGCAGCACAGCCTCCACCGCCGATACACACGCTCCTGCCGCGGCCAGGGCGACCGAGTACGACTCCGGCGAGACGACGGTGTCGGGATCGAGAAGGCCCCCGCCGCGTACTGACGTGCTTTCGGCAGAACACACCATCCGCTGCGAATGTAGCTGCGCCACTGTCTCCGCGGTCAAAGGGTGATAGGATCCCGGACGGCAGCGCGAGGGAAGATCCGTTTTCTCCAGTCGGGCACTGATGGCACGCAGACGATCCGGTGTTTCCGGATGAGCGCCGGTCTCGTGGTGCAAAAACAGGGGATCGGAGTAGAGGAGCGTCATGCTGGCATTTTACGTCGAACTTGGCGGGAGGAAATGGGCGCTGCATCGGAGGAGATGGGAGGATTGTAACGCATATCACGGCCGGTTTCTTGGCTTTCCCACCAAGGCGCGGATGCGAACAGCGAGGGACATTGCCTATCATGAGAGAGGCAATGTCTTACCAGCTCAAAGCGTAAGCGAGTGATGGTGCATGACAACGAGGCGAATCCCATGATGCCAACGCGGTGGTTCCTGATCTGCGTCTTGCTTGTGGGGTGTACGTGTACGGGTTGCCGGCCGCCAGAGCAGAAGATGCGCAACCTCGTCCTGACCGGCTCGGCCGGCATGATGCCGCTGGTGCGCGACATTGGCAAACGCTTCGAGTCTGAGCACGCCGGCGTGCGCGTGGATGTGCAGACAGCCGGTTCGGCGCGCGGCGTCACCGATGCCCGACAGGGGTTGGCGGACGTCGGCATGGTGGCACGCTCACTCAAGCCGGATGAGGCCATGCTGCACGCCACGCCCATTGCCCTGGACGCAGTGTGCATCATCGTCAACCGCACCAATCCGGTGCCAGCGCTTAGCGACGATCAGATTGTCCGCATGTACACGCGCGGCGTATCGAACTGGAAGGAGGTTGGCGGCCCGGATTTGCCGATTGTGTTGGTCCACATGGCAGATGGGCGAGCTCTTTTGGATCTGTTTCTCGATCACTTCAAACTGCGGTCAACGCAGATTCGCGCCGACGCGCTGATTCAAGACAGCGAGCAGGGCTTACAGGCCGTGGCCAGCCGGCCAGGGGCTATCGCCTACGTGTCCTGTAGCCGGGCCGAAGCCGCGGGCGAGAATGTGCCCATTCGTTCGTTGCCCTCCGGCGACATCACGCCCACGACGGAACACGTTCGCGACGGCACTTATCCCATGTCGCGCCCGCTTCAGCTGGTGACGCGCGAGACGCCCAGGGGATTGGCCGCCGAGTTCATCGACTACGCGCGCTCCAACGCCGTCCTCGATCTCATCCAGAAGCACCACTTCGTTACGCTGGAGAAGTAAAGTGCATCAACGACCGGCAACGCAACCGGGCGGGCAGGTACCGCCAGCCGGCACCGCGGCAGGCGAATTCCAGCTGGAGACAGGCGCTACATAGCCCGCTGCCGGTGCCGGGCAGCATGGCACGCAGCCTTGCGCGGCATAGCCCGCCGGTGCTGCCGGATAGTAACCGTGATGCTCACACCAGTTTCGCGTGCAGCCGGCCGATGCCAGCAGGACCGCCCACATCGCCGACAGATAAATTCGTTTCCGCATCATCGCGCTCCCATTTTCACGACCACGGGTCTGTTGCTGTACCTGGCAGGGACGGCTGCGATAATCGCTGCTCAGAATTCCGTCAAGGCCAGTGTCGTATTTCCAATGCAGAAACTTGAGTGCAAATTGCAGAATGAACAAGCCTTGCCTTTCTCCTCTATATTCCGCATTCTGACTTCTGCATTCTGCATTCAAACCGTCTTCGTGAAGGAGAATGTCATGTCCAAGCCGGAAACGCGCATCCAAGAATTGCACCTGACACTGCCGCCCGCTCCCAAAGCGATGGCCAAGTACAAACCGGCCCTGGTCGTCGGCAACATGCTGTACGTTTCCGGTCACGGTCCCGCGAAGATCACCGATAAAACTCCACTTCAAGGCCGACTCGGTGCGGACCTGACAACGGAACAGGGCAAGGAATGCGCTCGCGCCGTGGGCCTGAACATCCTCAGCACCGTACGCGCCACGCTCGGCTCGCTCGATAAAGTGAAACGCCTCGTCAAAACGCTGGGCATGGTCAACTGCACGGCCGAATACAAGGAACAGCCGCAAGTCATCAACGGGTTTTCGGAACTGATGGCCGAGGTGTTCGGCGAAGACGCCGGCGTCGCCGCGCGTAGCGCTGTCGGCATGGTATCGCTGCCCAACCATATTCCGGTGGAGATTGAGTGTCAGTTTGAAGTGGGGTCGTAACACGATCGAATCGGGATGCTACTTCACTTCGCTGGCGCAGGCTTGGCAACAGTGATGAAAAACGGTTCGCCGCAGAAGGTCCATTTCATCACAAAGTTGATGGAGACATGGGCCATGATCGGCACCAGTTGTTTTTCGACGGGTTTGGCATCCGCCGCTGCCACGAAAGTCAGGTACGCCTTGGATTGCTCGCCCGTCAGAAGCGTCTGGCTCGCCTTATCGTCGATGCGAACACCGGATGGCATGCTGCTGCCGTAAATCGTGCTGAGGTGCTGATAGACTGTATCTAGCGTCACGTTGCCTTTGAAGCCGGGGCTGCGCTGGATGACGATTTCAACACGCTTGGATTCGCCAGGCTTGAGCGTGATGGAGGTCGGATTTACGCGAACGGAGAGCAGATCAAGCGGATCGCCGACGGACAGTGTGTGCATGTCAGAAGGATAGTGGTAGCGCCCGCCGCCGGGCATGTAGATTTCCTGTAGCGGACGAGCCGTCGCTTCGAGTTTGCCCTTTCCGTCCGGGCGTGGCGCCGTGCCGAAGATGCGAAGGTTCACGGCCGTCTGTTTCGCGTCTGAGGTGGCACGCACAATGATGCATCCATCCTTGCCGTCGGCGAGAATTCGGCCGCACTCGGCCGTAACGCCCGTCGGCAGTCCCTCGGCGCCGAGTTGAATCTCTCCACCAAAACCATTCTTGCGATCTGCCCGCACAAAAATCGCGCTTGCCAGTCCCGGAGCGAGTAGCGTTTTATCGCTGTCGATTTCCAGCTCGAATTGCGGTTCGCTGCGGACGATGCTCAGAAAGTACACGAAGTTCTCGCCGCCCCGTCCATGCAGATCGCGGACTTCAATCGTGTAATGGCCAGACGCCGGAGCGGCCCAGTTTTCGATCCGGGAATCGGCGTGAACGTAGCGGTCGCGCCCGTCGTCATTCTCGATCAGAGTTTGCCCCTTGTCATTGAGGATGCGCAACAGCGAATCCAGCGATGAATGATAGTCGCGGGCCATGAGGGTAATCGTGAAGTGCTCGCCGGCTTTGGCGTCGAAACTGTAACAATCCGCTTGGTCCTCCTTGGCGATGCAGCCGCTGATGCCACACGGAACGGGGAAGATCGGTGAATCGGAGCCGCGACCGTTAGGGAGAGGTTGGGAAGGCCGCTCCCTTACGGTTGCGGCACCGATGGGCAGACGGCTGACCGCGATGGGAACGGCATTGCTTCGATGATTGCCGAGTGGCAGCGTGGTCCAAAGCGGTCCATCGGGAACATCTGTCGGCAATGTCAGCGAGGCGAACGGTTCAGTGGGGAGACTGTAGCCAGTCAGGCGCAAGCGCTCCGTTCGGCCCGGCGTGACGCGCAATGGGTTGACGCTAATGACGAATGGACGATCGTTGATTTCGATGCAGTATTGCCAGAACGGATTGCCGCCGTAGCGCGTATCGCGGATCTCCAGGCAGTAGTCGCCCTCGGCGGTGAACTTGTGGTGCAAGAGGGGATCGCCAAAAAAGAAATTGTCGTTAGATGCCAGCACACTGCCGGATGAATTCCGCAGAGTGAGAATGGGATCGGCGTGTTCCTGCAAATCGTGGATGCGATTCTCCAGGCGCTGGCAGCGCACATGGAACGTCAAGGCAGTGCCGGCCGTCGCTTTGAATTTGTAAAAATCCACGTCCTCACGCTTCTCGATGGCGCCGCACACTGTCGCGGGCAAAGAGATCGACTGAGCTGTTTGCGGGCTATCGTTATTCGCCGCCTCGCGCACGATGGGATCGCGCACCACGACGATTTGACCCAAAGTGGACGCTCCTTGCGGCGTGGCGATTCGCATATCGCGCACTCCAGGAAGCGCATCCGGAGCGACCTGGAAACGGACTTTGAGGGCGCTCAATCGCGGTTTCGATTCTCCGGTTTTCAATTCCTTGGGTGCATCCACGGTCGCCGTCACGCCGTCGCCGCTGACGAAAACTTTGTACGCTCCATGCAAGTTGTAACGTGCCTGAACCTCGCACTCCGTCGTCTCTCCGGTCTGCACCGCCACGGGCCGTACACACATCAACATCGGATACGAAGTCTGAGCATGTCCAGGCGGAGCACATAAAACCAACACAGCCATGCAAAGAAAGAAACCGAGACTTCGAGTCGTGCGACGGAATGGAAAGTCCTGCATTTCCTTCTCCTTCTTTCTCTCTTCTTCGCTTGGCGTTTTGGCCGCTTATCGTCTTTCTACCGGACGAAGAGGAAGTGCTTGGAGTTGATGAGTGACCACAGCAAATCCTCGTAGAACGCCTTGGGGTCGGACGCCTCGGCCAGTTGCTGGCGCCACACCTCCTGCTCGTGGCTGCTGGGGAGGCGACTGAGCGTGGCCAGGTACAATTCGTTGACGATCGCGTCGTGTGATTTCTTGGCCGCAAGTAGACGCGCAACACGGCCCTGGGCTGCACCGATCTTGGCTGTCACGATGTCGCCGTTGAGCGTGTGCAGAGCCTGAGCGAGGTTCGGGTCCGAAACGCGCTCACACTCACACACACCTTGGCGGCGCGGCTTGCCGAATGTATTGAGGAAGTAATTGTTATACCGAGAGTCCGGCAATTCGATAGCCCTTGTGCCCAGTGGCACCTTCTCGAACTTGGTTGGCACACCGGTCGCTGTGTCCACCGCGTCGAGCAGCGGCTCGGCCGCCACGCGCTTGACGTTGTAATGACTGTAAAATCGACTGTGTGCAGCGTTGGTCTTGGAGGGCTGCGAATCGAGCTGATATAGCCGCGATCGCATGATCGTCCGCAAGAGATGCTTGACGTTATACTCACTCTTGACGAACTCGGCCGCCAAGGTGTCCATGAGTGCGACGTTGCTCGGCGGATTCGTAGCCCGCAAATCGTCGATCGGCTCGACCAGGCCGCGCCCCAACAGGTAAGCCATGTAGCGGTTGACGATATTGCGAGCGAAATACCGATTATCTGGACTGGTGAGCCAATCGGCGAGTGCTTGGCGACGATCGCGCGATTCATCCGCTGGCTTGCCGTGCAGCGGCGCCGGCTTCATGACCTGGCCAGTGCGCGGATGGCTGACTTCTCCGGTGGCCCGAGCAACCACGACCGTTTCGCGGCCGAAGATGCCAAACTCCTGGCTGTTCTTGTTGCCGACCCGCGCGAAGAACGCTGCAAAACGGTAATAATCCTCCTGGCCCAGCGTCTCATAGGGATGATGATGGCACTTGGCGCACTGCAAGCGAACGCCGAGGAAGATTTGGGAAGTCGCTTCGGTGAGGTCCTGTGGATTGCGGGCGATGCGGAAATAGTTGGCTGGCCCGTTGCTGTAGGTCGAGCCACGTGCGGTCAATAGCTCTCGGACGAAGCGATCAAACGGCTTGTTATCGCGGAAAGAGGCTGTCAGCCAGTTGTGCAGCGCCCACATACCCTGTTCGCCGATGCTGTCGCTGTTGGAGCGAATCAGATCGGCCCATTTCAAGGACCAGAACGCGGCATAGGCGTTGTTGTGAATGTCGCGGCTGGGATCGCCTGTCAGGCCCAGCAACTCGTCGATGAGTTTGTTGCGCTTGCCTGGGTCTGTGCTTTTAAGAAAGGCGGTTACCTGTTCGGGCGCCGGCAGCGTGCCGATGGCATCTAAATAGGCCCGACGCAGAAACGTGGCATCGTCACACAGAGTCGATGGCGAAATGCCGATCTCGCGGAACTTGTTGGCGGCGAGCCGATCAATGAAATTGTTCTCCACCCACCCGGTCAAGTTCACGGAATCAGAATAAGGGACAACAAAAGTAGCGATTTCTGCCTGTTCCCCGAAGCGCACCAGAGCGATGCCCTGGCCGCGCCCGACTGTGCTAACTTGCCCCGACGGCGACACGCTCAGGACGCCCTCGTCCATGCTGCTGAACAGGGCCAGCGCCGTCACGTCGCGTGTTCGGCCGTTGTCATAGGTCGCCACGACTTGCAGCTGCTGAGTGAATCCGAGGGGACCGACGCGCCGTATCGGCCAGAGGTGCAGGGAAACGACATGAGGCTCATTCGCAGAGGGCGGCGATGCCCCGCTCCCCAGCCACTGTTCGAGAATCTGATAATCGACCGAACCGGCTTGCAGGCGTTGGCCGCCCTCGTGCGGCACGGTTCCTGTCGGCTTGCGCAGAAGCAAACTCGCCGATGGAACAATGGTATTAGCTCGTCGGCCGAGGCTGTCGCGGACGATGGCGCGATAATCCTCTTCGGGAGCGAAGCCGAACACGGACAGTTTGAACCCGCCCTTGCCGTACTGGCTGGCGTGGCAAGCCCCGGCATTGCATCCAGCCTTTGCCAGCACAGGCATGACGTGCTCCTTGAAGCCGAGAGACGGGCGGGCGACGATACCCTTGGCCGTAATGGCCACAGCATGGCTGACGTCGGCCACGCTCACAGTTATCGTCGCCGAGCCGTTGCCCCGTGCCAGTAACAGACCGCTTTCGCTGACGGTGACGATATGGGGATTGGACGAGGTATAGCGAGCCTGATGCGTCAGGTCCGTCGAACGTTCGCCGACCCTGCCGTTGGACGCACGCTCTGTCACCACGAGTTGAGCGCGAGCGAAGTTGCCTTCGAGGGTAACGTTCGCAGGTGTAATCTGAAAATCGGCATTAGCAAGGCACACGGGGGCAGAACAACAGAGGACGGCAAAAAACAATACACGCAACAGAGGCAAGGTGTACGGGAAAGACACGGGTTGGCCTCCAGAGCAGTCGAAGGTAGGAGCCTGTAAGGCAGGCTAGGGGGCAAGGGGCGATGTCGGTCACAATCAAAGGATACCGGATTGCCAGAGGAATCGTCAAATAAAAATGAGTTTGGCAGCAGTGGAATCCAAACATGAAGCAAAAACGAATGGCTATCGCTAACGATTCAGGCTCGGCCTGCAATACTGGTTTGCGATTTTATCGAGTAGACTTGGCTTGGCGTCGGTTTGCCCGGCATGTTAGGATATAATCCTGCCTGGAGTTCGATCCCGCCTGTTGCTCCGAGATCCTGCAATGTTGAACTTCCTTCCCTCTCGTATGTGGACGTGTGAAGGCATTGAGCGTCGTGCGTTTCTCAAGCTCGGCGCCTTGACGGGCATCGGAATGTCCCTGCCGGCGCTGTTTGCTGCCAGGCAAGCGCACGCGCGCCAGGGCAGAAAAACGGAAGATGTCAACTGCATCTTGATTTGGACGCGAGGGGGCACGAGTCACCATGATACCTTTGACCCCAAGCCGGACGCGCCCGCCAGCGTGCGCGGTGAATTCAAGGTCATCGATACTGCCGTGCCCGGAGTCAAGTTCACCGAAATCCTCCCGCGCATGGCGCGCGAGTTGAAGCGCTACGCTCTGCTTCGTAGTTGGAACCCCAAGAACGCCGGTCACGGTGTCGCCGATCAATACTGCCTGTCCGGCCATCCCTTGAATCCCTCGCTGACCTATCCATGTTACGGTTCGGTCGTCAGCCATCAGAAGGGCTTCAAGAACCGCATTCCGCCGCACATTCAGCTCGGCGATCAAGTCGATCGCACCAATAGCGGCGGCACGGCTGGCTATCTCAGCCTGGAACACAATCCATTCGAGATTCTCTCCGATCCAAGTGTGCCCAAGTTCACCGTCCGCGACATCACTCCGCCCCAGGGCGTCGATAGCGGCCGGATATCGCGCCGCCGGCGGATGCTAAGCACCATCGACGCCCTGCAGCGCTCGATTGACGCACAACCGGCAGCATTCGCGGCGCTGGATCAGCATTATCAGGCCGCCCTCAATCTCATTACAGCCCCCGAGACGAAACGCGCTTTCGAGATCGACAAGGAGGAGCCGCGCCTCCGCGATGGCTACGGCCGTACGCGATTCGGCCAGAGTTGCTTGCTGGCCCGCCGCCTCATCGAGACGGGCGCCCGATTCGTGACCGTCTCGGATGGCGGCTGGGATACGCATCAGGACAATTTCAAAGCTCTCAAGGAGCACCTTATTCCTCACATTGATCAGGGGTTGCCGCAGTTGTTGATCGACCTGGAGGAGCGCGGACTGCTTGCGACGACCCTGGTCGTGTGGATGACGGACTTCGGCCGGACGCCGAAGATCAATTCGGCTATCGGTCGCGATCACTGGGCCTCGGCCGGCTTTGCCATCATGGCCGGTGCCGGCATCCCCGGAGGCGCCGTGCTTGGCCGCACCGACGAGGAAGGCGGCCGACCGACGCACAATGAGTACTACACCGAAGACATCGCGGCAACCATCTACACCAAGCTCGGCATTCCACTCGATTTGATTACCTACACGCCCGATGGCCGGCCCATCCGTCTCAACGAAGGCCGGCCCATCCGCGAATGGATTTCGGCGTGATCGCGATAGGCCGCGCCACGGTGGAGCGCGTCGCGGCAAACCGATATTACTTTGCAGGATTTCTCGGTGCCGGCAACAGGATGCCGGGCACATCCAGCTTCTTTGCTTGCTCGTTGAGCGCGGCCAGTTCCTTCGATTCCAGCGTTCGCCATTCGTCCTGATACTTTCGCAGCAACTCGTCGTTTTCGTCGAATAGCTCACGGATGCCTTGCGTCGGCGCGCCATCGCTGTCTTTCATCATCTCGAACAGCCAAACCAACTGGGAATAGAGCTTGGCCCCGCCCTTCTGCGCGAGAATGTCGTAGGGTACTTTCGCTCTAGGGTTGTGAAGTTTCTCCTCGAGGGCATCCAGCCGTTGCAGAAGATCGCGCGACGCCTTCACCAACGATTGGGCGCGGCTGTCATCCTTGAGTAATTCGTTCCGGGCGACGATCTGTCCCTTTACGCGGCGAATCTGCTCGACTGTGCGAGAGAGATTGGCGATGTCATCGCGGATCTTCAACGTCAGCTCGATCTGTTCCTTCAGTTCCTCGGCCTGGGCGGGCCATTCAACGCGGCTGAGGATCGCTTCGGCGGTCAGCGACTGATCGGCCCCCGCTAGCTTGGACGCCGTACCTGCCCACACGCCCGGTGAAATCGTCCGGGGATCGAGCAACACCTGTAGCTTCGTCGTTTTCGTTTGCCCCTCGGCCGTCAGCTTCAAGGTGAAGGTTCCGGGATTGACCAGCGGTCCTTCCTTCGCCCTGCCGCTGTCCACTTTCGCACCCTTGATGAGCTCAGCACCTTCATAACGCAGGTCCCAGACAACACGGTGCAATCCTGCCTCGATCGGCAGGACGGTTTTCTTGTATCTGTCGTCGCTGTAATCGCCGGGATCGGGTTTCTCTTCGGGCTCCTTCTTGCTCGACAAAAGCGTGACGCGGCGGTCCTTATCATCGAAGATCTCCAGCGTGACGTCGCTTTTCGGCTTGTTCTTGAGGTAGTAATGCAGGATCGCTCCCGGCGGAGGGTTTGTTCCTGCGCCCAGCGGTCTTCTCTCGCCCAGTGGCGAGTGATAGCGATAGCGCACGGCGGGGGACGCGGGGAACAGGAACATTTCTCGATCCTTGATCTCCGGTTTCCACCGGCGCAAGGGCGTCAAATCATCGAGAATCCAGATCGAACGTCCATTGGTGCCGACGACAAGATCATCGTGTTTGACGATGAGATCGGTGATGGCCACGGTAGGCAAATTGAGGCGCAGCGGCGTCCAGTTTCCGCCGTCGTCCCACGAAATCAGCAACCCGCGCTCGCCGCCGAGATAGAGGAGCCCTTGCCGCGTCGGATCTTCGCGGATGACGTGCAAATACCCCTCGGTGAAATCCGAAATCCGAAATCCGAAATCCACATCTTCACTGCCCGTTTCCGCTTTCGGGCCGCGGATTTCGAGACGTCGCCAGGTCTGGCCGAAATCCTTCGTTTGGAACAAATGGGGCCGATGATCGTCGAGCTTGTGGGCATCGACGACGACATAGGCAGTCCCGGCTTCGAACGGCGACGCCTCAATGCAACGTACCGTGCCCCACTCCGGCAATCCCTTAATGTTGGGTGTGACATTGTCCCAGTTACGGCCACCGTCGCGCGAGACGTGAACCAGGCCGTCGTCGCTGCCGGCCCATAGAACGCCGCGCTCTTTGGGCGATTCGGCAATCGCATAGATGGTGTCGTAGACTTCGACGCCTGTGTTGTCACCTGTGATCGGGCCACCGGACCATTCTTGTTTGCTTCTGTCGTTGCGCGTCAGGTCGGGACTGATCGGCGACCAGTGCCGACCCGCGTCGCTGGTTTTGAAAAGGACGTTGGCAGCGTGGTAAACAACGCGGTGATCGTGCGGCGAAATAAGAATCGGAGCGGTCCACTGAAAACGATATTTCAGCTCAGAGGCTGCATGGCCGGAGGGATTGAAAGGATAGACGCCGACGTTTCGGGCCTGGCGCGTGCGGTGGTCGTAGCGTGAGATGTAGCCGCCGTATTCGCCAGCGTAGACGATGTCGGGATTGGTCGGATCGGAGGAGGTGAAGCCGGTCTCGCCGCCGCCGACCGGATGCCACTCGCTGGGGGCAATGCCGGCCCTGGAGAGACTGTTGCTCGGTCCGGAGCCGGTGCCTATGTCTTGCATCGTGCCGGCGACATGGTAGGGCAGCCGATTATCGACGCTGATGTGATAGAACTGGCCCCAGGGCATGGGGGGTGCAAACCAGGATTCGCCGCCGTTTGTGGAAATGTCCACGCCGCCGTCGTTGCCGTTGAGAATGCGGCGCGGATCTTTGGGATCGATCCAGATGTCGTGATGATCGCCGTGATGCGGTCCCTTGATTCGCTCGAACGTCTTGCCGCCGTCGATGCTTTTGAGCAAGGGCACCTGCGGGCACCACACAACATCGGGGTTTCGTGGATCGATCGTCATCGTGGTGTAGTAGAAGGCACGTTGACGGATGGCGCGCCAATCGTTGACGAGTTGCCAGGTCTCGCCGCCGTCGTCGCTACGAAAGAGACCGCCCTTGTCGGCTTCAATGAGGGCGAACACGCGCCGACCATCGGAAGGTGCGACAGCTAAGCCGATTTTACCCCAGATGCCTCCGGGAAGACCCTTGGCGTATTTCTTGCCCTTGGGTGCATCCTTGCCGAATTCCGGCGATTTCTCATCCGGCATTGAAACCAGTTGTGTCCAGCTGTCGCCTCCGTCACGCGACACATACAGCCCGCTGCCCGGACCACCGCTGACCAGCTCCCATGGCCGACGGCGTGTTTGCCACAAGCCGGCAAATAGGATTTTTGGATTCGACGGATCGAAAGAAACATCGGACGCGCCGGTGTCTGCGTTCCTGGAGAGCACGCGCTGCCACGTCTTGCCGCCATCCACAGTTCGATAAACGCCTCGCTCCGGATTGGGTCCGAAGGCATGGCCGAGCACAGCGGCGAAAGCGATGTCCGGATTCGCCGGATGGACGATCATCGTTCCAATCTGTCCCTCCTGTTTCCAAACGTGCTTCCACGTCTTTCCGGCATCGACGGATTTGAAGATGCCGTTGCCGACCTCGATGTTGCCGCGAATGTTGGCCTCACCGGAGCCGGCGTAGATTACAATCGGATCAGACGGCGCGACAGCCAGCGAGCCGAACGTCGAGGTGGACAGATCGTCGGCAATCGGTTTCCAGTGAACACCGCCATCGGTGGACTTCCATATTCCACTTGCGGCCGTGGCGGCATAACAGGTGAGAGGATCGCCTGGCACGCCGGCGACACGGCACACGCGCCCGCCTGCTGCCGGGCCGATGGCGCGAAGCCTGAGGCGCTTGAAAGGCGATGGATCGTGTTTGGTTTCTTCGCCGGGCGCCGCTATGACCCCGATCAGGATGACGAAGATTGTGAGCGAGAGTTGGAAGAGAATCCGATCAGATCGATGCACGTTCATGGTGCTCCCGTCCAAAAAGTCTCGATGTTATCTCGAGTGAATTTGGTTGCTGCTGTCACCTGGTCACTTCGATCAGTGTGGCCATTCTATGCCGGCCATTTCCAATGGGAAACTCATGCATCCAATCGTCCTCTTTAGGGTAATGTAAAGGGAAAGGGGAACGTTATCCCATCTAAGGGGGACAGACGATGGCGACGCGGATGAGCGAGGCTCTTCAGCATCTGCGCAAGGTCCTGTTTGCGCAAGACGGTGCGGGGCTGAGCGACGGTCAACTGCTGGATCGCTTCATCGAGCAGCGAGACGAGGATGCCGCTGCTGCTCTGGTGCGGCGTCACGGCCGGATGGTCTGGGGCGTCTGCCGCCGTGTTCTCGGCAACCATCACGATGCCGAAGATGCTTTTCAGGCTACATTCCTCGTTCTCGTTCGCAGGGCAGCGGTGATCGCGCCGCGGGAAATGGTCGGCAACTGGCTCTACGGCGTTGCTTATCAAACCGCGCTTAAAGCGAGAGCGACATTGACCAAACGGCGAATCAGGGAAAGACAGGTTGCGGCCCTGCCGGAGATCGAAGGCGAATCGCGACACATCCAGCGTGAATTGCAAGTTCTCTTGGACCAAGAATTGAGCCGATTGCCCAGTATCTACCGCATCGTCATTCTTTTGTGTGATCTGGAGGGCCGGACGCGCAGGGAAGCAGCCCAGCAGCTCGGCGTGCCTCCCGGAACAATAGCGGCCCGATTGACAAGAGGGCGCGCGCTATTGGCGGAGCGACTGACACGCCACGGTTTGGCAATATCAGGTGGAGCTTTGGTAGCGGCACTCTCCGAGCAAGCGGCGGCGTGTCAGCCTATGAAGGCGGTGTCCTCTACGATCAAGGCCGTTTCTTCATTTGCGGCGGGACAGGCGAGCACCGGTATGATTTCCGCCCAGGTCGCCGCGATAACGGAAGGAATGGTGAAAGCCATGTTTCTGAGCAAAGTCAAGCTCGCAACGGGGATTGTGCTCGTGCTCGCCGTCACGGCTGCGGGCGGATTTATTTATCAGACACAGGCAGGCGGACCGGGAGAGGATTCGCCGCGCGTCGAGCAGAAGAAAGTGGACGATGCACGTGCGGCCGCTCTCAAAGCCCTGGAGCAATTCAGCAAGTCGGAGCAGCCAAACGATCGTGAAGCGGCGATCAAGGCCCTTGTCGATTTTCGCCGGGAGCTTAGAGCGGAACAAGCCCGCAAGGCGGCCGAGGACAACGTTCGTCAGATCCGCGAGCGCAAGTTGGCCAGTGCCACGCGCAACCTTGACGATCTTTTTCCATTCCGTGTCTTAATCGAACTGGGTGCTGCAGAATATCACGAAGGCGGGAAGCTCGAGATCCTGGAAGTGTGGGGCACCCGTCCGCGGATCGAGGTCGGCGGCCAATACCTCGTGCGCGGCAAATACAAGCTGCCGCCCGGCGAAAAGCGCGGCAAGATCTACTTCTATGCAACGGCGGGGGGCGCCTGGGGAGGGATCACGACGACCCTCGATCTTCAATCCACAGCGGTGTACAAACCGGAAGGCGAGTTTACTCTCGTCCACGGAATGCTAGGAGAAGGGAAGTTTCATCTTGTACTTGCGGATCCCGAACGCTATTCGCGGCCGTTCGCCAACGTGTACTTCGGGACCGGCGACAACGTGCTCCGGAAAAAATCGTGGTAAGTGTCGTTCCGCAGCTGCGCACGCAAGGTACCCCTCGAAGGGACTGCACCTTGATACCGGGGTTATCCCGGAATAGAACGCGGATGACGCGGATACTCCGGATTTTCGCGGATCTGTTTTCTCATCCGCGCTGATCCGCAGCATCCGTGTCATCCGCGTTCTATTTCGGGTGATCCTTACGAGGGCGGACCATGCTGCTGAAAACAACGATTCTTGTCCTGATGACAGCGGTATTGTGCTCGGTGAGGCCGGCGGAAGCGGCCGGCCGAGCGGGGCGATCGGTGACGATGGCAACGCACGGCATCGTCGCCTCCAGTCATCCGTTGGCATCGCAAATTGGTTTGGATGTCCTGAAAAACGGCGGCAACGCCGTCGATGCCGCCATCGCCGTCAATGCCGCTCTGGGTTTGATGGAACCCATGAGCTGTGGCATCGGCGGCGATTTGTACGCCATCGTCTGGGACGCCAAGACGCAGAAACTGTACGGACTCAATGCCAGCGGCCGTTCTCCCTACAAGGCCACGCGCGACTTCTTTGCCGCCAAAGGACTCGACCAAATTCCCACGTCCGGACCGCTGAGCTGGTCGGTGCCAGGCTGTGTCGATGGTTGGGAGGAGCTGCGCAAGCGCTTCGGCACGCGCAGCCTGGCCCAGATCTTGGAGCCGACCATTCGCTACGCCGAGGAAGGCTTCCCGGTCAGTCCTGTCATTGCCGGTTACTGGCGAGGAGGCGCCACCCGTCTGCGCCGCCATCCCGACGCCGCCCGCACATACTTGATCGATGATCGTGTGCCGAGCGTCGGGGAAGTGTTCAAGAACCCCAATTTAGCCCGCAGTTATCGCTTGATTGCTGGAAAGGGGCGCGATGCTTACTACAAGGGCTCCATTGCGCAGGAGATCGTTGCTTTCTCGGAGAAGAACGGCGGCCTCTTTTCCTTGAAGGACTTCGCCGACCACACATCCACCTGGGTCGAGCCGGTCAGTACAACGTATCGTGGCTACGAGGTTTGGGAGATCCCACCTCCGGGCCAGGGTATTGCCGTGCTCCAGATGCTGAACCTTCTGGAAAGTTACGATCTCAAGAAGATGGGGCCGGAATCCGCGGACTGGTGGCACCTATTCTTGGAAGCGAAAAAATTGGCCTACGCCGATCGGGCCGCTTTTTACGCCGATCCTGAATTCGTGAAGGTGCCAGTGAAAGCGCTGATCTCCAAGGCGTATGCCGAGGAGCGCCGTAAGTTTATCGACAAGGACAAGGTCATGCTCCGCGTGCCGGCCGGCGATCCGAAGTTGGAACAGGGCGACACGGTCTACCTGTGCGTGGTCGATAAGGACCGCAACTGTGTCTCGCTGATCCAGAGCAACTACAACGGCTTCGGTTCCGGGCTGGTGCCGGGCGATCTTGGTTTCGCCCTCCAGAATCGAGGTTGCTTGTTCGCTCTTGATGCGAACCACGCCAATCGCCTCGAACCGCACAGACGGCCATTCCATACCATTATCCCGTCGCTGGTGACGAAGAACGGCAAGCCGTGGTTCGTCTTCGGCGTCATGGGTGGGGACATGCAGCCGCAGGGTCAGGTCCAAGTGCTGGTCAACTTGATCGATTTCGGCATGAATGTGCAAGAAGCCGGCGAAGCCCTGCGTCTGGAGCACATCGGCTCCGCGACGCCAACCGGTCGAACCGGCAGTCGCACCGGCGGGACCGTCAACGCCGAGCGCGGCATCTCTGAGAAAGTAATTGCGGAACTGACACGCCGTGGTCACAACGTCGCCACGGTACGCGTCAACGGCGGCGGCTATCAGGGCATTCTTATCGATCCAAAGACCAACGTTCTGCAGGGCGCTTCCGAGGCCCGTAAGGATGGTTGTGCTGTCGGCTATTAGATGGGGGATGAAGCGGTGTATCCGTCCGGAACTTGGCGCGGCCACTGGAATCAGGAGCTCTTCGGACGTCAGCCGATGGGTCCGCTCGTGCTACGCTTTCACGCGGGGCGAATCGAGGGCGAGGGCCGCGACATCGTCGGCCCTTTCACCTTCACGGGCGAGTACGACGAGCACGGCGGGATTCGCATGGTCAAGCAGTACCACGGGCCTCGCAGGCACCAGGTCCTCTATACGGGCACTTACGACGGCGAAGGCACGATCTTCGGCGAATGGCAGATACCATCCGGATCGGCCGTTCCATGGGCCTGGAAGGGTTCGTTCGCACTGTCGCCGGTTGTAGGAAAGCCGGCGGCCGATGCCGCCATCGAGGACTTATGACCGTTTGAACCGGCTTAACCAGCGAGCATGCCCGCCGCTTGCAGAGCGGCCCGCATTTTCGGCTGTTTCTCCGCTGTCAATCCGGCGACCGGCGAACGACACGGACCAATAGACAACCCCATCATTTGCAGTGCCGCCTTGACCGCCCCCGGCGCCGTACACAGGCTCAGAGCCATCCGCAGCGGATTCAGCCGTAGCTGGGCCGCCTTCGATGCCTCCAGGTCACCGCGCTGAAATGTGTTGTAAATCTCGGCGAGAAGGGCTGGCGCAATGTTGCCTGTCGCCGGCACAGAACCGCGAGCACCGAACATCAAGGCCGAGAAGATGAGCGTGTCGCGACCCATCAGCACGGAGAAGCGCGGCGGCACGACGCGAATCATCTCGACGGTGTTCTGCAAATCGCCGCTGGAATCCTTGATGGCGAGAATGTTCGGAATCTCGGCAAGACGCGCTGCCGTGTCCACGTCGATCTTGACGCCGCCGCAGGTGCCGGGATTGTTGTACAGAATCACAGGTAGCCGGGTTTGCTCGGCAATGCGCCGGTAATGATCGTAAATCTCCTGCTGCGTCGGACTGACGAAGTACGGTGTGATGACCGAGACGCCGTCTACTCCCTCGCGCTCGGCCATCTTCGTCAGCCGTACCACTTCGCGCGTGGTCTCGGCGCCGGTGCCGGCATAAACGGGAACGCGTTTATTCACATGAGCAACTGCCGTGGCAATTACTTCCTGTTTTTCGCGCTCGTCGAGAGCGTAGAACTCGCTGTTCGTGCCGAGAACAAAGATGCCGTGAACCCCATTGGTAATGAGGTGATCGATGAACCATTTCAAGCGCGGCAGGTCGAGATCCTCATTGGCCTGCATGGGCGTGGCAACGGGCGGAATGATGCCGTGAATATGCATGATGAACCTCATGACCGGGAATGGCGGAGAATATCGGGTAGTTCGCCGCTGTAGCTGGCCCAGAGCGCATCGACTGGATGCGCCACCCACAAATCCGGATGCTGTTCTCGTAAATAGCGGGCAATTTGCAGCGAGCAGCCGACGTTGCCTGTAAAGACGGCCTGTGCCCCTGTGTCAAGGATATTGAGAGCTTTACGGCGGCCAAGCTGTTCGGACATCTCCGGCTGCGTCAGGTTGTAGCTGCCGGCGGCGCCGCAGCAATGTTCGCTCTCGGCCAGCGGAACCAGTTCCAGACCCGGGATCATCTGGAGGAGCTGGCGCGGCGGTTGACGAATCTTCTGCGCATGGCTCAGTCCGCAGGCGTCATGATACGTCGCCTTGATTTTCAAGGGATGCTGCGGAGCGATCGGACCCAATTCGACGAGGAATTCGCTGATGTCGCGCACTCTGGAGGCGAAGGCGGGCGCAACACTGTTTTCGTCGAGCAGATGCCCGTATTCCTTGAGAACTGGACCGCAGCCGCCGGCGTTATTGATAATCGCATCGACTTCGGAGAGCTTTTCCCCGAAGGCAGCGCAATTTGCGGCGGCGAATTGTTGCGCCGAATCGACAAGTCCGGCGTGATAGTGCAGAGCGCCACAGCAGCCCTGTGAGCGAGGCACCCAGACGTCACAGCCGTTGCGTTGCAGCACCCGCGCTGTGGCCAGGTTCGTCTGCGGGAAGAAGGCATCGGCGGCGCAGCCGATGAACAAGGCCACTCGCGCTCTCCGCCGTCCTTCGGCCGGCAACAGCTCCGGCAAGCGACCATAGTGCGGCGCAAGAGGTGGTACGATTTCCTGCATACGGCGTAACGACGGCGGCAGCCATCGGCTCATTCGCCGTACGACTCCACCCAGACCAATGCGCTGCATCAGTCGCAGCGGGGCCAAGGCCCAGCGCATACGACGTGCGTACGGCGTCAGATGGAACAACATCCAGCGCTGAACAGGATTCAACGTCGGGAAGACGGTGCCGAGCCGGGCGACATCCTTCTTGTATGAGCCAATGATCTTGCCGTATTGCACGCCGGAGGGACACGCCGTCTCGCAGGCCCGGCATTCCAGGCACAAATCAAGATGGCGGCGCACCTCCGGGGTTAGCTCGGATCGACCATCCGTCACAGCTCGCCACAGATAGATGCGGCCACGCGGACTGTCGTTCTCATTTCCGGTCTCGACGTATGTAGGACACGAACCCAGACACAAACCGCAATGAACACAGTCCATGAACAGCTCATAGTCGATGTTGCGACCAAGCGTGTCTGAGCCGGTTGTCACCGGCAGGGAGGTTCGCTGCGCTTCTTCGGTTGTGCTCATGAAAGATTTCAAATCTCGGTGAGAAAACGGCCCGGATTAAATAGATTTTGTGGGTCCAATTTATTTTTTACCTGGCGCATCAGCCAGAGGTCGCCGCGCTGATGTCCCCACACGGGCAGTTCGCGTTTCCATTCCACCGGACAGCGCGGCAGGACGAGATTGCCTTCGGCATGGACGGCCATTTCGGTTAGTACCTTCAGCATGGCGGTAACGGGCGGCAGCGTCAAGTCGCTATCGACATGACCTTGGACAATGCCGGAACCAGCGTGCGCATGCAGCCGTATCCCTTCCCAGAGAGTATCCGCTCGGCGGCAGAATGCGGCGACGACACTCGGCAACAGATTGGCTTTGAAAGTCAGACGCCGGCCACTCGCCGTGTGTTCGACGAGTCCTCGCCACAACGGTTCGCTGGCTGCTCCGGCCCGCGCCTCCATCCCCTGGATGTCGCCCGGAGCAAGCTCCTGGAGCAGTTGCCGTACCTGCCAGCGGACGGCATCGCTGTTATCCTCGAAGCCCACGACGATCACCCACGGCGCTTCCGGCAAATTCACGCCGAACTCATGGGCCAGGAAATGCACGGCTGAATGGTTGAGCAGATCAAGACAGACAGGCCGCGTGCGCGACGCATGCAGCTGATCGAGCAGGCGATCGAGTGCCTCAGATGCGCATCCAAAGGTGACAACCGACGTACACTCAGGCAAGGGCCGCAGCTTCAGCGTCACCTGGCTGATGATACCCAGGGTGCCCAGTGCTCCGATGTGCAGTTTGCACAGATCGTAGCCGGCGACGTTCTTGACGACGCGGCCTCCGGCCTTCACTTCGTGGCCCTGATCGTTGATGGTGCTGATGCCGATGACGTAATCGCGCAGCGTGCCGAAGCCCAGTCGCCGCGGCCCACTGACATTGGCGGCCAGCACGCCGCCGAGCGTGGCCTGCTCCGCGTGCGGGAGATCGATGGGCAACCGTTGATTCTGTGTGGCCAGCAAGGATTGAAGTTGAGCTACAGTGATGCCGGCCTGTACCGTGACAGTCATATCGCGGGCGGGATAATCGAGGACCTGTGACAAACCCCGGAGATCGACGGCGATACCCGGACGCGCGGGCGGTAGACCGATGTGCAATAGAGTCTGTCCGCCGATGGGATAGAGCGCCTGACCTTCGGCAGCAGCGCGACGGACGATGTCGCCAATCTCGACGACGGACTGCGGCCGCGCGAAGGGCAGAGGACCGAAATCATCGATGTGACAGGCGTTATCGTCCACATTGGTCACTGGGCTAAATTTCAATGCTGAATGCGGTCGTCCGGCGGAACAACAGAGGGCGGCGGTTCACCCATTATGCGTGTTTCTTCGCGCTTCAAGGGGGAGAGTCGCCGTTCGTCCGGCTGGCACATTAGCGGAACCTCTGGCGACGAAGCGCGGGGGCCTGTCCTTGCTCACAACGCCGCGCGGCGGCCTGCCTTACTCGGCTCTATGCAGGCACCGGCTGTGGGCAGCATTTTTCGCGGGCTGCATCTTCCTTCGGGATTAAACGCGGCTCGCAACCGTAACATCATATCTAAATCTTCTGGCGAAAACAGCTTGGGCATGAAATCGATTTTTTCGACCCCGATACCGTGTTCGCCGGTGACACTGCCGCCGACGCGAATACACTCGTCTAGGATCTCGCGGCTGGCTTCCAACACGCGCTTCACCTGATCCTTGTCGCGCTCATCGAACAAGAGAATTGGATGAATATTGCCGTCGCCGGCATGAAACACATTGCAGATGCGAAGATTGTATTTCTCGCTTATTCGCTGAATTTCGCGGAGAATGTGCGGCAGACGGGTGCGCGGGACCACGCCGTCTTGCGTGCAGTAGCTCGGGGCCAATCGTCCAACGGCGCCGAATGCTTGTTTGCGCGATTTCCACAAGAGCAAGCGCTCGGCATCGCTCGTGGCTCGTCGCACTTCCCGGGCATGATGCTTCTTGGCAATGTCGATAATGCGCTCAGCCTCGTTGTCCAGGCCGGCTTCGAGTCCATCTACTTCCATGATGAGGACTGCGCCGGCGTCGAGGGGAAAACCGAAGTGAAACGCCGCTTCGACCGCTTCCAAGATAAGTCGGTCGAGCATCTCCAGGGCCGCGGGAACGATGCCGGCGCCGATGATATCGCTGATCGTGTTGGTGGCATCGTCCACGGTCTCGAAGACGCCGAGCAACGTCCGATATGCCTCGGGATTGCGAGTGATGCGCACCCAGATTTTAGTGGCGATGCCGAACGTTCCTTCCGAGCCGACGATAACGCCGGTCAGATCGTAACCGGGATTATCCTCGGTCGGCCCACCGGTATGAACGACACGGCCATCGGGCAAAACGAATTCCACCCCGAGGACGTGATTGACCGTGACGCCGTACTTGAGAGTGTGCGGGCCTCCTGAATTGGTGGCGACGTTGCCGCCGATCGTGCAAGCTCCCTGGCTCGACGGATCTGGAGCGAAGTGCCAGCCCTGTGATTTGAGATGATTGGTCAGCCACAAATTGACGACACCCGGCTCGATCACAGCGTAGCGGTTGCGATAATCGACTTGGAGGATGCGCTTCATCCGCGACAGCGTAATCATGACGCCGCCGCCAACTGGCAGGCAACCCCCCGACAGGCTGGTACCGGCGCCGCGCGGCAGAAACGGCACATTCAGTTCGTTGCAAACTTTCACGATTTGTACGACTTGCTCCGTTTCAGTCGGAAAGACGACCACGTCGGGCTTGTTCTTTTCGATGGTGAAGCCGTCGCATTCGTAGACGAGCAGTTCACTGGGAGAAGTCAAAATGTTCTCGGGGCCGACGGTAGCACTGAGACGATCGAACAGATTGGCGGTGCTTGCTGGAGACATGTGTTGATTCGCTCATCCTAAGTGGGCGCGTAACGTGACAAGCCCGGCACCCGGTCGAAATCAGGATCGTGGCTGGCCAGGGCTTGCAAACCGTGTTGCCGCATTATGGTGACGACTAGCGCATCGCTGGAAAGTAGACCATGCTGATTGCTGACATCGATGGCTAATGATACCAAGTCACCCGTAACGGGCAGAACTTGAAGACCAATCATAGTGAGTTCATCGAACGCTTGGCGCGGGCGAGATAGGGTTTGGACTTGAGTTGGATGACGCCGCAATCGGCTGGCAATCCCAGTCATCGACCAGCCAAATCGTTGATGGGCTTCTTCGGTCATCAAACGATGGACCAACTCGTTCAGTACGTGTGCCGAAGTAAAGCCTTGAAGATCCCGGTTCTCAATACGTCGCAGCAGCTGATCGCAGAGTGGACCGAGAATGGGGTCCGGACGGAAGTAGAATAGGAAGACATTGGCGTCTACGAACACGGCTTGCCCGCTGGGGATGTTCACGAACATCATCAGGATTCCTCGGGGAGGAATTCGGGATCCATTGCCAGGCGTTCAAGCTCCTCTGTGCTGCCGGTCCAGCAAGTGCGAAGATGTTTGATAAGTCCGGGCAGTTTGGGTGGATGGATAGTAATCGTAACAGTGGCCCCTTCCACTAAGGGCAATTCACGGTGCAACTTTAGTGTACCGTGTTCGTAGACGGCTTCGATTTGCAGGCCTTGCATGATTATTTCTCCGCATAAGTCAATTAGCGGCTAGTGCAGCGTCAGCCTTTGATTTTAGGGTAGAGGGACTTCAGTTTCCCTCTTGCGGCCTCGATGCGGAATTGCCAGTCAACGCCGCGTTGCTTGTCGTTGATACTTTGTTGCCAGGTCGCGGTTTCCGCACGCAAC
>DATBHJ010000112.1:0-26527 GCA_036557565.1 Gemmataceae bacterium
CCGGAGCGCCAGCGACGGGCCGAAGCTCCCGTCGCTTGCGCTCCGGGCGGGTGATGGCGCATTTTGTGGCCAAGCCCGATCTCAATAATACACCAAGTATGACCAGCCCGGAGCGCAAGCGACGGTCTTCGCCGGCCCGTCGCCTGCGCTCCGGACTGGTGGGGAGGAATGAAATCATGGCGCCGCCCCTCGGATACTTGATTACCTGGACTACTTACGGCAGCTGGCTTCCGGGCGATGAGCGGGGATGGGTCGAGTTTGACGTGTCCGGTATTCAGGCCGGCGATCTCGTTCGTCAAGCTGCGGCGCGTGCTCGCATGAGGGAAGAGCCCGTGCTGCTGGATGCTGCGCAACGCGCCCTGGTGGAAAGCACGATCCGCGATCACTGTGCCTTGCGGCAATGGCAACTCCATGCCGTCAATGCTCGGAGTAATCACGTTCACGTTGTTGTCACTGCACAGATTCCTCCCGAACAAGTCGTGAATCAATTCAAAGCCTGGTGCTCACGTCGCTTGTCCGAGCAGTTTGGCAGCCGAAAGCGCTGGTGGACACACTATGGCAGTACGAAGTGGATCAATGAGGAAAGCTATCTGCACAATGCCATTCGCTATGTGCTGGAACGTCAAGGATAAGAAAGCCCATCGCTGGCGCTCCGAGTTACTAGCCCGGAGCGCCAGCGACGGGCCGAAACACCCGTCGCTGGCGCTCCGGGCTGGTAGAGTGAAAGCTCAAATATCGTAATACAGGTAAAACTCATACGGATGCGGCCGCAGTCGGATGGCGTCTACCTCTTTCTCCGACTTGTACCAGATCCACGTATCGACCACGTCGGCGGTGAACACCTCGCCTTGCAGCAGGAACTCGTGGTCCTGCCGCAGATTGCGCAGCGCTTCGTCGAGCGATCCGGGAGTCTTCGGCACTTTCGCCAATTCTTCTGGCTCCAGATCGTAAATGTCTTTATCGAGCGGCTCGCCCGGCTTCATCTTGTTCTTGATGCCGTCAAGCATGGCCATCAGCATCGCCGCGAAGGCCAGGTACGGATTGCACGAGCCGTCAGGGCAGCGGAACTCGACGCGCTTGGCCTTCCAGTGCGGCGAATAGACGGGAATGCGAATCGACGCCGAGCGATTGCGGCGACTGTAGGCGAGATTGACCGGGGCCTCGTAGCCGGGCACCAGGCGTTTGTAACTGTTGGTCGTCGGATTGGTGATGGCGCACAGGGCGGGGGCGTGGCGCAGCAGGCCGCCGATGGCGTACATCGCCTGATCGGACAGGCCGGCGTAACCGGAGCCGGCGAACAGGTTCTTGCCATCCTTCCACAACGACGTATGAACGTGCATACCGCTGCCGTTGTCCATGAAGAGCGGCTTGGGCATAAACGTCGCCGTCTTGCCGTGCTTCTTGGCCACGTTCTTGATGATGTACTTGTACTTGAGCACATTGTCGGCCATGTCCACGAGCGGAGCGTACTTCATGTCGATTTCGCCCTGTCCGCCGGTGGCCACCTCGTGATGCTGGGCCTCGATTTTCAGGCCGCATTCGATCATGGTCAGCATCATCTCGGTACGTATGTCGTGCAGGGCGTCGGAAGGCGGGCAGGGGAAATAGCCTTCCTTGTAGCGCAGCTTGTAGCCGAGGTTCGGCTTTTCCTCGCGGCCTGTGTTCCAGGCGCCCTCGACGCTGTCGATGTAGTAATAGCCGGAGTGATAGTTTTGATCGTAGCGGACCTCATCGAAAACGAAAAACTCCAGTTCGGGTCCAAAATAGGCGGTATCGGCAATGCCGGTTGATTTCATGTAATTGACGGCCTTGCGAGCGACGTTGCGCGGATCGCGCGTGTAGTCTTCCTTGGTGAGCGGATCTTGAATGTTACAGATCATCGTCAGGGTGCGGTCCTTGCAAAACGGATCGAGAAAGGCCGTTTCGGGGGCGGGCACGACCAGCATGTCGGATTCATTGATGGCCTGCCAGCCGCGGATACTGGAGCCGTCGAAACCGAGTCCTTCCTCGAAGACGTTTTCCTCCAGCGTCTCGGCGGGGATGGTGAAGTGTTGCCATAAACCAGGAAAGTCCATGAAGCGCAGATCAACGGCACGCACTTCCTTCTCGCGGATAAGAGCAAGGATTTCCTTGGGTGTCACGGCGGAGCCTCCGGAAGGGGTTGGGGTTTTTTCCGCATTAAGCCTAGCCGTTTCGGGGATTCCGTCAATAGGCGCAGGGCAAAAACACCTTGATTGTGTGCCTAAAATGAGTATAGTCTTCTGGCCCGGATGCCGGGACGAACACCGCGGAATGGAGAGGCTGTTCGTTACCGATCTTTCGCACCTTCTCTCGACGTGCCCCATGAGCGATCCAATGTCCTCCGCTTCGCCGCGCCATTTGCCTGTCCTACCTCCTGAGATCCTGGAACTATTGAGTCCCGCTCCCGGACAGGTGTTCGTCGATGCCACGGTCGGCGCCGGTGGACATGCCCGGTTGCTGGCCGAACGTCTGGTGCCGGGTGGCCGGCTGATTGGACTCGACTGCGACGCGGCCATGCTGGAATTGGCCCGTCCTCGTTTGGCCGATCTGCCGGTGACTCTGACTCAGGCGTCCTTTTCGCGGCTGCGTGAAGTGCTCGACGAACAGGGCCTCGCCGCCGTCGATGGCGTGTTGGCCGACGTCGGAGTTTGCTCGGATCAGCTGGACGATCCCCAGCGCGGCCTGAGTTTTTCGCAACCCGGACCGCTGGACATGCGGCTCGATCCCACGGCGGGCGAGCCAGCCAGAGCGCTCTTGCGTCGGCTGAATGAACGCGATCTCGCCGATCTGATTTGGCGCTATGGCGAGGAACGGTTCAGTCGCCGCATCGCCCGCCGAATCGTTGAAGCTCGCCGCCAGGCTCCACTGGAGACGACGGAGGAACTCGCCGAGTTGGTTCGCCGCTGTGTGCCGCGCCCGCCTCGCTCGGCAAAGCGACGACATCCACCAATCGATCCGGCCACTCGTGTTTTTCAGGCGCTGCGCATCGCCGTCAATGACGAGCTGGGAGAGCTGGAGAGTCTCTTGAAAATCTTGCCGTCGTGTGTGCGGCAGGGCGGGCGTGTGGCGGTCATCAGTTTTCATTCACTGGAGGATCGCCTGGTGAAGACGGCTTTCCGCGATCGTTCGTTGTGGGAGGCGCTGACACGCAAGCCGGTGCAAGCCGGCGAGGAGGAAGTGCAGAACAACCCGCGTTCTCGCAGTGCCAAGTTGCGTGCGGCGCTTCGAGTGACAAGCTAACCAGCCCGGAGCGCAAGCGACGGGCCGAACTGCCCGTCGCTTGCGCTCCGGGCTGGTTACCTGTTCGATTTCCCAAGAGGAGCAAGGATGCTAACGCGCAAGACCCAGTACGCATGGATGTCCCTGGGCGGATTGATCTGCCTGTTCTGCCTGGTCCTCGCTTGCAAGCTGCGCGACGGCAACCGGGCCAACGCACAGCCAGAGGAATCACCGCCGCCGATCCCCATAAAAAAAGAGGCGTCTCCGTCCATTTTCACGCTGCCGCCCACCTTGCCAATGAAGGAACCAGAGCTGTTGCCACCGCCAAAGAAGACCGACAAGGCCAAGGAGCAGGTAGGCAAAGAGAAATCCTCCGTTCCGAAGGCCACCCTCGAAATGCCGATGCCTTCGGAGCCGCCGCCGCTGATGACGGGCGTGGGCAAAGAGCCGGCTCCGCCTCCACTGCCGGGACCGGCTCCTCTTGGGGCCCCGGAACTCGCACCGATATTGCCTGCGTCGTTCGGTCCCAACACGCCCACACCGCCGGAGGCGACAAAATCAAAGGACACGCCCCCTTCGCCGCCGATGATAACTCCTCCAACCCCGCCGCCGCTCGAACCGCCTGTGGCATCGAAAATCTCCGAGAAAAGAAGTGAGCCGACCATTCCCGGCTTGTCTGGGACCGTCGTTCCCTCCAGCATCGTGCCTGTGAGCGATCACGAGACCACCAAGACGCAGCCCGGTGAGCCGCCGTTGGCGCCAGCGCCTGGACCCGTGCAGCTCTATCACGTCCACGGTAGCGAGACGCTGCACGACATCGCGCGGCACACGCTGGGCAGCAGCGAACGCTGGGTCGATCTGCAAAAACTCAATCCCACGCTTAAACCGGATGAGCCGTTGCGCTCCGGCACGACGGTTCGACTGCCGGCCGACGCCTGCGTGCAGTCCGACGACGCCAATCCGGTCAAGCCGCTGCCGCTGTTGCGCTCGAAGCCGCCGGCTCCCAAGGCCAAGGTGTTGCCGTTGACCGGCACCTATCAGTGCAGTCTTGATGAGAAGGGGCAGCTCACGCTACCCCGCGCCATCCGCGATCAACTGGGCGGCAGCGATACCGTGTTGGTGTCTCCCGGCCCGGACAAGTGTCTGTGGCTGACCAATCAGCCGCACCTGGAACGCCTCGGCGAACGGCTCGATCAGTCCCATGCCAACGAGGCCGACGTGCGCGTGTTCAAGCGGCTGTACTTCGCGCAAACGGAGAAGCTGACGATCAACGGCGATGGCCGGGTCACGATCCCGGAGCGTCTGGGCCAGTTTGCCGGACTGCATCAGGAAGTGGTGCTGGTCGGCATCGACGATCACTTCGAGGTCTGGGACGCCGCCCGCTGGCGCTCGTACACACAGCAGAAAAGCGCCGGCCACTCCACCACATTGGCCGAACAGGAGTGAGGTCAATCCGTTCGGTTAGCCGCGACGCGCAGCGGAGCGCGGACGCGCTCCGCTGCGCGTCGCGGCTAACCGAAATGGATGTAAATCGCTTCATGTCCATCGGAACAGAGGAGAACGCGCATGAAATGGGAGCACAAGATCGGTATCGCCATCACCTGCACGTTCCTGTGCCTGGTTGGGGCCGTGCTCGGACTCAAGATGCAGGAGAAGCTGCCTTCGGAATCGTCGAACGTCGCGGGGGCTGTTCCGCCAGATCCCGTCCCTGTAAAACCACCCGAGAAGAAGAATACGTTCTCCTTCGATGACAAGGAGTTGTCACTCTCGAATGTTCCAGAGCCTCCCGGGACTCAAGTTCCTCTTCCCAATCCAAGGGAAAACTCCTCGACGAACAAGGTCCAACCAACCCAGGAACCGCCTCTGGGGCTTGGTCAACCCTCGCCCTCTCCGATGCCTTCAATGATGGATGCATCTGATGCCAAGAAAAAGCCGACCGGGAACAAGACAAGTCCCGCGATCAGCCCTTCTCTCTCTCCGTCTGCCCCGGTAGAACCGAAGCCCACTTTGCCGCAGGTGGACGGCGCTGGGGAGTGGGGCAAATATTCCGGTGGATCGGCAGGAAACAAAAGCCCAGCACCGTCCACGCCGAAAGACGACACGAAAACCATGTCTCCCACGCTGTCGCCATCCCTGGAATCAAAAAAGCAACCGCCCGCGAAACCTCTCCCGTCTCCTACGATTGTACCCATGGGCGGCCTTGAGCCTCCGATAAACCCGTCGGACTCTAAGGCCAAACCGATCCCCGCACCCACATCGCCAGCTGCCCCGACATCGCCCGGTCTAGGAACCGGACCTACACCAAGTTCTATCGTGCCAGCCCCCATCGCCCTGGGCAATCCGACGAACAGCGCTTCACCGTCCGTCCCACCGGCGACGCCGTCGTCGATCCCGCAACAACCAACGATGTCCCCGAACATCCTCGATTCCAAGGACAAGGAGAAGCTCTCGCCCACTCCGGCTCCGGCACCGGCAAACCCGCCGGGGATGCCGAAAACATCCTCGACTCCGAACGGGCCGCCACCCTTGGCGAATCCTGCGCCGCCGCCTTCGATGAATCCTACACCGGGACCCACCATGAGTCCTGCGATTGCGCCTTCCACGCCGGCGCCGCCGACGCTTCCGTCAACAACAACATCGCCGCCACCCGTGGCGCCGATGCCGGTTCCGATTGTGAATCCGAATCCGACGATCCCGCCGGCTCCTGCTACTCCTGCGGCGCCGCCTTCTCCGCCCAAGCCGCCCAGCGAAGGCAGCTCCTTTATCCCCGATCAAACTTCGTCCGCGTCCGGACCTGTCGGCGTCAAGCCGGCGCCCTTGCCATTTCCGGTGCCGCCGCCCTCGGCGCCGCTCGCTTCGGCCCCGGAGAAGCCGGCTCCCCTGTCGCCGCAACCGGCAAGCACGGGAGCCAGCGTCACGGTTTACGACGAGCAGGAGTATGCGTCCAAGAACGGCGACACCTGGGAGGAAATCAGCAAGCGCTTTTACATGACCGATCGCTATGCCAAGGCGCTGGCGCGTCACAATCAGAATCACGCCCGCGCCAGTGCTCGGGTTCGGGATACAGGGCAACTGGCCCCGGGCGAGCGGGTCTTCGTTCCGCAGGCGTATGTTCTTGAGGAGCGCTACGCCGACGCTATCCCCCGGCCGACAGCGGCTCCCGCGTCAACAGCGACGCCGGCAACGTTCATGTCTCCGGGTGGTACACCGCCGCCTCCGCCGGCGCCGCCGGCGCCGCCGTCTCAGCCGTAAGAAGTGGTTTACAAACCAGCCCGAAGCGTAAGCGCGGGCGGCCCTCGCTTACGCTTCGGGCTGGTATCGAAACGACTTCCAAACGAAGGAGCGTGTATGGGGAAACGTAGGCTGGCTCGATGCCTGCTGTGCTTGGTTTTCCTGATCGCGCTGATTCCCGGCTGTCAGGTCTTGTACCGCTACCGGCCGGTCCCGGTGTTGGTGCGCGACGCCGAGACAAAGAAACCCATCGCCGACGCCAATGTCCACCTCTACTATCCGTTATCACGGGATTCCCTGGCGCCGTATAATTCCACAGAACACAGCGATGGCGAGGGCGTCGCCCACTTGCGGGCGGCCCCCTACGGCGATTTCGGCGTCCGCGTCGAGGCGACCGCCGCGGGCTATCTGCCCGATCAAGTAAGTCTCTCGACTGAATCGATCCAGCACGTCGAGCCGGTCCATCTCTTCGAGGACTCCCAGCGACGAAAGCCCGAATTCGTCGTGGAAATGTACCACGAGCCGCACTTCACAGTCGAACTGGTTGTGCCGAGGAGCTATCGCGGACTGATTAAGGCCGAGATCGAGGAGCAGGACGATACGGATGTACCGCCCGGCCAGCGCTGCTTCCGCTTTCAGGTGGTCGATGGCTTCGTTCGCGTCAAAGGCCCCGGCATTGTACTGCGGCGCGTCTATCCGTCGGATTATCATGCTCGTTACGATGACGACACGCCGCTAAGCAGCGAGATGTCGTTACAGAAAGTCGGATTCCGCTGGCTGCGCGGCAAGGACAAGGTGCAGTACTTCGTCGTCGGCACGCAGCCGGAGTACGACATGCAACGCCGCTACGCTCCCGACGACGAACCCGTTACGGGACAGCGCACCGCCGTAAACACATCGAACCAGGGCCGCGGCGGTCGTCATCGCCGAAACAACTGAGCTACGCTCCTTGCTTTGTCCGGAAACTCTCGTTACGCTCATTTTCAGAACACCAGGACAAGCGAGCGAGGAGCGCCATGGACCAGCGAACTTTGTGGGATTATGCCGACCCGGAACCTGCCGCCAACGCAGAAGAGGAAAAGGACCGTGCCGACCGCGAGCGCTCACGGCATCAGACGTTCAAGAAACTGCGCGCCAGCGGACATTGGCTGACGCTGTTGCGCGTTGCCCGCTCCATCCCGCAGCCGTTCACGCTAAACGACATCTCCGTGGCCGTGTGGAAAGTCTGTCCGGAGTTTTTCGGCATGCGCGGCTATCCATATCCGGATAATCACAAGGTGCACTACATCCTCTATGGCACGCGCGGCCTCATCGCCAAGGGGATCATCCAGCGGGTGCGTCAGGGGTTGTTCCGTATCCCGGATAATGTTGATGTCGAGCAGTTGTTCCCCGCCGATCAGACAGAGAATTCGTGACACGGTTTTTCGGTTGGTGCCTGGTAACGAATGGGTGATATTGGTATGGTAATCGTGTTGCCAACAATGACGCGCACCAATCCTTTTCGCCGGTGGGAGCCGATTGCATCGTGAAGAAAATCGCCATATTGCCGACGCTTCTGACGCTGGGCAACGGCGTCTGTGGCTTCGCTGCCATCGCCTATGCCAGCAAGATCGGTCCCCATCTCTCGACCCCCGGCGAGGTGGATCATTACTTCGTTCTCAGCGCCTGCCTGATCCTGGCCGCGATGGTCTTCGACGTTCTCGATGGTTACGCAGCTCGGCTCTCGAAGACGGCCAGCGAATTCGGCGGACAACTGGATAGCCTGTGTGACGCCATCAGTTTCGGTGCCGCCCCGGCCTTTCTATTGCTGCGTCTGGGCATGGACTGGCAAGGGTCGTTGGTCCGGCAAGCGGTCGCCATGATTGCGGCTTTGTACGTGGTTTGCGCCGTGCTGCGGCTGGCACGTTTCAACATGGAGAATTCGCCCGATCCGACCAGCCACAAGCGTTTCAGGGGATTGCCGTCGCCGGCGGCGGCCGGCTGCGTCGTGTCCTTGGCCATCCTTCGTTCAACACCGTACAGTGGTATTCCCACCGAGACAATGGCTGCCATTGTCCGCGTCTGGGCGCCCCTGGGCACGCTGATCGCCGCCCTCTTGATGGTTTCGCGCGTGCCCTATCCGCACATCACCAAGCAGATCCTGCGTGGCCGACGTTCTTTCAGTGTCCTGGTGCAGGTGGTATTGGCCTTCTTTTTGGTCGCTCTGGTGCCGTCGTTCGCCTGCTTCCTGATCTTCTGGGGCTATGCTCTGAGTGGTTTGCTGCGCCGCCTCCTCTATCGCACCCTGCGCGACAAATCTTCCTTGACCGATCTGGAACCGAACAAGGAACCCGGCATTCATCGCTAACGCGGAATCATGTTCACCGGCCTTGTAGAATCTCTGGGCACCGTCCGCGAAATCGTCTTCGAGAGTGCGGGCTGCCGGCTGACTCTGGCTGCTCCGGACATCGCCCCCGAGCTGACCATCGGCCAAAGTGTCGCCGTCAATGGTGCTTGCCTCACCGTCGTTGCGGGTGATGCGGAGATATGCTCGTTTCAGCTGGCACCGGAGACGCTACAGCGCACCAATCTCAGCGAACTGCGCCGTGGCGATCGCGTCAATCTCGAACGGGCGTTGCGCTTGAGCGATCGTCTTGGCGGGCATCTCGTGCAAGGCCACATCGATGGCGTCGGCCATGTCGCTGAACGTCTCACGGAAGGCGAGTGGGTGACGGTCTTTTTCACCTGCCCGAAAGAGTTGGCGGCGCAAATGGTGCCCAAGGGATCGGTGGCGGTGGATGGTGTTAGTCTGACGCTTGTTGAGGTCGGCGGTGGAAGTTTTAGCGTCGCCCTGATCCCGCACACGCTGGCACATACGACGCTCGGATTCAAAGGGCCGGGAGCCGCGGTGAATCTGGAGACGGACATCATTTGTAAGTACGTTTGGAGATTCGCCGCCCTATATGGATAATCGCGGTTAGCCGCGACCCGAAGGGGAGCGCGCTCCGCTGCGCGTCGCGGCCAACCAGAACTGACAACCGCATGACACCTACGACTCCCTCGACGCGGCAAACGCTGTCTTATCTTCGCAACCTGTTCGCCGAGCGCGGCATCAAGCCCAGGAACAAGCTCGGTCAGAATTTCCTCATCGATCTGAATCTACTCGATCTTCTCTTGCGCAGCGCGGAGCTGACGCGCGAGGATCTCGTTCTGGAGGTTGGCAGCGGTACCGGCAGTTTGACGGCGCGGCTTGTCGAACAGGCCGGCGCCGTGGTCAGCGTCGAGATCGATCCTAATTTCTCCGCCTTGACCGAAGAGTCTGTCCCCTCACGCGAGCGCATCGCTTTCTTGCACCACGACATTCTCAAGAACAAGAATGAGCTGAACCCGGAGGCGCTGCGAGCGGTCACGGACCTCGGCCAACGCTGCGGCACCCAGCGCGTCAAGCTCGTGTCGAACCTGCCCTATGCGGTGGCCGTGCCGGTCCTCACGAACTTGCTTCTCTGCGAGCTGGCCGTCGAGCGCATGGTTGTGACGGTGCAATGGGAAATCGCCGAGCGCTTGCTGGCCGTGCCTGGAACCAAGGACTACGGAGCGCTGGCGGTGTTGGTGCAAAGTCTGGCGGATGTTGAACTCATACGCCGCTTGTCGCCGAAAGTGTTTTGGCCGCGGCCCATGGTAGACTCGGCCATCGTTCGCATCTGTCCCAACGCGGCCAAGCGCCGACATGTGGGCGATCCCATGCGCTTCCGCGTCTTTCTCCGCGACCTGTACGTGCATCGCCGTAAGAACCTGCGCGGAGCGCTGGCCACTCTGCCCAACCGCGATCTCAGCAAGAGCCAAGTGGATGCAAGCCTCGCCGAGATGGGCATCGACGGCAGCCTCCGCGCTGAAGTGCTGGATATCGAACATCATCTCCGTCTGTGTGAACGGTTCGGCTACCAGCCCGAAGCGTAAGCGAGGGCGGCCCTCGCTCACGCTTCGGGCTGGTAAAGAGTTAACCTTTCTTAACGCCGGAAACATTTTCTTCGTACATCGGCGCTCGTACTCTTAACACTTCCACGCCTCCGCGCCGGACGGCATAGCCACTCAAATCAACGCCGAAACACATTCGCATTCGTGAGTTGCGGAGACTCGTATCCGCGGCGAGCGACGAGTTAAAACGATCCGGCATTGCCTTTGCGATAAAGGTGCGTGGGAATGCCCACGGATGAACACAGTAGAGAGAGCAAAGATGCAGGCAAGAAAGAACCATTATGTAGATGATGGCTCCACGGGCCTTGCCGTGCATCGTTTTCTCGCTGTGTTCATCCGTGGGCAATTCCATCCGAACTGCGCATGGGTAGGATTTATCGTTTCGCGCGAAACGATAAATCCTACCGTTCACATTTCAGAAGATCAAAAAGTAGCTGCGGCGCGCAAGAAGACGCCGTTGGTATTGAATTCGCCGCGCGAAGGCTGTTCCGGGACCTGACCGACCGACCACCAGTTCTCGTACTCGTAGCCGACCATGAAGCGCCAATGATTCAGGCGCGCCGGCGTGTACGTCAAACCTGCTCGTATCGTAAACACAGGCACCGTTTGCGTCTTTCGCTGAAAGAACGATCCGGCGACCGTTGTGCCGGCCAGGGTATCGCTCTCACGGTAGTGCTGCTGAATGCGGCCAACCAGGACCATAAAATCGGGCTGTGCGAACAACGCCAGGCCCGGCAAGAGATTGAACTCGCGCCACACATCCAAACGCAAGTGCGGCCCCGCGCCCCAGTAATCGTTGCTGGCATCGAGAGTCTGAGGAGAGCTAACCGCCACATTGTCGAAATAGACGTTCGCCGCCGCCATTCCGAGACGGCCGCTCATGAACCACCGCGGCGAGAAGGAATAGGGCATCGTGCCGTAATCGAAAACGATCTCGTTCAGATCCAGGCGCGTCCGCAGCGCATATGGTATGCCGCTTAGGGCCGTAACCGTCTGCCGGCCGTCGTCGGCGAAGCCGCGATAAGTGAAAGATAAGTAGCCGACATTTTGCGGCAGAAAGGCACCGATCTCCCAGCGCGCCGCCCCCGTCCAGTTGAGCTGAGTGGTCGGCGGATGCACGCTGGTCACTGTGCCGTCGGGGAAGATTGCGGGGCCGATCAAGGCCGCCTTGAGGTGCGGATGTAAAATGTCGAGCTCGTGATCGCCGAAGAACGTCCGTGGAACGCACGTCCAATCGGGTATCAATCCCCAAAGGTTCTCGGCAGTCGGAGGAGGCGGCGGAGGGGGAGGCGCAAAAGGTCCGGTTTGGGGAACGACGAGGGCCGGCGCCCGAATCGGCGATGGGGTCAGCTCATCTCCCGATGGCGGCGGCAAAACGGTATTGTCCCCAACCGGCGGTGGCTGCTGGGCCGAGACCGGACATGCAGACAGGGCGATGAACAAGAGCAAGCCTGGCGACATCCAGCGCAGCCTTGTCGTCTGGTTCATGCACTTGCTCCTCATCCCCGCGCTCTGCGCGGAATGAGGTCAAATACGCTGGTCTCGCGCCCCAGTCAAGCCCAATCAAATAATGCGATAGAGCGGCCCGCCCGGCGCGCCCAGGGCTTCGACGCGCCGTGTGATGGCTGGATCTTCCTCCAGCGGCGGCGCATGATGCGGCTTGATACGGGCATCGATCACCAGAGGGCCGGTGCAGCCCCAGTGCTTCTGGTGCGTAAAGGCGCCGACGCCGTGGATGTCCGCCGCCGGGTTCGAGCGCGTGAACGTCACCCATAACCAGTTCCGCAGCGATTGGGCCGTGAACTCGCTATCGTCCACCAGCACTACCAACGGGAACGACGAAGGGGGAGCTTCGGCCAGTGCCCGACAGAGTTTCTCTACATCCGGCGGCATCTCAGCCGGTCCTGGATACTTCGGGGCTTGGATCGCCAGGACGCCCGGCAGACATACGCACGGCTCGCCGAACCCATCGGGCAGCGGCAGTTTCTCCGGTAGCTCGACGCCTAGGCCGCGACGTTTGCCGCCAGCCGCCGCAATGACCACCTTCGATCCCTCATTGAAACCGTGACCGGAATAATCGAGCGTGTCGATCGTCGTGCGCGTCTGGAAGTGCAGATCGGTTTGCCAATCCACGCGCTCCAGTAAATGCCGGAAGAAGGCTGCGATGTCGTGAATGTCCAATTCGGGGTCATCCTCGCGCGCCACGATGAGCAGATACTTGGCCAGCGAGAGCTGACCCTGGCCAAGCAAGGCGTTAGCACAGGTCAACAATTCTTGCGGCCTGCGCTCGTGAGCATACGGCACATAGCGTTCGCTCCCGATGGCCAACAACAGTGGATGCACGCCGGCCGCATCGACCGCATGAACGGCGTGGACACCCGGCACGACATTGGGAATGATGGGGCCAGTCAGCTCGTGGATAAGATCACCGAAGCAGGTGTCCTCCTGTGGCGGTCGGCCGACGACAGTGAACGGCCAGATCGCGCCTGGACGATGATAGACTCGCTCTACGCGCAGCACCGGGAAATCGTGGGCCAAACTGTAATAGCCGAGATGATCGCCAAACGGCCCCTCCGGCAACAGACGTTGTGGATCGACGGTGCCGCAAATGCAGAAATCTGCCTCGGCCGGTATCGGTAAAGGCGAACGGCCGGCGTCAGCCGGCTGGTCGGGAGCATCACCAGCCGGCTGACGCCGGCCGTTCGCCTCAAATGGCGGTGTGACCAGCGCAAGGCGGCGGCCACCAAGGACCCCGGCGAACACCAGCTCCGGCATGCCTTCCGGCAACGGCATGACGGCGGACAACGCCAGTGCCGGAGGACCGCCGACGATGATGTTGACGTGCAGCGGCTCGCGCCGCCGCAGCGCCGCCGCATGATGCACGCCGATGCCGCGATGGATCTGATAGTGCAGTCCCACTTCTCGATCCGGCTCATAGCGATTGCCGGATAGCTGCACGCGATACATGCCCAGATTGGAATGCCGCCAACCCGGACGGTCCACATCCTCGGTGTACACCACCGGTAGCGTGATGAAAGCTCCGCCGTCGCGCGGCCAACAACGCAACTGCGGCAGCTGACGGATCGTCGTCTCCTGTGCAAGAATCGGCCCGGTTTTGACGCGCCTGGGCAGCGCATGCAGAAGCGCTCCAGGAACATCTCGATAGACCCACGGATTTTTCCAAAATGTGCCGGCGTTGATTTTCAGTTCGACGAGATGCCGTACGGCCCGCAGGGTATCGCGGAACAGGTAGCGAATGCGCTGGGGCGTGCCGAACAGGTTGCTCACCATCGGGAAGGAACAGCCTTTAACCTGTGTGAACAGCAGGGCCGGCCCGCCGGCTTCGTAGACACGCCGATGGATCTCGGCCATCTCCAGATCCGGATCGATCTCCTGTTCGATGCGGATGAGCTGTCCCGTGCGTTCCAGATCGCCGACACAATCGCGCAGATTGCGATAGCCCATGCGTTCCCCTGTTTGGCGCGATTTATCGTTTCGCGCGAAACGATAAATCAAACGAATTATTATTGTAGGCGCACGGGAGCCTTAATTGGCGTAGAACAATGGCAACTGCAAATCGGTCCAAGTGATGCGAACGACGTGTCCATCGCAGTGTGAATGAGGTACGGGGCGATGACCAGCGAAGAACAGCAGTGGATGAATGACTGGACGGTCGGCGTCCGCTTGTGGATGGAGCGCTCCGGTGAGGCGATTCTGGGTCCGGGCCGGCTGGAGCTGCTTGAAGCGATTGATAGCTGTCACAGCATCAGCGCGGCGGCGCGGAAGCTGGGTATGTCGTATCGCCGGGCATGGCTACTGGTGGATAGCATCAACCGGGCGGCCGGTGATGTGCTGGTGCGACGGCAAACGGGAGGTCGAGAGGGCGGCGGCGCGGAGTTGACCGCGCGAGGACGCATCGCTATCGCTGCCTATAGAGCCTTGCAAGCCCGTATCCAGCACTCCGCCGCTTCGCCTCTGTCCGCGCCGTCCGAAGCCAGTTCCTCCGTCGTCCACGTCGCTGCCGCCGCCAGCTTGGAAAACGTTCTGCACTGTCTACTCACGGATTTTGCCATCCACGAGCCGACCGTCTCGGTGCGGACCATCTGCGGCGCTTCCGATGAACTGGCCGATCACATTCTGAGTGGCGTTCATGTCGATCTCTTCCTCAGTGCCGCCGATGAGCCGCTCGATCGTTTGCAGAGTGCCGGCCTTCTCTCTGCCCAGGGCCGCATTCCTCTGGGCGCCAATCGCCTGGCCGCCATCACATGCACGCCCCGCATCACGAAATTGTCCAGCCCCCGTGCTCTGTTGCGACAATCTGTCCACAGCATCGCCCTGGCTGATCCTTCGTGTCCGCTTGGCCATTACACCCGCACGTATCTGGAACCGCTGGGCCTGTGGGATGCGGTTCGCCAGCGCGCTCTTTTCCTCGATAATCCACGCGTCGTCCTGGCTGCTGTCGAGTCCGGACAGGCGGATGTCGGCCTGGTGTATCGCAGTGATGCTGGCGCGACACCCCATTGCCGCATCCTCTTTACCTCCCGTCGGGCACAGCCGGTCATTCGCTATACCGCTGCTCTGACGCGGCGCGGCGAACACTCTTCTTCTGCTCGTGCTCTGCTTGCCTTTTTGACTTCGGCGCCCGCTCATCGCTGGCTCCAGCGCTTCGGGTTTCAGGCACCTGATTCCATGCACTCCTAGCGCGAACCCAACCGCGGAGCATCCGCTATGCCCAATTGGATATAACGCAACAACACGAACAAAATGGTATCTCTTTTGCACTACCACTTATAGAGGCTCAATCGCCCTTCCTGTGGAACAGAAGGAGGTGCATCATGCGTTCTGTGCTTCTATCTTTGACCTTGGTCGCCGGCACGCTAGGGATAGCGCTGGCGGAACCTGCGCAGGCGCGGGCGGATGAGCTAGTGGGTCCGGCGATAGCGAACGGGAATACGATGCCCGTGTCGCATCACGGGTGGTATGGAGGCTGGGGCGGCCGTGGCTTCTCTCGCGGGTACTATCCGGGTTTCGGCTACAGCCGTGGCTTCTCTCGCGGCTACTATCCCTATGGAGGCGGGTTCTACCCCTACGGCGGCTACCGCAGTCGCTACTACGGCGGAGGATTCTATCCCTACGGTGGTTATGGGGCGTGGCCGTATTCCGGTTTCTACGGACCCGGATTCTACTGGTAATGAGTCAACCCGTAGTCTCACGAACGAGCCGGAAGCGTACGCGACGGATGCTTTGCCGTCGCCTACGCTTCCGGCTCATTTTCGAGCCATTGTCAATTGCGACGGCATGGCCCACAATGGGACAAGAACGCAGTCTCTTCTCCGTCCTTGAGGTGGTTCATGACCGTCAACGTCCAGGAACTCAACCGCATGGTGCGCGATTTGCGCACCGGACTCGATCCCCTCTACAGCGAGATTGAGCGCGTCATCGTCGGTCAGCGGACGATGATCGATCGCTTACTGGTTGGTCTCTTGACCGGCGGCCACATGCTCCTGGAGGGCGTGCCGGGCCTGGCCAAGACGCTGGCGGTTCGCACCCTGGCCCGCGCTCTGCGTCTGAGCTTCAGCCGCATTCAGTTCACTCCCGATCTGCTGCCCGCCGACGTGATCGGCACGCAGATTTACAATCCGCGCAGCGGCGATTTCAGCATCAAGAAAGGACCGATCTTCGCCAACATCGTCCTTGCCGACGAAATCAACCGCGCTCCTGCCAAGGTGCAGAGCGCCCTCCTGGAAGCCATGCAGGAAAAGCAGGTCACAATCGGCGATAACAGCTATATCCTCGAACAGCCTTTCCTCGTCCTGGCCACGCAGAACCCCATCGAACAGGAGGGAACGTATCCGCTGCCCGAAGCGCAGGTCGATCGCTTCATGCTCAAGCTCAAACTGACCTATCCGAGTAAGGAAGAAGAGCTACTCATCCTCAATCGCATGGCGGCGATCGAGCCAGACTTGACGATAAATGCCATCCTCGGTCCTTCCGATCTGTTCGCGCTGCGCAAGGCTCTCGATGAGCTTTACATCGATGACAAGATCAAGCGCTACATTGTCGATATCGTCCACTGCACACGCAAACCTGGCGACTACGGTTTGGACATCGCGCCCTACATCCAGTACGGCGCCAGTCCGCGGGCCACGATTTTTCTGACGCGAGCGGCCAAGGCGCAGGCATTTCTCGATAGCCGGGGCTATGTCACGCCGCAGGACGTCAAGTCGATCGGCCTGGATGTGCTGCGCCACCGCGTCACCGTTACGTATGAAGCCGAGGCCGAGGACATCTCGCCGGAGACGCTGTTACAACGCATCTTCAATTCGTTGAAGGTGCCCTAACTCGAAGCCAGGCACACAGCGCATCTTTCCGAGCCGCGCACGCAGCGCAGCGGAGCAAGCGGCTGCACAGACGTCCGCTTACTCCGCTGCGCTGCCTGCGCGGCTCAGAGATTGAAGGCAAGGAGACATCATGCCTCGCAAACAATCGGCCGGCACGCTGTTGTATCGGCAACGTGCAGGCGGACTGGAAGTCCTGATTGTTCACCCCTCCGGCCCTTACAATCGCCATGCGCCGTGGAGCATCCCCAAGGGCGTCCCCAACGACGCCGAGACCGACCTGGAGCAGACCGCGCGGCGTGAGACGCTGGAAGAGGTTGGCATCACGGCCGGCGATCTCGTTCCTTTAGGATTTATCGAGTACAAAAAGAGCCGTAAGGACGTGCATTGTTTCGCCGGCCCCGCTCCCGAGGATGCGGTGCCGCGCCTGGCATCGTGGGAGATCGATCAGGCACGCTTCGTCTCGATCGATGAGGCACGACGGCTTTTACACCCCGATCAGACGCCGTTTCTTGACCGTTTGCTTGCTCATCTCGACACGACTTCGTGAGGCTTGACAGGCGAATTTTTCATTCGCACCGGGAATATTCGCGGCTTTTTTGACGTCTTATCTTATAGTCCGTTCTTCGTTTTCTTATCGCGGTCCATGTGGATCATTCCCTGTCTCGTTCAAGGAGCAAGTCATGAACCGAACTCAGAGTCCGTTCGCCCATGCGTCCGCCGTCCGCTGGTTGTTGTTGCTTTTTGCCACATCCGCCACTGTTTTTGTCGTCGGTTGCGCAGGTGAAGTTCGTGAACGATCTAAAAAGACGGCTGCTTTATCGAGAGACGCCGGCATGCCTGCCATGCAAGCCCCTGCGGCAGAGCCTATGTCGAGGAAACCGGAGGTTGAGCACAATACCGAGGCTTACAATCACATCATCGAAAACGCTTTTCTCGCGGCTGACCGCAATCCGCTCTCGACCTTCTCCATCGATGTCGATACCGCTTCCTACAGCAACGTCCGCCGATTCCTGCTGAGCGAGAGCAGCCTGCCGCCGCCCGATGCCGTGCGCATCGAGGAACTAATCAACTATTTCCCCTACCGCTATCCGCAACCCAGGGACAGCCATCCCGTCGCTTTCCGTCTCGACATTGCCGAATGTCCCTGGAACGCCAAGCATTATCTCGTGCGTATTGGTCTGATGGCCAGGCGCATCGATCCGGCCGAGATGCCGCCGCGCAATTTCGTTTTCCTCGTGGACACATCCGGCTCGATGAACCCCGTCAATCGTCTGCCGCTGCTCCAACAATCGCTGCACATGCTGGTGGATCAACTCAATGAACGCGATCGGGTTGCCATTGTCGCCTACGCTGGAAGCGCCGGTCTGGTCCTGCCCTCGACACAAGGTAATCGAAAAGACAAAATCCATAACGCCATCGACCGTCTGCGGGCCGGTGGTTCGACCAACGGCGGTCAAGGCATCACTCTGGCCTACAGCGTCGCCGAGAGCAGCTTCATACCCGACGGACTCAACCGCGTCATTCTCGGAACCGACGGCGACTTCAACGTCGGTGTCACGAACCAGGGCGACCTGGTCCGTCTGATCGAAGAAAAACGTAAGAGCGGCGTCTATCTGACCATTCTCGGTTTCGGCATGGGCAACCTGAAAGATTCGACGATGGAGAAGTTGTCGCACCACGGCAACGGATATTACGCCTACATCGACTCCGAGACCGAGGCGCGGAAGGTGTTCATCGAACAGGGTGCCGCGCTCGTGACCGTGGCCAAGGATGTGAAACTGCAAATCGAGTTTAATCCCGAGCGCGTCGGTGCCTATCGTCTCCTTGGCTACGAGAACCGTTTGTTGCAAGCGCACGAATTCAACGACGACAAGAAGGACGCCGGCGACATGGGGTCCGGCCACACTGTTACCGCTCTCTACGAGATCATTCCTCCCGGTCAGCCGCTGCCCGGCGCCAAGGTGGACGCACTGAAATATCAAAAGCCATCGAAACCATCGAAGGCGGCGGACAGCGGCGAATGGCTGACAGTGAAGCTGCGTTACAAAGATCCCGACGCGGAGACGAGCAAACTGCTCAGCCAGCCGCTAACGGGCGCACCGCTGACGCTGAGCCAGATGCCGCAGGATTTCCGTTTCGCCAGCGCTGTCGCCGCTTTCGGCATGTTGTTACGCAATTCGGAATATCGAGGCACAGCGACATTTTCTAATGTGCATAAGCTCGCCGCAAGTGCCGTCGGCGAGGACCGCAACGGCCATCGTGCGGAGTTTGTTACTCTGATCGATGCAGCCGATTCTCTCTCTCGGAAGGCCACTGCGAAGCGCGGCGATTGACATTGATTAGGGCGAACGGCCGGCGTAAGCCGGCTGGTAGACCCTTACCAGCCGGCTTACGCCGGCCGTTCGCCTTTTATAGAGCCTTACCAGCCGGCTTACGCCGGCCGTTCGCCTTTTATTTCCGTTCGATCCGCAGCGGATTGTCGCGCAGAAACGCCTCCATCTCGGAGCGCGTGAACACGCCTGTCGTCGTGCCGATGGCGCGCACGCAGCTCGCGCCGACGGCACTGCCGATACGCAAACATCCCTCTTCATCCAGGCCGCGCAGCATACCGTCGATGTAACCCGCCGCGAAGGCATCGCCGCCGCCGGTGCCATCCACGAACGGCACACGATACGTTTCGGCTCGCAAGCGCATACCTTCGCCCACCAATATCGAACCGCGGTCGCCCATCGTCACGATGGCCGTCCGCGCACCCATCTGATGGAAGCGTTCTGCCTGACGCAACGTGTTCTTCTCGCCGAGAATCAGCTCCGCCTCATGATCGTTGGGTAGAAAAACATCCACATGGGGTAAGATCTTTTCCAGTCGCGGCAGGTCGTCGGCCATGCCCGGCGTTACCACGTCGAGCACCGTCCTGGCTCCGGCTTGGCGCGCGGCTGCGAACACCGGGACCAGTTCGTCGGCTTGCACCTCGCGCATGAGTAGATAGCCACCCAGGTACAGCACGCGGCACTTGGCCACGCGCTGGAGCGGAATGTCGGCGGCGCGAAAAGCGGCGTTGGCGCCGAAGGTGTGGATGAACCGGCGATCCTGACCGGCCACGTTGACGATGAGCGTTTGACTGGTCTCCAGATCAGCACTGGTCTGCAAGGCGGAAACATCGACTCGGCGCTCGCGCAGCATGTCGGCAACGATGCGGCCAAACACGTCTTCCCCGACACGCCCCACGACGGCCGCTGACACGCCTAGTTTGACCAGATCGACGGCGACGTTGGCGGCGCATCCGCCGATGGTCAGGAGCAGTTGATCGGCCAACACCAACTCGCCCGGCGCTGGAAGGTGCGAAATCGGCGAACTGACGTGATCGGCAACAATATAACCGGCACACCAAACGTCTATCAAATCAGACATGACAGGCTCCAACGATGCGACGCACAACAGAGGAAACCGCGTTGCAGGATAACAGAAACCATGTGTCCTGCCAGTGTATTTTGGGTGTGTAGGCGAACGGCCGGCGTAAGCCGGCTGGTGGAACCTTACCAGCTGGCTTACGCCGGCCGTTCGCCAGTTCCTGCGAAGAACTCGCCTTCCTCTTTTGACTCAACCATGCTCGCCGGTTATGATGATGGAATGGAAGGAACGGGGGAGGCGCGCTCGTTGGGCTTCCCCACGTATGGGGGGTGAACCGGGCGATGCGATGGCTGCAAACAGCGAGGGGATGGCTCGACGATCTGCAACGTTCGTGGCATCGCCCTCACTCTTCGCCGCCGGTCGCTCGTGGAGCGGTTTCGACGCCCCTTAGCTACGGCCCGCTCGAACGCGTGCTGTTGACCGATGGAGTTGGCCGAACCTTGTTCGAGGAATTCGACACGCATCGCCAGGAGGCGCGCGGCGAAGAAGAAACGGGCTGGTTGCTGCTCGGCTTACGAGAGGCGCGCGAAGCAGTCGTTGTGGCCACGCTACCGGCCGGCACTCTCCGCGACGCCAGCGTCGCCCACGTTCGCTTCAACAGCAACGCACAAGTGCTGGCCAGCCGCATCGTGCGGCAGACGGATCGCCGACTGACCACGCTGGGCGTAGTACATACCCATCCGGGTTCGCTGCGCCATCCCAGCGACGGCGATCTACGCGGCGATGGGCAGTGGGTTGCGAACCTGCGCGGCAGGGAAGGCGTCTTTGGCATAGGCACCGCCGACGGCGTGCCAACGTCCAGCGACTTGTTCGCTTATCAGCCGCGTCCTCACGTGCAGTGCTTGAAGGGGCTGCGCTTTTCCTGGTATGCTCTCCATCAGGGCGACAGCGGCTATCGCCCTCTTCCGGTGGAGCTGACGATTGGCCCGGACCTGGCACGATCGTTGCACGGTATTTGGTCGACGTTGGAGTTCCACGCCGAGCGCATCGAACGGCTGTACCGCCAACAGTCGGGCCTGCGTTTCGAGGTGGTGGCCGATGAATGGGGACCAGGGTTGCTCCTCACCCTCCCCCTGGCCGATCTCGGCGATTCCTTGCGAGTGCTGATTCGGCCCAAGGAGGTGCGTTACTATGTGCTTCGGAGCGGGGAATTGCTGGAAGTCCATCATCACGACGAGTGGGTGGACCGCGGCGTTTACCTGCTGCTCGCGGAATTGGCGGCGCGAGCTTGAATGTGTGCAAGGCCAGCCGCGGGGCTGGCTCATCTCATGGTGTCCTCCGGCCTAACAGCCAGAGGCAGATTGACACTGGGAAGGAGAACTGTCCATGGACTTCCGTCCCCTTAACGACACCGAACGACGGCAGCTCATCAATGCCCTGCGCGGCAATGCCGAGAGTGATCGTGCCATTCTCATGGACCGCCGCGATACCAGCTTCCTCGGCACCGCCGACGAAGTCCCAGACGAAGAGGTGATCTCGGCGATCAAATCGGTTCCGTGTCATTACTAACCGACTAGTCGCTATTCTGAGCCGCGCACGCAGCGCAGCGAAGTAAGCGGCTGTCAGACGCCCGTTTACTCCGCTGCGCTGCGTGCGCGGCTCGGACTGGCGATGACGGACTGTTTGTCATGAGTCTTCGAGACAGCGAGGCCGGCAAGCGGCGCTTGCTTAGCGTCGAGATTCCGGTCATCGAACGCTACAACGAAGGGCGTGACCCTGCCTTCCAGATCCGTGTGAGCCCGCTGGGTGGCACTCTGGTTCTGCGCTACTGCCTCAAGCCGGGCCACAATATCTACCAGCTGGAGACCCGGTTGGTATCCAGTTATCCTACAGTGCCGCCGGAGACGCGCGTGCTGACGGCGCTCAAACACTGCCCGCACCTGCTGGAAGGTCAGACGTTGTGTCTGTGGAGGCAGGGCAGCACGCGGGCCAGCAGCCGTTGGGATCCCGCGCGGTTCACTTGCATCTTCGCCGTGCAGGCGGCCTGGCGCTGGCTGGCGTGCTACGAAGTCTGGCACGAAACAGGGGAATGGCCGTTGCCGGAGGCCAAGTAACGCGAGGACGCAGAGATGGCCCATCTCCTTCAGGTCGGCGCAGGTAGCGGCGGGATGCCGGTGCTCGACATGCTCTGCCGCGATCCGCGCATCACGCGCGTGACGCTGATCGAACCGGACGTTTATAAGGAACATAACGTCGAACGCCACTTGTTTCCGCTCTCGGCTGTGGGAGAATCCAAGGCGGTGCTGGCGCGGCGCTGGCTCCTGGAACGTCGGTCGGATCTCGTGGTGGATTTGTTGCCATGCGATCTGTGCGACCCTGCGCAGCAGGGTGCGATTGAAGAGGCGGCAGAAGAATGCGACATCGGCGTCTGTGCCGCTGATAATGAGCCGGCCAAGTATCACTGGGACGCGCTGATGCGCCGGCACGGCAAGCCTTGGACGCTCGGCGAAGTGCTCTCCGGCGGCATTGGCGGCTTCGTTCACTGGTTCGTGCCCGGCGGTCCCTGTTACGGCTGCGTGGCTAGCCATCTCAATCGCTCCGTGACGGTGGACAAGGCGCCGACGCCGGATTATTCCCAGCCCGGCGGCCCAGTCCATGAAACGACCATACCCGCCAGCAAGGCGTCGATTCAGACCATCGCCTCGCTGCACGCCCTGGTTACTCTCGGTTTACTGGAGGGACCCACGCACTATTCGCCAGGATTCACAACCTTGCTGCTGACATTGCAGCGCGTGCCCGAAGTGTTTGAGGAAGCGTTTCGGCCTTACCGTTTTCGCGTGCCGCGCGCGGCGGACTGCTTGATCTGCCAGGCGCGACCGACTCCTTCCTCGGTGGAGGAACTCGATGTGGCCCTGGATCAAGCGCTGGCTCGACTCAAAGATGCATGACCTTTGGCCGCTGTACCGCATCGGCCCCCGGTCGCAGGCCATGCACTTTCGCTATGAAAAAGCCGGCCGAATCGTGGACGACCAACCCATTCCCTGGAATGCGGAGGCCGTTCTCGTGCAGGCGATGGTGCGTCTGCCCAAAACCAACAATCGCCGCAAGACCGACTTCCAGCTCCGCGTCCCCGGCCTCGATCTCATCCCCGCCGAGCGGATGGAGCACGAGTCCGACGAGCATCACCGGTTGACCTTCCGCATCGTGCCGCCCGGCCAGACCGTCACGGTCGAGCTGCTCTGCCGCGAAAAAATGCTCGGCCAACTGACGCTGCCGTTCTTGAGCAAGGACGAATTCCTGCAAAATCTACGCTTGCAGATGCCGACCCTGTGCGTGCGCCTGGGTTCGCAGACGGTAGCCTGCCAGACGTTCGTGTCCAGCCAGTGCCGTGGTCTGCTCGCCAGCGCGGTGCTGATCAGTCCAACCAGCCTGGTGCCGTTGCTCGATCTGGAACTGCAAGTGGAGTTTCGCTGCGAGCGCGGCGGCTCGGCGATCCGTGTGCCGGTGAGCCTGTGCAGCTCGCAACTGGGCGGACGACAGGCGCTGGTCACAGTTGTGCCCAAGCGCTATCCACGCCGCATCGGCACCTGGGTGGCGACTTGGCTGTTGGGCGATCGGCCGTTGGCCAGTCAGCGCGTCCGCGGCATCTCGCAACGCGCCTTTCACCGTTCGCTCGGCATCGCCGATACGCGCTTTGTCATCCAGGCAACGCCCGAATCGGTGCGCCTGACGCGCCAGGTTCCGCCGCTGGAGAGCACCAAGCGCATCGGTCCCTGTTTTTTGGTTCGTAGCGGCGAACCCGGCATGGCCGGTTTGTGCCGTTTGCAAATCACCGCTCAGGTGCCCGGGGCGGTCAATCCCCCGTTATTGCTGGAGCAAGACGTGCTTATCACCGATGGTCCTACTATGGTTGCTCCTGGAACGCTCGATGCCGCCGATTTGGAACAGGTCAGCGGATTTGAGCTGAGCATTCGCGGTCAGTCGCTGGGCGTGCTTTCCTTGTGCCCGGCGCCGACGGCGACGTTCACCAACGAAGGCGGTTTCAAACCGTACCACGATTACACCTGGTCTGCCGCCGCCGAAGAAGAAATGAATGAACGCCTCAACCGTCTCCTGGAAGGACGCGGACGGTCGGAGTAAACGATACAGTATTCGTTGCGTGATGGCTATCATCCCATCATGAACTTCATCGAATGCGCCAGCGCCGAAAAACTGCGGGGCGGCTACTACACACATGCGGATGTCGCCGACTTCCTGACGCGCTGGGTTTTGCAAGCGCGGCCGCGTCGGCTCCTGGAGCCGGCCTGCGGCGATGGGGCGTTCTTCGCGGCGCTCGCCCGGCTTGGTGCCGTAGGCATCGAATCAATCGTCGGTTGCGAGATCTTTGCTGCCGAGGCCGAGAAGGCCCGAACGCACGTCCGTACCGTGCGGGGAGCGGCGTTCGAAATCTTCGCCGAGGATTTCTTGCAATGGGCGCTCACACGTCTGCATGACTACATCTCATTTGACGCAGTGCTCGGCAATCCACCCTTTATTCGCTATCAATATCTCAATAGTCAATTACAAACGCTGGCCGAGCAGCTGTTTCTACGATTTGATCTGCCGTTCACCAAACACACCAATGCCTGGGTGCCCTTTGTCATCGCGTCCCTGGCCCTGTTGCGTCCGGGCGGCCGGCTGGCGATGATTGTGCCTTCGGAGCTGCTGCACATTCTGTATGCACGCTCTCTGCGTTCCTTCCTGCGCCGGCAATGTTCGCGGATTCTCGTTCTCGATCCCCAGGACCTCTGGTTCGAAAAGACGCTTCAAGGCGTCGTCCTGCTGATGGCCGAGAAACGCAACGAACAAGACAGCGGTGAAACTCAGCTGGCCTTCGTGCCGGTCAAGGACCGTAACGCCCTCGCCGCACCCCCCGAAGATTATTTTCGCCGCGCGGACTTCTTTGCGGCGTCTGTGCTAAATGGCAAGTGGATGCTCGGGCTATTGAACCCAGATGAACGGACGCTGCTGGAGCGTCTGGCTTTGCATCCGTCCATTCATCCCTTCCGCGAGTGGGCATCGGTGGATGTGGGCATCGTCACCGGAGCGAACAAGTTCTTTCTGGTCCCGGAAGTCGTGTTGCGCGAACACGGTTTGAGTCCCTGGGCGCACCCCATGTTCGGTCGCAGCGAGCACGTCGGCGGTGTGATCTACGATAAGAGATGTCATCGCCAAAACCGGGAGCGGGGATTGCCGGCGCACTTTTTGTGGTTCGGCGATCGCTCCTTGGGCGAATTACCGGCAACCGCTCAGCGCTACATTCGGGCAGGAGAGGAGCAAGGACTGCACCGGCGCTACAAATGTCGTATCCGCTCGCCCTGGTACAACGTGCCCTCCGTCCACGCCGCTCCGGTGGCCATGCTCAAACGTGCCCACCACTTTCCGCGCCTCATCCTCAACACGGCCAAAGCCTTCACCACGGACACGGCCTATCGCATCGTTCCCCACAAGAAGCGAGCGCTCGATCTGGTGGTGGGTTTTGTCAACAGCCTTACCGCCCTGAGTGCCGAGCTGGAAGGCCGGCACTACGGCGGCGGCGTACTGGAGCTGGTTCCCTCCGAGATCGAACGCCTGCTGGTGCCGGCGATTCGAGGCTCCGCGGCCGATCTTCGTCAGCTGGATTCGGCGGTCAAATCGAAGGTTTCCGCAGAGGAATTGCTGGCTCGGCAGGACCGCCTGGTGCTGGGGCCGTTGGGCATTCAAGAGAGGGAATGCGACGTGCTCCGGGGTGCCTGGCGGAGGCTGCGAACGCGCCGCCAACGAACTTGAAAAATCAATGCCCGAAAGGTTTTAGGATAGCTTGACGAGGCCAATCAAGATTAGTACGAAGAGATTACCTTGAGCCATCCGGTGGGGTGAAAATCGCCTCTGTCGCCCAGGCAGCACAAGGCTGCCGGATGGGTCGAAGGCACGACCCGCGCCGATTCTAACGTCGGCGGATAATCGATTCTCCATGGCCCTGGCGCCCTGGTTAATGGGAAATAGAAGGTCCATGCCGATAAGACGGGGGACCAGCAGGAGGCGTCCCTCAGCTTGAGGCTTTCTCTTGATCGAGGATACTCTGATGTTCGTTGGCAAGTTGTTGTTGGCCCCTTCTCAACTGAGGGCGGAAAGTGACCTGCCCACATGGCTGACCCCTGGGCCCGTCCCCCTGTTCCTCGGTGCGCCGCGCTCCCGCGATGAAGACGAGGAGGAGGACGAGCAAGGCGAAGACGAAGAGGACGAAGACGAAGACCTCGATGACGATGAAGACTTCGACGACTACGACGACGAAGACTTCGACGAGGATGAAGATTTCGACGACGAGGACTTCGATGACGACGAGGACTTCGATGACGACGAGGACTTCGATGACGACGAGGACTTCGATG
>DATBHJ010000113.1:0-23188 GCA_036557565.1 Gemmataceae bacterium
CCAAGAAGCTGGCGTTGATCGCCGTGGCCCGGCGGCTGCTGGGCATCCTCAATGCGCTGATCCGCAACCGAACGCCATGGGACGAAAAACGCATCGCGATCGCTTGACTTTCAAGACAGTCACTTACTCCGCTGCGCTGCGTACGCGGCCCCGACTTCTTAGCGCAGCAGATCGCGTTCGACGCGCTCGATCAACTCACGGACACGGATGCGGCGTTGACCGAGGGCGATCTCGGCGTCGTTGGCGAGCCAGTCGCGGACCTTCTTCTCGGCGGCGACGGCGGTGCTGTGATTACGGGCGCCGAAATGCTTGCCGATGTCGCTGTACGACGCCGCCGTGTGCTTGCGCGCCAGGAACATGGCCACCATGCGCGGATGACTGACGGCCCAGGCCCGTCCCTTGGACTGCAACGCGCCGTGTTCCAGCCGCAGCACGCCGCAGATGGCCGCATCGATGTCGGTCAGCTGCACGACGCGCACCGCATGACGCAGCAAGTCCGCCAAGGCTTCGCGCACCAGCGGCACATCGATGGCCCGGCCGGTGACGCGGCTGTAATGGCGGATGCTTTGCACAGCACCTTCCAGCTCGCGGACGTTGCCACGCAGCTGGTCGGCCAAAAATCGCAGCACATCCTCGGGCAACGGTTTCTCGCTCGGCTGCAACGTCTTGTTGCGCAGAATCTCCAGCCGGGTGTCTGCATCGGGCGGCGTCAGACCCCAGACGACGCCGCCCAAAAGGCGATCGGTCAATTCCGGCGTGAAGTCGTCGGCCAGGCGCGGGTGACAATCGCATGTCAGCACCATCTGCCGTCCGTCTGACAAGAGAGCGTCGAAGGTGTGCAAAAACTCCGTCTGCGTGGCCTTCTTCGACGCCAGGAAATGCAGGTCGTCCACGAGCAGGGCGTCGCACTCGCGGAACTGCTTGCGGAAGCCGGTCAGCTTGCTCAGCCGCATGGCTTGCACGAAGCGATTGGTGAAGTCCTCGCTGGTCAGATAGAGAACGCGCCAGTCGGGGTGCGCGCGGCGGAGGCCGGCGTAAATGCCTTCGAGCAAGTGCGTTTTGCCGGTGCCGACCGGGCCATGTAGGACAATGGGATTGGCCCCCTCGCCCGGCGCCTCGATGACGCTCTGAGCGGCGGCATGGGCCACGCGGTTGCACGGTCCAACCACGAAATCGTTCAGGCGACGCCAGCGACGAACGCGGCGGGGTGCTTGTTCCGTTCCCTGAGCGGGGGGCGTAAGCCCCCTGAGCGAATCTCGGGGGGCTGACGTCCCCCGCTCCGTACGCGCTTCATCCTGCTCGCGCCGCGCCTCCTGGAACAGCTGTGGATCGATGACGAAGCGCACCTGCATGGCCTGGCCGAACACTTCCTGGGCGGCGGCGGCGGTGGCGGCGCCGAAGTTCTTTTCCACCCATTCGCCGAAGTGCCGGTTGGGCACGCCGACCGTCAGCTGATCGTCGTCCCAATGAAAGCGAGTCCTGCCTTCAAACCAGAGCTTGTAGCGTGGTTCGCCAATTCGCTGGGAAATCGCTATTTCCAGCGCGTGAATTAAGTTGCGCTCGCCGACGGTCACGGGCGTCCCAGTTCCGATAGAATCCCATGCCAGGATGGGCAATTCTAGACCGCGGAAGACTCTTCGCCAACAGCAAAAGTTAACATTTTCGCGCAATGACGGCGCCGGAGGTGCGTCATTCTTGGCATCTTTGGTTAGCCGCGACGCGCAGCGGAGCGCGAACGCGCTCCCCTTCGGGTCGCGGCTAACCAAAGATCGCCAAATACACGACGCGCTGATCGTACGGCTCGAATCCCAACGAACGATAGAGGTTCCAGGCCGGTTGATTGCGGGCATCGACGGACAGCGTGACGGTGGACACAAGGGCCGCGCGAGCTTCGCACAGCGCGTGAAGCAGCATCTCCCGACCGAAGCCGCACCGCCGAGCTTCCTGCACGACGCCCATGTAGGCCACCTCCCAATCTCCGCTTTCGGGTATTTCCGTCATCATCAACACGCCCACCGGCCGTTCGCGGTCGCGGACCATCCACCAGCGCTCTGGATCGAACACCCCCTGCGCACGATGGCCTTCGAGCACCTCGTCAATGCCGCGAATGCCGTTCACTTCTGGACAGTCCAGCGTACCCTCGTAGGTGCGCAAAAGCGTCTGCCGAAACAGTGCGTCATCTGCGAAGGTTTGATAATTCAGGCGAGAGGGAGTATTCAGGCAATCCACGGGCAAGTTCAGGTCGTGTCGCATGTACCACAAGCGCGTGACGGCCGAGAAACCGTTACGCAACAGCGGATCGGCAAGGAACGTCTCTTCGGGCGCGAGCAGCGTTTGCACCAACTTCACGCCGCGCTGCCGCATCCAGGAGCAGGCATGCCGCAACAGAGTATCTTCCAGCTCCGTGTGTCGATCCTCGACCACGCCGGGCGGCCAGAGAAGCGCGCTGCATCCAGGGACCGGCAAGCAGAGAAGAGCGCCGTATAGTCCAGCTGGGCTGCGCACGAGGAAAAGTCCCTGCGAATTGAGTTCGCCGCGCTGAAGCAATCGCAGGGCATTGGCGCAGCGATTCTCGCGCTCCTGGGCGGGGAGGTACTGAAAGATCAGGCGGAACGCGGTCCCCCAGTCCTCGGTGCGCGCGGGTTGCGGCACGATGTCCATCGGCTGCTCTCCACGGGATGGGCGATGTCCTTGATTATAAGCAAGCGATAAAAACGAACGGAACCCGGCGTGGGCCCGGGTTCCGTCGTGACGGGGTGAAGGAGGTCGCAGGTGTATTAATGATGGCCGCAGGTCGCACAATCCACGTTGCCGCGATAGCATTCGTTGGCGAAAGTCGCCTGGATGCCGCTGCCTTCGATGCACTTGGGATTGTAGAAAATGGGATAAAGCGGCAAGACGCCCTTGTACTGGCAGCTGTTGCAGCACTGCGTGCAGGCGCACACATGATACTTGGGGCAGTAAGTGGCCCAGGCGACGATGCGGTGAAGATAATGGCCGCACCTTCTGCCCGGACAGCAATTGTCGTTTTCCGAGTGGCCGTATTGCAAAAACGAGTTGGGCTGGGCCAGGGCGCCGCGGCCGGGCGTGCGGGCGTTGAACCAGTTATTGGCCGGCGGTTGTTGCGGGGCCGGCTCCGGAGCGGTTTTCACCGCTTCCAGTCGCTGGTCCGCGGCCACGGCCGACAAGGCCAGAAGCAAGGCCAGAGTCCTCGCCGTCCAGTTTGTAACATCTGGTTTCATCATTTCACCCTGTCGCTTAATCATCCACGGCTACTGGCCTCATCCACACCCAATGATTCGGCAAACGGCAAGCGCCGAGGCAAGCGAATTCGGCGAACGCGGAGAGAATGCGCTGGACAGGCTGGCATATCAGGGAGAGCTTGCCCCATCGCGCGGATTTGCTCTTTTTCACCAGCCCGAAGCGTAAGGGAGGGCGGCCCTCGCTTACGCTTCGGGCTAGTAGCGAAGAAATCGTTGACACCTCTCGTGCCATCCCCTAACAACAACACCATCGTCTCTGCCGTGTACAGCTGAATCAACAAGGAGGATGCCGTGGCCAGGCACTGTTTTCCGCTCGTGTGCGTCTTCGTTCTCGCGGCCCTGCTCTACGCCGATGGACCCGGCGACAATCTGCCCGAGAAAGTCCGTCCGGTGCCGCCGCCGGGAATCCCGATAAAAAGCGACGATCCCAATAGCGCTATGCTGCGAGCCGAGGTCGAGACGCTGGGCGGGACCATCGAGCAGTTGCGTCTGGGCCTCAAGGGCAAACCGGCTCTCCTGGAACTGCTGCCGGACGTGCAGATCTTTCATAACGCCGTCCGCTATGCTCTGGCGTACAACGAGTTTTACAACCCGAAGGAACTCGCCATCGCCCACAAGCTGGTCGCCCAGGGCATGGAGCGCGCCGAGCAGTTGCGGGAAGGCAAAACGCCGTGGACGACGGCGACCGGCCTGGTGGTGCGCGGCTACGAGTCCAAAATCGACGGCTCGGTGCAGCCATATGGCCTGGTCGTGCCGCCGAAGTATCAGGCCAACGGTCCCTACGAGCATCGCCTGGACATCTGGTGCCACGGCCGCAACGAGAAGCTGACGGAGCTGGCGTTCCTCAACGATCGCCAGACGTCGCCCGGTCAGTTCACTCCCCGGAACGCCTTCGTGCTGCATCTCTATGGCCGCTATTGCAACGCCAACAAGTTCGCCGGCGAGATCGATTGTCTGGAAGCGATGGACCACGTCCGCAAGCATTATCCCATCGATGAAAACCGCATCGTCATGCGTGGCTTCTCGATGGGCGGCGCGGCGTGCTGGCAATTCGCCGTGCATTACGCCGGCCTGTGGGCGGCGGCTGCTCCGGGGGCCGGGTTCAGCGAGACCGCCGACTTCCTCAAGGTTTTTCAGAATGAGAAAATCCAGCCCACATGGTACGAGCAGAAGCTATGGCACTGGTACGATGCCACCGACTACGCGGCCAATCTCTTCAACTGTCCCGTCGTCGCCTACAGCGGCGAGAACGACCGGCAGAAGCAGGCCGCCGACCGGATGGCCGACGCCATGAAAAAAGAGGGCATGACGCTCATGCACTTGATCGGTCCCAAAACGGCCCATTCCTACGAGCGCAAAACCAAGGAAGAGCTGGATCGCCGCATCGACAGCATCGTCAAGCACGGCCGCGACCAGGTACCGTTGCACGTGTTGTTCCACACCTGGACACTGCGCTATCCCAAAATGCGTTGGGTGCAGATCGACGGCATGGAAAAGCACTGGTCGCGCGCCGAGGTGGATGCCGCCGTCGAGGAGGGCGTGGCGATCAAGACGCGGAACGTCACTGCGCTGACGCTGCATTTCGAGCCGGGGGCGTGTCCGCTGGAAGCACTGGACAAGCCGAGCGTCCGCATCGATGACGAGGAGGAAGAAGTCAAGGGCGTGCCGCCGGTAATGTCGGATCGCTCGTGGACGGTGCATTTTCGCAAGAAAGACAACACCTGGGAGGTGGTCAAGAAGATCGACGACGGCACGCTGCGCAAACGGCCCGGACTGCAAGGCCCCATCGACGACGCTTTCATGAATAGCTTTCTGATGGTCCGGCCAACTGGTCAGCCGCTCAATGACAAGGTCGGTGCCTGGACGTCGGCGGAGATGAAGCACGCCCTTGAGCACTGGCGCCGACAATTCCGCGGCGAGGCGCGTGTCAAGGATGACGGCGCTGTCACCGACGCCGACATCGCCGCCCATAATCTCGTCCTGTGGGGCGATCCCAAAAGCAATCAGATCCTGGCCAAAATCGCCGACAAGCTGCCGATCGGCTGGGACGGACAGCAGGTGCAGCTGGGCCAGAAGACGTTTTCTGCCGAAAATCATGTGCCGCTGTTGATCTATCCCAATCCACTCAATCCGAAGCGCTACGTCGTGCTCAACAGTGGATTCACCTTCCGCGAGTATGATTATCTCAATAACGCGCGGCAGGTGCCGAAGTTGCCGGACTTCGCCGTCATCGACGTGAATACCCCGCCGTCGTCGCGCTTTCCGGGCAAGGTTGTGACGGCGGGGTTCTTCGATGAGGAGTGGAAACTGCAAGCCAAGGAGGAATAGGCGAACGGCCGGCGTAAGCCGGCTGGTCCGGAGACAACAACCAGCCGGCTCACGCCGGCCGTTCGCCTATTTTCCGCCTTGACACCCACGCTGCACTTTGACATAAGAACGCCCCTTACTCTGAACACTGGGCCGGCTGCGCTGCGCGCGGCGGAGGGGCTGTATGGGTCGCATCAATCGCCGGCAGGTTCTCGTCGCGAGCGCTGCCACGCTGGCCCTGACGCTGGCGGGTTGCTCGACGGGACCGCTGCGCGACAATCCCATCATCTTCCGTCCGGGGCAAGCCACGCCTCAGGAAGAGACGCTCATCCATCCTGGCCCGTTCATTACGCAGGAAAACCCGGTGTATATTCCCCAGGGTCCGCAGCCGGAAGTTTACGATAAGGTTTTCCAAAAGGCCCTGGACATCGTCGATGACTTCTGGGAAGTCGCTTACAGCAATCGCTATGAAGGCCGCATCGAAACACAGCCCGCCGTGGCGCCGGGCCTCATCCAGCCGTGGAAGCCCGGCAGTCCCGATTTCTTCCAGCGCCTGCTGGCCGACTTCCAGTCGATCCGTCATCGCTGCATCGTGCTCATCTCGACTGCTGACGAAGGCGGCTACTACATCGACGTGAAAGTGTTGAAAGAACTGGAAGACATACCCGCTCCGGTAAGGTCCACGGCCGGCTCCGCTTCTTTCCGCATGAACAGCACGATCGAACGACAGTTCGAGGTGATCGAGCAGCCCGTCTACGAATCCAACTGGATTCCCATTGGCCGCGATTTCAAATTGGAGCAGGTCATCCTGGAGCGATTGGCCCAGTGCGATTTCCGTTCGCTGCCCAATCCGAAAACCATCTACGGTCCCGCGATGCCCCCGGCGGTGCCGGCGGCGCCGTAAGATTCATTGGCGAGCGGGGGGCGTAAGCCCCCTGTTGCGAAGAACAGGGGGCTTACGCCCCCCGCTCGCCTCAATTTCTCCGCACGATTTCCAGAGTTACTTTGTCCGCGATAAATGTCCGTTCGCCGGCCGTGGAAAAGCGGATCTTGACGCGGCGGAGCGACCCTTGGCCACTCACCTCAACGATGCGTCCCATCCCATAGCTAGCATGGCGCACCAGCATTCCCTCGACGAATCCCTTCTCGTCTCCGTTCGCCGGAGTGCGCGGCGCTGTGGACGCCGGCCGCGGGCGAACGCCGGCATCGTGCCAGCCCTGCTCGGCCGCTGCTCCGCCGCCGCGCCACTGCTCGAAGGCAGCCGGCGCGCCGTATCCGCCGGTGGAGTCGATATGCTCGATCGCTTCTGTCGGCAATTCGCGGAAGAACATGCTCTCCACCGGATACACCGTCTGGCCGCGAAACTCCCGGCTGCGAGCGTGGCACAGATACAGCTCTTCCTTGGCGCGCGTCATGCCGACGAAGGCCAGCCGGCGCTCTTCTTCCAGTTCCTCATTGTGAGCAATGCTGCGCTCGTGCGGCAGCAACCCCTGCTCCACCGCAGTGATGTAAACGACGGAGAACTCCAATCCCTTGGCCGCGTGCAGTGTCATGATCGACACGCAATCCTGCTGCTCATCCCAGCTGTCCACGTCGCTGGCCAGCGTGATGTTCTCCAGGAAATCGCCGATGGTCCGGCTGCCGTCCTCGGCCGCGAATTGCTTGGCCGCGGTGATAAGTTCTTCAATGTTGGCCAGTCGCTCCTGGTCCGCCTCGTCGTCGCTGCGGCGTAGCATATCCCGATAGCCGCTGCGATCGATTACCTGGCGAATGACTTCATCGGGCGGCGCTTCGAGCACCTGGCGCAGCTCGCTGATGAGTCGATGAAAATCCTGCAACGCCGAGACGGCCTTGCCCTTGATGGCCTTGATTTTGCTCGCTTCTCCCGCCGCCGACAGCAGACTCATCTCGCGCGGCTCGGCATATTCGCGGAGATGATCGAGCGACACTTTGCCGATGCCGCGCGTCGGTTCGTTGACGATGCGCAAGAACGACAGATCATCGCGCGGGTTGACCATGAGGCGCAGATAGGCGAGGATGTCGCGGTTTTCTTTGCGCTCGAAGAAGGCCAGGCCGCGGACGATCTGGTGCGGCACGCGCTGCTGCACGAACGCCGTTTCCAATCCGCGCGACAGGGCGTTGACGCGGAGAAACACGGCAAAATCGCGATAGGCGCGTTTGCCCGACTCGACTGCTTCGCGGATGCGTCGGGCAATTCCGTCCGCTTCGTCCAGGCCGGTGTCGAACGTCAGCACCGTCACCGGCTGGCCCTGCGGATTGTCGGTGAAGAGATCCATCGGCTTTCGTTGCCGGTTGTGCGCAATCAGATGGCCGGCTGCCTGTAAGATCGTTTTCGTGCTGCGATAGTTGGTGTTCAGCCTCAAAATTCGGGCATTGGGAAAATCACGCTCGAAATCGAGGATATTACGGATGTCTGATCCGCGGAAGCGATAGATCGACTGGTCAGGGTCTCCGACCACGCACAAATTCGGATTATCGATGGACAACCCGCGCGCGATGGCATACTGCGCATGGTTCGTGTCTTGATATTCGTCGATCAACACGAAGCGAAAACGCGCATCCAGCTCGGCTCGCAGCTCCTGATCGTGCTTGAGCGCCAGGGCCGGCCAGTACAGCAAATCGTCGAAATCCAGGGCGTTGGCTTCGCGCAGCCGCTTCTCGTACATCGGATAGATGCCGGCGACGTTCTTCTCGTAAAAGTCGCGGGCGCGCTCGGCGTACCGTTCGGGTCCGAGGAGCTGGTTCTTGGCCTTGCTGATGGCGGCGGAGATAGAGTCCGGCGAAATGCGTCCGTTGGCCAGGCCGGCGTCTTCGAGGGCCATCTTGGCGATGCGGGCGCGATCGTTCTGATCGTAGATGGTGAAGTTGCGATCGAGTGCGAGCCGCTCGCCGTACAGGCGCAGCAGTTTGGCGCCGAAGCTGTGAAAGGTGCTGATCCAAACTCGGCTGCCGGGTACAAGCGCCTCGACGCGCTGACGCATCTCGCCGGCGGCCTTGTTGGTGAACGTGATGGCCAGGATGTTGCCCGGCCGCACGCCCTGCTGGAGCAACCAGACGACGCGGCGTGTGATGACGCGCGTTTTGCCGCTGCCCGGCCCGGCGAGGATCAGTAACGGTCCCTCGAAGTGCGTGACTGCCTCGCGCTGAGCCGGCGTCAGATCGGACAGCAGATCCTGTTCGGCATTATGCGTCATCCCGGTATTTCTCCTTTCACAGAATAAGGCGCCTCGACACGATTGTACTCACAGGCCGGTTCTTTGCTAAGATCGGTAGGAGCAGCGCGAGTCTTGAAATGGGAGCGGTCATGGAGATTGCGGGGATTGGCACCGAGATAGTCGAATGTGTACGCGTCGGCCGCATGATCGACGAGCACGGCGAGCTGTTCTTGCGGCGCGTGTACACCGAACGGGAGATCCTCCATTGCCAGTCGCGGCAGCGGACCACGGAGCAGTTCGCCGCCTTTTGGGCGGCCAAGGAAGCGATTTTGAAGTGCCTGAGTTTGCCGTGGCAGCGTGGCCTCTCGTGGACCGACATGGAAGTACGCATGGAAGCGGTCAACCGGCCGAAGGTGATGCTGTGCGGCGCGGCCAAGGACATCGCCCAGGAGCAGCGGATTAGTGACATCCTGTTGTCACTATCCCATTGCCGCGCTTATGCCGTCGCTCATGCCATCGCCGTGCGAATGCCGAAAGTGGATTAATCGCACAGCGAGGAGACGCGCTTTCCCCATTGATCCCGATAGATGAGTTCCTCCAGCCGCAGCCGGTCTTTCCAGCCGACTTCTTCCAGCATGGGCCGGGGGCGAAATTCGATCGGATAGCCGACGCACAAATACGCAACCAACTCGACGCCGGTCGGCAATTGCAGGATGTTGGCGACGGCGTGCGGGTCGAGGATGCTCACCCAGCCGATGCCGACGCCCTCCGCGCGGGCCGCCAGCCAGATGTTCTCGATGGCCAGGCAGGTGCTGTAGAGATCGGTCTGAGGCATGGGGCCGCGACCCAGGACGAAAGGGCTGTCGCGGCGATGGTCGCAAGTCACAGCCAGGTTCAAGGGCGACTCCAGAATTCCTTCCAGTTTGAGATGGTCGTACAGACGCTTGCGATCCTCATCTTCGATTTGGGCCGCCTCTTGCTTGTTTCGCTCCTCGAACAGTTGCTTGATCTGTCGGCGAATGTCGAGCGACGTGATGAGGATGAAGTTCCACGGCTGCATGAAGCCTACCGACGGCGCGTAATGAGCCATCTCCAGGATGCGTCCGAGCACCTCGAAGGGAACAGGGTCCGGCCGAAATTCCCGCACGTCTCTGCGCGAACGCATGACGCGGTAAATCGCCTGCCGTTCCGCTTCGGAGAAGGCGTCATTGTCAGATTTCGAGTTATTCATGATACGATTCCATCCTTACGGGTATCGTCCCAGAACCTCGCCTGCTACTCCGGTGAGCAGGACTTCCACCGTCAATACTTTGCCGGACAATCCACGAGCGAACGTCCAGGCTTCTTGGCACACCCGTGAGAAAAACGAGACATATCCCGCGGCAGTCATCATCTCCGCAACTTCCTGGGCCGTGTTCGCGATGCGGATGCGTGCCAACAAATCATCTCCAGCACCGGACTCGTGGGCCATGCGGGCGAGAAAGGCGAAGTCCTGGGCGCTGGTCGTGCTGTGGACGGATTCGTTGCCGGCAGCGAACTTGGCGAGCTTGCCGATCATGGACACCAGGCTGACCTTGGTGATGCCAGCGTGTTCAGCGTGACGCAGAGCATCGGCGAAAAACGGTCCGATTTGGATGAACGCATCGTCGGGCAGCTCAAACAGCCGTCGAGCCGTTCGTTCGCCGCGCGCACCCACGGTCAGAACCAGGTGGCGGCAGCCCTGGGCCGCCGCTACGTCGATGCTCTGCACGACGCTGGCCAACCACGCTGCCGTCGAGTACGGCGTGACGATGCCGGTCGTGCCCAGTATCGAGATACCGCCGATGACGCCCAGGCGTGGGTTAAAAGTCTTTTGGGCCATCTCTTCGCCACCGGGAACAGAGATTTCCACGGTCAACCCGGTGTGCGGAGAACCGGCTTCGTCGAGAACTTCTTGCAGCGTCTGGGCGATCATGCGGCGCGGCACGGGATTTATGGCCGGCTCTCCCGGAGACACGGGCAGCCCTAACTTGGTCACAAGCCCGACGCCGGGGCCGCGTTGAAAAGCGACACCGGGCGCATCGCTCCAGGCGACTCGAGCACAAATCTCCGCCTTATCGGTGGCATCGGGATCGTCACCTGCGTCCTTGATGACGCTGCTTCGTCCCTCGTCGGGAGTGAACGAACAGGTGCGTAGTTGGAATTTCACCAGCTGTCCTTGCGGCAAGCGGATGGCTACTTCATCGACGGTTTGCTGGTAGATCAAGGCGAGGAGAGCGCCCTTGGCCGCGGCCGTGGCGCAAGCGCCCGTCGTGTAACCGGATCGCAGCTCCTGGCCCATCGCTCATTCTCCGAAATAGAACGCGGATGACGCAGATGCGACGGATTTACACGGATCAGACAGGAATTAAATCCGCGCTGATCCGCTGCAACCGCGTCATCCGCGTTCTATTTTTCGACTAACTTCCGGCAGAGACACACGGCTTCCTCGATCGTTGTCACACAGCCAAGGGCGGTTGGCTCCGGCCGGCGAATCATCAGAACTTTCATGGCCAAATCGCGAGCGGCGGTGACTTTTTCGACGACGCCGCCTTCTCGCCCCGACGCTTTCGTCACCAAAACATCGACGTTGTAACGGCGAAACAGTTCGCGGTTTTGCTCGATGGAAAACGGAGGCCGCTGACGCACCAGATTCTCCTCGGCGAAGCCGAACTCCAGCGCTTGCTGAAGCGACACCGGCGACGGCAAGATGCGTGCCACCATCGTCAGTCTGCCATGCAGCGGGGCGAAATGTTTGAGCTGCTTGGCACCGATGGTCAGCAGGACGCGCGATCCCAGCGACGGCAAGACGGCGGCCGCCTCTGCGTATGATTCGGCAAAACGCGTTCCAGTGGGAGGCGTCCAATCGGGGCGTTCATAACGCATATAAGGCATCCCCATGCGCTCGCAAACGCTCTGAGTGATGCGCGTGATGCGGACGGCGAACGGGTGTGTCGCGTCGAGCACGAGATCGACCTCTGGGCACGAGAGGTATTCTGTCAGGCTCTGCTCTGTGAATCCAAGGACATCTACTGACAATGATTGTAGGGTGGGTCGAGCGCAGCGAGGCCCACCATGCCCTTGCTGGTGGGCCTCGCTGCGCTCGACCCACCCTACAACCTCGCTCAACAGATGGCCGAACAAATTATCCCTGGCCTCCGGGCGCGTGACGGTAGCCCGCACCTGAAAGCCGGCGGCCAATAGGGCACGAGCCAGGAGCGGTCCTTCACTCGTGCCGCTAAGCAGAAGGATGCGTTTCATCACGGCTCCTTGCCCGGAACAAGTGCCCATGACGGCGATCGTAGAGCCGCGATCGATTGCGGCGTCCGCCGATGGCCTCGCCGACCAAAAGAAGCGTGGTCCGCGTCAGGCGATGGCGGCGGACCTCGGCGGCAAGGTTCGCCAATGTCGTGACGATGATTTTTTCATCCGGCCAGCTGACACGGTAAGCGATGGCCGCAGGCGTCTGGGGTGGATAGGCGGTCAAGAGCTGCGCCTGCACGGTCTCGGCCAGCCGTGCGCTCAGGAAAATGCAGAGCGTGGCCCCATGCTGGGCCAGTGCTTCCAGCGATTCTCCCGGCGGCATTTTCGTCATGCCCTCGCCGCGCGTGAGGATGACGGTCTGCACAATCTCCGGCAACGTCAGCTCGCTCTTGAGGGCGGCGGCCGTCGCTTGAAACGCGCTGATGCCCGGAATGACTTCACAGTCAATGTCCGCGTCTTCGAGGACGGCGAGCTGTTCCTGAATGGAGCTGTAAATGCTGGTATCTCCCGAATGAAGGCGGACCACACACTGGCCGTTGTCAACCGCCGCCTTCGTTATCTCTATCACTTGTTCCAGCGTCAGTGGGGCCGAGTTGTGCAGCACGGCCGTTGCCGGCGCGTGTCGCAGCATCGCTTCGGGAACGAGCGAGCCGGCGTAGATGACCACGTCGGCGCGGCCAAGAGCGTGAAGGGCCTTGAGGGTCAACAACTCCGGATCGCCCGGCCCCGCGCCGACGAAGATCACTCGGCCAGCCGTTGTCCGCTCCTGGAACGAAGCGAGCCGGGCTAGCGCGAAAGTCATCCGTTGGGGAGCCAGAGGCGAAGTCATCACCTGCTTTTCGACGAGCAAGTCCTCCGCGCCGGCGGCCAACAGGGCGGCCGGCTCGGCCACGCCCGGCGTGCCCACGCACTGTTCCACTACCGGCGACGGATTGCGAATGCCGCGCACCTGAGCCAATTCTTCGGAAGGATAAAAAGCCGTTTGCCAGCCCTGCTGTTTCGCCAGCTCCAGAACGGCGGTCTCGTCGGCCTTGAGATCCACGCTGGCGAGCGTGCAGATACTTGCCCGTGCCATGCCATGTGCATGGAGAAATCGCTCCAGGCCGTCCGCCAGCGCCTCGGGGGAGATGCCGCGTTCGCAGCCGACGCCGAGAGCCAGGCTGGACGGACGCAACCAGAGGATGCGTTGTTCGTTCAGGCCGTGGCAATCGTCCACCTGGCGATCGGTGATCCACAGGATGCGCTCGAAGGTCCGGCCCTGCAAGCGGTGGACATCGTGAGCGAATGCCACGTTATCGGGCAAGTCGGTTTCATCGAGCCAACAGCCGCGGCAGCCGAATTCCTGCACGATGGCCACCGGCTCGCGATTCACCAGGGCCGCCGCTGTTGCCTTGAGGCGTTCGGGCGTCTCGGCGATCCAGCCGAAGCGTTCCTGCAGTTCCTCGATGCTGAGTCCGCCAAGAACGTCCGACGCCGTGGTGATGATCGGCGTGGCGCCCAGGCAGCCGGCAACCGTGCGAGCGAAGGCGTTGGCGCCGCCCTCGTGGCCGGACAAGAGCGCGATGACGAAATGGCCGGCTTCATCCACGGCCAGTACACCCGGATCGCTCGTCTTGGAAACCAGGCATGGAGCAATCAGGCGCGTCACCGCCCCCGTCGCCAGGAAAAAGACCAGTTGATCAAAGCGCGCGAACAGGACAGGAACTTGCTCGGAGAGAGGACCGGCGAAGGCATATTCCCACGGATGCGCGGAATCGCCGAAGTTTGCCGAACGATGCACTTCTCCGAAACCCAGACGCGTGCGCAGACGGCGGGCCTGTTCGAGTCCGCGGCGAGTGACAGCGATCAGAGCCACTTTCTGAGACGATTTCATTTCTTCCTCGCCTGCAAGATGAACAGGGGGCTGTCCGGCTCCAGGCTATACAGTTCGCCCAACGGCCGCGAGTGTGCCAGTTGCACGGAAGTCACCTGTGGTTGCGCAGCGTGATCGCGCAGCCAGCTCCAGCCGCGCGCGAGGTTGTCCAGGGTGATGCAGTTGATGACGAGACGCCCCTCCGGCTTCAGTCGCTCCAGAGCCGCGGCCAGGATCGCTTCGAGCTTGCCGCCGCTGCCGCCGACAAACACGGCGTCCGGGTTGGGCAGTTGCGCAAACGCATCGGGCGCCGGGCCGTCGATGGGGTGAACGCCAGGCGTGCCAAATGTCCGCACATTCTCTGCCAGGTTCCGATACGCTTCCTCATCTTTTTCGACAGCGAATATCTCGATTTTGGGACAGAGCCGAGCCGCCTCGATGGACACCGAACCACTGCCGGCCCCGATGTCCCAGAGAACATCGCCTGGATGTAGTTCCAAATAACACAAGGAGAGCAACCGTATCTCGCGCCGTGTGATGAGATCGCCGCGCCGCGTACGATGCCGCAGCATCTCCGAAGGAATGCCGAGCAAGGGCGACGGTTCTTCTCGTTCCCACGCTCTGCGTGGGAACGCACGACCGGGACGCTCTGCGTCCCGTCCCCGCTGAAGTATCACGATATTCAGGGGAGAGAATGTCTCTCCTTTCAACTCGGCTGGCGTCCAACGCGTAACGCGTTCATCCGGCCCGCCGAGGTTTTCGCACAGCCAAACATCGGGATAATCCTGCGCGCATCCGTTCTCGCCCAAGAAGGCACCGATCGCCGCTGGAGTATTGCGAGCATCCGTGAACACGGCGATCTTGTTCTCGCGGCGATGGAGAGCGGGCGCGAGAGATTGTAATGGCCGGCCATGCAAACTGACGATGCAAGCGTCGTCCCACGTCTCCTTGATACGAGCAAAGGCGAGCTGCACCGAGCTGACATGCGGCAAAAACAGCAGTTGCTCGCGCGGAAACGCCTCCAGAAGCAGGCGACCGATGCCGTAAAACAACGGATCGCCCGAAGCCAGCACCACCGTTTTGCGTCCAGGCGCGCATTTCTGGAGATAAGCGATCCGCGAACTTATCTCCGCATCGAAGACGATTTTCTCGCCGCTCCAATCGGGAAAATAGGCGAGATGCCGTAGTCCGCCCGCCAGCACTTCGGCACGCGCAATGTGATCGAGCGCATCCGGCGACAGGCCGGACGGCCCATCGTGACCGATGCCGATGACCACCAGCGGTTCGGTCGTCATCGTTGCGCCTCCTCTGCCGCCATCAGCAGAAGCGCGTTCACTGCCGCGGCGGCGACGGCACTGCCGCCCTTGCGTCCACGCACGCCGATCAGTGGAACGTCCAGAGCGAACGCTTGTTCCTTGCTTTCCTCCACAGCGACAAATCCGACCGGGGCCGCGATCACGAGTGCGGGTTGAACCGCTCCTCGACGAATGCCTTCGCACAACGCCAGCAGCGCCGTCGGTGCATTGCCGACGACATAGATGGCGCGATTCATCATCGCCATCGCTTTCTCCATCGCACAGGCGCTGCGCGTGCGCCCTTCCTCCACGGCCCGGAGTGCCACTTCGGGATCGTCGATAAAAGTGTGTACGGCAACGCGCAGCGTTTCCAGCGCCGTCTTGTTCAGTCCCGCAGCGACCATGCGCACGTCGGTAACAAGGAGAGTTCCTTGTCGCAGGGCTTGCACGCCAGCGGCGACAGCGTTGTGGCGAAAATAAATCAGCCGGGCCAATTCCAGATCGCCGGACGCGTGAATCATACGGCGGACGACCTGCCATTCGTCCGGGGCGAAGCCGTGTTCGCCAATCTCGCTCTCGATGATGCGAAAACTCTCATCTACGATCTCCGGCGAGCGGGGGGCGTACGCCCCCTTTTTGTTCGCAACAGGGGGCGTACGCCCCCCGCTCGTTAGATAACCGCGCGGTGTCACCAGGTTGTCACCAATCCGCCGCGTCTGAGAACTGCCGACGATCACCGTGGTGAACATATCGACGGCCGCCTCGGTCATGCGATCTAGTGTGGTAATTTCAACCGATTGGCCGGAACGATACGCCTGGCGCACGAGGCCGACCGGCGTTTGGGGCAGACGATCCCGAAGCAAGATCTCCCCGGCGCGGCGCCATTGCCAGTCGCGCCGCTGACTTCGGGGGTTTACCAGAACCAGCACGAAATCGGCCGCCGCCATCGCCGTGAGTCGTCGCTCAATCTGCGCCCATGGCGTCAGGAGATCGCTCAAGCTGACGACGGCGAAATCATGTCCGAGTGGCGCGCCCAACAGGGCGGCGCAGGCGTTTACCGCCGACACGCCAGGGATGACCGTAACTTCCAGGTCGTGAGAATCGTCTATGGTTTCAAGCGTCTCCAGCACCAAGCTGGCCATGCCATAAATGCCGGCGTCGCCGCTGGAGATCACGCACACCGATTGGCCCTCGCGGGCGCGCTGAATCGCCAGGTGAGCACGTTCCTTTTCGGCGCCCAGCGGTAGGGAGAGACATTCCTTACCATCCACCAAATCGTCGAGTCCCTCAAAATAGCCGTTGTAGCCGACGATCACTTGGGAGCGACGGAGTGCTTCCAGTGCTTGGCCTGTCATCGTCTCGCGCGCACCTGGTCCTAACCCAACGATAAGCAGAGATGACTTTTGGCGAGCGGGGGGCGTAAGCCCCCTGTTTTTTTCTTCCATCACCCTGTTTTTTTCTTCCATCAACAGGGGGCTTACGCCCCCCGCTCGCCCTGAATCATCGCGCCGCAGGAGGACAAGGGAAAAATAAGGTAACTTCCGTCCGCGCAACGAACTCAGGTCAGTGGTCAGTCGTTCCTCCTCTGTACCGACTTTTTCGAGATAAAATATCCGTATATCCTTCGGAAGATCGGCGAGCCGATCGAGCAACGCATCGAAGCTGGAATGGACCTTGAGCAAGGCAACGGTAGCACACGAATCGAGAAACATCGGCAAGCGTTCCAATCCGTAGGCGGCCGGCAGGACGGCCATCGCTTCATCGAGATGAGCGAGGGGGACGCCGGCGCGAGCGGCGGCGGCCTGCACCGAGGACACACCCGGTACGATCTCGATCTGGGCCTCCGAGCAAAGGCGGCGAACTTCCTGGGCAATGTACGAAAACGTGCTGTAAAACAGCGGATCGCCCTCCGTGATCCAGGCCGCCGAGCGGCCCTGACGCATCTCCGCCACAATCGCCTCGGCTGCACGTCGATACCCTTCCTGAGCCGCGTCGCGCTGTCGGGACATGCACAGGGATACCGAACGGAACTTTTCGGCTGGCAAGCCGAGTGGCGCCACGATGCGCGCCGCAAAGCTGGCTCCTTGCGTGGACTCCGCCGGACAGAAGATGCAGTCCACCGAAGCGAGGATTCGCGTCGCCTTGAGCGTCATCAGCTCCGGATCGCCCGGACCCACGCCGACGCCCCAGAATGTCCCCAGGTGTTCCACGGTCGCCTCAATGATGATGGTGGTGATGATGGCCGTGCTCGTGGGCGTGCGTCTCGCCGTCCTGGCCGATGCCGCGGACGTGGTGATGATGGCCGACTTGTGGCTGGCCGACGGCCTGCTCGAAACCCGGCAGCCGCACGCGGTATTTGCACAGCTCACAGTTCATGTTGGGACTGCCGTGGAGCGCTTCCTCGACGCGCTCGGCGAAGACATCGAGCAAGAGAGGGTGGACGTTGAGATAATCCGTGCAGAGAAAATCCGCTTCGGGATGCTTTTGTCCGAATTCGGCGGTCAGATGGCGAATCCGCTTTTCGAGCACGCCGGTGAACAGGAAAAACGGAAAGACGACGACGCGCGCGAAACCCATGCGATGGCAGCGCTCGAGTGCTTCGGGCAACAGGGGCGTCGTCACGCCGATGTACGCGGCGGCGGCCCAGCCGAAGCCCATGCCTTCCCAGAGAATCCGCGCCAGTTTGCTGACGTCGGCGTTGGCGTCGGGATCGCTGCTGCCGCGGCCGACCGCGAGAAGCAATGTGTCTTTGCGTTCCATCGGTCGCGCCGCCGCAAGCGTCTCTTCAATGCGCAGCCGGGACAGCTCCAGGATCTTGGCATGCAAGTGCAGATGCCGGCCGTAATGAAATTGGACATCGGGATATTTGTGCCGCGCTTCGTGGATTTCGCTGGGGATGTCGTTTTTGGCATGGCCAGCAGCCATGAGCATGCCCGGCAACACGGCGACTGTGCGAGCGCCGCGCTCTACGCAGCGGTCCACGGCTTCAGTGATAATGGGCCGGGCGAATTCCAAAAAGCCGTGCTCGACAATGCGCTCCGGATCGGCGGAGCGAAACTGATCCACGAGACGGCAAAATTCCTGTGTGCCTTCCGAATCGCGGCTGCCGTGTCCGACGAATAAGACTGCGGGTTTCATGGTCGTGTCCTTCATTCTCCTCGTTCCCAGGCTCTGCCTGGGAACGCACTGCTTACGAGGCTCTGCCTCGTGTCCCTTCAAGGGCACGACGCGAGGCAGAGCCTCTCGGACAGTGCGTTCCCAGGCAGAGCCTGGGAACGAGGAAAGTGGTTAATACTCAATTCCCTTCTGCGGCTTGATCCCCTGTTCCCGATACGGATGCTTGACCAATTTCATCTCGGTCACCAGATCGGCCAGGTCGATCAGCTCCTGCTTGGCATTGCGGCCCGTGACGACCACGTGCAGCATTTCCCGCTTGCGACGCAGCTCGTCGAGTACCTCGGCCAACGGCAGGTATTCGTAGTTCAGCACCACATTCAGCTCATCGAGGATGATCAGACCGAAAGACTCGTCGCGAAGAAGGGCGACGGCTTGCTCCCACGCCTTGCGGGCACTGGCGATGTCTTTGTCGCGGTCCTGAGTGTTCCAGGTGAAGCCGTCGCCCATGGTGTGCATTTCGATGGGCAGATTGAGCCGGCAAACGAGGGCCGCTTCGCCGGTAGGAATCGCGCCTTTTATGAACTGGACGATGCCGACCTTGAGTCCCTGACCCAGAGCGCGAAAGGCCAATCCTAACGCCGCCGTGGTCTTGCCCTTGCCCGCGCCGGTGTGAACGAGGAGCAGGCCCTTTTCGCGGCTGGCGCGGGCCTTGCGCTCTTCGAAGGCTTCCTTGCGCCGCACCATGCGTTGTTTGTGCAAATCGGAGGAATCTGGTTCCATCGAGGTTCCCTTTCCCATTAGCTGGCCGCGAGAATCGTTTCCAGTCGCTTCATGTCCAATTCTGCCTCCACCGCATCGGCCAGGTGTTCCAGCGTGCTGTCGAGTAGCATTCCTGAGCGGGGGGCGTAAGCCCCCCGAGTCTTGCTGCACTCAGAGGGCTTACGCTCCCCGCTTGGGTAGTTTGGTAGGCTATCCAGCCAGGCACGGCGCAGCGGGGCGTTGGCGAATAAGCCGTGCAAGTAGCAACCCCAAATGTGCCCATCCGCGCTGATGCACCCATCTGGTGCCTGACATGGCTGACCGTTGCGGGCCATAATTTCCAGCCAAGAATCATCACTTTGCGTTCGGCCCATGTGAATCTCGTAGCCTTCCATCATCTGGTCGCGGAGATCGGCCAACCAGCTTGGCCCTCCCACAATGCGGGCACGCGATTGAGAGACGGCCTTGTCGCCGGCAAAGACCGTCTCCACCGGTAACAGTCCCAATCCCGGCATTTCCTCGATATTCGATTCGATATGTTCCGGGTCTCGTAACTGTCTACCGAGCATCTGGTAGCCGCCGCAGATGCCGACTATCGCCCTGCCCTGCATCGCTAGATGACGGATCGCCTCATCAAGCCGACGCTCGGTCAGCCAGGCCAGGTCGGCCAGGGTGCTCTTCGTTCCCGGCAGAATGACGGCCGATGGGTTGCCGAGGCCAGCGACGGAATCCACGTAACGCAGGCAAACACCCATTTCTGAGCGAAGCGGATCGAAATCATCGAAATTGGCGATGTGCGGCAAGCGAACAACGGCGATGTCGCGGATGCGGGTAGGTTCGCGTCTCATTTCGGGATCGAGCGCGACAGCGTCTTCTTCAGGCAACGCCAGATCGCTCAGGTAAGGCACAACACCGAAGACGGGAGTGCCTCCGCGTTCTTCCAGGATGCGCACGCCGTCAGCAAACAGACGGCGATCACCGCGGAATTTGTTGACGATCAGACCGCGTACCAGGGATCTTTCCTCCTCCGGCAGCAGCCACAAACTCCCCAGCAATTGCGCGAAAATCCCACCGCGATCGATGTCCCCGATCAGCAAGACGGGGCTGCCGGCATAACGCGCCACAGACATATTCACGATGTCGAAAGAGCGCAAATTCAACTCCACAGGACTGCCTGCACCTTCGATGAGCACCAGATCGTAGGCTGCACGCAGCCGATCGAGGGCAGCGGTGACGATCGGCCACAGCTCTTCCTTGCGACGATAGTAGCTGCCGGCCCGCAACGTCTGCCAGCGCCGGCCCAGCACGATGACCTGAGAGCGCGAATCGGCTTCGGGTTTGAGGAGGATCGGATTCATGTCGGGCGTCGGCTCGATCCCCGCTGCGGCGGCCTGCACGGCCTGAGCGCGGCCAATCTCGCCGCCGTCAGCGCAGACGGCCGCATTGTTCGACATGTTCTGCGCCTTGAAGGGTGCCACGCGCACGCCCCGACGCGCGAAGAGCCGGCACAGCGCCGCCGTCAGCACGCTTTTGCCCACGGAGGAGCTGGTCCCTTGCAGCATGAGCGTTTTAGCCGGCATGCGTCACCTCCGCCAGAGCAGCGACGAGCCGGGCGTTCTCTTCGGGCCGGCGCGTGCAGATGCGGATGTATTCCGGTAAGCCGAACGAAGCGCAATCACGGACCAGGATGCCCTTGTGCAGTAAGGCGCGGCGAATGGCAGCGCCGTTGCCGACGCGAACGAGAAGGAAGTGAACCGCGGAAGGTAGAACTTCAATCCCCAGTTCGGTGAGCGCATCCGTCAAGGCGCCTTTCGCCCTGTTCAATAGCTGAAGCGAACGGCGCAGGTGTTCCCCATCGCGCAGGGCCGCGATGCCCGCAGCTTGTGCGAGAGCACTGACGCTCCAGGGTGGACGCATACGCGCCATCGAGGAGAGCCATTCCTCCTTACCCACGGCATAGCCCAAACGCAGGCCGGCAAGTGCATGATCCTTCGTCATGGCCCGTACCGCCAACACGTTTTCTCGTTTGACATTTGCCGCAGAGTCGAGCCCGGTAGCGAAGGCAAAATAAGACTCGTCTACGATGAAAAGAGTATGCGGATGTTTGTTAGCCAGATAGGCAATTACTTCGGAATCGAGGACCGTGCCCGTCGGATTGTTGGGATTGCAAAGGAAGACGAGACGCGGTTGCCAGGAACCAACAGTCTCATGTATCTCCGGTAGCGAAAGGGCGAATTGATTTTTTTCCTGAGCAAGATGAATCTTCGAACGTGCGCCCATAAGGGCGGCCATGCGTGCATATTCGGCGTAGGTGGGGCCGAGCACTAACGCGCGGTCGCTCGGCCGGAGAAAGGCCAGTGCTGCCAACCAAATCAATTCCGACGAACCGTTGCCCACAAGAATACACTTCGACGAGACGCCCAGATGTTCCGCCAGGACGGCGCGCAGGGCCAGCGCCTCATTGTCCGGATAGTGGTCGAGCGGTGTCCGGGCGATGGCGTCGCGCACCGTCGGAGAGGGACCGTGGGCGTTGATGTTCGAGCTGAAATCGAGCATATCCGCGGGGCGGAATCCAAGGCGGCGAAGCTCCTCATGGTCCGGCGCCCCATGCACGGCGAGCGGCACATCTCGTATGAGCGAACGCAGCTCAAGCGACATGGTTCACCCCTTTCTCACTCGCAACGAAGCCGAGAAGCACCAATACTTCCAGCAATTCGCACAGAGCGCCGTAGATGTCCCCTGTCAGCCCTGGCAGCCGCTTCAGGACGAAACGTGCGATAAAGAACATCAGCGCTCCACTTAGGAGTAAAAAAGCCATTCCATGCCATCCGGCTGTGAACCACGCGGCGCCAATGGCGATCGCGCTCGCCAGCAACGCCTGGCTCCCTCGCGCCTGGTCTTTCATGGTGCGTCCAAGTCCTTCCGCACGGGCATAAGGAAACGCAACCACGGCCACGGCCATGCCCCAGCGTCCGAGCACGGGGGCCAAACCGAGGGCGGCGCTGCGGTGAGCAAGCGCGGCCAGCGCCTGGAACTTGACCAGCAAAAGTAAGACACCACCGATCACGGCGAAGGCCCCGACGCGCTCATCGCGCAGAATGCGCAGCCGGTCCTCCGGCGTGTGGCCGCCGAACAAACCATCGCAGCTGTCGAGAAAGCCGTCCAGATGCAGCGCTCCGGTACACAAAATCCATCCCGTTAGGACGAGGGCGGACGTCACGTTCGATGGCAGAAACAAGGCGAGCAGGTAATCGAACCCAACCAGAAATCCGCCGATCAGCACCCCGACAAGAGGGAAATATCCCACGGCTCGGCCCAACTCTGTATCTGTGAAGGGACGGCGCACCAGGGGCGGGGCGATGGTCAAGAACTGCACTGCCGCCAGGCAGCCCATGACATGGGCCCTCAGCCAAGCGCGTCGTCCATCGAGCCAGGGCTTCCCCATGTTGCTCCTCATCCGCGACAGGCCGACACGAAGCGTTCGGCCATTTCCGGCTTCGCCCAAAAATTCAGGTGGACGTAAGAGGCCAGCAAGTTGCCCACGCAAGCGCCGTCGGACAAGCTCTCGCCCGCGCCGCTGCTCGGCAGCAGTGTGTAAGCCGGCGGTAGATCAGTGGGGCGGCTTTCCCAATGCGAATAGTGAAACTCGTGACCGCGCACCGTCTCGCCACAGGCGAACAGCCAGGATGGGCCAGCGGCCCGCGCCTGCCGGTAGCCAAGCACCAGCCGCTTACTCATCAGCGAGCGTCCCGGCAAGAGACCGACCATGCGATGCTCGCGCCCGTCCAGATCAATGATTGCTTGTGTCAAATACATCAGCCCTCCGCATTCGGCGTAAATGGGCAAGCCGCGCTCGTGAGCATCGCGGAGAGCTTGTTTCATCGATTCATTGCCAGCCAGACGAGCGGCGTAAACTTCCGGAAATCCGCCGCTGAGAATCACGCCTGTCGTTCCTTCCGGCAGGGCTGCATCGCGCAGTGGGCTGAAAAACGCCAACCGAGCGCCTGCGGCCTGGAGCAGTTCCAGATTCTCCTCGTAGGTAAAGTGGAACGCCTCGTCCCGCGCCACCCCCAGTGTTGTAGGGTGGGTCGAGCGTAGCGAGGCCCACCGGGGGGCGTGGTGGGCCTCGCTACGCTC
>DATBHJ010000114.1:0-66745 GCA_036557565.1 Gemmataceae bacterium
GCGAAGCCTTACCCGCAGCAGAATCCAAAAAGTCCGACATACGTCCTCCCTTTCTGCGGACTGCGTCCGCACGTTGAGAGGAGGATTATTCCGCTAAAGAATTAAGCAGCTAAAGTGACAGGCGTTTCGGCAAGGGTGACAATACCCATAATGCATTTGTTTACCGACTAATCCACCCCGCCGCCGTGTAGAACCAAAGTTTGCCGTTGGCTGAGTTGTACTGCCTCTCTTGCCCTGGTATGGGAGCGCCGATGGGATCGGATGTGAAAGTCGGAATCTGCCATTCCGGCCACACATTCTGTCGGCCACTTCCCTTGTTCACCACGGGCGTCAATCCCGCCGGCAACGATCCGAATATCCTGCCCTGCCACTGAGGACCATCCACCGAGAGGACGGAACGACCGCTCGCCCCGCTGGCTGTAATATCTGAGGCAGTTATCTCCATCGGTGCGGTGATCGGCCCCTGCGTGTAACTGACGCAGCGGATGATGTCGGAGCCGTTAGGCAGTCGGCCACACGTCAGCCCCTTGATTCTCGCCCTGACGCCGCTCTGCGATCCCTGTATCCACACATAAGCCCAAAGAGGAGCCGGGTTTGCAGATCCTTCAAAGTCAACTAGGCTGTCATCCAGAGTCAGGACCGACGCACCACTTCCGCCGTGGAACATAACAGCAGCCATGCACAACGGCACGCCTCCGCCCGGTGGCGTGATAAACGAACGTGTCCAGTGAGCTACGGAGATTTTGTGGCGGATCGCACACGTACCGCAGTAGGTGAATTCGTTGTCTTCGCCGGAAGTCTGGTCAAAGCTGCCAAAGTAGCCACAATCGCTTTGAGAAAGGAACTTGTTTCCGCTCACCCGGATTGGATAGCTGCTGCCAAAGCAGAGAGACGATACGCCTCGCCCGCCGCCGGAAAATTGGCTGTCGATAATATCGAGGTCGTAGACGTTTCCGTACTCAACAGCGTTGCCATAGCTATAGCCCGCATTGGAAATCTGCAATCCCAGGTTGGAGACCCCATTGCCGATGAAAGTCTGCGCCTTCGCTGAGTTGTCGTTTGCCGTCACCCACATGCCATAGCCGATGGCACCATTTCCGAGCCAGGGAATGCGGCGGTAGTTGTTTCCCGAATCGAGTAGTTGCAAAAGAACCAGAGTTGAAGCGCTCGACTCGTATTTAACAAACTGCTGGAAATCCGTGATCGTCTGGGAATCTATCCGCGTTTGCGAAGTGCCTGCGCCGTTATCGTTGTACAACTTCACCTTCGAGAACTTCATGCCGAAATAGGTCATGTCCTCGCCGCCCTGAGAGGGACCGATCAATCCGTGCGGCTGCGTTGCTCCGTTGCCAACTCCTCCAATCATGAAAATGCTGTTGTGGTTGTAATTGAATGAGAGACCCGGCCCCCAGCCCGCACCTATCCGGGTCATCGTTAGCGAAACTTGTTTCCTGTTGACCCAGACTTGAATCGTGCCGGCGGCGAGGTCGATCTGAATGCTGCACTTGAGCAGCAGAGGCGGTGTCTTGCCGAGCGGTATGGCAACTTGCCGAGAAACTCCGTCGCTAGTGACGAAACCAAAATACATCCATGACAGATTGCCGATGTAGCAGTAGAAGGGGGACGGCTTATTGAACTCCAAAGTGCCGAACAGCGCGTACTGCTGATTCAGCCAGGCCCCATCGTTATTGTTGACGCAGAAGTCAATCGTAAGCGTCTGCACGCCTTTCCACAGCGTTACGCCCGTGCCCTTGCTGTTAATGGGACCAAAGGCGTATGGCGAAGCCGAAAAAGCCGCCCATTGATTGCCAAACGTTCTCAGCCCATAATTCGCGTTGCAGGTGGTGTCCAGGATTCCTTTCGCAGATTGCCACGAGCCTCTATTGACTGGGACGCCTGCGGGGGCGCGGGAAACGCCGAACTGGAGAATCGGATTGTAGGTCGTGGATTGCAGAACGGAATTGTAGCGCCCGTCTCCGCGAAATTTCACATAGTTGCTGTCAGCAAGGATAGGGGCAGAGATCCTGTACGCGCGGGGATTGCCCGGCACGTAGATGGTCGTTGGCTGCTTACTGGCATATATGTCATCGCAGGCTTTTTGGAACGCCGCCGTACTATCCTGGCCAGCTACAGCCCCATAACGAGTAGCGATGTTTACTTCGCTCTGAGCGCTGATGGCAAGAGAACTGACGGTAAGAGCAGTAGCCGTTGGGCGAGCGACGAAATAGCCCGACGTTGCGGCCGCCACCATAAGCACGGCAGCCATGACGGTTTTCTTCATCATGCTGTCAACCTCTTCTGGACGAAATTTGTGCGTCCTGCGTAAGCCCGCCTCCTGGCCGAACGCTTTCGGCAATGTGTGCCCTCTGCGATATTCTGGCGGTTTCCAGTGGAGCAAAAGAGTGCAGTAATCCTGCTCCTCCGATACACAAAAGGCCATGCGTCACGCACGCACAGCAACGCTCAAGCTCTGGTGGAAATTGTGCCCGTGAGTAATCTTGACTGGTTATCGAGGGCTTAACAGGAAGTGGAATTCACTTCCTGGACAACAATAAGCAACTGATAGCCGAGCACCTAGGATTTCTCTCTGGGAGCGCCGGCGCCCCTTCGGGGCAGCAACGGCTCTGTCTTCGGGCCATTCTACGTCAAATCCCAGTTACCGGCCATCGCTTGGCCGTGCCTCTTCGCGGAATCCGGTCACCGACTCGCATTGAACCCACAGATGGTCGGATCGTCGGCCTGTTGGTGTGTGGAGACCGATCTGGCCCATTTGAAAACGACTCTTGGGATGGACGCCTTGCCGTGCGCGACAGAGGCCGGGGTGGCCAAAGAATTGACGGCGTTTGCGATAGCCTACAATCTGGTGCGTGTGGTGATGCTGGAGGCGAGTCAGCGGCAGGAGGTGCCGGTGAGTCTTATCAGTTTCGTAGATGCCTCGCGATGACCGTCATCGTCCCAGCCCGGCACTCCGTTGCCGAGATTGATCGTTAACCCAGATCGTGAAGGGCGCATTGAGCCGCGGTGCAAGAAGAGGCGGGCAAAGAAGCACGCCTACACGATCCATCCTAGTCCTGTGCTGAGACAACGCTTGTTAGAGCAAAAGGCCCCGGCCTAACTTAACGGCATTCCGACAGAACCACTTCTTCGCGCCCATCTCCACTAGCTGGATGAGCGATCTCACGAAGCACTATCAGACGTTGTTGGAGCTTGACGAGTCCTGGACCGTTCGGCAGGTTGACTTTTCCCTCCAAGGGAAGAAAGTCGAGATTTGCCTCGAACACCTGGGCGGACAAACGTGCCCCCAATGCGGAGCGAGTTGTTCGCAGGCCGACCTTGCCCCCGAGAGACAGTGGCGGCAGCTGGACACCATGCAGTTCCAGACGGTGTTGCGGGCTCGAGTGCCGCGGGACGAGTGCTCGGTCTGCGACGTCAAGACCATCACGCTGCCGTGGGCGGGCGAGCACTCGCGCTTCACGATGCTCTTCGAGGCGTTCGCCATCGAGGTGCTCAAGGCGTGCGCCAATGTGAAGCGGGCTGTGGCGCCGTTGGGCCTCGACTGGCAGACGACGCACGGCATCCAGGAGCGTGCCGTCGAGCGTGGGCTGGAACCTCGTCAATTCGACGAGGTTCGGCGTGTCGGCATCGACGAGAAGAGCTTTAGAGCGGGGTAGAGCTACGTGTCGCTGCTGACCGACCTGGAAGGATCGCGTGTCCTGGAAGTGGTGGAAGACCGCAGCAAAGCCGCGGCGGACCAACTGTGGCAGACGCTGACGCCGCCGCAGCGGGAGCAGGTGCTGGCGGTGGCCGTGGACCTGTGGGAGCCGTTCATGGCTAGTGCGGACGAGCAGGTGCCGCAGGCGGAGATCTTGCATGACAAGTTTCACGTGGTGAAGCATCTCAACGAGGCGATCGACAAGGTGCGTCGCCAGAAGATCGGACGCTGCGTGGCGGAGGCGACGACCGCCTCGCGGGAAGCAAGCACCTGCGGCTGTCGCGCCCGGACAGCCTGACCGAAGAACGCCTCGAATAGTTGGCGGAATTGTGCGACGCGAACCTAAGGACGAACCGGGCGTGGGCCATCAAGGAGCACTTTCGCCGCTTCTGGGACTACATTTATCCGTCGACAGCGGCACAATTCTTCTCGGATTGGTACGGCGGGGCGGGGCGAAGCCGGTCGGCGCCGATGATCGAGAAGGCGAAGACGCTGAGGCGTCATTTGTCGGGGCTGTTGAGTTACTTCCGGCAACCGGTGACGAACGCCGTGAGCGAGGGCTTCAACAGCCGCATCTAGTCGATCAAATCGGCAGCCCGCGGCTTTCGAGCGTTCGCCAACTACCTAGCCAGAACCCTGTTCTACTGCGGGAAACTTGATCTCCGACCGTGAGCGTTAACCACGAAATTCCACGAAGCACGGAGTTAACAGCAAAGTACAACGATGAGTGATTGAAGATCGATGCTGAACACCTGACTTTGGAGACACATTCTAGCAGAGATCTGCGTCGTCGGTGCTCTGACCAGACGCGCCGAAGGTTCGCCTCAGCGTCGCTGGTGGCTTTGCCACCAGTCATCTCGCTGACGCTTGCGCTCCTGCGATTTTCCTTGTCGCATCTCTTGTAACACCGTGTCGAGGAGTCCTTTGGCTGCGCCGCTCTTGGGTTCTTGAGCCAGTATCACTGTCAGCTCACGGTGCGCATCTTCGAGCTTGTGCTCCTCGCGCAGGTAGTTGGCGAACTCGAAACGCAAACGCACCTGAGAAGCATCCCGTTTAAGGCACTGCCGATACAAAGGGATTGCCTGCTCCGGCTGTTCGAGCGCCCTGTAAATCCGCGCTTTTACAAGTAAGTCTCGCTGTCCAGGTCCCTCCTCCTCCGATTCCAGCAAGCGCAGGGCTCTCTCCAGGAAGGGGCGACGACGCTCAACCGAGCCGAAATCGCGATAAAGATGGAGCGCCGCGGCGAGCAGTATCTGGGGTTTGTCCGGCAGGACTTTTTCCAAGAGCTGATCAGTGGAGAGCCGATTGTTCGGGAGAGAGGCAATTAGATCGAGAATCTCAAGGAGATATATATCGGACAGCTCCAGGCAATGTCGCCAGCTTTTCCAGGCTTCCAGAGGATGCATCAACAGGAGTTCTTGTAAGCCGCACTCATACCATATCTTGACATTTCCGGGACTCAGGAGCTTGGCGCGGCGGAAATAATCCTCGGCCTGATCCCCTCGTTTCATGTAGACCGGTGATGCATAGACCCCGATCCCCTGCTGTGCGTCGCTCATCAACGGGCAAGCGTCGCGGGCGCGTAAAAACTCTTGTAGTGCCAACATTCTTTCTTCGCGGACAGCAAGAACGTCCTGGGAGTTGACTCTCCGGAGCAGTTCGCCGAATCTTCGCCGGGGCAGTTCCTTTGAGTCACCACCTTTCAGGAGCAGCTCGCCTAGCCGTCCGTAGGTGAAACCAAGTTCATAATGAAGACGAGCGTCCTCGGGGCCCAACGAGACGGCCTCGTTCAGGCAAGCGATGCGTGCGCGCAGCTGATCAGCCTCGTCGTTGCCTGTTCGGAAGGCGGCGTCGACTAGCCGATTTATACGATGGGCCTTCCAACTATCGGCGCAAATCACCAGTCCCAAGCCCACAGCCACAAGCACACCCAAGCCAGGAGCGACCCCTCCGAGGCGGAGACGATAAGTGTCACTCTCCACGTCTTTTCCCTGGCTCATGGGACTCGAAACCGAAGTCATAGGAAGCTCTTCACCAATCTTAACTCTTCGCGCTCCGTGCGGTCTTGACTGTCCCTGGGCACAGAGGTGCGCGCAGACGACGGTCGCCAACAACGTAATGGCGGGAATGTGAGCACCGAAGTCAGCGAAACTGTGCACGGCAAAAGCGGTGAAGGCGAAGAGCGCTCCCAGCGCCAATCCCACCCGGCGACTGCCGCGGTTTATCGCCAAGGCTCGAAAGCCGAGTCGATAGATGGCGGCGAGAGCCAATACGCTCAAGGATAAACCTACTATCCCGCCTTCCACAAGGATCTCGAGGTAATCGTTGTGGGCGTGGTCATACCAGAATAGGAGATCCGTAGTAGAGGCGTCCTTACGATACATCGGCTCGACGTAGGCGAACGTCCCGTAGCCCGTTCCCCAGATGGGGTAGTTGGGTACGATGGGTAGCGAGCGAAGCCACAACGGCACACGGCTCTCAAACGCTTGTCCTGTCCCAAATGTGGCCAGACGATCCTTCAGCACGTTGAAACCGAACCAGGCGGACAATGCCATACCGACACCAGCTACCACCAGGATAGGGCCGAAGCGAAATGTGCGTCCGATGCGCAGCCGGCCAAGGACGCCGCACAATATAATTGCACTCACGAGCGCCACCAGACCTCCGCGGGAACGGCTGAAGGCCACGGCGGTGAGCATCAAGCCCAGAGCGCAGCAAATCCACAGCGTGCGGGGATCGCGCAACATTTGCAACGGCGAGAAATCCTGCTCATCGGATGCACGAGAATGGCCGCGGCTATCCTTGCTCAGGAGCAATCCTATCCCTAGTCCGATGCACATGTTGACGTAATCGGGGAAATGATTGTGGCAAATGAACGGACCGAACGGTGTAGTTTGGGCGGCAAAAGTCCAGTAAACCGTTAAAGGCGGCGCGCTAAAGAACTGGACCAAGGCGAAAAGCGATAGGAGCGCGCCGTTTATCAGGGCTACCCAGCTGAGCCGAATCAAGGCTTCCTTCGAGGTTAGATTGTTGAGTACCACCACGAAGACCAGGAACACAGCCAAGATACGTATTGCTTCCCGTTGTGTTGCGCCGGGAGAAAGGCTGAGAGTCGAACCCGGAGAGACCATCGCTCTGGAGCTCGTCGAAGCGCTGGGCAGTATTTCCGGCTGCTGGGGCAACAGCTCGTCATAGCAGCGCGCCGCACCGGGCGACAGCCAGGCCAGCACCGGCCGCGGCAACGGCGTGGCTTGCCAGATGCCCAGGAGAAACAAGGTTATCAGGCAAAGCGCGACCGTGCTCTTCCTCCAGGTAATTTGCCCTTCCAGAAGCATCCGTGCCGCCCAGAGGGCCAGGAGCACAGCGATGCCAAGATCGAGCACGAACTCAAAACCCGGATGAACAGCCCCGTAAGCCCACGGCGACAAGCATATCAAGGCCAGAAGAACGGCTTCCATCGCCACGACGACATAAGCGACAAGCGGCGAGCAGCGGGTAGTGAGTGAAGACAGAGCTTCTTTCTCACTATCCGCAGCTCGCCGCGCGCCGCTCATGAAGCACCCTCAAGATGTTGGGATCGGTCTCTGATCCAGTCACCCTTATATGAAGGGCGAGGCAGGAGGAGGGAGTGTGGGGGAGCGCAAGGGTAGTGGGAGTGTCGAGTTGGCAAGACCCTGGACAAACCTCGCCAGATTATAAAGCGCTGTGAAAAATATATCAAACTGTAGCTGCTGTTGAGCGGATAAAAAACCAAGGGTATCGATAAACTCTTCCGCGGAGAACGCGTAAAAACCTAAGAAAAAAGCGGTCCACGACACTTGAAAGGCATCAGCGACCGGGTTCTGCGTGTATCTCCAGCTCCTGACGAGCAAGGAGTCAAGGCCTTCGGCCTTGTTGGTGCTCATTTCCACGTCCTCTGTCTTGGCTCTCAGCCGCATCACCGTCGCTGTAGGAGCCTCAAAGTTCAAAAGCCCCGTGTCGGGGACCAATGCTTGTTCAGCTTTGCCTTCCGCCTTGAAGGCGGCCAACAGATTCGAACCAAGCAGTGTAATTCCCACGACGGCAACAGCCGCGAGTAAGGCGAAGGTCAAGGATGCCCCAGCGGCCCGATTCCACCTGTGTCCGATCGCGGTAAAGAAACGCATAGTGAACCTCCCCTCCAAAATCAGCGTTGAACGGAGTTGTGTGCTTCGTCCAAAGGTGCCAAGTTCCAATCTCCCAGTTGATACGTCAACTCGTTCCTCTGAGTATTCCGAAGGCTATGGAGTCCCCGGTCCGGTGCGTGCGCAGACCAGCTCTCCATCTCTTCCTTAAGAGGATATTCGGTCCATTTTGCCGAGTCAAGTGCGAAACCAGAAAACCTGGGCATTTTTTTTCGGTTACCACATCTCCAGCGTCTCAACCGCGGGAGACCGGCGCCCGGTGGCGGCCGGCTGCCTGCTGCACGGACAGACCGCCCCCTTGATTTATTCGCGCCGTTTGCCTTGATAGATCGAATAGAATGAGCAAGTAGATTGAGCAAGATGAAGATTTACTGTATCCAGGTTTCCGCTATCGATAACGGTCTGTGACACAAGCATCGCCAACCGTTATACGGACTCACAAAGCTCTGAGTTTCCTTGGTCTCTCGCACTGTACGCGAAGCGACGTCATGACTTTTCTCGGACCATTGAGAAAGGAGCCAACCGTCAATGAGCAACAATCGACGAAGCGGACACGTCATCGTAGCGACGTAGATCGCCACCGCTGTCACAAGCGGGAAAAACGCCTTCGAGAACGGGGCGTTGGTTTCGGCGTAGGGTCCCCGGGTCTTCTCATACTGTGTTGTTGCCCTTCTCATCTGGCTAACGCTCGTCAGGATGGGCGGACCTTGGCCGCAATTTGCCTTGGGGAACTGTTCTCTCTAACCGTTCGAGATCGGCATCCACCATGCGGTGGATCAACTCCCGGAAGCTGACGCGCGGTTGCCAACCCAGCTGACGGCGTGCCTTGCTGGCGTCGCCGATCAGCAGATCCACTTCTGCGGGACGAATTAACTCTGGGTCTTGCACGACGTACTCGCGCCAGTTCAGGCCAACATATGCGAACGCCGTCTCGACTAACTCCTGAACCGTGTGGCTCTCGCCGGTGGCGATGACGTAATCCTCGGGTAGGTCCTGCTGGAGCATCATCCACATAGCCCGCACGTAATCGCCGGCGAATCCCCAGTCGCGCCGCGCCTCTAGGTTGCCCAGTCGCAATTCCTTTGCCAGGCCCAGTTTGATACGCGCCGTGCCGTCAGTCACCTTCCGTGTGACGAACTCCAAGCCGCGGCGCTCCGACTCGTGGTTGAACAGGATGCCCGAGCAGGCGAAGATGTCATAGCTCTCGCGGTAATTGACGGTGATGAAGTGGCCGTAGACCTTGGCGACGCCGTAAGGCGAACGCGGATAGAAGGCGGTCGTTTCCTTCTGCGGCGTCTCCTGCACCTTGCCGAACATCTCACTGGAGCTGGCCTGGTAAAAGCGGATGCCCTTGGGGTCGAGCAGGCGGACGGCTTCCAGCACGCGCGTGACGCCTATGGCCGTGAATTCCCCTGTCAACACCGGCTGCTGCCAGCTGGTCGGCACGAAGCTCATGGCCGCCAGATTGTAGACCTCCTGTGGGCGCACGCGCTTCAGCACGCCAATGAGCGACAGCTGATCCAGAAGATCGGCCTGATGCAGCTGAACGCGGCCGGTCAGGTGAGCAATCCGCTCGAAATTCTCAGTGCTGGCGCGGCGCACGATGCCGTGTACCTCGTAGCCCTGCTCCAAGAGCCACTCCGCCAGGTAACTGCCATCTTGGCCGGTGATCCCAGTGATGATCGCTTTCTTCATATGTTGTACCCAAGTTTTCCCAGTTGCCCGGTGCGCCGACCGCAAACGTCTCTATTCTCTTTCGGCGCACGAAAATCCGATAAAAGCATTAAATCCACCCCAGTATCCGAGACGATTATGGAGAATGTTGCCGAAGAGGTCAATTCTGCGGCAGTCGTTGCCTATCTCGTAGAGGCGAGTAATGCGCGCGATGATAATGTTATACCTTGTGGGACTCGGTTTTGCCTGCCAGGGATGCGCGCCGTTATGGCAGTCTGCCAGAACCTCCCTGGTTCAACCCTTTATCTATCGTCGCATCTCGACCGATTATCACGAATGCCGCCGCAATCGAGAATTGGCCGACGAAGCCTGGGGATCATTCTTTAGCAAGCATCCGACCTTGGAGTATTCCAAAGATTTCGAATGCGGCTTCAAGGAGGGCTTTTCGGACTACCTTTACTCGGGTGGAACAGGGGCACCACCTCCAGTGCCGCCGCGCTGCTACTGGAATTATAAGTACGAGACTCCGGAGGGCCACAAAGCAGCTCAGAATTGGTTTGCTGGTTTCCGGGCGGGCGCCGAAAGCGCCCGGGAGAGTGGTTACCGCAAGCTGGTCTTAGTAGCTACCTCTACGTGCATTCCGACGTCAGGTACACAGATGTCCCCGCTTCCGTCTCCTTCTCAGTCTGCTGCTCCGGACAAGTCACCGGGGTCGGGAACGGGCATGGAGGAGATGCTTCCACCACCGAAGCCCGTGCCCAATTCGGATAAACCGGCAACCGAGAAGTCGCCGACTAGCGAACCGCCGCCCCCGCCCGCTCCAAGCCGTCCTCCCGAGGAAACCCCGCCGAGGTTCCAGCAGACCTCCGACTTGGTCGATCCACCAATACCGCCTCCATACCCGGCTGAGTTGATTCCTCGGCGTCCGGAGCCGAAAAATGGGGCGCTGAAAACGGGTAGCGGTCCGTCTATCCGACTTGGGGCAAATGAGCCCTGACTTGTTGCCGCGTTGTGATGGAACACAGAGGAGAAGCCCTTTGCACCAAGGCCAATTGCAGGGACTGACGGTTGCAAAAAAGAGGTTATACAGTGGCTAGAGCCGCACAGCATAATCCCGTGCCAATATATTCCGCTACTACCGCGCCACTGCCGAAGGGGATGATAAGGCTGGCGGGTCTCTTGCTCCTGTTCGCCGCCTGTGCGGCCGGGCAGGGGTGTGCGTCTGTGAGCAACCCGGTAGCCAACGGAATCCCGGCACGACGGGTGCCGCCCGAATTGCTCGGCGAGTCGAAGGAGGGAATGCAACGGCTCCCTCTGACGCTGTTGCAACAACCACCGCCGCGAGCCTACAAACTCGCTGCTGGCGACGTGCTTGGCGTCTGGATCGAAGGGGTAATAGGCGAGAAAGGGAAGCCACCGCTCATCATTGACCGGAAGGAAATGGGACCCTCCTCCGACTCTGCGGGAACCATCCAGCAAACCACGGCCGTTGGCTATCCCATCCCGATCCGTGCAAACGGCACGATCAAATTGCCAGTAGTGCCGCCGATCAATCTCGAGGGCCTGACGCTGGAGCAGGCCGAGGAGGAGATCCGGAAGGCTTACACGATAACCAAAAAAGTTCTTCAGCCAGGTCGGGAATCCATCATCGTAACGCTCTACCGTCCCCGAACCTACCACATTCTGGTTATTCGCCAGGATGGTGCTGCAGGGGCGACGCCAGGGGCGGCGGCGGGTGGGGGCTCGACCGGCGCCCGCTCAATCGGCTTCCTTCTCTCCCTGGGAGGCGGCGCACGCGGCGCCCGCCGCGGAACAGGACATTCCCTGGACCTCCCTGCCTACAAAAATGACATCCTGAACGCTCTGGCCCAGACCGGCGGTCTTCCTGGGACCGATGCCGCCGACGAAATCATCATCGAACGCGGCTCCTTCCAGGGAGAGCAGGGCCGACAGAACCTAGTGGATTCTCTTCTGGCTTGCCCCGGAAGCGACCTTCTTTCCCTGGCGCCCGGCACCCAACGGACTCGCATCCCTCTTCGGTATCGGCCGGGCCAGTCTCTGCCCATCCGGCAGGAAGACGCTATTCTGCAGTCAGGAGACATCGTCTTCATCGAGTCACGCGAGTCCGAAGTGTTCTACGCAGGCGGTCTACTGCCCTCAGGCGAGTACCCCCTCCCGCGCGACTCCGACCTCGACGTTGTGGAAGCCGTCCTGCGCATCGGCGGTCCCCTCTGGTTTTCAGGTTTTCAGACCGCCAACATTTCCGGAAACATCATGACCGGCGGCCTTAGCTTCCCCCGCCCGACCCTGGTGAACATCGTCCGGCCGACCCCGGGCTGTAAACAGGTGGTGATTCGCGTGGACCTAGAGCGCGCTCTCCGCGATCCTCGCGAGCGCATTCTGATTCAACCCAAGGATCTGGTCCTCTTGCAAGAGCGTCCGCAAGAGGCGCTGGGGCGTTATCTCTACGAGATCTTCGACTTCCCCTTCAGCTACATTTTGGGGAATGGCCCCCGCATCATGGGACATATTGGCTACCAGGCCGGTTACGCTGCTTTTACCCCCGGTGTCCCTTAAACGGCGACTGGCAAGCATGATCTACCAGAAGGGAACAAACCAGCGCCGAGATGGCGGCTCGGGTAGGGGCGCCTGCAAGGGCATGCCATACACGACAGCCGCGGCGTTGGTGCTGAATACGCGGTCGGCTGCTTCGATCCCCACCCAGTGGAGGACTTTACGATATGCCTCCGCCATTCGCGGCCGCCTTCGCCTCGGAGAATGTGCATCCGAACCCATGAGATGAACGACACCTCGACGAAACCAACTCTTCAAGGCCCGGAGATCGTGGCCGGTTGAGGGGTTGGTGACACTCCCCGAGGATACTTGGATAAGACAGCCAACCTGGATCAGCTGTTCGATCCGGCCCAAGTCATGAAGAAGTTCGGGGGTGCGCTCCGGGTGAGCGAGGATGAGCCGGACGCCGGATTGGCGCAGATTTCCGGCGATCTGGCGTAGATCGACGAAGAGATCGTTCGGCATCTCGACGAGAAGGTAGCTACCACGGTCAGCAACACTGAGCAGTTCCCTGCGCTGCCAGGCTGCTTCAAGGTCCGGACGGGCCATCACCTCGGAGCACGGGAAGACGGAGAGGGCGATACCCTCCTGGTGCAAGGTTTGCGTCAGTTTCTGCACACGTTCCCGGATCAGCTGAGGATTAACGGCGCTCCAGCGCTCATTCTGGTGAGCGAGTGCAGCGGAGACTTGGATGCCATCAGCGCAGGCGATGCGGCACATCTCCAGGACTTCCTCGTCCGTACGCGGTCCATCGTCCACTCCGGCTAGGAGATGGCAGTGCATGTCAATTAGAGGGATCATAGCTCGTCACATAAGAGCGGGAAACGCGAGCCATGGCTGGGCGAGCGGAACGCCCGCTTGACTCTGTTAGCGGTTGAGTAACCAAGCAAAAAAACCCGTCCTCCTTCGAGATGATTGCCCTGAAACAGATGGTTGGTTATTAGTGTCCATTGCTTCATTCGCCCCTGTACGTTCTGCATCGCCACCATCCGAAGAATAATACTCCTGATACTGGTAGCGATAAGTGTAAGAGCCGCCATAACCATAACTTTTCGTGTCCGTTCGTATTCCGTTCACCACCGCCCCGATCAAATGTGCTCCCATCGTCGAGAGGATCTCTTTGGCTCGCAGAGCATGGGGACGCGCATGTTTGGAGGTGCGCAAAGTCAGGATCACGCCGTCTACGTGAGGCATGACGACACAGGGATCGGTAACTGCCAAAAGCGGCGGAGTATCGATCAAGACCATATCATATTTCTCACGTAGGTAGCCGAGCACTTCCTTGAAGCGGGGCGAACTGAGTAGCTCAGCAGGGTTGGGAGGAGTTGGCCCACAGGGCAAAATGGACAGACCGGGGATAAGACTGTCCAGAATGACGTCGTTCAACTCTGCTTCTCCACCAATTACCGAGGCCAGTCCCTGTCCGGCGCTGGTATTAAATAGCTTGTGGATGCGGGGCCGGCGAAAATCGGCGTCGATCAGGATCACTGTCTTTTCCGCCTGCGCGATGGAAATGGCTAGGTTCGTGATAAGGGTCGATTTCCCATCGCCCATGTCAGGGCTAGTAACTTGTATGAGGGCGTGACCTTTCGCTCGATTGAAGAAAAAGAGGGCGGTTCGCACGCTTCGGTAGGCTTCCGCCTCGCGCGACTTGGGGCGATGCACGGTACAGAGGCTTGGATCAACCTGAAGGCCATTCGCAGTAAGGAGATTCTCCTTATCTTCCAAGGTAGCATAGAATGGGATGTGCCCCACCACCGGCACACCGAGTTGCCGGCGGATCTCCTCCGGAGTGCGGAAACTCTGATCGGAGATCTCCGCCATGTACGCTAGGCCTAAGCCAGCGAGAAGCCCCAGGAAAATGGCGCAGGGAAACACAACAGCGGCTTTCGGCGCTACCTTGGTCCCGATCCCCGGAGCGTTAATGACTTCTGCTTCAAAGCCGCCGTCGATATTTTGGAGAATGCTCACTTCGTCTAAGCGCTTGGCGATTGCATCGAATAGATGCTCATGACGACCGAGATCATTGCGGTGCAATTCATTCATTCTCTCTAAAGCAAGCAACGGCTTTGCTTGCTTATGCGCCTTTTGGAGCAATTTGGCCGTGGTCTCCGATGCCGTCCGGAGGTACTCCAGCTCCAGCTTCAACGCTTGTAAGTGGCTCGTCAACGGGTCTCCGCCCGTGCTATCGTTGCTTCCAGACACCCCATTTGAATGCTTCACCCGCCCGCGAAGAAAGTCGAGTTCCTCGCGAACCGAGCGAACTTCTGGATGATCCGGCCCGTAATCCTCTGACAGGGTTTTCTCCAGGAGCTTGAGAGCCATCAGACGATCTGTCGTGTGAGAGTCCACGTGCCCCGTGGCGATGCCGCTTGCCGAAGTCTGAGAAATCATGGTGAGCAACTCCACGCGGCTGTAATGTCCCTCTTTCATGGCCTTATCGATGGCTTGGAGTCTCCCCTCAAGATCCGCTGCCCGATTGATAAAGTCAATCCTCTTGGCCTCTAAGTTAATCAGCAGTACTTGCATGGAATTGTATCCGTCCTTGCTTTTCCATAAATCAGTAGGCAACTGGGCGAGGAAAGCATCATAGTCCTTCTGTTTTTGAGCGATCTTGTCGGCGAGAATCGTGTTGGCATCGCTGATGAGCTTGGCCGTCTCATCAGCACCGGTCCTGTAGCGATTCTTGAGGAACCGCTGATAGCTCTCGATGATCGCCGTCACGATGGTGGCGGCGTCCTCAGCATGGGAAGTCCGGAACGAGACGTTCAGGATGTTGGTCGGTACGCCATTGTTGCTATCCCGCGATAGCTTGAGTGCGGAAATGATCTCGCTGCCTGGATTTAATTTGCCTTCGAACGATGGTAAATTCGCCAAATCTGCCGCTTGCACAGCGTCACTCACAACGAGTGGGCTGCGGATGAGTGTCTGGTGTGTCGCAAGAAAATCTGAACCTTCGGAGCCTGTCTCCACACCACTTCTGTCGCCATTTAGCGGCAGACGGTTTTGTGACTTGTTTATCACCAAAATCTGGGCATTAGCCTGAAAAACGGGGGTTGCCTTGGCGTAATACAAAACACCGACGACGCAACCTGCAACGGCCCCCAAAATCAGAAGCCAGTAGTGGTTCAAGATCAAGCGTAAGGCAAGGTTCTGGGATGTCGATTCTTGGGTTTCAAGTTGATCCGATCCACTCACTTCAACGAGAGCTGCCATGATGTTACCTCGAAAACGTCAATGTCGTTGCAACGAGGACCGTCGCATACTTTGGGGCACGGTCAGAGATTAGTTCCACTTCCACTATTGTATACCGCGCGGCTTGATCGTGTAATTCCACTTGGGGCAGGTGCTATGATGCTCGATGTTCAACTCGGCCACTTCGGCATCGCTGACCACTACTCCTCGGCGGTACGAGTTCTCCAACCACTCGGCCGTTACCTCCAACCTCGTAGCCGTCCCCGTCCGCCCAAAAGGGGCCACAGCGAACCCGACGTCCGTAGCAGCATCCCCGCCGAATTCCGGCTGATCTGACTGAACAGGCGGTATTCCACTGCGTTCCACTTGCTCACTCCACATGGTTAGTGGCAGACCTTCACTGCCAGGCCGTACCAGTCGGCCAGCCCTTGCAGCCGACGTTTCCACAGACGCGGCCGGCAGCCCTTGCTGCCGCCGCTGTCCGCCAACAACAAAGCACCCCGCCTCCGATAACGCTTGCAGCCGCGGCGGACCCACAACGGCTCACGACATCGGTGCCGAAGTCTGGCATGTCCGCCGACGTGCCGACCACTAGATGGCCCGTATCGACCAAAGGGCCATACAACCCGTAGAGGATCTCTCGACAGAAGGCGTCGCTGTAGAAGTCATGAACGCTGACCTCCATTGGTTCGTCGACCCACGCCGCCCGCCGTTGGCGAAGTTGCCCACCAATTCCTTCTTCTTGGTGTCTAAGCTCAGGATGGGCAGCCCCTCTGTCCGCAACTCCTCGATCATCGCCTCGATTCAGACGAATTGCCGGTCGCAGTCGTGGTGGTAAGGGCCGGTAATGCGCTTGCGGTCGACCCGCACGCTGTAGCCCAGCCCGCGCAGCAATTCTGCGACTGTCGCGGGACACACCTCATGGCCCAACGTCGCCAGTTCGTCGCTGAGCTGACGCGAGCTGCGGCGGACGAACTTGCCTTGGGTCACGGGGTCGCCGCCGGTAGCCAGCTCGGCCAGTTGCTTAAAGTCCTCGAGGACGGCTGGTTTTTTCCCCTGGGCGGTCGGCCGGAGCGAGGACGGCGAACACGGTCGCTGGGCCGTCCTTGTGACTGAGCATTCAACTACTCGCGGCCGCGTCGGATGGTATCGACGTGCAGGCCAATGATGAGAGAGATCAGGGTATTGCCACTGTAGCCAGCCTCCCTCGACTGCAGGCCAGCAAACCAGCGGCGTTGTCGTTCGTCCAGGCGGCTCATGAGGAGGTTGATCAGGTGATGCAGTTGCCGGTCTGGATGATCCTGCCCACTCTGGTAGTGAGGGCAGGCACAAGACATGAACAACCGTGTCCGCCATGACGATTCCTCTGAAACGTGACAAGCCGAGCGACGGAGGACATTGTGGGAAAACTCTTCGAACTCATTACTGGACGCGCCCTTATTGTCGCATTACGGCTAGCACAACGGCGGTCGATTCCGCCGGTAGTGTGCCCTTTAGATTTTTATCACGGAATTCGACTGGACCACCTGCCGGAGAGCCAGCTAATCCGGAAGCACGCTATGGTCGTTATACACTACCGGACTTTCGTCTATTCTTATAGTCGAGCGGCGTCATACTCCCCCCTTGATCGGCGACAACTACCTCTCCCCTTTAGCGGCGATTGGGATTCTCCATGGTTCTCCGGGGCCCCGGTTCCAGCCGCGCGTGGCCAGGGATGTCCCCGCCGTCCTCACTGAGACCAACTCTTTCGTCTTCGTCGCCTATTCGACCTCACATCTCAGTATGTTCAGTTCCAGAATGACGCCGTGATACGTTAGCCGATCGATGGCCGCAGCGGTCGTCATGGCGTCCTCGAAAATGGTCTCCTACCTCGAGAACGGCAAGTTGCTGGTCAAGAGCACTCTGCTCGGTTCGGAGCGTTCGGCCAACAGCGTGAACAAGACTTCTATTTCCTCGCAGCTCTGTTGCACGTAACCGAGGTCGTCCATGATCAGACCCTCGAAGGCATTGAGCCGCTTGAGTACTTTTCTCACCTTCAAGTCCCGCTTGGCGACTAGCAGTTCCTGCACCAGCAGGCTGGATGCGCAGAAATACAGCTTGCGGCCCGCGCGGATCAATTCTTTCCTCTATACACCCCCTCGCAGAAGTACGCGGTAGGATTCCAGGATCTGTTGACCGAGGCGGGACTGATTGAATCTGCTAACTGCCGTGAGGCGAGCTTGTTTACAGAGGCGCTGTCGCCGCTGCGCGTCCTCAACGAGGGTTCTTATCGCTAGAGCTAATCCTGAGACGTCGCCCGGCAAAACCCCGATGGCGTCCACGTCATGTTTGTACAGCTCCACGGTTCCGCCAGCTCGTGCCACGATGACTGCCTTGGCACACGCCATGGCCTCGATGATAGTGCGACCGAACGGCTCAGGCTCCGTACTGGCATGCACTACGATATCGAGAGCCCGATACACTTCCACGATATCTTCCTGGAAGCTCACGAAGCCTAAACGTTGTGTGCTGAGTAGGTGAGGAGCGCGCGCCTTTAACTCGGAGACAGACCACTGCGAGCCATGAGTGTGATAGATCGGGCTGCCAACGATGTAGAATCGGAGTTTAAGTTGAGGGACATCGCGGAGTACCTCTTCCGCAGCTTCCAAAAACACATTCTGCCCTTTCCAGCGTGCGAACGTTGCCACGAGCCCAACTCGGAGGATGTCCGCGCCAACCTCCGGAAGTCCGGCCAACCTATCGAGTCGGCGACCATCTCCCGGTCCGGGGGTAAAATGGTCGGTGTCGATAGCATTATGGATCACCGCAGTAGGAACACTCTGCAGGACTAAGCGTATGTCCTGTTCGACAGCTTGGGAAATGGCAATGATGGTTGGACAACAACCCGCTGCCCAGCGCAGAACGCGAGACATCAACGGACGGGAGCCCAGAAAATCGCGCACATGCCAAACGATGCACGAGCGTCGCAAAGAGGCGAGGCCCGTGAGCAGATGAAACTTATTACTATTCGAGTGGATAATGTTCGGCTGTATTTTATCCACGAACCGCTTCAATCGCCTAGCATATTGCCAAGTTTTCCACGCTAGGGGCACAGTGCGGGGTATCATTGTTAAGGCCGCACGATATCTTCCTTGTCCCCGCAAGGCATAGTCTCCTGCGGTGAGCAAGGAAGCAGGCAGAGGCAGGAGATGAACGTTTACTCCCAGTTTTCGGGCACTCTCGATCAGCGGCCCCTCGGCGGCAACAAGCAAGTGCAAGTTCACCGAGGGATCGGTCTGACGTACCGAGGCCATTACATCGAGAAGGCTCCGTTCGGCCCCTCCGAGAGCTGCGGAAGCGTTGAGATACAAAACCTTCACAAGATCTTCCTCAAGCCGTGCCGGACGGAATAATGCGCAAGGATTAGTAGAGCAAGGATCTGCAAGGCAGCGACGCGCCGATCTCTCGCCTCGAATCGTTTCCACAGCCGCGCTGGCGCAGCTGGGTTGAATCCCAACCCGAGCCAAACATCTGTGTCGCTCAACGCTTTCTTTGCGTAAGAGCGCAGTGGGCCTCGCAGCCAGGCCTCCCAGGGGAAGGTAAATCCTCGTTTCGGGCGAGTGTATACCAAAGCAGGAAGACGCTTGCCCACAGCGTCCAGCAACAAAGGTTTGGGGCGAGGGTCGGGACGCTTGTGCGCCCCGGCTATTGACGCTGCCTCTTCGACCAGGCGATGATCGAGCAGAGGTACGCGGACTTCCAAACCGTGAGCCATACTAAAGATGTCAGCATCGCGCAAAAGCATATGTCTCATGTATGAGCTAAGCTCGAAACAGGATACTTGATTTACGACATCGAGGCCGCGTGACTGTTCCAGCAACTCGGTCAGGAGTGCCTGAGGAATTCCGGCATCCGGATCGCTCTCCGCCGGCAGTGGATGCATTGCGCGCCGCTCAAGCGGAAGGAAAAGTTCTCGTCGGAGAAGATACATTTGTACGGGCGAGCACTGGCGGCGGAACATCTCGGCTGCCTTGGCCCACGGACGCCCTCCGGTCGTGCTCATTAGGCGGGCAAAAGTACGGCCAATCGGCCGCGCCCAACGCGTTCGTCGTCGCCAGAGGAGGGCGCGGGGGACATCGGCAAAGCTCGCATATCCGCCGAATAACTCATCGCCTCCCAAACCACTCAAGGCAACTGTCAGTCCCGCTCGCCGCGCCGCCTGCGCCACGAAGTAGACGTTGAAACCGTCCACCGTCGGCTGGTCGGCAGCTGTCAGAGCGTCGGTCAAATGATCGAGAATGTCCTGCCCGGTTAGGCGGACAGAACGAAAACCTACACCGAGGGCCGTAGCGACGGCCTCGGCTGTCTGGGTTTCATCAAACTGCGGCTGATCGAAGCCGATGGAAACCGTTTGAATGTCTGTACCGGCAACCTCCGTCGCCACCGTAGCCAGTGCTGCCGAATCTATCCCTCCCGAAAGAAACAATCCGAGCGGGACATCGGCGAGCAACTGCATCTGTACTGCTTGGCGAAGCGTCGCGCCAAGTTGGTGCTCTGCTTGATCCCGAGCGAGATCTCTTGCCCCCTCTTGCGCTAGGGGCGTGAAGGGGATGCGCCAATACGTCCGCTCCTTAACCGCCCGCCCCAACCAATCGGTAGTCAGCGATTGGCCAGGCGCTAGAAGATGTACCCCCTGCACGATGCTCTCCGCCCCGTAGACCGCACCTTGGGCCAGAAAGCTCTCCAGAGCGAAGGCGTTTACCAAAGGCGGCACCAAGTCCGCTCCGGCGGCCAGCAGAGTTCGGAGTTCCGAAGCAAACAGCAGACCCCCGCCGCGTGGACGAAAGAGGTAGAGGGGTTTGATCCCCAGGTGGTCCCGACAGAACCAGGCCGTACTTCGTTGCGTGTCGAGAAGACACCAGGCGAACATGCCATGAAGCTTTTCGACACTCGATTCACCCCAGGCGCGATAAGCGTGCAAGATGACCTCCGTGTCGCAGCGGGTCCGACAAGGCCAACCGGCCGATGCCAGCTTGTCATGGAAGGCGAGAAAGTTATAGATCTCGCCATTGAAGACGATCCAGTTCGGCGGCGCCGTTTCATCTGGAGGTTTATCCGGCATCGGCTGGTGGGCTGCGGACGAAAGGTCCACGATGGCCAAGCGGGTGTGGATCAAAACGGCGGGCGGGGCACGCCCCTGGGGATCTGCAACGACTTCGATGCCTTCGTCATCGGGTCCTCGATGTCGCATCGCTGTTAGCATTCGTGGAGCAGCAGCCTTGGCCAGTTCCTCCGCTACGCCTAACATGCCGGCAATTCCACACATGATCCCTATTCTTCCTGGAGAAGTCGTTGGTAGGCATCCACAATGATGCGCGTGTGGGCTGCCCAAGTAAATTGCTGCGCGTGGGCCAGCCGCAGCGACCGAGCAGGGGCGGAGCGGGGGTCATCCAACAGGCTATCGACTGTCGCGGTCCATGCCTCCACATCGCCCAGCGGGCAATACATCGCTGCCGCGCCACCCACTTCGCGCAACACGGGAAGATCCGTCGCCACTACGACGGCGCCACAGGCGAGGCCTTCGAGTACCGGCAGGCCGAAGCCTTCTGCCTCGCTCGTTTGCAACACTATACTCGTTCGACGGTAGAGGGTCGCAAGCTCCTTCCGGTTCAACCCGCGGAGTTGAAGCACAGACCCAGCAATCTGAAGTCGGTCGATCTGCTTTCGTTGCTCTTCGGTCCATGATCCGCCCACCTGCACGAGTAGCAGGTCCGGGTGTCGCGTCCGTACTTGCGCAAACACACCGAGAAGAACGTCGATGCGTTTTCGTGGAATAGAGCTGCCGACGTGGAGCAGGAAGGGTCGATTGTCCAGTCCTACTATCGCTGCATCTTCTAGTCCTTCGTCGCCTCCTTGAGGTGTAAACTCCGGTGCGATGCCTAAGGGAGCATAGACGAGCCTACAGGGATCGATCAGCCCATACTTTTCAATTTGCTGCCGAATCAAGCGGCTCTCGTGGAAGACGATCGCGGCTTTCTGGAGACCGTCCAGAACGCGCCGCATTATCCGCCGGAGCCAGCAGGGCCGCGGTTCGAGGCTTGGCTCCAACACACATCGGAAGGCATCCAGGTCGTGGCAGATTACACCCGTGCGCTGGCTTGGCAGCACGTGCACGAGTTGAGAATAACTATGATCGCAGATGTGGAAAAAGTCAAAAACACCGGCGTGGCGGCGGAGATAACGCGGATAGTCCCAGAAGCGGTTGAGCAGCCGGTCGAGGTTCTGCGCACCTTTCCGTTTTCCTATCATCGGCAACACACCCGCGCGACGCCGATATTTAGGGCAGATGCAGGTGGCGCGCACAGAGGCGATGTGGTCTGTACCGAGGTGACGGCAGAGCATTTCCGCGCATTGATCCATGCTCGGCCAACCCTCTTCAACGAAATCGGCGATCACAGCGAGACGCGGTGACTGACTCACGTTAGCTCGCTCCCAGAAACTCTGCAAATCCTGCCGCCTCAGCATTCTCGGAAGGCCAGGCGAATATCTGTGCGTACCATGGCGATTCAAGGATGCTTGCTCTGCTGCCCAATACCTGGACCCGGTACTGCAGTCCTGACAGCAAGTCGGCGACATCGGCGTTTGTGCCGTGTAATTCTATCAATAGAAGTGGTCGAACCGCCCGTAATGTCTCGGCGCTCCCGCGCAGGACATCTACCTCGGCACCTTCCACGTCAATCTTGAGAAGGTCGGGGCGCGGTAACTCGCCATTTGCGTGCAGTTTATCCAGACTTCGAATAGGAACCTGGATGACGGCGGTTTCCTGGTTGACAGGCCCTGTATATGCCAGCTTACCCCAGGTGCTTTCAGCTGAGACACGAAAAGCAGCTTCCCCGTCCTGGTTTCCCAGGGCCATTTGACGAATGAAAACGTGATGGAAGCCGTTAAGCTTCAAGTTGTGCTCAAGCCAGTGCGCATTTGCATTCACGGGTTCAAAAGCCACGACACGTCCGGTCGGCCCAACCAGTTTCGCTGCAAGGATCGTGAAAAAGCCGACGTTCGCACCGATATCATAAAAAGACATCCCCGGGCGAAGGAGGTGGTGCAACGCTTCCTGCATATCAGGCTCAGACGTGCCAAGAAGATATCCGGCATTTGCTCCCCCGCAATTGAACCGGAGGCCACGGCCTCTCCCCTGTTGAATCGTGCCGTCCTGTCGGCGAACGTGGTTGGCGACAAAGTCAAACAATCGTTTGCACACTGGATAACGCCACTGGATTCGGCTGCCGGTTTGGAGCCAATCTCGCGGCAGACGGCCTAGAAGTGAGACGAGAAAATTCATAAGGCTCTCCTTTTTGCGGTAGCGCGAACTTCCGCGAAGAAGTCAAGGTGCTGTCGGGCGACGACGGGCCAAGCATAGCGTGCGTGGGCACGTTCCCGGCCGTGCTCGCCCAATTCGCAACGCCGAATCGGGTCAGTCAGCAGCTCCTCCAGAGCCTTCCGCCAGCCAACTTCGTCGCTTTCGCCGACAATCAATCCTGCGTCGCCCACGACATGTGGTATCTCCCCGCTGTCGCTGCCGATGACCGGCACGCCGCAGGCAAACGACTCAATGAGCATACGGCCAAATTGCTCGCGCCAGCGTGTGGTGGTCTGGCTAGGGGCACACAGCATATCCATTGCGTTCAGGTAGGCAGGCACGGCATCGTGCTGCACGTCCGTACAAACGCGCACTCGATCGACATGGCGAAGCGACCAGTTCCGGAGGTCGCTTTCAAGCGGCCCCGCACCGACAAACAGCGCTCGCCACGGGCAAGTCAGGTTATCCAGCACCCGCATCAATAAAGAGAGACCCTTCTCCGGTAGGAATCGGCCCAAGAACCCTACCACCCGAGGTTCGGTATCGTCCCAGCCGAGCGAACGCCGGATGGACGCTCGCGCCGACGGGTCGGGCTGAAAGACTTTGACATCCACGCCCAGGGGGATGATCTGACTGGGGCGGTCCCGATACCCCACGCGCTCCCCGAGTACGTCTGCAACTGTGCGACCAAACGCAATCCAGCCGGTTGCACGGGCGAGGCACGTTCGTTCGAGCCAAGAGAAAGGCGGCGGATATTGTTTAGCCAGGTTTTGGAAGCTGGCGAAGACAAGGGGGGTGTTTTTCCGTTTCCAAAAGGCCACTTGTCCGCTGGCAACGATAAAGGGTTCCTCCCAGCAGTGGATGATGTCCCAGTGCTGGGAGAGAAGGGACCGTAACTGTCTCCCGTAGAAGAACGTATGGACATAGCGTGTGAGGTAAGCGTTCACAGGAACGGTTCGACAAGGCTCATCCGCCGAGGCGGCCAGAGCGACTGGACGGAGATCGCGACTTCCATGGAAGTAGGTGGGGGCGATGGCAGTCACTTCCCAAGTGCCAGCTCCAGCGCGAGCCAGTTCATGCGCCAGGCGGCGGTTAAGAGTTACCACGTAAGAATGCCCGACGGTCAGTAGCCTTAATGGCAGAGGCATGAGAGATGGATTCTTTCAAGTCATCTGAGGCCAGCAGTTTATTATCGTTCGCTACAAAGCCGAATCTATTATTGGATGTCTCTGTTGTACGCCTCAAACCCGATAGATTCAGCGCAGGCAGACTCTTGGCAATTATTGATCTCGCAAGGTGCGGACGGTTCGCGACCAGCTGAATCGCTGCTCATACAGGGCCGCAGCTCGATGTCCCAACTCGATCCGCCGCCCAGCGTCTGCCAACAATGCTTCGGCCTCCGCCATTATTAATTCGGGAGAGTTGGCGGGCGCCAGGGCGACGGCGGCTGTTTCTTGCCAGATTATTTCTGTCAAATCGCCCTGGGTCGTGACCATAGGTCGACCCAGCGCCAGACCGGACATCGCGCTCGTTCGACGGCTACTTATCCCATCGGGGTAGGGCTGCAACAGGAGATCGCAAGCAGCTAGGTGTGCGGCGAGTGCCGAGGCGGAAAGCTCGCCGGACACTTGGATCCGCTCCTTCAAGTAGGGATGCTTGTCAGCCAAGGCGCGGCCAAACGCTTTGCTCCCCCTCCCCAACAACAGCCCGACGCGACGTGCATCGGCGGCAAGTAGTGGCGGCACTATGGCGGCTAGCATTTCGCTTATTTGCGATCCAAAAGTGCTAAAATGCCCCAGAATCAAAGCATCGGAACACGGAGCGATTCGCTCTCTCACCTCCTTAGCCTGTTCGTCCGGAACTACTGCTGGAAGATTGCTAGGAATGGGAAGATAAGTGATCGGCCGCGAGGAAGCCCCCAGCTGCCGGAGGAAGGGCTCCCAGGCAGGAATCGATACAAACAGGCGCTTCCCCGCTCGGATCATTAGTGCAGCCATAAGGCGCGTCACTACGCCCAGCACCTTGTGGGACAGCGGCTGGCGCCAGACAAGTGGGAAGAATACTTCATGGAACATTACTCCAACATCGTCCCGATGCCGCCTACTTAGCCACCAACAAAAAAACAAATTCATGGCCTTAAAGCCGAAGCTATGGGGAACATACTGGACGAGTATGCGGCAAGAGCGGGGTAGGCGATCCAGGGCTTGGCCGAGAATCCGCAGGGCCCTTGGTCCAAAATGCCCCGGCAAGCGATGGATCTCGACCCCGCGGTCCCTCGGTTGCGGGCCGGGACAGGCCGGCGCCCACACGTGGACTTCATCACCCAACTCTGCGAGTGCTCTGGCCAACAAACGGGTGTAATCGCTCACTCCGCCCGGTTGCGGCGGATATTCGCCGGTGATCAAAGCCCAGGTCAACGTAGGCATTGAAAAGGGGGCGTTCCGTGAGGAGCTTGGAAGTTTAAGCACCCAACAGTAAGGCTCGGGTCCGTGTCATCAGTTCCACACGCTTCTCCCGGTTAAGGACCACCCACCATGCCAGAGCCAGGTAAAGGAGGATGGCGGATCCCATCTCCACAGCCAGTCCCATCCATCCCTCAGGCTCATGGTTGTGAGCGATCCACCACAAGCCAGCGACATAGGGCAGACCCAATAGCACAGGCACAAGAATCGCACACATCAATGGACCTAGCTTAGTCTCGAAAACACGTTTCAGAACGAGCGGGAGATACCAAACGTAGGTACACAAGGCGGCTGCCAAAGTCCCCACCAGCGGACCAGCTATGCCCAGCGGCCGGACGAGAATCACGCTGGCCGCTAGGTTAATCGCCGTGGAGATCAGCGTGATTGGCAGCAGGAGCCGCACGTGTCCTGTGCCGACCATACATCCACTCCAGAGGGTGAACAGAGCCAGAAGGAAGGTATTGACTGCGGCTAACCCGGTGACCAGATCGCCTCCGTAGTGATTGGCTCCCAACCACCAGCGGACAAAATGCCCGTTGTAAGCGACGACGGGCGCCAGTCCAGCCATCCCTAAAACAGCTACCAAGCCTGTCAATTCTACCAGACGACGATTGAACAAGTCTTGGAAACCTTGTACATGAAGCTCCGCCATACCGGCCCAGCTGGCCCCCGAGATGTTGCGTAACTGGTTCTGGGCAAGTGAGATCAGCCGCTGTGTAACAAAAAAAGGGACTACGAATACGGGCCCCAACATCAGCGCGATGACGATGGTATCAGACATCAGACCAATTTGAAAGCAGAGAGCCCGCACCAAAGTCGGCCAGCTCAGGTCCCAGAGGCTCCGCCGGAGCTCGAGATCAGGGGTCTCCTTGAAGATACCTCGGAGGACGCCAGGATACTGTCGTGTGCCAAGCCAGGTGATGGACCCGTACAGCCATACACTGCCGAACACCATCGCCAGACTCTGTCCGAAAATGCCCCAGCCAGTCCAGGCGAACAACACCGACAGGACCGCGATCACCAATCCCTGACAAGAGCACAGTCCCGCGATCCAGTATCCGCGCTGGTTAGCCTCTATCAACGGACGAAATGGGGCAAGGGGAAAAAAGAAGACCATACCGAGGACTGCCAGTAACCAGGCGCCACGCAACTCGCCGGCGTGTGCCGGAGCCACGGGAATCAGTCGAGTGATAATCAGAGCCGAGGCCAAGCCGGCGAACAGGGCGAACAAACCAAGCCGGAAGTACGCTCGGACCGCCGCTTGGAGCGTCTGCCGAACCATCGTGGGATCGCCGCGCCCCAAAGCCTTTGCTAACATTGGATGCAGGGTGCCCCCCAATGCAAGCTCCAGCAGCACCAGATAGCCAAGCCAATCCTGGGTGACACGGAAAGCCCCGTAACGTTCCTCGCCTAGCCACTGCAAAACCAACTTGGTCGTTAGCAGCCCCACCCCAGCTAAGAAAAACTGGTTGGCGATACTGCCCACGTAGTTTAAGACAAAACGTCGAGTCCGTGCCATCAGTACCTGTCTATGATTCTTATGGTCCAGTTCAGACTCGCATAGTCCGAATACTCCGAGTTGCCCGCCAGTTGTGAAAGGCGAGCACAACAGACTTACCGCCTACCGTCCAGGAAAGCGGTGGACGATCTCGCACACTATTGATTATTCTCATCAGCTTGCGGAAAGCACCATAGCCCAACAGGATTCTCCGCGTCCTCCAACGGTTGTCCGAAAGCGCCTGCGTTTCTCCACATGAAACTGACTTCGTCTACCATCTCCAGGCAATCGACGCGCTTACTGTCTCGAATGCGACGGAATGCCAGCCGCTGTGAGTCCACTGACCAAGGATTGCCCACACTTTTCGCCAGCTCTGCAGTGGTACGTGCAATAGCATTTTCACTAAGGACCAGGCCAAAGTGATTATCCTGGACAGTTCTCTCCACAGAATCCCATCAGGGCCCCAGGTATTGCGCCAGGCCACCAAGTCAGCCGGCCGAGGGCTTTCCCTCGGGTTGAGGTAAAAGCCACTGGTCATTGTGTGTCCGCATGTGACCGTCGCGGGAGAAGTGTGGCATCAGAAGGACCTTGTTCACGATGACCCGAGCGGTCGTCTTGAGTTGGCGGAACGCGATTGTGACCTGGGCTACAACCGGGCAAACAGTCTTCACGGTACTGCTGTCATCTACGGTGGCGACACGGGAATCATCAACGGAGAAAACCGCCTTCTTGCCGAGTGCTTCTTCTGTAGAGTCCGTATACACTAGGCGGGGCGACAGTTCGGCCTTCTGGCCTGGCTCCACGAACAAGTCTTTCCAGCGCGATCGCACTGCATGGATGGTGCGACCATTGTCAATTCGAACGGGCACCCGTATCGTGCCAGCCGGCGGGAGGCCCGGCGCTCGAGTAGGCGGCGGCGAAAAATTCGTGCCGGCCGTTGAGCCATCGAGTAGTGTTAAGTTCAACGGTCGCCTGTTTCCGTCCGTGAAAAGTGGGCCGAATTATCCGACCATCCACGAAGAATAGCAACCCCTGAACCGACTTCCCCCGTGGGTCGGCGCTGCCCTTTGACCGGTTGGCGGCCTCTTGAGCATCGGTGGACGATCGGCAGCGACTGTCCACTTCACTGAACCCTGGAGTACTTGGGTAGAGTCGGGTGAAATCATACGGATCGAGCCTCGGCCGTTGGCCAGGGTGAAGCGAATGACCGCACTCTCCGCAAGTACGTTAGGCTCGGCGAGCATGATTTGCCTCACACCCATCGATTCCTGTCTATGTTTATTTGTTCACATAACCAGCCATTCACCTTGGCCAGTTGCCGGTATCCGGTAATGCTACTGCCCGATGAATGCTCGACCGATTGGCCCTCAGCTTTACGCTCCCAGTTTTACGAAGACACGAGCAGTGTTGTCGATGTGATGAAGCAAGACGGGGAACGAGGAATGGGCAAGGAACTCATCGACCGCTTTGCGGCAGCCTTCCCAACAACCGTAATCATCGATCACGACAACTCCTCCTGGGATAACGAGGGGAAAGAGGTGGTCCAGGCACAGTTTTGTCGATTCGTACCAGTCGCCGTCGAGGCGTAGTAGCCCGATCGGACCGATCTCAGGGGCGTCCGTAGGCACAGTATTTTGAAACCAGCCGATATGGTAGTGCAGGAGGTTCTTGGGATAAGCGATTTTCTCCTCTAGGAATTTGCGGTTATCGTCCAGTGTGCCGACGCACTGGCCGATAGAGGCGAGTTTTCCCGACATTCGCCCGTTCGCATAAGTGCGGGCTTTCTCGCCATCCGCGCCCTCCTGCGGCTCCGGCAAGCCTTCAAAACTATCAAAGAGGTGTAGGTGGCGTTGTGGCTTGCCGAAAGCTCTATGGGCAAGCGCCATCATACCGACTGAACCACCTCTGGCGACACCGCACTCCACCAACGCACCGGGGAGTGCATAGCGGTCGAGGTAGCAAACCTGCTGCCATAGAGTGGCCAGCCGCTCATAGCTACTCATGGAATGGGACTTCACCTGTCTGACAGCTTCCATAATGGCAGGTTCATCATCGTATCCGAACGCGTTTGCGGGAGGAGCACTGGAAGCAGGCAAGTGCCAGCATGGCCTCATCCCCAAGTTGCCGACCATGGCGGCGGTAGGTTCCGTGAGGGCACAATAGATCATCCGGAGGCGGAAACGGAGGCCGACCAAATTCATAGTGTTTTTACCTACTTTACTGAGATTTGTCATCGAGTCATCAGCATACCCAGCAGCGAGCGAGAAGCGAGCAGATCAAGTGAATGGTCAGGCGCTCTAGCCCTGCTCCTGGTGTGGAAGTCTATTGGTATGGTTCCCTACGTTACCTCGCAGATGCCTTCCTCCTTCTTGGATCGAGGCATGTCGGTGATGCTCCGAACCTTTTACTCCCGGCTTCCTAACTAAACTGCCCAGGCGACCTACCTTGCTCCAGACCCAGTGAGCGGTGAACCGTTGTCGCCAACGGTATTTCCACAACTCCCAGCAAGTGGGTGCGGCGTATTTTTTCATCTGCTTTTCGAGCTTGGCCTCGTCCACGGCAACATCCAACTGTTCCGCCAGTTCCAAGATGTAAGGGTATTCTACATATCTCCGCCACTCGTTACCCAACGGATAGCAATTTGTCAGGTTGGGATTGGTAGCATTGCGAGCCAGAGACTGGGTCGCGAGGATCCGCGTCGGAAGTCCGTAGAACTCCGCCACCTCTCCTACGGCACGAACGTCTCGGAAGAGGCGATCAGCCCTCAGCCGCAGATATGGTACTTCCGGGTGCCGCTCATGGACTGCTAAAGCGAAGAGATTGTACTCCGCCCAACGCCACATCGCTTTCTCGAAGGGCGACATTTGCTCCCAACGTTCTGGGCACACGGGATGAGCGCAACTGCTCTCCAGTGGGTTGGGCTTCTCGAGATAATGGAATGCATCGCGTCGCGTCGTGGAATCGGGATAGTAATCGCCTAACGTGGAGCAGGAAGCGGCCGTGCTTACTGGTTCGCGTACCAGGTGAACGAGTCGAACACGACCGGGGAAAGTCGCTATGATCAAAGGGACCAGGGGCGTTGCGGTGCAACCCACGTCTATGTACGGCCGGTCAGCAGAAACAGCGACGATTCTCGTCAAGAGGCTCGCAATGTCCGGATCCTGGCGCATTACCGCGAAGTCTGCTTCCGCCATTCGCCACAGATATCGCCGCGGTTTCGCATGCCCTTCCCCTAGATCCTCGTGAAGAATCTCATATTCATTTCCGTAGGCCGCCGCAAGCACCGCTGCGAGGTATGTGGTCCCACATCGGCCCGTACTCATACACAAACAAATTGGATGCATGGTCAAAATGCCCCCCGTTGTGCTTGGGGAAAAGGATGCTCCCGACGGCAATTCCTATTGTTTCGTAGAGGCAATCGCTTCGCAAGGTGATCGCAACCTACTTGTGGTCCGGCTCCATACCTCTGGGGAACAGGCGTGTCCACCGCAAAAGCAAAGGATTGCCAGGTTCGTCCGGGTGATAAGGTGAAGAGGAAGGTGTTCCTGCCTCATGAGTTTCGGCAGCGCCTTTCGGACGCCGTAGCGTAACGCATCGTGCCAAATGATAAGTCCCCGCTCCCGGTCCACCATGTGCAACGCGCTCTGGCTATCCAGCGCCACTCCAGCCTCGGAGTGGTCAGCGTCGATGAATACCACCTGACAGCGGTTATAATACGCGGAAAGGTCAACCTTATGCGAGTTACCCCAAAGCTGAGTAATCTGCCTCGCCTCAGCCGTGTTCTGAAATCGGTGCCCCACTGGAGAGTCTTGCCGGTGGATCGGATCGTCCTCGAGGGGCAAATTGAGCGTGTAGACGTGCCCGCAAGGGGCTAGGTTGGCGGCGAGGTTGCGCGTGGTCCGGCCGTCCGCGGTCCCGAACTCGAAGACGACCTGGGCCTCGGCTTGCCGCGTCAGCGCCGCCAGGGCGAGGAGCTCCAGCTCCATCACGTTGAAAAAGTGCGACGGCATCTCGAGTATCCGGATGGAAGTGTGAGCGTCGATCAAAGACGCGAGGGATACTTCCGGATAAACACCGCCCTGTTCCGAGCCAAAGCAAATCTCCCCCAGCCGCCAGAGCAAGCGTCGGTCATGGCGACGAAAGAGGGCCGTGATCGGTAGGACCGCAGCGCGCCCAAGCAAGGCCAGGGCCTTGGCTTCCAGCCGAGTAGCTAGTTTGATTTTGTGCATCTTCGTGTTGATTATGCGGACGATTGAAAACGACATTATCGGAACAATCCTGGCCCTCGCTCCCCGATGCCGCCCGCGGGGTCGAGAAAGCCTTGGCGGATGAGGTTCGTTAGCCCTTCCCAGTAGAAGTAAGGGCGATAAAAACCTGGATAGTGCTTGGCTACCAACGGCCGGCCATCGGCAGTCGCAAGTCCGGGTTCCATGCTGACAAGGTAGGTATCAGGCAGATGCTTGCCTCCGACCTTGCTAGCGCACAGCGCCTGGAGGGTCTGCTCTGTCAGCCAAGGATCGGCCAGTATGTCCGGATCGGCCAGGAACTCCTCCAGCATCGCCAAGGGCAGCGATTCACGGCGCACTAATCCTAAGCCGGCGTTGATCTTCTCGATCAGAGTGATACCATAACGCTTCTTGGCTGCCTGCGGCGAGACCGTGTACCAATTCTTACCGTCGCGGTTGAAAAGATTGACCGGTGTACGCGCAGCAACAGCCGACAGGATCTCCTCGGGCCGGTCAAAGAAGAGGATGTCGGAGTCCAACTGCAAGAGTCTCTCGGCGCGAGACAGCACTAGGCAATCGATCATCTTCAATAGCATAAAGCTGCGGCGGCGGGCCTCAAGGCAACGGAGGAATCCACCCCGCTTCAGCTCTCCTTCAACGAGATTGTCGGCTTCGTCTTGAGTTAGAACAAGGCTCTGAGGGAAATGCCGTCCCAACTCGGCGCGAGCGGCGTGTCTGAGTGATCCGCCTTCGTGCCACACGAGCGGCCAGTCAATGCCGGCGAAGTGGTAGAAGCTTTTCGCGGCCCAGAGGGCCATCCGCCAGTCACCGTCCCAGGTAAGGATGTGGACTTCGCAGGCCCCTGGTTTTTCCGAAACAGGCTGAGTATGGATGGGCCGCGTCTGGAGAATCCGCCGGAGTATCCTCCAGCGCTGGAAGCTCTCCAAAAAGCCGATGGTCTGGAGTCTCCGCATGGAAACCCAGCTCGGAGAATGTCGCAGCCACATACGCAGAGTATGAACGAACTTTTTCATTCCAGCACGAACAAACTGACTCGCTCTGCCGGCGCCAAGTCTTTCAAGAGATCGGTTCCAGCAGCACATGCCCAAGAGTGGACAGTGAGTCCGCTTGTCCTTCCATGGCTGCTAAGCGATAGCCCGTTTCAGCGGCAATGGAAGCGATCTCTTCCCCGCCAACGCCGATCGCCGGCCAGTTCATCGGATGCACCTCCACCACGACAATAGGGCGATGGCGGAGCATGGTCTCGCGGGCGCCGCGCAGCGCATGGATTTCAAATCCCTCGATGTCCACTTTTATCAAGGTGGGCGCGATGGCGTGCTCGGCACAAAACGTATCGATCGTTGTCAGCGGGACTTCCACTGCTCTAAATCCGGTAAAGTGCGGGTGCTTAGTGCATAGACTGCACAGAGTATTCTCAGTCGAATGATGGTTAGTGTACAGGGTTGCCGGCCCTGTCCGATCGCTGACGGCTAAGGGCAGCGCCGTCACTCGCTCCTTCACCCCGTTAAGGGTCAAATGCTCTTGCAGAGGGTGCAAAGTCTGCGGGTCCGGTTCGAAGGCATAGACGTGTCCCTCGGGACCTGCCCAGCGCGCCAAGAGGATGGTAAACACTCCAACGTTGGCCCCTACATCGAGGATAACTGCCCCGGGGCGGATCGCACGCTTCAAGTAATCGAAGACGGCAGGCTCATAAGTTTCGGCTATTTGGCGGCGGGATGGGAGGACGCGGATGGCTTCTTGGCCATTGATCAAGCGAGGGAGGCCCCTGCGACCGTAGAGAAGTTTCAACAAGAGCGAGTAGACGGGCCGCAGCACTGCTACCACGCGAGAATCCTTGCCGAGTTGAAATTTGTTCCGGGCATAGCGGACGAATCTCTCCACACTTTTCATAGGAGAACCCTCCTTAACTCGACAGTTGAAATCCGCTCCGGGCTTAGCGGATGAAATTCTCCCTCGCTGACTTTGCCCGTCTAGGTGAGGATGTTTACCCGTGAACATGGCCCAGCGTCCCGGCACAACGGTGTCCACGCTCATTTGCGCGCCATTCGCAGGATACCGATGTAGAAGCTCGACAGAATTGTCTGAAAGCCGATTACGACCGACGTTACGCCAGGTATGACGAGGCGCATTGTGTGCGCATAATTAAGGTTCCCGAAGTGGGCTAGTCGCCACATGTTCACTGCCACTATGATCAGGACACCACCCGCCACCGTCAACATGAACCCCGTTAGCAACCCGCGCTCCAGGCGGAAGATGTGGTAAAACCGCTCCATCGCTGAGTCCGTGGGCAACAGCCCCTCGTTGATTGCAAACGTTTTGGCGAATATTGCGAACTGTACACACTGGTAGCCGAGAATCAGCGCCAGGCTGGCGATAAGCAGCGTATGCGCGTCAAGCATGGCTCCAAACACCGTGAGGCCGGGCATCGCCACCAGATAGCCGAGTAGCCCCAACCCGATCAGTCCGAGTCCCGGCAGCAGAAACAGCCATTTTGGGCTGAAGCACATGAAGAAGCGCAGCGTCCGCCAGCCATCGCGGAACGTGCGCAAATGGGAGCGCTGGGTTTTGCGGCCGTCTGGGTGCAGGGTGATCGGCACCTCGGCGATCTTCTCCTGGAAGAGGCTGGCCTTGATAATCATTTCCGTAGCGAATTCCATGCCGGTACAGCGCATGTCGAGTCGTTGGTACAGGCTCTTGGTGAAGCCGCGCATACCACAATAAATGTCATGGACTGGCGCTCCGAAGAAGATCCGAGCCAATCGTGAGAAGAAAGGATTACCAATCCAGCGGTGCGTGAACTTCATCGCACCTGGAAGTACCCGGCCGCCTCCCGAGGGAAGTCTGCAGCCCTGGACAAGATCGTAGCCGGAGCGGAGTGCTGCGAGAAAGCGTGGAATTTCCAGAAAATCATAGGAGTCATCGGCGTCCCCCATGATGATGTACCGGCCGCGGGCCACACCGATTCCACCCATCAGGGCGTTGCCATAGCCCTTTGGTGTGACGTCTACTACGCGGGCGCCCACCTCCTCAGCGATGCTGACCGAGCCATCGGTACTGCCGTTGTCGCCGACGACTACCTCGCCATGGATCTCGTGTTCCTTTAGGGCCCGTAGAGCCTTCGTGATACAATTACCGAGTGTCTCGGCCTCATTTAAGCAGGGGATGACAACGGTCAATTCGCAGTCGGTCTCAGCGGCCGGTGTGACTACGCTCGTAGGAGTCAGCGAATCGGCTACGTCAGCCATTCTGGTGGAACTCATCAGATAGTCTCCATGCAATCAATAAGCCAAACGTCTGAGGTAAATGAGTGGTTCATCTGGTGGCTGGGGCCTGGCGGTCGAAACGGCGGGCCAGGAGTAGAGCGTGCACGTGCGGCCGCCAACGTGCCATGCCCACGGCGACCAGGGAACCCACGATGCAGACCCAGGCCGGATCGGCGGGCAAGCGGTAGCGCATTCCCGCCCCGGAAATAGATTGCAGTGCCTGCCAATAGGATACGAACAGCAGCCAGGGCAGCATGCGCCACCACAACCGTCGTTTCGCCCAGTATAGGCCCATGGGTATCAGGACCAGCATAGGCCCCTTGATGTACCAAGCCATCACATTCGCCAGCGGCGAAGCAGCCGTGATCGCCACCGGCAAGAGAGCCATCCAGAAGCGTATCCACGTCAGACCCAAGAACTTGTGCGGCTGTTCGCGCAGAAACTGGTAGAACAGTTCCAGGCAGCGGTCGTCGCGCGCCACCTCATCATGCAGGCTTACCATCTCCTCACCGTAAAGGTCCACCGGTGGTGTGCCACCGACGGCACGCGGGCCGAACTCAACGACCAAGCCGGAGTGGTTGAACACGTAGGCCGCCCCTCCCTTTTTCGTCGAAAACGGAATGAAGCGGTGGTAGTGGAGGTAATTGCGAACCGTCCATGGCGCACAAACGGTTGCGAACACGAGGAAGTAGACTAGTGGTCGCGCTAATCGGGTCGGCCACCAGTCCCGGTTGCGCACTTCCAGCAGTAACAGCGCCATAAGGACGACATTGAAATAAACGAACGTCGAGCGCGTCTCGCACAGGACACCCATGACCAAGCCGAGTAGCACTACCCGCAACCAGTGCCGGCCTGGCGCATAGCCGAGCGCGCCACGATGCGCCAGGAGCCAGAAGAACACGACGGCCAAGGGAATCACGAGGGCTTCACTCATCAAGGCGACGCTTGACCAGATAAGCATCGGGTGGAACGTGTAGTAGGCTGCGGCCACTGCCCCACCTACTGGACCGACGAGCCGCCTGACGGTCTGAAAAATCAGAGCGGCCGCCAGCGCGTGCATGGCGATCTGAATCAAATATACCGGGAGTTGCTGCCCGGAGCCAAAGATGCCATAGACAATGCCCACGAACAATGGATAACCACAGCCAGCATACAGGGCCGGTTTGCCCGGTTCGGTGATCTGCCACTGGCGGTCCAGGACGAAGCCGCGCCCAGCTACAATGTTTTGCCCCATTTCATGGTAACAAATCTCGTCTTCCGCCAGCGCTCGGTAGAGCACCCGGTGTTGCAGGAACTCTACCAGCCCCGAGACGTGGCCGACCCGCTCCATCCAAGGCGTGCCAACCTTGGGGTTGATCGCGGCCGTCGCGCCGGTGTAGGGCAGACTCACAAGCATCCCCAGACGCACAAGGGCAGCCAGTACAACCCAGACGCCGGGGCGCAACAGCGGTCGAACCATGTTCCGTGCGACCCACGTCTCGTGCGGCAGCGGTGTGGCGAGGGAACTCATGAAAATCTCTTGACTCATTGTGCCTCAGAGTGGCCGGTCTGCTCAGATGGGCTTTACCACCCAGCGGACAGAATAGTCAATCTGATGCACCAACATGGGAAGTCTAGACGGGCGATGAGTTCGTCTTCCGTCCGGCGGCAATCTTGGAAGTGGCCGTAACCGTCGAGGATTATGACGCCTCCCTTGACAACAAAGTGTTCATGCCGTCTTACCTTGTTGCCGGACCAAGATCTCCTCGTAGCAACGCTCAACTCTATCCAGGGCTACTTGTGGGCTACAGCACGCTTGCAGAAGCTGACGCGCCGCGACACGCTGGCGCTCCTGTCGCGCGCAATCCCCTAGCAAATCGATTGTATGCGCAATCAACCCAGCATCATCATTGCATACATCGGCATGGACGCCATCTTGCACCGGCAATCCTTCGACACCGTCATGTGTGGTCACCACTGGCACACCGTAGGCGAATGCTTCCAGCACCTTGACCTTCATTCCACTTGCTGCTCCGTCGGGGGCATAAACTAGTACGCTGGCACGCTCGAAGTAGGACTGGGTGCTCGGTACATTCTCCACCACCTCGACCCCCGCCTGCGGGAGATACGCTCGCAGCGCCTGCTGGGCGTTCCAGCCTACCAGCTGCAACCGAGTGTCGGAAGACCGTTCACGAATCTCTGGCCACAAACGGGTTAGCAGACGCACCGCCGCAGAATAAGTCGGGAGCCAATCAAAAGAGCCAATCAGACTGATCATCTTTGCTTTCGGCCGCAGTTGCGCTGGGATGAAGGGATAGAGGCTCAAGTCCATCGCCAGTGGCACGATATGGACAGGCACCCCAGGAGCGATGGCATTGACCGATTTTTGTAGACGGGTCGAAAGAGTCATCAATGTGCCAACGTTACGTAACAAGCGGCGTTCGGCACGACGGCGCAGCAGACGATGGATCCAGTCGCTCCAGTTAAGCGGGGGGTGGTTCGCCTGATCAATGTCGTATAGGCTATGGAAGTTCAATACCGTCCGCGCCAAATCCAAGCCCTGCCCCATCCAGCCACTCCATATACTTTCGAGGTGCAAGATGTCGAATCCTTCTGCCAGCGTCGCTTTCAGACTGCTGCGCAAGTCCAGCCCAAACATGTAAGAATAAGGCCGGTGGAAGATTTCCCACTTCGCCCGTAGACCAGACCTCTTCGGCAACGGATAGCAGCGCAGGTCAGACTTCGGCGAGGGGAACAGCGCCCGAGCCTGGTCCATCTCGGCCGGTTTGCTGCACACCGCGAAGGCCGTTACCCGGTGGCCGCGCTCGACTAATCCCCTGAGCAGGACGTAGTACCACCGAGACACCGCATGGCTGAAAGGCAGAGGCGGCTCGATCATCACCAACACGATACGCAGGGACTGCATTCTTGTCCTCATTTTGCTTCCGTCCAGTTCACAACGAGTGAACCAATTCATCCCATTTCTTTGATGTCACCACTCACGATCACCCAGGTCATCGCCACTTGCTACTTCACCTCTACTTGTTCGTCCTTACGTTCACAAAACAATCCATGTTCTCCGGCCAGACAGTGCCGTTTCGGATGAAGCGGAACCCGCACTTTTCGATGTTCGTGATCAATCGCCTATATTCAACAATATCGGGGTGAAACTCGATGATCAGGGCATCGATGGTCCCCAGCCAGCTCAGGTCTCCCGTGAATAACTCCTGTTCTCCCCCTTCGATATCGACTTTGAGCAAATTCACTCGCTCCGCCGGTGTCAACATATCGAGGATGGTATTCATCGAGTAAACCTGCACGGGATAGCCGGTCTCCCCTCGCCCTAGTCCCCCCTGGTTGGAATTCACATGAGGGCTAAACAACCCAGTACGATCGTTCGCGCCGACGGCCGCCTGGATTACCTTCCCGGGCACATCGTTGACCTTGAAATTCTCTCGAGCCAGTGTCACGTTGCTAGGATTGGGTTCGATGGCCAATACCTTCCGGAATTGATAACGCTTGTTGAACCAGAGGCTGGTGAGCCCGATGTTCGCCCCTAAATCTACAAGAGTGCCGGGAACCACGTCGAAGGGCAGTCGGTAACACTCGCGAATCCAGACCTCGGTGAGCGAAAAAAGATCTCCTTGGTTTTGCCGACAGGCGACCGTGATGCCGGGCCGAAGCCGTGTACACAGAACATTCCGATTATCCGCCGCCAGGCCAAGGCGTGGGGCCAGTCGAAGTCGAGTGAGCATCCCCACCAGCCTCAGGAACGGACCGGTTCCATCTGCGATGCGAAAAGCGGCCCGGCAATCCGCTATCCACCGAGCCAACGATTTCAATATTCGATTCCGCGCCATTCCGTGTTCATCTGCCGAGTTATTCGGTAACGGCCCTCTGTGCGGCACAGAGTCCTCACAGCAACCGCAAGTCGTTGCCGGCTCAGCATTTCGTAGTCCAGCCGGCCGCCTCTGCCGCGTAGAGGATCCCTACCGCCTCATCCCGTCTCTTTGATGATACTTACCATTTGCGCCGCCATGTCGCTCCAGGTGCGCTGGCGCAACATTGCCCCGAAGCAGCTTGCACGTGCCCGGTAAGCGGGCATCTCTTGACGCCAGCGGCGCAGGCAATGAGCCAGCGTGCCGGCATCGGGCGGATCGGGGAGGAGGCAATCGGCCATCTCGGCAGGGAACCGTTCGGCAATGCCAGCGCTTCGGGTCACGAAAGCCGGCAGTCCACAGCAGAGGGCTTCTTGCACGGCCAGACCATAGGCGTCGTAAAAAGTTGGACTGACCAACACGTCCGCGGCCGCCAGCAGGTCCGGGACTTGGGTCGTGAACCCTCTCATGTAAATCCGCTCACTCAAGCCGGCCGCACTGGCTCGCTGCTGCCACAGCTTCACCTCGGCCCCCGCGCCGGCCACGACGAGATCCACGTCCCAACGGGAATCGCGACAGAGCTGATTCCAGGCGGCAAACAATACGTCAAAACCCTTGTTGCGATCACGGCCCAGGGCGCCGGTGAAAACGGCAAGCGGGCGATTCGCTGGCCGGCCGAGTCGGTAGCGGGCGGCAGCGCGCTCGGCGTCGCTGAAAAGGCGAAAGACGTTTGCATCGACGCCCAGGTACACGACGTGAACCCGCTCGGCGGGGACGCCGATTTTCTCGATGATCTGTTGCCGAGTCCGCTCCGAATTAGCGACAATCACCAGTGCCTCCTGCAAAGCTAGCTTCTCCGCGCGGCGTGCCCGATATTTCAGCCAGCGATTACGCAACCGGAATAAAGCGGAGGCATGGGTATTGCGGTTTTCCCAAACGGCGTGGACCGCATGGACCCAATTGACGTCCGGCCAACGACAGTTGCCGCCGTTGACGATGACCCGCGCATCCTGTCGAGAAAGACAGCGGGCCACGCGCCGCCCTGCCAACGCGAGCAGAGGGGCTGAAAGAGTGTAGCTGTTCAGCGGCTTGGGCACGCGATGCCAGCTGACGCGCGGATGTTCGACCAATGGAGGAACAACGCGATGGCTGACCAGATGCACCGAAGTGCATACGCGCTCGGCCAAGTGCCAGGCCAACTCGTAATTGGCTCGATCCATCCCTCCCCAGGGCGTGAAGTCGCCGCTAACCAAGACGTAGACACTCATCCCGCCACCGAATAAGAGCGCTTCCCAGGACACCGCAGGGACTCTTGAGACGCCGTCACGGCGCCATGGAGGGCGCCTGCCATGAACCAATACTGCAATCCCACCTGCGTTGTGAACAGCGTGGAGCCAAAGATTAAGAACGTCGCCCCCGCATTGAGGGTGAAGATGATGACTATCCAGGATGAGAATGAAGAGGAGACAGCAGAGGTCATAAGCTGGAATTCATGTACGGAGTTCACCAAAAGGGCCAGCAAGTAGAGTACGAGTAGGACAACACCGCCGTCCAGGATCCAAGCAGAGAACTGCAACTCTGCCCAGATCGCAGGAGAATCGGTGTTATTCAAATCGCCGAAGTAAAAGCGCATCATCCCCCAGCGTCCCAGTCCAGCGCCAAGTGGGTAATCGAACAAAAGAGAGGTCAGGGCATATTCAAGCTGATTTCCGCGCTGAGCCTTGTAATATACCTCCGTTGGATTGTCCTCGATAAGTGTGGCGAACCGCTCCTTGGTCGCCTCGCCTCCCAGAGACAAAGCCGCGGCGAAGAGTATGATACTTAAAGCCCCTATCATGCATAAGAAGCGGATCGCTCTTGAGAGTTGATTCAGCCAGATCTGCACAATAAAGAACACAGCCATACAAAAGAGGACAATCACCAGCATCGTCCGCACATGGCTGAGGAAAATGGCCACCACGCTCACGCTGCCGAATATCAGCCCGCAGACCTTCTTCCACAATTCGACTCGAGAAGCACAAAGCGTTAATCCCAAGACCGCGGCTGCCGAGGCCGGGACGCATACGCCCCCTGGGTTGTCCGATAGGCCCATCGGCCGAAAGACCTTTGTCCCATCCCCCCGGTCGAAGCGGAGACCGTTTATCCGATCCTGGTGGGCATCGGTGACGATGGCGGACAGCTCCTGCGGCATGAAGCGGTCTGGGTCGTATACCTGAAGTACGCCGACGACGGAGTTGATGCCATTGATCACCAGCAGGATCATGACTAACGTGGACAACTGCTGTGGACCACGAATCATCCGCGGAACCCAGAACAGCGGTGCCAGTACCGACGTATAGAGCATCACTTGGGCGAGGCCAGCCAGCAATGAGTTGGTGGTGGGGTGCAGAATCATCAGCGTCAGGTAGGCAACCACCAGCGCCAACCAGCGGCAAGCGGGATGGGCGGAGATGCTCCTGCTATCTCTGACGAACCACCATGCCAGCGCCGCTAGACTGCCGGCATAGGCAGACACCCGGATGGGAACGCGCACGGATTGAGTGCCCGGAAGATACAACAGCATCGGCAACACAACTTGGCTGATGAGGAACCATTCGAGGAAGCCCCACCTCTGGCCTGTTGCAGCGCCCTTGTGACGTACTTCTTGGGCAGTGCCATTTGATTGAACAGAAACAATCCGGCTGGTTACCAAGACGCCATCCTATGTTCGGTCCACTCTAACGTAGAGAGAAAGCGTAGCCAACATCATAACTGGCCCGTTTCCTCCACCCCGATTCAATTATCTCTTCCGTCTAGTACACACAAGGATCAGTCCCTAGCGAGCGACGCCGGGTTTCTGAGCCAGGAGCATAATATTGTCAGAAAGCGCTCGTGGAAAAAGCCAGGAAGCCCAACCAGGGTAATGCCAGGGAGTCCCAGGCACCCGGCCGCAGCCACTGAAGTCGGTGCGCAAATCGGTCAACCCGCATTCGCGGGCTATCCGCTTGAGGTCGGTCTCGACCAAGGCGGTGATATGGGCGGGGTAACAACTATCCTGAAAGGCGCTGAATTGGTTCTTCAGGACGAGCGTCAGCTTGCTCAGGAGACTCAGATTGTTCGGAGTTGTAACCAAGACCCAACCGCCTGGCTTGGTGAGGCGGATGAGCTCGCGGATAAAGGCTCTTGGGTTCTCCAGATGCTCAATCGTCTCCACGGCGGCGGCCACGTCCGCTGTCCCGTCCGGAAGAGGTATTCGCCCCGAATCCAGATCGACCTTCACAAAGTCCCAAACCTCCGGATAGTTGCCATATTTTACGACATCGCACCCCACATAGGAGCTAAACTGCGATTGCACAGCCGGCCACAGTTGTCCTGCGCCGCAGCCGACATCGACAAGTGTTCCCCCCGGCCGACGGACCAGCCGCAAAACAGAGGACACCATCGTGTATACACTAGCGGTGCTTGTCCCGGCACTTAATCGGGCCCGAACTTCGACGTCCCATGCCGGCGGGAGGAACATCGCATCAGCTCTCAGAGCTGTCGAATAATGCATTGTGGTCCGCGCTAACATCTGGAATAATTGGTGCAGTTGCTTTTGAGAGTTGCACAACTCAATTGCCTTATCCTTGGCGCGAGCCCCCATCGCCTTTCGTCGGGTGGCATCGGTGAGGAATCCTCGCAGGGCTTGGGCAAAGTCCTCGACATTCTCCGGAGCGACAAGGATCCCTGCCGAAGGATCGATCCATTCAGAGGGTGCGCCCAAGTTCGATGTGACAACCGGCAGACCGCAGTAGCTGGCTTCCAGAAACGATAAGCCGAATGACTCCGGCCCCCTGTTCCCCTGGCAATACAAGTCGGATGCTCGCATAAGCTGCGGGACATCGGTTCGCTGGCCAAGAAATTCCACCCGGTCTTCGATGTCTAACGCAACGGTGAGCCGCTTGAGCTCGTTGAAGTAGGAGAGCTCCTGACTTCGCTGTGCCCCTCCCGCGAGCCAAAACCGCCAGTTCGGCCGGTCTTTCAAATGCCCCAACGCGCGGAGTACCAGATCCGGTCCCTTCCACCGCTCGATGCGGCTAGCCTGGAGAATCACTACGTCTCCGGCTCTGGCCCCTAATCGAGTTCGGATTGCCAGGCGATCCTCGGCCGACAATTCCGCTGTGTCAGTGACCTGAGACGGGAGGGGATAATGGAGGACCTCGCCCGATACTCCTGGGAAGAAGGATCGTACGCTGTTCAAGCAATAAAGGCTCGGGGCGACGATCAATTGGGGCCGACGCCGGCGGGCCAAGTATTCCGGCCACCCTCCGCTTTGGGGGCCGTGGAAGTAGGCCACGTAGGGAGTGCCGCTTTTGCGGACTTCGCCGCCGAAGAGCGCTTGGGTCCACGGTTGATGACAGACAACTACATCGAAGTGGTCGCGGTGGAGTAGGCGGCGAAGGGCCCTCCTGGCTCGGAAGACGGTCCAAGGCCGACTGAACCGAACCGCTCCAAGTCGATGAACGGCAACACCAGCCTGTCGAAGTTCGTCTTCCAATCGCCCGGGAACACATAGCGCGAATTCCGGCACCATTTCCGGGCAGAGATCTCGACACTGTGCGAGGGTGACCAAAAAGGTTTCCACTCCTCCGTACAGGTTTCCGGGATTGATGTGCAGGACGCGAAGACTATTCATGATTGTTATGAAATCCCCGACGGTTGTCTCAGCCAAATCGCCGCTAGGCCAAGCATTGCCAGCCGCCACATTTCATTCGGCTAATGGCGCGAGCAGCATCCAAAGTGGCGATGAAACTTTGTGGCATCCATGTTGACCTTGCTATTGGTATCGATCCTTTCAGAAGTTCCGGCCTGAAGAATCCTTTTTTTATCTGAAATATGCTGTATCCGTTTTTCTCAAACAGTTTCGTCACCTCTGACGGGTAAGCAGAATGATGTTCGAACACCCAATCGCGGATTCGGCGATCCTGAAGGACTTGCCGACTACCTCGCAACACCTTCTCTTCGTGCCCTTCTACATCCATTTTGGCAACCCCAACAGTGCTTAAACCATCCAAACAGCGGTCTAATGTAGAGCTTGGTACAGAAATAAAAGAAGCGGTCGAAAGGTCACAGGCGCTTTCTTCTACGACGCGACCTGTCCCTCGATTGTGGGATTCCTCTAGAGGCAATTGAAACTGCACCGATCCTTCGCAATCGGATAGCGCTAAGCCGAAAACCTGGATGACGGCCCCTCCAACCACCTCTCTCCAATTGGCAACGTTGTTTTGAAGTTCTATCTCAATTCTCGGGTTAGCCTCAAAACATAATACTCGACCCCTGCTCCCTACTCGCTTGGCAAGGAGAGCTGTCATATAACCGATATTTGCCCCCAGATCGAGAGTCGTTTCCCCCTCGTCACATAACCTCCACAGGACTTCAGAAACAGCCAAATCATACACGCCCAGGTGTAGCAGTGCCTTACCTAGATCCTCCGATGGGTCGACCTGAATTGACCACCCCCAGGGCAATTGAGCGACCAATCGTTCAGCCCGAATTTTAAACAACGACCGCTGAAGGCGACGAACGATCTGCGTTGGCCGCAATAAGTATTCGGGTTTGAATATAGCAGAAAGGCCTATGCCGATTGAATGTTTCCGCAACATTATGTCATTTCTCAAGAGCTAACCTGAAATGTACCGCTCTGCGGTCTCGAAAAACGTGGGCGGCACCTTTTCTATCACTTTGCTATAGACCTGCAGCCTGTGCCACACCAAGGGCCACTACCGGAAGCCTCTGCCCGACGAAAATGGGCCACGCCAACATCGGGGCCGATCACACGATCATGCGAGAGCAACAATCCCGCAGACTGAAGATGATTGAAGAGTTGTCGCTTAGGTTGATTCGGATGGTATTCCATTCCCAACTCCTTGATCGGAAAGAAGGAACGCGGCGATGACGCTTTCAAGGCTTCATGCTCCCCTCCTTCGATATCTACTTTGACGAAGTCGATCGTTTCCGATTGAAAATGACTGCAGGCATTTTGGATAAGTTCCTCAAATGTAACGACATGCACCTTGGCATGTCCCTCCCCGTCGCACGGGGAGGCGGCTGGCAAAATACCGCGATATTGAGAAGGAACTGCGCCGGACATTACTCGAATGCCCGGACACTCGGCAATTCCGACGTTCCAACAGTCTACACGACACGCCACCCTATTTCTCGCTACATTCGAATGAAGTTGGGCGAACGTCGTCGGAAATGGCTCGACTGCAATGATCCGCGCATCGTGGTTTCGAAACGCGGCATATAAGCTGAAGAAGCCGACATTTGCGCCGATGTCAACTACGGTTTCTGCGCATGACGACATCTTATATTCTTTGCGAAAATTAACGACCCAAGCGGTGACGAGATCATGAAAGTTCTCGGCTGTAATCTGAATCCCATTCCTAAGATGGATGTCAAATGGATATCCAGAATGGTGAGGCGATAAATAGCGATGTAACACGGACCATGGTCGTCGACTCTGCCTGAAGCATCGCCAAACTTCAGGAAGTCGATTCAAGTGATTTAGTTGAATCTTCCTCATGAGATCTCCCTCCGCCGTCAGTACACAGAAATGAGCGGGCGGGAGCGATCCCTTGTGATCGACGCCGCCTAAGAGTAGAGTAATAAATCTTCAGACTCCGATCACCCATCAGCCGATGGTCAAAGCGAGCCATGGCCTGCTCGCGCGCTGCGGATGCCAAATGATCGCGAAGCCCACCCTCTTCCAACAATCGCCGGGAAGCCCCCGCCAGTGCAATTGCGTCGTTCACGGGCACGGTCAACCCTGTTTCTCCGTGCTTACTGACCCACGATACTCCGCTATGGGGGATCGCCGTGTTGATTACGGGACAGCCGCTCGCCATCGCTTCCACCTGCACGAAGCCGTACCCCTCACTTCGCTCGTTGCTGGGGAACCACAAGGCGGTGGCGGCATGATAGGAGCCGATCAGCTCCTCTTCACTGACCCGCCCACACCAGACGATGCGCTGCCCGACGCCGACCTCTTCCGCTAACTGCCTCAGCTTGCTCTCCAGGGGGCCGTCCCCCACGATCAATAGCTTACCGGGAACCAAAGCCAAGGCACGGATCGCATTGTGCAAGCCCTTGTAATAGACCAAGCGTCCTACAGCTAACCAGAGAGGCCGTCCATGCTCCTCCTGCAACCGCTGGGCATGTTTCTGTGTGGCCAGCGTTGGCCGTAGGTATGCACCCATTGGAATACCCATCGGCAGCACAACAAGCTTGCCACGGTAACGCTGGAGCACCGTCGACCCGCCGGGATATGTTGGGGAATTCGAGATCAAAATGGCGGCTCGGCGAAAGACTAAATGCTCAAAGGGCCGCTGGGCCATACCTAACAATCTCTGCTTGATTACATCGCTGTGGTAGGTGACCACCAAGGGTGTCCGAGGCTGGAGCGCCGCCAGAGCCAGCAACATGGTCGGGTTAGGTACGTGCAAGTGCAGTACATCCGTTGCCGAAGGCCTCAGTCCCGCCAGCACGCGCGGCAGGCCAGGACATACGTCGAGCCGAGCGAGGGACGCCCGCCGCCCCACTCGCGTCACCTTCACAGAGCCGTCCCACTCCTCCACCGTCTCCGTAGCAGCGAAACGCTCCCAGGTCACGTCCCGCCCCTTCCGATCGAGGTGATTAACGCAGACGACGCGCACCTCCGCACCCAAGGCAGCCTGGGCCTGAGCGAGGATGCGGACGTGCGTTTCTATCCCACCCGTGGCCGGCGAGTAGAACTTTCCCAAGTGACAGATCCGCAACGAGCTATTCCCCAAGTACCCTTGCTCCTCTCCGTTCGATCATGCGAAGAATCAAATCCTCCCCGCGAACCAATACCAGGCCAAGCCGATCCATTCGTGGCTGGCCGACTCACACCCATTGATCCCTTCTATCATGGGGACGAATTGGTATCCGGACAGCTGGAATTCTGTCGCCAAATAACGACAGCCAGACGGGAACACCTCGAACCCTTGTTTGCGGAAGCAACGCACCGCGCGAGGCAGATGGATCGCTTCGGTCACCAGTGCAATTCGGGTCACCCCTCGGTTTTCCAGAATCTTCCGGCTCTCAACTGCGTTTTCATAAGTGGTCCGCGAGTTGTTCTCCACGATCAGATCGGAGGAGTGTACACCTTGCTGGACTAGTAGCTGCGCCATCAAATCGGCGCACGCCAGACCAGGAGTATCCGCTTCCGGCTTGCCACCAGTCACTAAGAGCAAACATGGACCGGCCTGACGATAGAGCCGGGCTGCATGAAGAGATCGGTAGAGGGCATTCGCATCAAGTTCCGCCCGGTCGCGTACTTGATCGGGGGGAAGTGTGCCGCTGCCAAGGACAACAATGGCCTGGACATCCTTGGGCCGCTCAACCTGATGGGCATACTGCCACTCCAGCGAACCCACAGCCAAATAACTCACTGCCGGGGTGGACAGAACGACCAACAAAAGAAGCGGCATCACCAGCAAAAGCAAGCTGAGCCGCTGCTCTGGCCGCTTTCGCCAGATACAAACGATTGTCGCCCCAAGGAGCACCAAGCAAAAGACATAAGGATGCAAGAAGTAGGAGATCAGTTTGTACAATGGTTCGGCAACAATTGAGTCCAAGTGGACGCGACCAAGTCAAAAAGCGAACTCCTGGCGCACTCCGTGCCCGTGGGTTGCAGTAACAACCCTCGCCCGCGAAGGGCAGACAACCGCCACAGCGAATCCCCCTGCTTGTGCGGGGAATATCGACTGCTCTCATCACATATAGGAGAGGGTTTGGCGGTCAGGCGCTCCGGGCATTAACCTGCCGGGCGTCAAGAGGCTGCAACATCCAGCCCTCGATTTCCACAGAGGCTCCACGCTGGATGAAGTCAACCTCGATAACAAATCGCATGTTTTTATCGCGTCGGATTACTTTTCCGTGGAGGCCGGCAAGGGGGCCCGCGGTTAGCACGACTGTCATACCCGATTGAAGACGATCCTCGGGCGCTACAGGGGCGCCACACTCCATTAGCTGGTAGATTCTCTTCAAATCCGTTCTCAGCCGTTCTCCCTCGGAGACCGACAGCACGCGAATGATTTGGTTTGTTCGCAGAGCTTCCAGACGCGCGTTTTCATCGCCGCGCAGAAAGACATAGCTAGGAAACAGGGGGACATAGGATGCCAACGAACGCCCACGGATTTGTAACCGTTTTTGATACAGGGGGAGAAAGAAATCTATCCGGAGCGCTAGAAGTTTACGAGCCAATGCCTTCTCTGCTCGAGGACGAGTATGCAGGACCCACCACGACTCTGTTGCTTCTGGGTCTTGACAAGACGCTGTCAAGAGGTCGGCTGGTTGCACGAATGGTTCCAGTGGTAGAAGTGGCATCGACAAAACCTTGGATTGATCGCCTTCGATCCACCCGTCATCCTTCCTTAATTACCAACCTTCCCTTCCTTCATCCTGAAGGGGAAAACATCAATAAAAGCACCCTTATTCGCCTCTATACGGCGAATTCCATTGTGTTCAAAAAAACTTCGATACGGTCGTAATTGTAGCGCGCCAATTTCACATCGTCAACCTTTTCCTCCAGTATTTCATCTTGTTCTCTTTTTATCTGGTTCTCATATTTATTCCGCCAGGATACAAGCGCTTTTCTCTTCACCTCAGAGCTACCTAGAAACGGGCCAGGCTCGAACGAGCGACTTGCCAAGCCCACATATCGAGGTAATCAAAACTATTCAATAAGCATTTCCTGTGCCAAGCCGTAGCTAGGGCCCAGCGCACGCTCTAAATCATACCCAAATATGGCTTTGTGGATAGCGAGACGGCAAATGCACCGTCGAAAATGTTTACAAAAAGTTACATCGCTCCTTGCAGGCTTACGATGAGCGTTAACAAAAGTTAACGCTCGCACGTCTGCCGGGAGTGAGCATACACGCTAGTTGAAGGTTGGAGGACGTCAAGACGTCTCTTTTAGCCGCAGCGGGGCAGGGCAGGTGCTGAGGGCAGCCTGACCAAGAGGAGGTAATCTACTGTCGGAGGTCATAAGGAATTAGCAAATCAGAACTCTTGCGATTAGAATAACAATCAGACTCCGACTCGATATCTTCGGTGCCACTGACAACATGACTGGTCCAAGAACCGATGGCAGATAAGACTGAGGGCGATGTTAAGAAAAGCATATTGCATGTCCCGAGTGATCTCGGTTGCCGAGCAGAGATTGCGAAAGCCGTGCCCGCACGATAAGGTGCGCTCGACGACACAGCGATACGCTCCTAGGCATACAAGTTGCGGCACCTCCTCGTCAGGAGGTGTACCGGCACTATCGGCGTCATCCGTTTTTCTGAGGACACAGGCGTCGTCACCGACCGCGACCAACCCGCAGCCATCGTCGCTATTTCCAATCTCAAGCGACTTGCCGGATGGACAACTTACTGCAGAGAGTCGAGAGCGCTTATCGCCCACCTCAGAGCCTCGTATCTTGCACCTGCCTGATGACGCCGAGATCCTAACGTCGTTGTCATTCTACCTCATCCGCCAACATTCTGCTACACCCGTTGTCTTAATTCATCGCAAATTCGCCTCATTATAGCGTGAGGCGAGCTTACCTTTCTTCTTTCGTGTAGTCCATCCTCACACGCTGCCCGTGCTGGGGACGGCCTACTTTGTCGCTTGGTACCCAGCTTGCAAGCCTGGGCGGTACGGTTTTCCCTAAACCGGACCGCCCGGGGGCAGGGGCGGTCCCATGATAGGAGATCACTCCCATGCTGACACAATGATCCTCCTCCGCTGCCGCTCACCTGCAGGCCTTCTTTCTCGTCATCGTCCTCCCAAGGATGCTGTCCCTTGGCCAAGTGTTCTTTCGCGGTATCCAGCGTCCACACCGCTAGGAAGACCGCCATCCAAGAAATGATTGGACTGGCTTGTTTTGGCACCTGAAACTGGCAGAAAGGGGCAAAGATACCACCCGCTTCCCGACCGCTCTCGCTTCCTCTGCCGCCCACGCTGAGCCAACGGTGCGCCACTTTTGTGGCCAGAAAAGAGCCAACGAAGTCCCGTCACCCGTGGCGCAGCAACAGCATCACTTCGCCCTCCGTGAACTTCCGGTTTTCGAGCCACTAGCCGTTCCGCCGGTAAGTGAGGTCCGACACGACAAGACTCAGTCGCCACCGGATGAAATCGTCTGCCTCAACCTGGATTTCGCCAGCAAGCGAGCCAGTTGAAGTAAGCATGATCGAGACATCGTCGAGGAGCTCATGCTTGGCGCGAGCGCGATCGACGTTGCCGATAATTACCAAGTCAGCCTCGTACCCATCTTGCAAAAGAGAAGAGTTTCACCAGTATCGGCAGGCCCTCTGCGGAACCCTGCCCTTGGCCCCGGCCTCTACCTCTACCATCAGCATTATTTGAGCGAAGAGGAACCATGAGCGCGTACTTGTTGTTCGAAGAATTCCACCTGACCGTTCTCGTCTCTGCGGACCTGGAAGAATCCGCGTGTGAAGCAATCCACCGGATCCTCGTGAGTCGACCCTTTCACACCGCACTGGACTCCGCCGTCCGCCAAGTCGTCCGCCAATACTCCGATCTCGACCCGATCCGGGTCCGCATCTCCCACTAACCGACTCAAAACAATTCTGCTTGCAGCGACAATCCAGAGTTGCCCTCAGCTGGTGCACCGGAATGTTGCCGCAGCGCCGGCCTCTTTTCACTTAACCCAAGCACAGGAGGAACTGTCCGGATGTCACACATCGTCACGCTGCAAACGAAGGTGCACGATCACGCCGCCGTGGTTGCCGCTTGCCAGCGACTCAACCTCACTCCGCCGCAGCAAGGTACCGCTCGGCTCTACAGTGGGGAGGCTGAGGGGCTCATGGTGCAGCTGCCCGGCTGGCAATACCCCATCGTCATCGATACCCTCAGCGGCATCGTCCGCTACGACAACTTCGAGGGACGATGGGGCGAGCCACAACACCTCGATCGTTTCTTGCAACTCTATGCCGTCGAACGAGCGAAACTGGAAGCGCGCAAGAAGGGTTACACCGTCAGCGAGCAAGCCCTCCAGGATGGAAGCATCCGAGTGCAAATCACCCAAGGCTTTTGACTCGACCATCTCTCCCTCTTGACAAAAACTCCTCTGGAGCGCCCGAGCCTGCACGGCACGCCAGTGAAGCATTGCCCTTTCTTCTGTGGATCTCGAACAAGAACACCGACAGCGGCGTGCCGGCCGAAGAGCCAGCACTAATCCTCTTTCTCAGTCCGTCACAAGGAACCTTCATGCCGCGCATCATCGAGGTCATCGTCTCGCCGCAGGGCGAGGTCACCCTGCAAACCAAAGGCTACGCCGGCAGCGACTGCTTAGAGGCCAGCAGGTTTCTGGAGCAAGCGCTCGGCATCGTCACCAACGACCGGAAAACGACGGAGTTCTATCAAAAGGAGACAGCCCAGCAACAACTCAGGCAATAACCCTTGCCCCCTCCGGCGGCCTCGCGTCGCGCAGAACGCCGATGCGAGACCGCCTTCCTTCTACGATCAGCTCCAACTATCCCAAAAACCTGGCCCAAAGAAACGGACGGCTCATGAACCTGACCGAACGCCTGACCGACTATGTCCATGCCGCCTGCACCGGCTTGTGGATTCAGACCCAGGAAGCCGATGAGGCCGAGCGAGAAATCCTCCAGCACGCCAGCCAGCAGGACTGGAAGCTGGCTATCTGGGACGTGACCAACGGCCTGCGTCTGGCCGGAGCCAGCAGCCCGATCAGCACCGACACTCGCGATCCGCTGGCGGCACTGCGGGCCCTACCTTCTCTGGCCGAACGCAACGGCACAGCGCTATTACTGCTTCACCAATTCCATCGATTTCTCAATCATCCCGAAGTGATTCAGACGATGTTCAACCAACTCGTCGCTGGCAAGCAGCAACGCACCTTCCTGGTAGTTTTATCACCGCTGGTGCAAATCCCTGTCGAGCTGGAGAAGCTCTTCATCGTCCTCGAACATGCCCTCCCAGATCGCCAGCAACTCGAAGGGATCGCCCGCGAGCTTACCAGCGACGCGCCCGAGGACTTGCCCCAAGGAGAAGCTCTCGAGCGCGTTCTCGATGCCGCGGTGGGATTGACACGCTACGAAGCCGAGGCTGCCTTCGCCCTGTCCTTGACCCGGCACAATGCCATCCGGCCCGATAGCGTGTGGGAACTGAAAGCGCAGACGCTCAAGAAGAACAACCTGCTAACGCTGCACCGCGGCAGCGAACGCTTCGATACACTGGGTGGACTGGCCAGCCTCAAGGACTTCTGCCGCCGCGCCCTGCAAACGGGCAAGACGGTCAAGCCCCGTGGCATCTTACTTTTGGGTGTCCCCGGCACGGGCAAGAGTTGCTTCGCGCGGGCCCTGGGTAACGAGGTCGGCCGTCCCACCCTGCTATTGGACATCGGCGCGCTGTATGGCTCATTGGTTGGTTCTACCGAAACCAACATCCGCCAGGCTCTTCGCATAGCCGACGCCATGAGTCCGTCGGTGCTTTTTGTGGATGAGCTGGAAAAAGCGCTCAGCGGCGTAGGTGGTGCGGGCGACAGCGGCGTGGCCACGCGGCTGTTTGGTACGTTTTTAACCTATCTGTCCGATCGAACCAGTGACACGTTTGTGATCGGAACCTGTAACGACATCTCCAAATTACCTCCGGAATTCTCCCGCGCCGAACGCTGGGACGGGATTTTCTTTCTCGACCTTCCCCATAGCACCGACAAGGATGCCATTTGGACGCTCTATCGCCGTCAGTTCGGCATTGCGGACGGCCAGGCGCGACCGGATGATACAGACTGGACGGGGGCCGAAATCTGCTCGTGTTGCCGTCTGGCAGCCTTGCTGGACGTCCCCCTGACGCAAGCTGCCCATCACGTCGTGCCAGTGGCCGTCACTGCCGCCGAAGCCGTGGAACGGCTACGCAACTGGGCCTCGGGTCGCTGCCTGAGTGCCTCCTATCCGGGTATCTACACGCGTCACGGCAGTATGGGATCACGCCCCAGCCGAAAGATCCGACGCGATCCCTCCAGCAACTAAGACTCCTTCGCCGGCGCCTTTCTGTCCCCATTGCCGTCGCCAGTTCCCATCCTTCCGCACTGGCAAGTGCTTGTCCCATTGCGTGACTTGATCACGGCAAGGGGCAGGTGCGGATGAAGATCGATCATCCTTCTCTTGGTCCAGGAGTCGTTCATGAGCACCCTTCGCGTATCCGACATTCCGCTGGTTCCCGAAAGCCCGGCCCAGCGCCTGCGCCGGCTGGCCGCGGCCGTGCGCGTCCATTTCACCTGGTGGGGAGTCCACCGCACCCTCACGGCACGTCAGAAGGAAGAAGTCGGCGTCACCTACGATGCTGATGCCCGCTTCCTCACTGCTGGCAAAAAGCTGGTGGATACCCGCCATGAAGCATTTCGCCGGCTGACAGCGCTGCGCACGCTGGTCAGCAATTACTGGCGCGGCCTGACGCTTCCCTACGTTGAGGTTGGCGTCCGCCTCATCCGCCAGAACGACATCGAGCCGTTTGTGCATACCTTGACCGGCTTCCGTGAAGAATTGACACAAGCAGAAGCCGATCTCAATGCTGTCTTCGAGGAGATTAAGGCAGATGCCCAACGCCGCCTGGGGCGGCTGTACGATCCGTCCGATTATCCGCCGGAAGTCCGGGGACTGTTCGGGCTGGACTGGGATTTCCCCTCCGTAGAGCCGCCCAACTACCTGCTGCAAATAGCTCCGGAAGTTTACGAACAGGAGCAGCAGCGTATCGGCCGCCGCTTTGAGCAAGCCATTGAGCTGGCCGAGCAAGCGTTCCTGGGTGAGTTCGCGCGTCTGGTCTCGCATCTCACAGAAAGGTTGAACAGTACCTCTGATGGCGAGCGCAAGGTCTTCCGCGATTCAGCGGTGACGAACCTCATGGACTTCTTCGAGCGATTCCGCCATCTGAATGTGCGCTCGAACGTGCAATTGGACGAGTTGGTCGAGCAAGCGCAGCGCGTCGTTCAGGGGGTGGGTGCGCAGGAACTGCGCACGAGCGCGGACTTGCGGCAGCACGTGGCCACGCAGCTGGCCGGTGTGGAGTCGGCCCTGGACGGCCTGCTGGTTGAACGGCCGCGGCGGAGCCTGGTGCGCAACCGGCCAAACCAGGGAGGACATTGATGGAGCTACTCATCCGTCCGGGTGGCGAGGTTCGCTGTGTTTATGGCGAAGCCATCGACCTAGAGGCTCTGGGGCAGCCGCACATCACGCGGGCTAGCATGGTCGAGCCGGACGAGCAGGGGCGATGGTGGGCTGACCTTTCTCCCGTAAATGGTCCGCTCCTGGGTCCCTTTCGGCAGAGGACGCAGGCCCTGGACGCCGAAGAGGTATGGTTGAGCCGATATTGGTTAATGGCGCCGAGCTCGACTGCTCAGCAGTAGCTTCGTGAGGACCGTGGACCCGCTCTTGTCTTGAAGCGAGGTTCGCTCAAGCCCAACACAGTCAACACGCAAGGAGACCGGCCCTTACCAGCCGACGCGCCGGTTCTCGAACATCCCATCCGCTGGCGATCGCAAACGTGGTCCAAGGAGAGAAGCTCGTGAAAGTAACCATCGAAAACGGCGAGCTGGTCATTCGGCTGCCCTTGAACAAGACGCCGATTCCCTCCAGTAGCGGCAAAACTTTGGTTATCGCCTCAACGCACGGCAATCAGAAGACGGATGCCGTCGTCAACGGCCAGCCCGTCGTCGTCGGGGTCAACGCCTACATCGCCCGGCTCACGCGCTGAGCTGGGAAACAAGAGGTGGGCCCTTCGCTGTCAGCCTCCCATTCACAAATGATGATTGCCCGTTCTCCCTGCACCGCAGGGCGGGCCGTCTTTCTTTCCCTCTTCTTGCCAAGGAGCCTGTGTGACGACACCGACCGAAAAACCGCGCAAGGCCACGGCCCGAGACCTGTTCTTTTTCGCGAATCCCGAACATTGGCCGACGTGGCCGGTCCTGCCTGTGGTTCGCCGCCATGACGATGGCGAGATGCAATGTGGACTCCTTTACGACATCATGCACCTCAGCGGACGCACCGGCTTTAGCAGCACCGTCTTTTTGTGCAATATCTTCCTGATGCCACAGAATGAGGACGAGTTCCTTGCCTTGCCCAAGGAAGTATTCGACTCGCCCGAGGAAATGGCGGCGGCTGGCTGGTGCGTCGATTGAAGACTGGCTGGTTCTGCGTGGAGATGCCCGGGTAATTGAACCGAATTCTGGAAGGAATCAGATCGTGCCGCGAGTCCCGACGCTGCCTCGACTCCTGCGAAGGTAGCTCAAGCGGGTCGGTTCCGACTTTTGCCTGAACTACCTGCAGAAGATCAGCCGTCGCGTTTCGGGCCACAAGAGCCTTCCCGCCCCGAATCATTGGAACTGTGAAGGTGATAAGAGCCAAGAGCCCAAGCGCATGCCAATGACCTCGACGCTGTTCGAGGACAACGGCGACAGTACCTATGCCAACGGTCTTTCAGCATCTTCGGTCGAGTTGGTCACACGAGCACTTAAAGCCGGAGCTGCCGTCGCGCCGCTCCCAAGCTGCCAGGATTTCAAGGACGTCCCGCGCCTGGAAAGGCTTTTTGATTGATCATTGCTCCGGCAGGCGGGAAGGCCGCCGGCATAAGCGGCGCCAGAAATCCCATATGGATCCGGATGTCCCAAGCCGCTCGCCGCTGCTCCAGGCGTCGTTGGGGCGGCGATCTCACTTTATCGCTTGGCGGTCGGGGATAGTTTGCTCAAGAAGGAATCCACTCTGGCCAGGACGCACCGACCTTTTCCCCTTTCCCGAGTTCTTTCCACCAGGAGTCAGAATCGTGATCGTACTGCCACGCTCTCTGGCCCGGCAGTTCCGGGTCTTCTTGCGTCGTTGTCTACAACCGCCGGGTCCACGCCAACCGCCATTCATTCGCCTGCAGGCCGACTCGCATGGCCTTGAACTCTTAGCACACCAGCAGGAATGCGTGATCGTCTACCAGCAGCCCGGAAAATGGGCCCGCGAAACGCTCTTCTTTCCTGCCGACGTGCTGGCCGACATCGAAGGCAAAGACGGCTCGGCCACGCTGGAAACAACCGGAGAAGGCAAGGGCGAAGCCCGCTGGGACGATGCTGGTAGCCCGCGCGTTAGACCCTTCGATTCAGTGAAGCCCGAAAGGATGCCCGAAGTGCCGGCGATGCCCGCACACTTTCAGCCCATCGAGCCGGCCTTTCTGCAAGCGCTGGCTGAGGCAACCCGGACAACCGCTCGTGATCGTGTTCACTATGCGCTTACGCGCCTCCAGTTGCGAGGACGGCGTGGCCAGCTGATAGCCACGGATGGACGGCAATTGCTCTTACAAGTCGGCTTCTCTTTGCCCTGGCCCGAGGATCTCCTCATTCCTGCTCTGCCGTTGTTCGTAAGCCGCGACCTGCCGGTTAGCGAGCCACTCGCCATTGGTCGCACCGACAAGCACGTCAGCTTGCGCATTGGTCCCTGGACCTTTCATTTGGAGATTGACAAAGACGGCCGCTATCCCAACGTCGAGAGCGTCATCCCCAAGATAGACACCACGGCCAGCCGGCTGCATCTGTCCGAGGACGATGCCCGCTTTCTTGTCCATGTCTTGCCCCGACTGCCAGGTAATGAAGACGGTTCGGCACCCGTGACCCTCGATCTGGGCCAAGAGGTGCGGCTGCGGGCACGAGCCGAGGACTCGCCCCAGATCAGCGAAGTTTTACTGTCCGGCTCGTCTTGTGAAGGGCCCCCTGTCCGCATCGCCTGCAACCGACGCTTTCTGTGGCGTGCCGTGCAATTGGGCTTCCGCGCCATTCTTATCCGCAACGCCACTACTCCCTTGGTGTGCCGTGATGAGACACGGACCTATCTGTTCATGCCGTTGGACGGCGTCTTGGCGCCCGCGGCCGACGCCGTGCGCATTGTTTCGGGCGAGACTCTCTCTGTCGTCACCGAGGCCAAACCGGAACTTCAACCCCAAAGAGACAAACCCAAACCCGAGCCCAAAAGGAGCCGAGCAACCATGCCTCGATCTCAAACGAATGGTGAGGAACCACGCAACGGTCCTGCGGGAGTTCCAACGACGCCGCGCCCCTCTTCCGAAGCGGAAGCGCCCGACGCGCTGGTAGAAGCGGAGGCCTTGCGCTCGCTGCTGCACGAAGCCCAGATGCGGCTCGGTCACCTGCTGGCCGCGCTCAAGCAGCAACGGCGGCACAACCGTGCCCTACGAGCCGCCATGGATTCGCTGCGCGGTCTGCGGCTGGATCGCTGAACCCCTTGATCCTGGACCTGGAGAGTGCTTATGAGCTGGGATTCTGCGAGCAGCTGGCCCGTCCGCGGCAAGCTAGCCCGGCATCTGGGCCGTTTACAACAGCACCTGGATTCAGTCGGAGAACAGGTACGCGAGGCCGTTGCCAACGCTGTTGGCCGTACCGTGGCCGAGGCCGTCGGCGAAGCCGTCTACGATACCCTAGCCCCTTACGCGGATCCTTCGGCCCCTGAATCTCGCTATTACCACCGCGCTACTGACCGTTCTGTGCGCACCCGGCAAGATTGGGACGATCCAGCCTGGAGGCGCCCTGGAGATTCCTCGCCTTGGCGTGATCCCTACGCTGATGACAACTACGACGAACCGCGTTACGACGACGGAGCCGAGGCGGAAGATCGATCCTCCCTCCGCGACGCGCCGCAGGCGCGGCGTTGGCGGCGGGCAATGGCGGCAGGCCTGCAAGCGGCAGCCTGGTGGCTGCAGCGGCATCCCGGTCAGTTGTCGCTCCTGGTGGCCTTGGCTGTTGGTTCGGTGGCCGGATTGGCGGTGCTGGCCGGTCCTGTTAGCGGCGTCGCAACTTTGGTGATGTCTGCTCTGGGCTTGGCCTACCTGCTCGACCTGGTGCGCTTGTCTAGCGCCCTGCTGGGCTGAGACGGCACAACCGGAGCTACACGAAATGGAAGTGTGCCATCCTCACCCGCAGCCGGCAGGCACCGGCTGCGGGTCTTGTTCTGAGTCAACTTTTTTCTTGGAGATTTCAGCCGTGACAGCGACAACGACAATGGGAACGCATACGAACGGCCAGACGCGGAAGACGCTGGCCAGCCAGATCGACCGTTTGGACGGCATTCTCGACGGACTGGATGCTGCCCTGGCCGGGGCGGTGCAAGAGGCCGTCGAACAGGCTGTCAAGCAGGCCGTGCAGGCCGTCTTGGCCGAGGTGCTGACCAACCGCCAGCTACAAGAACAACTGCAACGAACTGCTCGGACAGCTGAGCCGGCTGGGGAATCTGAATGTAAACGGAGCCTGCCTTACCGACTATGGCAAGCCACGACCGAGGGCGTGCGGCGCACCGTCCAAATGCTGAAGAAACGTGGCCGCGGTCTCGGCGTGGCCCTGGTAGCTGCCGGCGCGATGATGACCGGCATCGTCTATGCCGTCCGCAAGAAGTGCATCTTGATCGCCTCGAGCGTGTACCGACACGGCAAGTGCTTGGCTCTCAGGGCCATCTCGACCTTGACGAGCTTCCTGCCGTCCTTCGCATTTGGCAGCTAAGGAAGAGAGTGGAGAGATGAGGTCGGCCTGGCCGGTCTATCGCTCGGTTGTAGCGGCACAAGCCGTACCGGAGCGAGTAATCCCGCGCAGGTGCACAACTTGATCTCTCCACTCTTTTCGGCATCGTGGCGGCTAGGGCCAGCGTCTCGTTACGGCATCCGTCCGGCACGTCAACGATATGGCCCTGAATACATCCAGTCGAGGTTTAGACGTTGGCGGCTGGTCGATTCTTGCCGTCGGGTGCATCCCGTCGCCCAGACACAGTACAGCGAGACGGACCTGCCAGCGTTGACGGAGTTGGCGACTCAGGTGCTGCTGTCACATATCACGACCGTCGAATTGCTCGTAGATAGGATCGATGGAGCCCGCGAGATTTCTGGACAGTTTCTGGAAATAGTCAAACCAATACTGAACGCTGAGAAACACGCTCGCTTGCTCTTCAACTGCATTTACCGTCCTGCGGAGCCATCCGCGGCCCATCACGCTCATCGCTTTTTTTAACTATCAGAACGAGCTCTGCGGCGGTGGAAATCGTAATTCTGCCTCTCAATTATGGTCATCTGCTTTCATTGTCGGAACGATCAGGGATACCGTCAGGACAAGCCCTATCCGGTTGGCACAAGAGGTATTTCATCGAGCGCCGAGACGCCACTGGACGAAACGCTCACGGGCGCTGGCGACCCGCTCGCAGCGAAGGATTAATGGGCTTTCAACGACCCCCATGATTCATGTTCTTTCGGATCAAGTTATATGGCACAATCTCCTTCCTTTTCGGGACTGCTGGGACAGACACCATCACCCGCTTGACGTAGGACCGCTTCCTTTGGGCCGTTATGCTCGCCGAAACTCTATCGCGTCGCCAGTTCCTGGCGGCGGCCCGTACGCTCACCTCGTGGCCATCCCACTATGTCTACTTCGCCGGCAAAGACCCCTGGCCGCCGAGCAGGAAACCGCAAGCAGACACTTGCGAGATGGGCCACCGAGGCGCTAATCAAATACGGACAAAGAAAGGGGAACTCCAGTCGATAAAACCCTTGAAATAGTTTATTCAGGCGTGTAAACTCCCCCTCGAAAGTCACGGATGAAGCTCGGTGAGCAATTGCGGACGAGCGATGGATTGGAGTCTTGATGCTAAATTCAGATTTTGACGCTGTGTTCGATGAGATGTTGCACAGTCCAATACCCATCTCATCCCAAGAACGCCTGGCGCTGCTGCACCAACTGCTCGGTGAGCCTGCCTGCCGCCAACTTGGAATTTACAAGATCCCGGACGGCTTTAGGCTGTCCGTGGTCATGCCCGTATACAACGAAGAGCGCTGGCTAGCCGAGATCGTGCGGCGCGTGCAGGCAATTTCTATTCCTAAAGAGATCGTCATTGTCGATGATTGCAGCACGGACAATACGCGCGAGATCCTCAAGCAGCTCGAGAGCGATGAAGTCCGCGTCTTTTACCAACCTTTCAACCAAGGTAAGGGCGCAGCCATGCGGCGCGGTTTCCAAGAGGCGACCGGCGACGTTGTTCTTGTGCAAGACGCCGACCTCGAATACGATCCGAGCGAATACTCGCGGCTGTTGCAACCAATTCTGGAGGACCGCGCCGACGTCGTCTACGGTTCGCGTTTCGTTGGCGAGACACATCGCGTGCTGTACTTTTGGCACTATGTCGCCAACAACATGTTGACCATGCTGTCGAACATGTTCACCAATCTGAACCTGACTGACATGGAGACGTGCTACAAGGTTTTCCGCCGCGAAGTGCTGCAAGGCGTCACTCTGAAATCGAATCGCTTCGGTTTCGAGCCGGAGATCACGGCCAAGATCGCGCGGAAGCGTCCGGGCCAACCCTCCTGGCGCGTCTATGAAATCCCTATCAGCTACTCCGGGCGAACGTACGAGGAGGGCAAGAAAATCGGGCTCAAGGACGCCTTTAATGCCTTTTACTGTATCCTGCGCTATCGTTTCTTCGATTGAAGCACTTTGACTGGCTAGCTAAACCCACAAGAGAACCGGCGCATCAAGCCGCCAAGTTCCATACCGACACTTCCACCGCAAATCGTCCGTGAGCAGCTATCCATTCGAAGGTAGCATCCGATAGTTCCTCCTTCGACGGACAACAGTGGTTGCGCGTGATCGTTTCATGCAAGCGCCACGAGACACGCTCGATCGGATTCGCCTCGGGAGCGTAGGTAGGCAGGAAGGGAAGCACCAAGCGCTCTCCCTACTGACGCAGGTAATCCTGCACCGCTCGACGATCATGGAAGCGCACGTTGTCGCAAATCACATGAATGCGTCGGTAGCAACGTAGTCGGCAGCGAAGGTCGCCCTAGTGTGCCACGAACAGTCCTGCGTTACGCAGCCGACCGGGATCGGAGAGCAAAAGCGCTCCTGTCCGCCAATGTAAGGAGCCGGCTCGGTGGGGTTTCTCATTGTTACCCGACGTTACTACTTCGGCCTGCTCGCCGCGAGACATCCAGCAGCAACCAATTCTGGAGTTGAGGTGAACCTCCACCTCTTCCTCGAAGACCACCTTTTCGTCGTCTGGTAGGTTGTCCATTTGCCGCACAACCAATGTCCACGGCAGGGAAGCAAAAGCCCTCGTTCTCAATTCGGGGAAGGATGAAGGCCAGGAGCGTGACCGGAGGCCAGAGGGGTCCTTGTTGATATTCTCATTCATCGATGTCAGGAAGAAGAGATCGCCGCCTTCGTAAGCACAAGACGGAGCTGGACAAGAAAGGAAGATTACAGAGCTGACGTCGGTTTTTCCGACATTTTGCCGAAGAATTCGACAGCCAAGGCTGTAGGTAGGTCCCGTGCCTGATCTAAGTCTTGAGCTACAAACTATTTTCTATTAACCATTTATGTCGAGTCGTGATGGCAGACGGCACATGGGCGCGCCGAGTGCTTTTGCGCTCATCGCCCGTACCCAACAAACTCTTTCATCGACGACGCTGAGAGAGTTCACCTACGTCCAACAGACTCTCTCCTCATCGTCGCTGGGAGAGGGTCTCTCCTCATCGTCGCTGAGAGAAGTCGCCCACGCCCAACAAACTCTCTTGTCATCGCCCGGAGAGTCCGCCTGACAATCTCTTTCATGAACGTCGCTGGGAGAGTTCACCCCCATCCCTCATCGCTTTCGCGATAAACGCTCCCTGGCTGCCCACCTGGGAGCGTTTTTCTTTGCGCGATCCGTGCGCTGCTGGGACATGTAAGGGGTGCCGGAGGCCGAATTAATAGTCGAGCGATCGGCAAGTCTACGCTCCGCTTCCCTTGGTTGAACGCTTGCGCCCCTCGACCCGGGAGCGGATACGCATCATCTGCTCATAGAAGCAATCACTCCTATGGCCAGCATCGCGAATGCGGATACCACCGCTATCAGGGCGGATTTTGAGCGCTGAATCTCCTTCCAAGGCGGCTTGGCATTAAACGTGTCAACTTTAACGGGAGCGTTCGCCGCGCCTACCGCCGTGGGCTGGACCGCAGGCAATTGAGTTTCCGTGCGGAGGACGTGGTGGGAATCGGTTTCTTCGCGTGCCAGGTCTGTAAGGTTGCTTCGAGCAGCCCTTGGCGGATGCACGTCGTTTTTCTGCGCCGGAACCATGATAGCAGCGTCGCACTTTGGGCAATTGACCTTGCGTCTGACTTTTTTTTCGGGGGCGCGTATTCTCGCGCCGCAATACGAGCAGTAGCATGAGATGAACATGAGAGACTCCGTTCGACAGATGCTCCATTCAAAAGAGAGCGAAGTGAACGAGCGCCACTCGGGATTGCGCTGGATTTTGTCCAGCGGCACCCACCCATGATTGTCAGGCCACGACAGAAGCCTACCGAGCAGGATGAGATCGGGCTTCTCTGCGCGGTAGATCTATCGCCTGTCTGCCGTGGGAGATCCCCCGATGGAGTAGCCTTGACAACTCAGGATGGTGGATCAACCTTCGCGTGTGAGTTCGTTGTCTTCCACGATGGGCAAGATTTCGTTGCGAGTCGGACCATCGGTTCCTCTTGCCGTTCTTCCCGAACGGGTGGACCGGCGGCTTTCGCGAGTCGAAACCGGATGAATCGATTCTATTCGCAGGTTCATCCTCGGCAATGGAGACGGACATGCCGAACCCAACAACCCCAGAAAGGCCAAGGCCTGACGCACGCCGATCCCGCCCATGCTTTTGTCGGCTACGAGAAGCTGAGACGCTACGAAATCCTCGCGGCCATCAACGTGATCCTCTAGCCACTGGGGAATCCATCGCATATCTAGCGAAATACATCTGGAAGGTGCATCATGTGCGGCGGCCTTGCTCGCATTGTCTCTGATCGGAAGCTGAGAGAGAGATACCGGATAAGAGAGGCAACACTGCTGAAGGATTCCTACAACATTGCTCTCCCTCAACTCGTCGCCGCTGTCCGAGTCAGCGCTGGGGAGCGAGCCTTGGTCCTCCTCAAATGGGGTCTTATCCCCGCCTGGGCGAAGGATGCCACGATCAGCCACAAGTCAATCAATGCACGGTCGGAACTCGTAAGTCTTGCCGAAGAATCGATAACTACAATTCCGACTCCTTTTCCTTCCTCCGCCTCTTTGCCCGACCGACCGAATCATGTCCGCTCATGCCCCCATCGCTGCGAGCGCGTTTCGATCCATGAGCCGACGAGCAAAAGTGAGCCAGCGGTCACAGCCCGGCGAAATACCTCGCCAAAGACTCTACCAGATAGCTGGTCGTGCGCGTCGAAACAGAGTTAGCCGGCATAGTGACCTTTTAATGAGTAGCACACCTCGCCCGCATCCGTTAGATTTCGTCTGTTTTTCATGAGCATGACTCTTGACACCGACGAAGGCAGATTCGAAAATATCGCCGTCCGACCATCTCTAAGCTGATTGAATGCCTCGCCCGCCGGTTTCAGCGACGGGACCGATGGAATGGGTTAATTCTCTTTCCCTCGTCCACTCTCCACTGCCTCAGCTGAAACACGGCATGATATCGGCGTTACGCCCTAGCACGCCCAGAGCTTCACGGTTGTCGCCGAAGAATTGCTCCTCTAGCTGTGTCGTCCTGAGTAGGAGCCGTGAGGAAAACACAGACTACTTGCCGAAGCTGCGCCTGGCGAGGAGTCCTGCACGCGGAGTGGAGAGGCTTCATTGCTCGCCTCGATCTTCTTTGAGAGGGGTCATCATGTTTTCCAAGTTGTGGAAGCAGTCGAGCTTCGCCTGCGACAAAGAGAAGGTTCGCTCTGGCAAGCGGCCCAAGCCGCCGCGTGTGTTGCTGGCGCTGGAAGGGCTCGAAACTCGCGAGCTACTCAGTGTCGCAACGCCGAACATCATCATCGAGTCAACACAACACGCCACGACCGCTGCGGCTTGGGAAGGGCATCCCGCCGCTCCGCCTGCCAGTTCCCCTCCCGGCTTCAGCCCCAGCCAAATTCAGAATGCCTACGGCTTCAACCAGATCAGTTTCGCCAGCTACACCGGCAGCACTCTTCCGGGCGCCAACCAGACCATCGCCATCGTCGATGCCTAAACGACCCTGACATCTACAGCGATCTGGAGACGTTCGACAGCCAATTCGGACTGGCCAATCCGACGTTGACCGTAGTGAACCAGAACGGCCAGGTCATCAGCACGAACGGGAATACTAGCGGCGGCGTCACGCCTCCGTCCAACAATCCCAGCTGGGCCGTAGAAGAAGCCCTGGATGTCGAATGGGCGCACGCCATTGCTCCGGGAGCCAGCATCGTCCTCGTTGAGGCGAATAACGCCAGTATGTCGAACCTGCTCACGGCGGTGACGACCGCGGCTACCAAGGTGGGTGCCTCGGTCGTGTCCATGAGCTGGGGCGGCAACGAGTCCTCCAGCGAGACCAGTTTCGACAGCGATTTCACGGCTCCCGGTGTGCCCTACGTGGCGGCCTCCGGCGACAACGGGGCCCCGCCAATCTACCCGGCGGTTTCCCCCAACGTCCTGGCCGTCGGCGGCACGAGCTTGACTCTGAACAGTAGCGGTGGTTACGGCAGTGAGACGGCCTGGAGCGGCAGCGGCGGGGGCATCAGCGCCTACGAGCCGCTGCCCAGCTATCAGCCGCGAACCTACAGCAACGGCTCCTCGACAGGCACGTCCACGACACGGATGAACCCCGACGTCGCCTACGACGCCAACCCCAATACCGGCTTCGCGGTTTACGATAGCGACGGCGAACCGGGTTGGTTGGAGGTTGGGGGCACAAGTGATGCCGCTCCCCAATGGGCGGCGCTGGTGGCCATCGCCGATCAGGGCCGCGCCCTAAATGGGAAGGGCACCCTGACCGGCTCCACGCAAACACTCCCCATGCTCTATCAGATGCCCAGCAGCAATTTCCACGAAATTACCAGCGGCGGCAACGGCACTGATTCGGCTGGACCGGGATACAATCTGGTCACCGGACTGGGCACTCCCGTCGCCAATGAGGTGATCAACTACTTCGTGAATGGATCTACGTCGCCGCCGCCGCCCACGACGCCGCCGGCGCCGACGGGCTTGACGGCCACTGCCGTCTCATCCAGCCAGATCAACTTGTCTTGGAACCCCGACAGCGGCGCCACGGACGGCTACCTTATCGACCGAAGCCTCACCGGCGCCGTCGGCAGCTTTACGCAGATCGGCAGCACCACCGCCACCACGTTCAGCAACAACGGCCTCAACCCGTCTACCACCTATTACTACGAGGTCTTTGCCGTCAACTCCGTGGGCGATTCGCCGCCCAGCAACATCGCCTCCGCCACCACCCAAGCGTCATCCAGCAGCGGACTCCTTCCGGATGGCGGCTTTGAGTCGCCGGTCTTGACGCCTGGCACTTACGTCCTTGACCCGACAGGCACGCCGTGGACCTTCTCCGGGACAGCAGGCATTGCCAGCAACGGCAGCTCCATCACCGTTGACAATCCGCCGGCTCCGCAAGGTACCCAGGTTGGCTTCCTTAGCGGCTTCGGCAGCGGCTTCACCCAGACGGTGAATCTCAGCACCGGCACCTACTACACCATCAGCTTCGACGCCGCTAACGCGGGCATTACCTCTCGCACTCAGCAGTTCGCCATTGCGGTGGACAACACCATCATGGGGATGGGGACGGCTGCCAGTACCCAATACACCAGCTACAGCACCGTTTCCTTTTACGTCACTGCTTCGGGCGCCTACACGATCACGTTCGTCGGTACCAATTCTCGCGGCGGCATCGCTCTGATCGATGACGTGAGTCTCAATGTTACTCCTGCCGTGAAGCTCAGCGCATCGCTTTCTGGCGGGCAAGCCACGACTTCTCTATCTGGGAACGCCGGTGTGTCCAGCTCCACGATCTCGACGGGTGTTGCCAGCCATGCTACGGGGGTGCAAGCGCCCTCGACCAGCAACCAACCGTCTCAGGACAGGCTGAATTTGGGCGCGATGACGAACCTTTTCCCCGCATCAAGCCCTCACTCCATCGCTCAACTTTTCTTTCAGACTGAGTTGGAGGCGATCATGAGTTTCAACACCTACCTGTCGTCGCATTATGTCAGTCCGATTGTCACGGGCTTACGACCGCCAAGCGTGAGCGACCCGTTCGCGGAGGCTTTGGATTGGGAATAGTCTGAGAAAAAAAGTTGGCTACGACGGCTCCAGCCGCACCTGCCCCCACTGCCTCGCGGCAGCACGCTTCCAGAGGCGACAGGCCAAGACGGTCCAAAGCGCCTTAGCCGCCGGCTACATCAGCCGGGCCTACGACTACTGCCGCCACTGCCGCTCTGGCCACTGCTCAGGGGACCAAGCCCTGCGTCTAACTGCCAGTGACCTGACGCCGGCCGCCGAGGAGTTGGTCAGCCTGGCCGGAACGCTGACCCGTTTCGCCGAGGCTGCCAGCAAGGTACTACCGCGGATGGCCGGCCTACGTTTGGCCGAGTCCACCGCCGAGCGGACGACCGAGGCGGCCGGTCCCGCTTGGGCCGGCAGCGTACGGCTGGTGACGTCTTCGGACGGGCACGGGATTGGCCTTGGCCCAAGGACGCGAAGGGACGGACATGTGCCTACGCGTCGGTAGACGCCACGGGTATAGGGATGCTAGGGGACAAGGGGACGCAGCCGAGGGCCGCATGGCCTACGTCGGCCCGGGTCTATTGCCCCGGCGAAGAGCGCGAACCGGCCCGCGAGCGTGCCTTGGCCGGGCTTTATGAGTTGATAGAGTTGGGCGTGCAGATGCGACGGCAGGGGGCGCAGGTAGCATGGACCGGGCCGACGTTTGGCTGGCGTTGACCGATGGCGGTGCCGGTCTGGAAGAGTTCGTGGCTGTGTATTTCCCGCGGGCGCAATGCGTGCTGGACTTCTACCACGCCGCGGAAGACCTGGGCGCTTTGGCCAGGGCGCTTTACTCCGGCAACGAGGAGCAGGCGGTGGAGGTGGCCCAGAGCTGGTGCCACACGCTGAAGCATCAAGGTGGGGCGGCGTTGTTGGCAGTGCTGGAGACGTTGGATGTGCGTGGCCGCAAGGCGGAGACACGCCAGACCTATCGACGCGCGTTGGGTTATGTGCGGAACAATGTGCATCGCATGGGCTATCCGTGTTACCTGGCCGATGGCTGGCTGATCGGTTCGGGTCATATGGAGTCAGCGTACAAGGCGGTAGTAGGTCAACGGCTGACGGGCAACGGCAGGCGATGGGGCGAAGAAGGCGCCGATACCGTTTGTCATCTGCGTGCCTTGTTCAAGAGCGAAAGAGGCCAGTGGGAAGCCTTCTGGGGCAACGCTGCCTGAAAATTTACCAAATTAAAAGACGCTCACCTCGCCCACACTCGCCGACCTTGTGTCCAATCCCATCGTCCAAAGGTGGTTCCGCTCTCGGCGCTTGACACCCTCTTGTGGGGCGCGCGAAAATGCCGGCTCGCCGCATTTCCTTCGACGCCGGTGTGCTCGGTGAGACGGTACGCCGGCGTCTCTGATTCTGTGACCCTTCTTCTCTGGAAACAGTTCGGCATTGCTCCCCGCCATCTTGTCAGCCCAGGCATCCGGGGTGAGGGACACGGCGGCGAAGCGGTAATCATTCGCCATTCTTCGTGGCATAGACGGCGAGAATGGTTTGAGTATCACGGACACCGGCGGCGTATTCCTTCCCTTGCTCAAGAGTCCATCCCCGGCGGTCTAATTCCTTACGGGCTTTCGTCTGTTCTTCCGGCGTTAAAATGTTCGTTCCCTTGGCTTGATCGAAATATGCTGCGTTGAGTAATCGC
>DATBHJ010000115.1:0-4984 GCA_036557565.1 Gemmataceae bacterium
CAGCGCTAGCATCAACTGGGGCGACGGCACTGCCAGCCAGCCCGATATTACCAGCGGCGTCATTTCCTATAGCGCTACGACTGGGATATTCACCGTTAGCGGCGCTCATACCTACGCCAATGTGGGCACCTACCCGATTACTGTGGTGATTGAGCACTTCAACGCTTTTCCGGTCACGGTGAGCAGCAGCGCCTCCATCGCCCCAGTCACACCGACCGTGACGGTCAGCGATGCCGGCGGAACCTATAACGGCAATCCGTTCCCAGCTACCGGCAAGGCCGTCGGCGTGGACGGCACCACGGCGGTTTCCGGCTCTTTCACCTACGCCTACTACGCTGGCACCAGTACTACCGGCACATCTTCGGCGACGGCGCCGACCGACGCCGGCACTTACACCGTGGTGGCCACATTCTCCAGCAGCGATCCCAACTACACCGACGGGACTGCCCAAACGATCTTTACTATTAACAAGGCCGCGACTGCCTTCAGTATTTTGGCCGTGCAGCAAGTCGCCGTGGGGACAGGGGCGACGACGGTATCGGGACAACTAACGTCCAGCACCATCGTGCCCTTTGGCCAAAGCGTCGCCATCACGCTCAATGGAGTGACGCAATCCGCTTCTGTAGGTGCAAACGGGGCCTTCTCCGTCAGCTTCGCCACAAGCGCGCTCGGAGTGGGAAAGTACACCGTAACTTACAACTACGCCGGCAACATCAACTTCACGGCCGCCTCGGCGATCGGCAGCCTGACGGTGGGCTATGGGACACAGTTGCTGTTCAACAACACCAAGCCCGTCCATTCTGGTGCGGCCCTGCCGATCAAGCTGGCCCTGACCGATGCCAACGGGACGGATATCTCCTCGGCCAGCATTGCCGTCACGGCCACGAGCCTTGTGGACGCCAACGGCAATTCGGTGTCGCTCAAGTGCGAGGGCAACTCCAACCCGAATGGCCTGTTCCGATATGACCACGGTCTGGGCGGCTACATTTTCAACCTGGACACCAAGGGTTTGGCCGCGGGAACCTACACTTTGTACTACACGGTCGGGAACGATGCCACCAAGCATTCTCTGACCTTTGTGGTCGATTGACAGGCCGTGTCGATTTCATTCGGAGCGGCCGCTTGTGGCGTGTGTCTGCGCTGCAAGCGGCCGCAAAATTGCGCCCCTAGGGGTACAATTCGACGCCTTTCTCTTTGGATTTAACGACAGCCAAGGAGCAAAATGTACCGCTCCTGATACCGGAAATCAATTGACCTCGCCTCATCCTTCCCGCACAATAGAGCCATGCTCTCCTTGGCCAAGGCACTATGGGTCGTCCAGGTGTGGATGACGGCGTTCACTACCTTGTTCGCCAGCATCTCGCCCTGTCAGTGCGTCTGTCCGAACGGTAATCGGAAGCTGTTTTGCCTGGGCATCACCTGTGGCACAAAAGGCTGCTGCTGTTGCGGTGCTTGTTGCGGTAGTGGGCCAGCGGATGGGAGTAGCGCGAACGTCGAGCGCACATGCGTCGAGGCTACGAACCAAAAGTGCTGCTGCTGTTGCTGCCGCGGCACAGCGGCGCGCGATTCCGCGACAACTGCCGAGCACAATCACGTACAGAACAAGGGATGCAGGCTCACGCTGTCCCAGGCGCAAATCGTCACCGATTCCAGGAGAGTCTTAACTGTCAACGACTGCCTGACAGCGCCGCTATTCCGTGAAGCGCCTTCCCTGGTTCTGCCCATCCCGATAACGATTCCCTTCCTGTGGTCCTATGAGACCTACCGTCCGCCTCCGCCACCTGATTTGATTGTCGTCTTCCAGCACTTCGTCATTTAGCCCTCTGCATGGCCGAACCTGTGTCCGTTCGCACGGGGTTCCGGACCGTCCGCGCCCGTGGTCCATCCCGGATGTTGTTCTCCTTTTCACGGAGAACATTCCGCATTGCGCATCGCCATGACGATCTGTGGAGGGCATTCGATCATGTCTGAACGTGAGTCACGAATTCGTGCTATCCCCGGCTGCCAAGTGGGGACGATAGGCCGGACATTTCTGTTTACCGTGGCCCTGACGGCTGTCTACTCCTGTCAGACCCGCAGTAAACCAAGCGAGAGCGTTTCTGAGATCTCTACTCCGAACATACCCGATAGTGCTGCCGAGATGGCTAAGCTCCTCCGAAGCAAGTTGCAGGGAGCGCGAATTGTCTCGACGAGGGCCGATGGTCAGATCGATCGGTCCTTCCTCCTGACGGTGCGTGATTCGGACGAGGATGCCTTGCGGAGTCTGCCGCGCGTGCCGGACCGTATTAAGCAATGGCGTGGCACCGTGATCTGCGAGTGGCTGGTAGACTGGCAGCCGGCTGAATTGTTCCTGGAGGAGTGGAGAGAACATGGTTTCGCTCAGCCGCCCTATGTGTTCTTCGGGGACAAGGATCTGCTGGCTCAGATCAAGGTAGCACTACGAGCGGCCGAAACGTCTCCAGCGAGTTCTGCCGATTCGCCGAGTCCGGCTTCCTCGCACAAATCCCGGTAGCAGCGTAGCAGATCGGCGGAGGCGCCTGCATCGACCAGGTCGGTCAGCGTCATGTGATGATGCATCAGCGAGGGAGCGATGCGTCGATAGGCTAGTTTCATCCGATCTTCGGTGGCGGCGAGTCCAGCCCATTGCAGCACGCGGCGAAGCTCGCCTTGCGGGTCGCGCAGATACGTTTCGCAGTGCGTGACCAGTCGCCGTTCGAGAGGAGCGGCGCTCAGAACTCGGCGATTGTACGTGAGCCACAGTTCGAACGAGTCGGCGTAGGAAATCTCGTTACGCAGCCAGAGCGATTTTGCCACGGCCAACGGATTGCGCACGCAGATGAGCACTTTCATGTCCGGCAGTAGCTTTCGCCACCACGACAGCGTCAGACAATTCCGCGGATCTTTCCAGCCCCAGGGCTCGCGGCCCTGGAAGTTTCGCACCAGTTTGCTGGCCTTGTGGCACGCAGGATCAAGACTCGGCTCATTCTCCCAGCCTGCAACATCTCGCCGCGGCGGATGGTCCCAGCTTCCGCCCCGGCCCTTCAAGATGGCGTCGTTGAGGCGAAGGAATGATCGACTCTCCCAGAACCCTTCGGGATTGTTTGGGTCCGGAGGCAGGAAGTCCTTTTTCGGACCGAGATCGAGACCGCACGCATGGAGCGCGCTGGCGATCATCGAAGTACCGGAACGATGCATTCCCGCGATGCACAAAGGCATGGCGCACCCATGAGCGAAAGGACGGCGAATTCCCGCGAGATTGATAACATGATCTCGTCGCATCGGTCAACTGGAATAGACCAGTTCATGACGATGGGAGTACCGCACATGAAAGCCCTTGTCAAACGCAAGGCGGAACCCGGACTGTGGCTCGAAGACGTACCGCAGCCGGAAATCGGCATCAACGACGTGCTTATCCGCGTCTGGCGCACCGGCATCTGCGGCACCGATGTCCACATCTGGAAATGGGACGATTGGGCGCGGAAGACCATTCCCGTACCGATGGTCGTCGGCCATGAGTTCGTCGGCGAAGTCGCAGCCGTCGGCGCCAACGTCGCGGACTTCCATCGCGGCGAAATCGTCAGCGGCGAAGGACACGTCGTATGCGGCCTGTGCCGCAATTGCCTCGCCGGACGTCGCCATTTATGCAAGGACACGCGCGGCGTCGGCGTCAATCGGCCCGGAGCTTTCGCTGAGTTTATTTCCCTGCCCATGACCAATGTTTGGCATCACGATCCCTCCATCGATCTCGACGTGGCGGCGATCTTCGATCCCTTCGGCAACGCGGTTCATACGGCCTTATCGTTCCCGGTCCTGGGTGAGGACGTGCTGATCACCGGAGCGGGGCCGATTGGCGTCATGGCTGCGGCCGTGGTGCGCCATGCCGGGGCGCGCTACGTCGTTGTCACCGACGTCAATCCCTATAGGCTGGAACTGGCACGCAAGATGGGTGCGACCCTGGCCGTGGACATCCGCGAAACCAGTCTCGCCCAAATGCAGAAGAAACTCGGCATGAAAGAGGGCTTCGATGTCGGACTGGAGATGTCCGGCAATCCGTCGGCCTTCCGCGACATGCTGGCCAACCTGTGCCACGGGGCCAAGGTCGCGATGCTCGGCATCCCCGAAAAGGAAATGGCCATCGACTGGAACCTCGTCGTCTTCAATATGCTGACGATCAAGGGCATTTACGGACGCGAGATGTACGAGACGTGGTATAAGATGACGGTAATGCTGCAAAGCGGCCTCGACATTCGCCCGGTCATTACGCATCGCTTTCCCTACACCGAGTTTCACCAGGGCTTCGAGGTCATGATGTCGGGGCAGGCGGGCAAAGTGATCCTTGACTGGACGGAAAAGGGGTGACAGATTAGCTTATTAGCATCCGGCCCGTTCTAAATCCTTTTTACCTGGGTGCCCCATGAAACGAATTATGATTGTGTCGATTGGGCTTGTTCTGTTGGTGGGTTGTGGAGGAACGCGCAACCCGAATGGTTCCTTGTCTGGAACAATCACGTACAATGGGAAGCCAGTAAACGGTGCTATACTTCATCTCCATCCCTCCGGCGAGGGGACCACGGGTGTCAATGTTCCCGTTACGCAGGAGGGAACGTTCAACACGTCGGATATTCCTCCGGGCGAGTACAAGATCGTTGTCGAAGGCAAGAAGCCTCCGGCTCAAATGGTTGAGAAGATGACGAAGTTTCCCAAGAACATGGATCCAGCCAAAAAGGCCGCGATGGAAAAGAGTCGCGACGAGGTGTTTGGGAAAGAGGCGCCCACCATAGCCTTCCCGAATAAGTACAAGAAGGTCGAGACTTCCGATTTGAAATGCACGATAAGCCAGGGCAAAAAAGAAAATCTCTCTCTGGAATTGAAGGATTGAGTAAGCTTTTTCCTGTCGAGCAGCTGACTAATGCTTTCTGAGCCGCGCACGCAGCGCAGCGGAGTAAGCGGCGGACAGCCAACCGCTTACTCCGCTGCGCTGCGT
>DATBHJ010000116.1:0-3046 GCA_036557565.1 Gemmataceae bacterium
GTAAACCCGCGTCCATGCGGTTGCGGCAACGAGCTGCAAACGCATCTCGGAAACCCGACCGAGGCTCAGTCGTCGCCGCGGTCGTCCAGGTCGGCCAGCGCTTCGCGCAGGGCGGCGTCCACGATGGCGCGGGCCGCGCCGCCGTCCAGGTCGCCGAGCGTGTCACACGATAAGGGTTTCTGAGCCATTTTCTCTCCGTGGGGTTCAGGGCGATTGCAGTCGTCTCAACTCGAAAAACTCCGCGAACTCCGGGTGCTCGTTAATCAACAGTCGCACATAGCGGCTGGTGAAGATGTTGTTCAGCTTGAACTCCTCCTCCTCATCGCCGGCGCTGCTGGTCGCCACATGCCAGCGGATGCGCTCCATGATCGACTTGGCTCCGTACTTCTGGCGGCCCGCACAGCGTAACTCAAAAGCAAAGCGCTTGAACAACTCGTACACGTCGGGATGATGGGCATGGAACTGCTCGAAACGCTCCTGGATCGTGAGCGACTTGTCTTCCGGGTACTCGTCGAACAAGCTGTGTTGGGTCATGGTTAACTAGCTTTTAGTTTGTTCACCAAGGTCCGGTAGGCAGTCGGCCGCCGTCAGGCGAGGATAAATATTCGTCTCGTCTAAATTGTGGAAGCCCATCGCCTCACGCCGGCTCTTGTTGGCCTCCCATTTGATCCGCGACCAATCGAGAATCTTCTTATCGCGTCCATTTTCATAAAGAACCTGAATCATGAACCGAAGAACGACCGCAGATACAGGACGCTTGGTGTAGCTCCAGGATTGAAACCCCACTTCTGAAACGACAGCGTGGAAGAAGCCGGGATACAGAAGGGATGGCAGCACGCTTACGAATACATACTCGTCGCGCTGTTCATCATGGAACGCGCCGAGTACACCTTCCGATGGGATGTCGCCGGCCAACACAGAATCGCTTGTCATGATTTGCTCCTTTCTAAATCGCGCACGAAATCCACAAGCGCGTCTCGGTAGGCGATAACGTCCGCGAGCGTCATGTCGCCTTTCTTTACCCGACGATCAATCCAGGCGATGAGAGGGTCAGGGTCGCGATCAAAGAGATGGGCGGTGATAGACTTGCCGCGATGCTTCTTTTTCTTAGCTTTTGCTTGCTCCGCAATCATCTTGCTGGCGAGCTGCGCCTTTCGACGTAACTCCTCTGGAGAGTCGTTCTCAATATCAACCGGCTCGCCGATGAGTTTGCTGATTTTCTTCGCGTGCCTGCGAACAGCGGAATGGTCAACGCCAAGAATCTCGGCCACCTTTTGAATCCAGCCCTTCTTCCTGCCGCCACCCTTGGGGTTGCTGGGATTTTGATTCTCGGTCATTTGATTATCGGTCATTGCCCGGCTATCACCATCCGGCCACAACTGAGTTAGAGCATCCGTCTTGAGAAGATTACCAACCTCCACCGACCACGTGGATCGTTCGAGGGAGCTTATCTCGCGCCGCAGCAGGTTCTCTTCGATCTCGAAGAGTCTGGCCAACTCCGGGGGGATTGGCTTGGTGAAGAGACGGCAGGGAATCTTGGCCCAGCGATCTCGCTCGCTGGCATCGCCGCTCTCCTCGAAGCGGCGAAGGCCAGCGGCGAACTTGCGCTCGAAGACGACCAGACGATGCAGCCCCCAGATCAGGTGCCAGGAAACGCCCTCGCCCTTGTAGGCGCCGATGGGACATTCCAGCCCTACACGTTCAATGCTGGGTTCCAGGAGTGCAAGAAAATCCTCGTTGACGAGAGCGCGACGTTCCTCTGGGACCACAAGGGTCTCCAGAGGGATGTCGCGCACGTTGGACTGAGCGACAGCGAACAGGGCCGGCCGCATCGTTGCGGACATGGGATCGAGCGCTGACATGGCATCCTCCCTGCTTACATGCTGGCGACGATCTTCTCGATGCGATGCGCCTGGGATACCCGCGGACGGCCTTTGCCACCGCGCGTCGAGCGATAGGCAGCATGGCCGGCCGCCCAATTAAGGGACTCCGGAGAGCGGTCCCTAGCCGTCAGGATGCCAGCGCACTGCCAGACAATCTTGTCGGCAGCGCTGATGTCCGAGTCCTGTTTGGCACTGTGAAGAATGTGCCGCAGGGACGGCGAGCACTTGCCGTTGAACACCACGGGCGACGTGGGGTCGTTCAGGGCGTCGAGCCAGTAGCCGGCATCCCGTTTCATGGCCTCGTCGGCCATCGCGTAACCGGCCCCGAAATACATGGCTTGCCGGAAGGAAGCCACCTGCTTCTTGCCCGGCTTGTTGCCGGCGCGGTTGATGAGTTGCTTGCCGATGCCGGCCTCCTGGATGGTCGTGTCCACGAAACTCGTCAACGGCCCGGCGTGATTCAGAGAAGCAGCCATCTTCTCGTTGATCGGCTTGGCGTGGCGGTTGTAGTCGTGGACGATTTGCTGGGCGTGTTCCTCCGTGATGCCGTGATAGATCGTCACGGCAAACGGATTGTCGCCGGTTCCATCCTTGCGTTGGCGGAGCAAGAATCGCGCCTCTGTCTGCGTCTCGCCATCGATGGCGACCATGCAGGCGTTGTAGGGCACGACGAGGGCATCGTCGGTGACGGCTACTGCATCGGGCAGCCAAATCGTGATGGCAGGCGTACCGCCAATCTGACTGCCGCACTCCACGGCCTCGATGTAGACCGAGTAGACATCGGCCCGCTTGCGCCTGGCGCTGTCGAAGCGACGCTGGGCCGAGTCGCGGACTGCTTTGGAGCGAAGCATATATGGATCGCTCTCGCGCTTGGCAACGCTCTCCAGGTGAGACGGCCGCACCAGGCCGTAGTCTTCGATCTGGTTCAGGGTCGTCATGCCCTGAAACTTGTGATCGGTGACGGGTATGCCGGCGATCGGCTTGCCCGCAGGAATCTTCGCCATTGCGTATCTCCTTCCAAGAAATTCTCTCGCCCCGGTCAGGGGACCCTCCGGTAAACCCGCGTCCATGCGGTTGCGGCAACGAGCTGCAAACGCATCTCGGAAACCCGACCGAGGCTCAGTCGTCGCCGCGGTCGTCCAGGTCGGCCAGCGCTTCGCGCA
>DATBHJ010000117.1:0-17798 GCA_036557565.1 Gemmataceae bacterium
GCCCCAGTTCAGATCGAAGGCTGCAACTCGCCTTCGTGAAGTTGGAATCGCTAGTAATCGCAGGTCAGCAACACTGCGGTGAATGTGTTCCTGAGCCTTGTACACACCGCCCGTCAAGCCACGAAAGGGAGGAGCGCCCGAAGTCGCCTCACTAAGCAGGCGCCGAAGGCGAAACTCCTGATTGGGACTAAGTCGTAACAAGGTAACCGTAGGGGAACCTGCGGTTGGATCACCTCCTTTCTAAGGATTTGATTTTCCGGACCTCCTCTCACGGGAGGGACGGCAGCCAATCATGTTCGCATCCTGCTTTGGCTCAACGCCGACTTGACAAGATAAACCCCGCCGTGTTGAAAAACACGGCGGGGTTTTTTCATTGCCACGCACAGATATCCAAGGAGAGAACGTGTCTGCTGTCGAACCGCCGTCCGCCGAGCAGCTGGAGACATTCCCCAATCCCCAGCCCGGACGCGATTACACCATTGAAATCGTCTGCCCCGAGTTCACCAGTCTCTGTCCCAAGACTGGCCAACCCGATTTCGGCACCATAACCTTCACGTACACACCCGGTCCGCTGTGCGTCGAGTTGAAATCACTCAAGCTGTATCTCCAGCGCTACCGCAATCAGGGTGCGTTTTACGAAACCGTCGTCAATCGCTTGCTTGATGATTTTGTGAAGGCAGCTCGGCCGGTATGCTGCCGCATCGTCGGCGCCTTCACTCCGCGAGGTGGTATCACCACTACCGTCACTTGCCATTACCCAGCCGATGAAACGAAACCGCGACCGTAGCCGCAGGCGGAAACTCACGGCTACGATCGCGCTGGGTCAGAATCGCGTGTTTATCGAGATTCCATGTCGTTGTAGTTGATGCGCACCATCTCGCCGGCACGGACGCGAACGCGCTTCACCTTGGTGACATCCTTGCCGTCTCCCTTCACCGTGACTTTGCAGTCGTAGAAGTAATCCCGGCCAGGCTCCAAGGGCGGCGTGACAAACACAGGATCCGCTGGCGGCACGGGAACCTCCTTGTCGTTGACCACGAAGGTGGCCGCCGACGGGATCTGAATTGTGACCGTTGCCCGGTGAATGCCGCTCTCCGCGGCCGGCATGTAGTACGCCCTCGACGCCATGTGTTGCATCGCACCTTCGTGACGGAGGACCATAACGTCCCGACGAAGTTCGTCCAGTTTATCGTCCGTGATCCGTTGTTGCAGGGCGTGGATGACTAACTTCAGTTCGTCGATCCGAGATTGCGTCTGTTCTTCTCTCAGTTCCGCGACCGCTCTCTTCAGGTCTCGAATGTCCGTGTCGATGTCTGCTGCAGGTGCGGCGTTACCGGGGGCGAGAGCCATTACCAGGACGATGGAATACATGTGCCGATTCCTCCTCACTACGAACCCACAATATCCCCCTCCACCACCCACGCGAGTGATGGATTGAACGCTTTTTTTCCTCGGCTAATCCAAAATGCAACTGATGTGCCAACGAACGCAAAGGCGGTTAGGCCATCGAGTTTGAGCCACTCAACGACCTAACCCCCAGATTATGGACGATTCCTATCGGGCAGATACTACATTCGCCTCAAGATCTTCGAACGAGACCGTGACTCGTTCTCCGGATCGGAAATCGATGCGCTTGGTTTGGGCAATCGTCCGCCCGTCACGCACAACTTCCGCTTTCAGAAGGTAGTAATACTTCTGCCCCGGCTCAAGCGCCGGCGTATCGAACGTGCGGGTATCCGAACCCAGGGGGCAATCAACTCCATGAACGGTTAGCCGAGCGTCCGCCGGCACGCGCACGGTGATGCGGGCCACACCACCAGCCCCGCCTCCCGTTCTGCTCGAGCTTGCGTCCGCCAAATCCATGTCCTGGAAAGCAAGGCGAACTTCGTCGCCGGCGCGAATAGTCAACTGCTTGACGCGATTGACGCTCTGACCGTCGCGGGCAACGACCGCCTCGATGTTCAAGACGTACTCCTTACCACTTTCAAGCGGCTGGGTAAGGTACGAGGAAGCCGTCTCGATGCGCGTATCATTGACGAAGACAACTGCGTCGGTCGGCATTTCCAGGAAGACCTTGCCGGGTTGGGGAGGAGGCAGCTCTCTCCGATTCTTGGGGGGAGGGCCTCCCGGCGGCGGCGGGATACGCAGCCGCATCTCATTGATTTCCCTTCGGAGCTCATCGACCTTCTGATCGGTCTCCTTGCGTCGCAGTTCTTCTGCGGTGATCTTCAAGGCGTCCAGTTGCATCTGGGTTTGGCCCTTCTTGAGTTCATCGACGGACTTTTTCAAGTCCTGAAGCGACTGGGCCGAGCCACCGCCACCGCCGCCCTGAGACGCCGAACCGCCGCCTCCGGCTGCACCGCCCGCGGCGCCTGCACCCGCGGCTGCTCCGCCCGCGGCTACTCCGCCGTAGCAACTCGACGCGACAACTACGCCACCGCAACCGCCGCAACCATAGCAGCCCCAGCAGCCCCCGTAGCAGCCACCCCAGCAGCCATAGCAACCGCCACAGCCATAGCAACCACCCCAGCAGCCGCCGCAGCCATAGCAGCCGCCCCAGCAGCCGCCGCAACCCCAGCAGCCGCCACAACCGCCCCAGCAGCCGCCACAACCGCCCCAGCAGCCGTGGCAACCGTGACATCCACGGCAACCCCAGTCCGGAACCTCATTCCCAGTGGTGAGCAACGCCGCCAATACAATTGTGTACATTGCACGATCCTCCTCACTGTGAGCCAGAAATGACCGGTATCCGCCTGAGCTAAGCATCATTGCGTAAGCTACACGCGAATAGCCGGCGAGCCTTCTCTATAGCCTATTGGCTGGCGGTTTGGGAGTCAAAGGTAATTTGGATAAGCTTGAGAAAGAGGGCAGTTCTTTCCTTTTTCGCAGCCAGCACTGAACTGACGTGTTTTCGTTGGGATTTACTTCCTAACCTTTAGATCTATAGTCTGAGCCGCCCAGATATCAAAGCCGCCTTTGCCGCCGGGTCGATCGGAGGCGAAGTAGAGCAGGCTGCCGTCAGCGCTCAGCGCCGGCGAGCGGTCGCCCTTGGGCGCCTCGGGATGATTGAGCATGGTTAGCGCATCGGGCTTGCTCCAGCCCTTGGTCGATTTCGCCGCAACGAAGAGGCCAGTGCGACCGCCTTCGAGCGGCCCCTGCAGATACATCGTGTTGCCGTCGCGCGTCAGCGTGGCGTGATGGAAGTCCGGCGGCAGTTCCTCAATCAGGATCGGCGGTTCAAAGCCTTGTGCTCCCGTCGCTTGCACTCGCTTGCACACGTGGACGCGCCAGCCTTCCTTGTTTTTGCGGCTCAAATACAGCTGCTTGCCGTCAGCGCTAAGCCAGGGGTGCGTCTCATCGGCTTCGGTATTGGCCGCTTGAACCGGCGTGGGCTCAGTGAACGCCTTGCGGCGGTCCTGCTTGACGGCCACGTACAAATCGAAGTTCTTGGTGTCCTTGTCTTTCAACGTGCAAAAGTACAGATATTGCGGATAGAGGTCCTCGCGCGTCAGACAACCGCAGCGATCATCGACGGGCGATTGCACGTAACTGTCGGGCAGCTCACCCTTGCCCCAGGCGGAACGGACGTTCTTGCGCTGGGACATCATGATGTCGAATTTCCCACTCTCGTTACCGGAATACCAGAGCGACAAGCCGTTACTGGACAAAAAAGGATCGTCTTCGTCCGCTTTTGTGTTGAAAGCAAGGTTGACCGGTTTAACGAGCCTGACTTGGCCAGCGGCGTGCAATGAAAGACAAAGACCGAGGGCCGCTACGACAACGACAGCGATTTTGCTCATACGGGCGCTACTCCCAGGAGGAACACGTGAACAACAACCCTGCTAGTTTAACAGCGATCCGCAAAAAAAGCCTACCTCCACTTGACAACAATCGCCGCCCGCGTCCCCCGCTCTGCCCGAACACAAACGTCATTTCCTTTTGATGAACGCGAATGGGATGTGTTAATGCCCCGGTGACGAGTATCGGGGCGTTGACACGCTCCGCGCGCCTTCGTCGGTAGGATGAAGACCGAAAGTGAAAATCACCTTAACGCTGGCATCCGCGTCATTTCGAACGTCTATCGACTGGCACTTGATCTGTTCGGCGAAGGCAATCAGATCGCGCAGGCGAAGACCCAGATAGACGGCGTCCTCACCGCCCAGTTGCTGAGCAGTGTCGCGGAAGAGATCGGCCGCGCCTGCAGCGTGACTGGCGACGCCGCGCGGCTGCCCCTGTCGCACCTTGACTCCTGCTGCCGCCAACTTGATGAGTCCCTTGAGGAAATCGGCCAACCGCCCGCTTCTCCCCGCCGCGCGCCACAACCCCTCCCATTCTTCGTGGGACTCCCCGTAATAGCCATGATTGAACAGATCGATGCCGTACAGATATGCACGACTGTCCTGCCAGCGATTGGGATCGAGGGGAGGCGGCGGCTCCAGAGTCTTGCCGAACTGATGACCGCCAGGATCGCGTACGGGGTGTGGCGTGCGTCCCGGAATGAACGTGTAGGGGGGGAAGGCGAGGTCCAATACGAAGCGTGACTGCGATGGCGCCAGGTCGTTCATCCGCAAGAACTCATCGGCCCAGTAATAGTGATCGAGCAGACCGGCAATCGGACGACCCAGTATCTGATAGGCCGCGAATAGAGCCTCGATGGAAGCAAGTCCGTTGTCCGGATCGGTGCCGCGTTTGGACACGCGCGGATAGGCCGTGCGCCAGCCGTGCAACGAACGGGCCGGAACATCGAGAAAGGCGCGCGTCATCGACTCCGCCCAGCGCCAGCTGCCATCCAGGAGCAGAATACCCTTGTCGGCGTCGCCCGGCGACAGCGGCGGACCCTCCGCAGCCAAGCGGACGTAATTGTCCAGCGGCGGGCGCTCTTTGACGGGATGCATGAAGAACAGCACGTCAGGCCGCCCCCGCAGCGGCAACACCGAACACTTACGCGGGTTCTCATGCGTATGTCTGATAATGATCGTCGGTAGATACCGCAATTCCATGTAATCCGCTTCTCCTGGGTCGGCTCTCGCATACTCGACAAGCTCCGCGACGCCATCTAATATACCAAAGTCCGAATCGGTGAGACCGGCGTCCTGCCGGCGCTCTGGAACGAGCAAAGGAGGTCCTCATGCACGTGGAGCTGCGCTATTGAGCCATGTGAGGGTATGAACCCCATGCCGTCAGTTTGACGAGCAGATTGCTGACAACGTTCAAGCAGCAGATTCAGGAGTTGAAGCTAATCCCCTCCAAGGGAGGCTGCTTTGAGTTGACGGTAAACGGAGAATTGCTCTATTCCAAGCTGAAATCAGGACAATTCCCTGAAGAGAAATGGGTGCTGGAAACGCTCGGCGCCCAGTTGAAAAAGAAAAAGTAAGGCATGCGCATCCACAAGCCGAGTGCGGGCTCGCGTGGCAGCGCGTGGCCGCAATCGGTTCCGAATGGGAGAACGCAGCATGCTGTTTTCTGGGAAGAAAAAACGTCTGGTCGACTTTGCCTCGTGCGGCGGCTGAGCAGGGAAGCTAGCCCCCCAGGGCATCGCGCAGGTTCTGCGCCACCTTCCTCCCAGCAACGACCCTAACCTTCTGGTCGGCACCGGTACACACGACGACGCCGGTGTTTATCAGCTGACCGAAGATCTGGCCATCGTTCAGACGATCGATTTCTTTCCGCCCAACGTCGATGATCCGTTTGTGTACGGCCAAATCGCCGCGGCCAATGCTCTAAGCGATGTCTACGCGATGGGCGGCACGCCCAAGACCGCCCTTAATCTTGTCGGTTATCCCGATGATAAAGACCCGGAGATGAGCTGGCTGTTCGACATCGTTCGCGGTGGCGAGGAGCGCTGCCGGGCCGCCGGGGCTGTCATCGTCGGCGGCCACACAGTCCGTGACAGCGAAATCAAGTTCGGCTACGCTGTCACCGGCATCATCCACCCCAAGCGTATCCTCAGCAATGCTTCGGCGCGCCCCGGTGATAAACTGGTGCTGACCAAGGCGCTGGGCACCGGCTTCGTGGCGAACGCCCACAAGGCCGACGAATGCCCGGCAGACGTGCTCAAGGCGGCCTGCGCCAGCATGGTGCAACTCAATGACATCGGCAAGGATGCCATGCTGGAAGCGGATGCCCACGCCGCCACCGACATTACCGGCTTCGGCCTTGCTGGCCACGCTTATGAAATGGCCGACGGCAGCCAAGTAACGCTTGTTCTTTCGCTGTCGCAACTGCCGCTGCTGCCGGGCGTGGATCGTTTGGCGCACAAGCCGTATATTTCGCGCGCCAGCGGCACAAATGCGGGCTACGTGCAACCGTTTCTGCGCATCGAAGGCAAGCCGGACCCGGTGCGGCTGGAATTCTTCTACGACGCCCAGACTTCCGGCGGCCTGCTCATCAGCGTGTCTGCGGACAAAGCCGAGGCGCTTGTGGAAGATCTCCGTAAGCGGGGCGCGGCCAGCTCCTGCATCATTGGCGAGGTGCTGCCCAAGGAAGCCGCGGCACTGATCTTGAAACCGTAAGAATCGTCCGCATCAACGAGGAGCACGATTCATGCCCGCGACAACAGGGATGAAGGGATCGGGATTCTACGATAGACACTCGACTGCGCAGCTGGCCGCGATTCAGTTCGTCTTTGACTGGATCGAAAAAGCCATCGCAAACATTCAGATGCCGTCGGACGCACAGCCATTCTCCATCCTGGATTGCGGCTCCTCCGAGGGAGGCAACGCGCTCATTGTCATGAGCCGGGTCGTTGAGGGCGTGAGGCAACGCCGACCCCAACAGCTCATCCACACAATGTACAGCGACCTGCCCAGTAATAATTTCAATCGCTTGTTCTTGAACCTTGACGGAGCGCGCACGGCCAAACGTATCCCTGCCGGTGTCTATGCCAGTGCGACAGCCGGATCGTTCTATGAGCCTTTGGTACCGCCGCGAAGCATCCATTTCGCGATGGCATTCAATGCCCTGCTATGGATGGACAAGCTGCCGTCCGTTGTTCTGCCGGATTTTGTGGTTTATCGCCGGCCGCATCCCCCTCATCGCGGACCGCAAGTGACGCCGGAGACCGCCGATGCTTTTGCCCGACAAGCGGATGGGGACCTTACCCGGTTCTTACGCTGCCGTGCGGACGAATTGACAGCGGGCGGCAAATTGTTGATCGCCAGTCCGGGCGACTCCGCTGAGCATCGCCTGGGTGATGGGATCTATGATCTACTCAACGATGCCTGTCTGGATCTGGTTGCTGCCGGTCAATTGTCGCGGCAGCGATACGAGCGCTTCACGATGCCGGTCTATTTCCGCACTGTGGAAGAAACGCTGGCACCTCTAGAGCGTGAAGAATCGCCGGTCAAAGGCGCGTTCTCCGTCGATCGCGCTGAAACACTGGAAGTGCCGACGCCATTCTTCGTCGAGTTCGATCGAAGCGGTGACGCGACGAAATTGGCGGACGATTACACAGGGTTTCTGCGGGCTGTATCCGAATCCGTCGCACGCGTGGCCCTGGTGGCAGACGACGCCGACGGCACGATCCTGGACGAGTTGTACAAACGCATCCACACGCGAGTGAAGACGGAGCCGAAGCGTTATCGCTTTCGTTATTTGCTGACGACGACGCTGTTCACGCGGCGTTGAAGAAAGCTCAGGCAAGAATGTCCTTGATGATTTCGCCATGCACATCGGTCAGCCGCATGTCGCGGCCGCCGAAGCGTACGGTCAGGCGCTTGTGATCGACGCCCAGCAGGTGCAGCAGCGTGGCGTGCAAATCGTGAATCTCGACTTTATTGGCGACGACTTTGTAACCGAACTCGTCGGTCTCGCCGTAAACGTATCCTTTTCTGACGCCACCGCCTGCCATCCAGATGGTGAAGCCGAATTGATCGTGATCGCGGCCATCGCTGCCCTGGGCGAAGGGAGTACGGCCGAACTCGCCGCCCCACAGCACAAGCGTCTCATCGAGCATTCCCCGGCTTTTCAGGTCTTTCAGGAGCGCAGCAATCGGTTGATCGACGGCGCGGGCATTGTTCTCGTGACCTTGTTTCAAGCCACTGTGCTGGTCCCAGCGATCGACGCCGACACTGGGACAGGTTAGCTCGATGAAGCGCGCCCCCCGTTCGATCAAACGGCGAGCGATGAGGCACTCGGCGGCGAAGATGCGTGTCGGGCCGTACTTCGCATCGAGACCGTACAGCTTTCTGGTCGCCGCGGTTTCGTCCTTGAGATTCATCAGCTCCGGCACCGCCGATTGCATGCGATAGGCGGTCTCGTAGTTGACTATGGCCGATTCGATGGCGTCGTCAGGTCCGGCGCGAGTGGCGACGCTGTCGTCGAGACGGCGAAGCAGAGCGAGCTTGCGACGTTGCTGATCATCGGTTGCTTCGAGGCGGCGGATATTGGCGACGGACGGATCGGAGGGACGGAATATCGATCCCTGATATGCGGCGGGCAGGAACCCGCTGTTGAAATTGTCGAGACCGCCGGGTGGGATGAGTCCGCCATTGAGGACGATGAAACCGGGCAGGTTTTTGTTAACGCTGCCAAGCCCGTAGCTGACCCAGGCGCCCATGCTCGGCCGGCCCTGTAAACCGGAGCCGGTGTGGAGGAAATAATTGGCGCTCGTGTGTTCGGGAAACTTCGACACCATCGAGCGAACAATGCACAGATCATCGATACATTCGGCGACGTGCGGAAATAGGTCGCTGACCCAGAGACCGCTCTGGCCGCATTTGCGGAACTTCCACGGCGAGGCCATCACCTTGCCGACATTGTTGAACTGCGTCGGCTCCACATTGAAGATGCTGTGCGGATCGCGGCCGTGATATTTCTCCAGAAGCGGTTTGTAATCGAAGGTGTCGATTTGCGAGGGACCGCCGTCCATGTACAGGAAGATTACATTGCGAGCGCGAGCAGGGAAGTGCGGCGTGGACGCGGAACGACTCTCCTCGGTCAACAGAGCGGACAGAGCCACGGCGCCGAAGCCATTGGCACATCGCAGCAGCATATCGCGGCGAGTCAGGGGCGTAGGAATGTAGCGTCCACAGTGCATCCAGGTGCTCCGTCGATGTCAGTTGACGAAGATAAATTCTTTCACATTGAACAGTACGTGAGCAAGGTCTGTCCAGGCAGAAGAATCTGTTTTACCCGTCCCTTGCGCTTCTGGATTGTGCTGAAGAAAGTCCAAACACCCCGCCAATTCTGCTTCGGTCGGGGGGCGAGTGAATGCGCTTTCATACATGCGAATGATCCGCTCGCGAGGTGAGCCGGGTTGAGTTAGAGCGCGGCTGGCCCAAAGTCGAGCTTGCTGATGCACAAAGGGATCGTTGAGCAGAATGAGAGCCTGTGCCGGGACGTTGGAGACGGTGCGTCGGCCGACTGTGGAAAACGGACTGGGCGTGTCAAAGGCGAGCAGGAACGGCGACAGGAAGTTCCGCCGCACAGCCAAATACACGCTCCGGCGACCGTCGCCGTCCAGAGGGCCACTAGCTGGCCGGCCCCGGCCTTCCTGGAATTCGGTCAAATGCACCAAAACCGAACGACCGTACATCTTGCGATCGAGTCGCCGGGAGATGAGTAGCATGGCATCGCGAATCGCCTCGCCCTCCAGCCGGCGTCGGTTCATGCGATGCATGAGCAGGTTGCCGGGATCGGCGCCATCGGCCACGTCGTCGGACCGGCTCGACATGCGATAGGTGCTGGTGAGGACGAGAGAACGGATCAGTTTCTTTAGCGACCAGCCTTCTTTGACGAAGCGATCGGCGATGTAATCGAGCAGTTCGGGATGCGTCGGCTGTTCGCCGAGGACGCCGAAGTTATCCGTGGAGGCGACGATACCGCGACCAAACAGATGATGCCAGACGCGATTGACGAGGACGCGAGGAAGAAACGGATCGACAGCCGGATCGATTATCTGTCGCGCCAACTCCAATCGTGCGCTGCCATGTGCGGCCGCCAGTGGATCAGATCCAGCCAGCGCTTCCAGGAAGCGACGCGGAACAGTAGCGCCGCGCGCTTTGTGCGATCCTCGGATAAATACGTACTCATTCTCTGGACTGCCGTCGATCATTGCCACGCACAAACGCGATTCCTTCTGAATTCGCTCGGTGATCTTGCTCTCTTGAATGAGAAAGTCGCGGGTCACTTCGCGTGCTGGGATCGCAGAACCAAACAGCGCGGCATGTCCGATCATCCAGTTGACCAAACGAGCGCGATCGACCGCATCCGAGGAACCAATAAGACGATCAGCGGCCAACACGGTGAGTGTCTCAAGGAAGAGACGCTGAAACGACTGCGCCAGGTCCGTGGCGGAGCGGGCTTCCGTCAGCGCCTGACGCACAATTTGGTTAGTAGACTCGGCGAGTAGTGGCGATTCCTTGCCCTGTACAACCTGCGCGACGGCGAAGGGAGCCGTGCCGGTCGGCGAGAATTCCAGATGGATGCGTTGCCCCTGATAGGCACTCAGATCGTGAGCGATCCACTGGAAGCGTTCGCCGGCATTGAAAGTGCGAACCAGTTGACCATGGAGTGGACCGGCAATCATGACGTGCGAACCGATGCTTGCGTAGACTAGTCCACTGCCCTTGACCAGATAAAACACCTTGCCCGTGGTCAGCGCAAACGTCGGCGTGTAGAGCGTCCGACCGGCGCGAACGACGGCGCCCAGCGATCCCGGGTCATTCTCCGCGCCGGCAGCGGGTTTCAACAGATCCCATGTCGCATCTTTCTCCGCAGCAGCACGTTCACCCAAGCGCAACGCCGGTTTCGCCGGATCGCCGTCGATCTGCAATTCACCCGGCCGCACCGGACAAGGACCGAATGCGAAGCCATCGGTCAGCCAATCCTCCGGCTTACAGTGAGCGTAATCGATTATAATCTGCTCGTCCGAGAGTGCCTTTTCCCTCCGCCGAGAAACCTCGGGTAACTTCGCATTTGGATCAGTGGCGATTCTGGCCCAAGCGTGCAGCAGATCGTTCTCATCGCGAGCAGCTATTTTCAAATGCGCTACCCACCGTTCCAGGACAGCTGAATCGAGTTGATGAGCGTTGACGATTTCCACTGCCCTCGACTGCGAATCCGCAGGAGTTAACATTGCCTGGCGCGCGGCCAGCAGATAGTCGGCCATTTGTTCCGCGCCAGGTCGCAACGCTTCCGCCAGGGCCTTCTGGATTTTCCCTCTTCTTTTCTGACGCAACTCCCACAGGTCGGCGGCGACGCGGCGGTTGTGTTCCATCGAATCGAAGCGCGCGAGACGATAGTGGCTGCTCTGGAGGAAGCCAAACAGCGAATAATAATCCCTCGTCGAGATGGCGTCGAACTTGTGATCGTGGCAGCGGGCGCAGGCGACGGTCAGGCCGAGGAACGCCTTGCCCAGCACATCGACCTTGTTGTCGAAACGGTCGGCCTGGTCCTGGCGAACGTCCACGGGAGAATGCACTTCCTCCCCAAGGAACCAGAAGCCCGTGGCGAGAATTGATTCGTTGAAGCCTTGCCGCGGATGGAGGCGCGGCCTGGGTAGCAGGTCGCCCGCTAAGTGTTCGAGCACGAATTGATTGTACGGAGTATCTGCATTGAGTGCGCGAATCACATAATCGCGATATTGATAGGCGTTAGGTATGGTATAATCGAACTCGTGTCCGCGTCCCTCTGCGTAGCGAACAAGATCGAGCCAGTGTCGTCCCCAGCGTTCGCCGAAGTGTGGGGAGTCAAGTAGACGATCAACGACTTTCTCAACCGCATTGGGCGCAGCATCCTGCAGGAATGCTTCCGTCTCTTCGAACGTTGGCGGCAAGCCGATCAAGTCAAAATACAAGCGACGCAGCAGCGTCCGTTTGTCGGCGGGCTTCGCAGGCGACAGACGCTTGTCCTCCAGCTTGGCGAGGATGAAATGATCGACCCGATCGCGCGGCCAATTCCGATCGCGTACGTCGGGTGGATTCTGTGGGCGAATCGGTTGCCACGCCCAGTGAGTGCGCTTGCGCTCGTAGAGATCGAAAGCCGAGCTTGCAACGTCGGTCGCGCCGGTCGCAGTTTCCTTCGGCCACCGTGCGCCCATCCTGACCCATCTAGTCAAGTCGGCAATGGCGGCCTCGGGCAACCTGCCTCGCGGCGGCATTTGCACTTCGACGTTCTTATAGGTGACGGCTTCGATTAAACGACTTTTCTCAGGCTGTCCTGGTACGAGCGCTGGTCCGTTGTCGCCGCCGGCCAGTATCGCTTGTCGGCTGTCAAGTCTTAACCCCCCGCGCAGCTTCTTCGCCTTCCCCGAGTGACAACCATAACAGTGCTTCACCAGTACGGGACGCACCTTGATCTCGAAGAATTCAGTCTCGTCGGAAGCGCGGATTCTCACAGTTGGGATAAAGAAAGCGAAGACCAGCAGAAGGAGCATACGTGACAACAGTCGGCAATGCGGCATGGTGTGCCTCGCCGGAGGGAGTGCAATATAGCGAGCGCGGGCATTCGGACTTCTTCCGTAAGTGTACTCGGCGAGTGGGTCATCGGGCAATGCGCGCACCCATGCTCCGCCTGGGAATGAACCTGCTTCCCATCAAACTCGGAAGATGCGTTCCACATTATCGCGGAGCAGGCAGCGGGCCAGCTCGACGGCTCCCGTCTCGCTAAGAACGCCCGGACGCACGAAATCGTCGGCCAGCACACGGGCCAGCAGCCGGCGATACATATTAAACTTGGGCAGTCCGAATTCCAGTTTGTACATATCGCTGTAATAACCGATCTGTTTTGTCTTCGGGACCGCCTGCAAGCGCGCTCGCAGATCTGTCTCGATATAGGCCGGGACATTGGAGTACCACCAGTGCCCGTTGGTCACAACGTTGGGGAAGATCCAGCTGTGACTGACCAGTTCCTGATTCTGCCCGCTCGACAGCACGGAGATACAAAACGTCACTTCCGGGAAGGCGTTGAATAGCTCGGCATACTGCAGAAGAGAGGTGCGTTGATCGAAGAGATCCTGTCCCTGGTAGACGCCATTGCGATAAACGCGCCGGTTGACACCAATCATCAGATCGAAGGGCAGCCGGAATTCACGACAATGCTCGGCGAGCATCCAGAATACCTCCTGCCCGCGTCGCGCCGTGAAATCGGGTGGCAAGGAGATGGCGCATGCCTTGGCGCCGTGTCGCGTGAAATGCTCGAACAATTTGCCGATTGCGCGGCGCAGACTCGTCGCATCGCCAACCTCGATTCCGGTCGCTTTCGCCAAGCGCTGTCGCACTTCCGACTTGTCGAGATGAAAGACGAGATCGTCCGTGCGCAGGCAGGGGACATAGCGATGCGTGTCGAAACCTTCGAGCGGATCGTCGAAATCGTTGGTGAGGAAAACCCTCTCGATGTTGGAGCGGCGCAGTACCTCGTTTTCCCAGCCAGGCTGCGACAGGATGCGTTCGGCGGCGTCCCAGAGGTCATCTGCGTCGGCATCGGTGACGCGTTCGCCGGTAAAGCCGAAAAAAGTACGGGCAATATCCAAGAACCAGGCGTGTTGCGCGGTGTTGTCGAAGCGATCCATGTGGGCGAGAATGGCGCGGACGCGCTGGCGTGGTTCGACATCGGCAGCGAGCGGTTTTTGGTCCATGCCCGCGGAGTGAGCCAGCTCCGTGTAGTAATGATAGCCCAGGATGTCATCGAGCGTCCGCGACGCGGGGCGATGCGGGTTGATGTGCGAGTGTGGATCGATCAGTGGAATTCGGCAAATCTCGGTGAACAACTCGCGTATAAGTGAATCCGATTGCATGTTGCAACTCCTCGTAAGAAGAAGTCACCACGAATCACACGAATAACACGAATAAAAAAGCAAAGAAAAAATGCGGCACGCAACTCAGGCCATCTTTGCTTATTCCTTTTCTTTATTCGTGTAATTCGTGTAATTCGTGGTGAAATTATTTATTGCGAACCCAGATTGGCGACGCCCATGCCATCTGGCCGTCTTTCTGTACGACGCGGACGTAGTAGTAACTCGCCTTCTCTCCCTTTTTAGGCGCCGCATCGTCCCAGTGGAATTTCGCTTCCTCGCTCTCTTTTTCCAGGCGGTGTGTATGTACGACTTCGCCGTCGCGCACTACATCCACGCGGTCGAGCGGATTGGTGCCGAGAACGATCACGTCCAGCGACGGTTTGGCGGTGCGAACCTCATCTCCCATGATGTTGGACCCCATGCGCACGTCGAGAACGATATTGTCCGTCGCGGCATAACTGTGGCGCTTTTTGAGCGCCTCGATCAGTCCCTTGCGGCTGAATTCCTCGGCGAGGATGCAGCCATAGCTGATGTGTGTGGAAACATGATCGCTCGACGATTGGAAGCCGAGACGATAGCCCTTGTCCAGGGCAAACGACACGAATCCGTCGGGTCGAAAAGGGCCATGTACACGATCGCTTTTGTCGTTGATCGTCCGTGGTGCAGCGGGCGCTTCATAGGACGAGTCGAACCCCTGGAACAGCTCCACGACGGGTTCGAGAGCGTCGTCGTGCTCGGCCCAGTTGGTGCCCTGGTCGGTGGCGGATGTGTGCAGTGTACAGATGCCGCCGGTGCGGCGCAGATAGTCGTACAGTTTGCCGGTGTCCTCGGCCATCGGTTTGGGCAGTCGGAGCGGCACAGGCAAGGTGCGATGTCCGCGCTCCGTCCACAACACGTTGCGATGGCCGTTCGGATAGGGAACGCTGCGTTCGTAGCCATACATAGAGATGAACGCATTGGGCAACGTATACAGGTCGTTGGATTTTTGCGTGCGCCACCAGGGATACTCTTTGTCGCCGCCCATGTTGTGGTCAGCGACGACGATGAAATCCAGGGAGGCGGCGTCGAGAGCGTAGCGGTGCAGATCCATCAGCGAGCCGTCGCCTACGCCGTCGGGAGATATGTCCGTGTGCCGATGCATGTCGCCGCGATAAATTCGATAGGTTCGACCACCAGACTCGGCCTTGTAAGCGCGGATTCGAGCCACTTGTCTGGCCTCGCGCGAATCGGCGTCCTTTGCCTCGGTCGAGCCGCGGCTCTCACGCAGAAGGGCCTCGACGGCCGTGCCAGCCGTTTGAAGACGACTGACGGCGATACTGAGGTTCTTCTCGGTCAGCATACCAGGTGGAAACCAGCCGCGATTGTCGCTGGCGTAGGCGAAATAAACATTCCCTTTGGGATCGCGCTGTGATGACAGCCGCATGTCATTGCGGCCGGCGGAAGACGGCAGGACGATGACGCCGCTCCAGCGATCACCGAGAAATGCTGTGGCGTAGACATCCCAGCGGCCCCGCGCGCCCCAGTCGTCCACGCGCGGCACCTGGCAAGTGCGATGACGAAATGCTAACCACATGCGGCCCTCCGTGTCGCCTTGCAGACACGGCAGTTCACTAAAGGTGCGCAGCTCGGCTGGCAGCGCTTTCAGCAAATCGGCTTGAGGCTCCTGCCATTTCCCTTGGGCAAAGCAGGCGATGCGTAAGGTGCGATCGTGATAGAGGCGCGTGCCGGCATTCTCGCGCACCTGATGACCGGTGTCCTTTCCCCATTTAGGGCCGGACTGGTCCCAGGCAACCCACAGTCGGCCGGCATTATCACAGGCCAGGCTCGGATGTGCCTGGAATACCGGCGACATATCGGGACAGTAAGTCTCGCTCAATCTTGGTGATGGTCCACCAGATAGGGCGCGAATGCGAATTCCGTAATCGCCGCCCTCATAGGTGTCCCAACCGACCCAGACGCGATCGGTCTTCGGATCGGCGGCGATAACGGGGTTCCAGTCGTTGGCCTTGGCCGTGCTGACACGGACAGTGTCATGCCAGCCGTCGCCATCGACGCAGCGCGCGAAGACATCGGCCTGTCCCTCGCGGAAGCCCTGCCAGACCAGCCAGGCCCGGCCCCGTTGATCGGTGGTCATCGTGTGCCAGATGTTCGGTCCGGCATCGTCGGTGAGACGAATCTCCTGGCCGAATTTGCCGTCCTGATAAGGGCGCGCGAACAGGTCCCAATTGTGTGCACGCTGGCTGGCCCAGACGATCCACAGTGCATCGCCGTGCGTGCTGGCCAGAGCGACGCGGAAGTGATCGCCCGGCCCGGCCACTTCGATCGGTTCCGACCATGTGCCCTCTGGCCCGTCGCGCTCGACGAGCAGAACACGATCCTTCTCCTGGCGGTAGGCAACCCAGGCGAGATACTGCTTTCCGGTTTTGTAACGAACCCAAAAGGCGGGATAATCGTCCTGCACAGGGTTCTCGGCTTTCGGCGCCGCCGCGGGTCGCAATACAATCGTTTCCGGCATTCGCTCGACGCGCACCTGTCCATCCAGGTACATCCTGGGTTCGCCGAGGGAAATGTCGGCGCTTTTGAACTTGATTTCGCCCGCCGAGACAGCGATGGTCAAACTCGGCGCTTCGCCGCGTAAGCTGAGTGTGACGCCGTTTGGCCAGGGCTGTTGCGGCCTGGGCGCTCTTTGGCCGGAAGCATCTTCAAGAGGGAAACGTTCTCCTGGCGCGAGGTTTACGTGTGTCCGACATTTCCAGCCGCGCACGCCGTCCACAGCATCCTGCTCCTCGAAACGCCAGCCGGTGATCGAGGCGATCTGTCCACCGGAAATCTCGACTTTGCCGCTCCAATCCGTAGCTTTTTCGTCCTTGAGTCCGAATGTAATGCGGAAAAGTTGAGGTGGTGCTTGGGATTGTTTTTGCGAGGCGGCCACGACGATCATCAAGAGAAAGGCGACGAAAGCGACGGCAGCGCGGCGGGTAGTGGCGGACATCGGTGACTCCCTTGCAGGCACGACAAGAAGCGAACACCTCGCCGAATATTAGAACATCGGCGACCTGTTGATGCAATCGGCCTGCTGCCAATGATGGTTACTTTTTTTTCTGTTCCTTCGCCACTTCTTCCGTGCGTCGCAGCACGCGCAGCAAGTTGTCGCCGAGGATCTTCAGAATATCCTCTTTGCCGTAACCGCGATTCAGTAATTCCTGCGTGATGTACGGGTAGCATGACACGTCTTCGAGTTGATTCGGCACGCTGTTGATGCCGTCGAAGTCGGAGCCGAGACCGACGTGCTCGACGCCGGCTGTCTTGATGATGTGTTCGATATGATCGACGACCGTGTGGACGCTGCCGGTGGGGATCGGATTTTCTTTGCGCCACTGCTTCAGGGCTGCCCGAAACTCCCTCTCGTCTGGATATTTCTTCTGAAGCTCGCGGGCCCTCTGGAACATGTCGCGCGTCATGCGCACGGCTTCCGGAACGATGAAACCGGAATAGAAATTCACCATAACTACGCCGCCGTTTTTCTTGACCAGTTGCAGCACATCGTCGGGAACATTGCGGGGATGGTCGGCCAGGGCGAAGGCTGAGGAGTGCGAGGCAATCACGGGAGCGCTCGTGACGCGCAAAGTATGGCGCATGGTCTCGGCGGAGACGTGCGAAATGTCCACCAACATGCCCAGGCGATTCATCTCGCGGACCACTTGCTCGCCGAAGGGGGTCAGGCCATGATGTCGCGCCACGTCGGTCGCCGAGTCGGCCCAGTCAAGCGTTTCCGAGTGCGTGAGCGTCATGTAACGCACGCCCAGGGCGTACAGCATACGCAGCACACCCAGCGAATTATCGATGGAATGGCCGCCTTCGACGCCAATCAGCGACGCGATTTTGCCGCTCTTGTGGATGCGCACAATGTCATCGGCGGTATAGGCCATCTCAAAAGTATCCGGATACGATGCGACCATGCGGCGAATGACATCGATCTGTTCGAGTGTCAGACGAACCGACGTGCCTTTCTTTGCCGAATCGGCCGGTACGTAAGCCGACCAGAACTGCGCGCCGACGCCGC
>DATBHJ010000118.1:0-12859 GCA_036557565.1 Gemmataceae bacterium
CGCCCGCGGCTCGGATTTTTCTTGCGCTTTCCGCGTTTCTTCTTGTGTGGTGTGCGTGCGGCTATTATCATGAATAAATTCGTATTATTCTGTTCCACGTTCGCCTTCCACCGCGCTCGGATCTACTGCATCCAGGGAGAATTCATCCATGCCTATCAAGGCCGTGTGTCCGGAATGTCAAACGGCTTATCAGCTGGCCGATCAGCAAGCAGGCAAGAATGTTCGCTGCAAGAATTGTCAGGAGGTTTTCACGGTTGATACCTCGTCTCGCCCGACGGCGATACGCGGTGAAGACGACTCACCCGCCCCGGCCCGTGCGAAGCCGACCATGATGGCTCGCCGTAGAGACCCTGACGAGGAAGACGAGCCACGCCGTGGTCCCACGCAGGGCGTGAAGAAAAAGAACACCTTGGTGTGGCTTCTCGGCGGTGCGGTAGTCGGCTTCGGCATGCTCCTTCTCGCATGTGGGGGTCTGATCGCCTATTTGCTGTTCCGCGACAGTCCTCCGCAAGTAGCGAACGTGACACCGCCGCCGCAGGCAGCGCTAGCAGTCAATCCGCAAGGGCAGCCGCAGCCCCAGCAACCAGTCATTCAGCCGAACATCCCACCGCCGTGGCAGCCGGATAGCCAACCGGTCCAGGGCCAGCCTGTCGAGCCGGTCAAAGCGGCGCCGACACGCGCGAAACCAGCCGAGCCACCTCCGCCGCCACGAACTGAAGTGGCACGCCCCAGCGAGGAAAAACGATCGAATAACGGGCAGCTCACCGATACCGGACGCGAGCGCGTAAAGCGGGCTACCGTTTATTTGCGAGTCAAACTGCCCGAGGGCACGGGGATGGGAACCGGCTTCTTCGGCTGCAAAGAAGCGCGCAACATTATCCTCACTAACGCCCATGTCGTCGGCATGTTGGCTCCGGATAGCATGAGGCCGCAATCCATTGAGGTCTTCGTCAACAGCGGCGAAGCAGACGAATGGAAGACCAGTGCCCGGGTGCTGGGCGTCGATCACGCCTCCGACCTGGCGGTCCTCGACATTGGTACGCCGTCTCATCCGGTCCCCGAACCGCTGACGGTCAAGCCGGCGACCGGACTGCACCAGCTGGATAAAGTTTATGTTTTTGGCTTCCCTCACGGCGAATTGTTGGGTAAAGGGATCACGACTGTGTCGGCGGAGGTATCGGCGCTACGCAGCAAAAACGGCCATATTGATCGCATCCAAGTCAACGGCGGCATCGATCACGGCAATTCCGGTGGGCCAATCGTCGATGGCAACGGCGATGTGGTCGGCGTGTCCGTCGCCGTCTGGAGTTCCAACAAGCAAATCGGCTTCGCCATTCCCGGTGAGCACGTTCACGCCATTCTCGATGGCCGCATCTCCGATTTGGCCATTCAGCAACCGTATTTCACCAGCGAAAACAAGGTGGCCGTGCCGGTTGCCATGAATATGATCGATCCGCGAAATCTCGTCAAGGAAGTCGGCCTGGATGTGTGGGTAGGCGATAAGCCGGCGGGCAGCAAGCCGGGGGCTCGTCCGACAGCCACGAAGCAGCCCCAAGCCCAGGCGGGTGATTCACCCCACGTCTACTACAAGCTCAATTACAGGACCCCGGAGGGCAAGGCCGAGCTTCTGTTACCGGACTTGCCGCCGGGCAAGACCTACTGGACACAACCCAGGTGGATCAATGCCAAGGGGCAAACTCATTGGGCCTCGGCAAATACCATGACGCTGTCCTCTGAGCCGGTCAACCGCAAGCCGTCCAACCTGGTGCTTCGTCATACTCAAGGCACCAAACGCGCCCTCGATTTGACCATCGAGAATATCTTCAAGGTCGGCAACGACGATGCAGATGATGCCTTCCGCGTTCGCACGAATGTGACGCTTGCCGAAACCGTTACTTCCGCGGGATCGAACGGCTCGCTCTTGTCTCTGCGCTATAAGTTCCCACCCAGCCGCGATCTCGTCCTGCCCAGCGGCAAGGAGCTACATGATGGCAGGCTCGAACAAATCAAGAGCGAGTTTCCGCGTCTGATAAACTCGGTAATTCAGCTCGACCGCCTGGGCAACATCACTCACCAGTCCACCGATAATCGTCCTCTGCGGCAGCTGGCTCAGAGCAATCGGCGACAGGCCGATTCTATGAAAGATTTTCACGAGATGATCCAGCAAGGGCTCGAAGCGCTGTCTGTATCGTTGCCGTCCGGCGGCTCGGCCAATCCGTTGGAAGGCTGGAAGGCTGAGCGACAACTGCCTATCGACACGCCCGGCAAAACGGAGACGGGCAAGCTCGACGTGACTTTCACCTACCAGGGTGTTCGTAAGCGCGATGGACGCGATGAGGCCGTCATCAGCATGGATGGGCTGGTACGCGGCAAGGACAATTCCATCGGCGGCAGGGCTTCCGGCCGATTTCTTGTGGACTTGTCCAACGGACAAACCATCCTCGCCGAGACGACGGTAAAGCTGCAACTGAAAGCCCTGCTAAGTAGTTCCGAAGAGGAACAACCGCGCGAACTCCGCGTTGTCGCCATCATGAAGTTCCGCATGCAACGCAAACGAGAGTTGTAAAGCATGCTCTCCGAGCCGCGCACGCAGCGCAGAGGAGTAAGCAGTCGTCCGACACACCGCTTACTCCTCTGCGCTGCGTGCGCGGCTCAGTATTCACAACGGATAACGCTCGAACACGAGATAACCCGCGGCTTCCATCCCCATGCGTCGGTACGTTTCCTGCGCCACATGATTGGCACCCTCAACGTACAAGCGCAATCCAATCACGTTTCCATCGGTTCGCGCAGTCTGATAGACATGCTCGAACAGCGCCCGAAATACACCGCGCCGCCGCGCCTCCGGACACACGTACACACTCTGAATCCACCAAAACCAGCCATTGCGCCAATCGCTCCACTCCGTTGTGTACATTATCTGACCGACGGCTTTGCCGTCGTCCTCGGCCACGAAGTAGACGCTCTTGTTCGGATCGGCGAGACCCGCGGCGACGCCGGCCGTGAGCAAGGCAGTGTCGAGCGTTTTGCCTTCGCTCTCCAGGGCCAGTAGGCGGTTGAATTCGGCGACAAGGGCGACATCGGCGGCTCCAGCTCGGCGGATCGTTAGCGACATGGTTGCCTCTGAGGGTGAAATTTGCTAGGGTTTTCCTGCCTACTTACACAAGGGATAAACAGATGGACCTGTCTCGTTATATTCGCGACATCCCCGATTTTCCCAAGCCGGGTATTCTTTTCAAGGACATCACGCCGCTTTTGGCCGAGCCGCGCGCCTTTCAGTACGCGGTCGATCGGCTGGCAGAACATTATCCGGCCGAGAAAGTGGACGTGGTCGCCGCCGCCGAAGCGCGTGGATTTCTGTTCGCCGCCCCCCTGGCACTAGGGATGAACAAGCCGCTGGTGCCGCTGCGCAAGCCCGGGAAACTGCCGCACAAGGTTCACTCGCTCCGCTACGAACTGGAATATGGCAGTGCGGAGCTACAAGTACACATCGACGCGGTAGCGCCGGGAGCGCGTGTGCTGTTGATCGACGATCTGTTGGCCACCGGTGGCACCATGGAGGCGAGCTGCCGATTGATCGCCAAGGCCGGCGGACGGGTCATCGGCTGTGCTTTTCTCGTCGAGCTGGCATTCCTCAAGGGACGCGAGCGCTTGCATCCAAATGAGGTGTTCAGCTTGATTACCTGTTAAAATCGTTCAGGTGAATTTATTATGCCCGAACAAGTACGCTGTCCTGAGTGCAACGCCGCCCTGCGCGTGCCGGAAAACCTCCTCGGCAAGACCGTCAAGTGCCCCAAGTGCCAAACGACGTTCACAGCCGAAACCGACGAACCGGTTGAGTCTGAAAGGATCGTCCGCGAGCCAAGGCCGTCCTCGGCGAGACGCCGCCCGCCGCCACCGGAGGAGATCGAGGAGGACGAACTTGAGGAGGTCCCCGACGAAGAGGAGGAGCAAGAAGAACGACCGCGGCGGCGCCGGCGGGGAGGCGGTCGGCGACGCGCTGCTGAAGCAGCCGTTTCCGGCCCAGCCGTTGCGCTGATCGTTCTGGGCAGTTTGGATCTTTTTCTGATCGTACTGGACCTGGTACTGGGCCTGGCAGGGGTCAAATTCCTTCCTGTCGGAGATCCGCGCATGGGCGGATCCGGACCGAACATGGAAATGCTGACGAAGCCAGGGTTTATGATTCCCAGAGCAATTGTCGCCGCTTGCTTTGCCGGTGCGATTCTGATGGGCGGCCTCAAGATGAAGAGGCTAGAGAATTACGGATCGGTCATGACGGCTGCGATTCTCGCCCTGCTACCGTGCGGGAACTGTTGTTGCATCGGTCTGCCTCTTGGCATTTGGGCGTTGGTAGTGCTGAATAGACCCGAGGTCAAAGGCTCCTTCAGGTAATTCGTTCCTCTATTGGTACGTGCGATGTCCACGATTGATTTCGACAAAGCGGGAGGCCTAGTTCCGGCGATCGCACAGGATGCACAGAGCGGCGTCGTGCTCATGATGGCGTGGATGAACCGCGAAGCATACGAGGAAACCATGCGAACTGGCCGCGCCGTCTACTACAGCCGCAGCCGCGGTCGCCTATGGCGCAAAGGCGAGGAGAGTGGACACTATCAGGAAGTTCGCGAAATCCTGATCGATTGTGATGCCGATACGATCCTGCTCAAGGTGCGTCAAGTCGGCGGAGCCGCCTGTCACGAAGGCTATCAAAGTTGCTTTTTCCGCCGCGTCGAGGGCGATGAGGTCAAGAAAATCGCCGAGAAGGTATTCGATCCCAAGGACGTTTACAAAAAATGAGTGAACCGATCCTTAAACTCGGTATTCCAGCCGGCAGTTTGCAGGAGGCGACGGCCAATCTTTTCTCAAAAGCCGGCTACAAGATCACCTACGCCAGCCGCAGTTATTATCCGAACATCGACGATCCGGAAATCCAGTGTACACTGATCCGCGCGCAGGAGATGCCGCGCTACGTCGAAGATGGCTCTCTCGATTGCGGTCTGACCGGCTACGATTGGATTCTCGAAAACGATGCCAAGGTCACGGAAGTCGCCGAGCTGATTTTCAGCAAGGTGAGCCGGCGTCCGGTGCGCTGGGTGCTGGCCGTGCCGGAAGACTCGCCGGTGCGCAGCGCCAAGGATCTGCAAGGCAAGCGCATCGCCACAGAGGTCGTCAATCTGACGCGGCGATGGCTGGCCGAGCGCGGCGTGACGGCCCACGTCGAATTCAGCTGGGGTGCCACCGAAGTCAAACCGCCGCGTCTGGCCGATGCTATTGTCGAAGTGACGGAGACCGGTAGCTCGCTGCGGGCCAACAATCTGCGCATTGTCGAGGAATTGTTGCAGAGCACCACGCGCTTCATCGCCAACGCAAAAGCTTACGCCAATCCGTGGAAGCGCGAAAAAATTGACGATATCGTCCTGATGCTGCGCGGTGCCATGTCCGCCGAGGGCAAGGTTGGCCTGATGATGAATGTGCGTCAGAACGATTTGCGAGCCGTCCTGTCGATCCTGCCAGCGTTGAAGAATCCGACCATTTCCTCGTTATCGGATGCTGAGTGGATCGCGGTGAACACGATCATCGATGAAAGCGTCGTCCGGCATATCCTTCCGAAACTCAAGCAGGCCGGTGCCTGCGGCATCGTAGAGTATCCGCTGAACAAGATCATCGACTAACTCATGAGTCCGCAGGAAATACGTCGTCGAGGGACACCTCCCACTGACCCAGCCCGACGCTGACCAGGGCGATGTTGCGTTTGAAATCGACGCGCACGATACGGCCCGGTTTGTCGAAGCGCGGCACGCGCACCAGGTCGTTGGGCTGGAGCTTCAGCCGGAGATCGCGGAGAACAGCGGCTTGCTCTTTCTCGCGTTCGAGTTGATCCGTTTTCTGTCGTAGCTCTTCACGTTGACGTTCCGCCTCATGCTGCGCCCGCAGAGCCTCCTCACGAGCTTTCTCGGTTTCTTCGCGCAGGCGCTGCAACTGAACCATCTCCGGGGCACGACGCTGACGGCGACGCAGATAGCGATGCGCCCGGCGAAGCAGATCGCGTGGCAGCTTGAGACGGCGAGCGATCTTTAGAGCGTTGCTCATGCCGAATTGACCGATGTGCAAGCGATAGGTCGGCCGAAGCGTTTCCAGGTCAAACTCGACCGCACCATTTTCGGCGTGTTCGTTGTGGAAGGCGTAGGTTTTCAGATCGCCCAGGTGCGTCGTCACCATCGCGCGGCACCCGAGTCGGTCCAGTTCATCAAGGATGGCGCGTCCGAGCGCTGCACCCTCGGTCGGATCGGTGCCCGCGCCCAGTTCGTCCAACAAGACGAGGCTACGATCGTCGGCCTCGCGGAGAATGTAAGCGATGCGCGAGATGTGCGAGCTGAAAGTGCTCAGCGATTGTTCCAGGCTTTGTTCATCACCGATGTCGGCGAGGATATGGTGAAATACCGGCACATTGCTCCCCTCACCGGCCGGAATGTGCATGCCCGATTGGGCCATGAGCGCCAGCAGCCCCGCCGTCTTGAGGCAGACTGTTTTGCCACCGGTGTTCGGACCTGTGATGATGAGCAGATTGAACCCGAAACCGAGACGAATATCGACGGGTACGACTTCGCGCTTTTCGGCGAGCGCGGGCAGTAATGCTCCTGGTTCGCCCTCACCGGGGCCATTACTGCTCCTGCTCGCCGATGAGCGCTCCTCGCGAAACAGGTGAAGCAGTAGGGGATGGAGCGCTCGCCGCAGCCACAGTTGACCCTCGGTGTTGATCTCCGGGGCGTACATGTTGTAATCGCGGCTGAACTGGGCCTTGGCTGTGAGAAGGTCGAGGCGCGCCAGGATGTCGATGGCGAAAGTGAGGGGCCGAGCCACGCGCCCCACGTCTCCGCTGAGACGTCGTAAGATGCGGCGGATTTCGCGGTCTTCCTCGCCCTTGAGCACGGCTCGCTCGGCGCTCAGGCTGGCGATGCCGGCCGGCTCGATAAAGAGCGTTTCGCCGCTGCTGCTGGTTCGATGGACGACGCCTTGCAGCTTGTGGCGATGATTGACGGCGACGGGCAGGACATAGTGATCGCCACTGAAAGTGGCGTTGGGATAGCGGAGGATCTTGCGCAGTTCGGGATCGCGGAGGAGCCGGCGAATCTGGTTCTGTACCCGTTCTTCCACATCGCCGAGTTTGTGGCGAATCTGAGCCAATTCGCGGCTGGCCATGTCGAGGACTTGCCCGCGCCCGTCGATGCATCCACCAATGGTTTTCGCCACAGCACCTAAATCCTCGACCGGCGCGATCAAGTCAATAAGATGCCGGTGCCGATCATCCAGCCGCATGCGGTAGCGATAGATATTACCGGTGCAAGTGAGCGTCTCGGCCACCTCCAGCAGTTGCTCGATCGTCAGTTGCGCTCCAATGGCGGCGCGGCGAACGATCAGGCGAACATCGTGCAACCCACCGAAAGGCGGCGCCAGACCTTGCCCCAGGGCATCGACCATCTCGCCGACCAACGTTAACTCGGCTCGGATGCGCTCGGCATCGGTGCCCGGTTCGAGCTGGCGTGCCAGCTCTTTGCCGAGCGAGCAGGCGGCGTACGCAGAGAGTAGTTCGCGGATCTTGTCGAATTCCAGCAGCTCAAGTGTATGAGCGTCCATTTCCACCGTCGCGTTCATGTCTCCAAGGACAGGCCGACCCGCGGCCAGGTTCGGCACACATCGCCTCCGACCAGCCGAAGGTTTTGCGTCTCGTTATTGTACTTGCCGGACGGCGCTTCTGTGAGACAATGAAATCGGCATGAGATCTTGCGACGACAGACGAAGGTGAGTCGATATGCCCCCGCGATGGTTATGTTGCATCATTGTTCTGTTCTGGTTGGCGACGACGGGCTGGCTATTCTGGCACGATTTGCGGCCGCGATTGCTGCCCGGTGAGCCGCCGATGTTCAACATCGATCTCGTAGAGGAAGTGCACAAAAGTGGAAACCCGCTCAAAACCAACTGGATCGTCGAACGGCAGGATCGGAAGCAGTCCGAGCCGCACCAGGTTTTCAGGGCCTCGACGTGGGTTGAACGCAAACAAGAGGATGTCTACACTCTAAGAGCTGAACTCGACGCTTCAAAAGATCCAAACTTTCAACCCGTCACCGTATCGAGCCTCTTCAAGATCGATCTCATAACCAGCGCCTACAGCGTCACGCGCTCTGGTCAACTGCACGCCCTGGAGGCGACGGTGAAGGTCCATGTTAAATGGGGCTCCTCTCCGCTCCTTCAACTGTTCGACAGGCAACCGGACTTGTTTCAGAAAGGCTCTTCTACTGACTCGATCTCACTTCGTGTCTGGGGAGAAGTCCACGACCAACAACTCTTCGCGCACTGCAGCGCCAGCAACGCATCCGAGGAGTCCCCAGTCAAGAAACCGATCATGCAATTAGACTTGCCCCCTGCAGCCGTTTCGTACTCCGGGTCTGTGTTGATGCCCCTGCATCCGGTCGATCGGATTCCTGGACTGCGCCTCGGCCAAGGCTGGCGACAACCGCTGGTGGATCCGCTCAGCGATGCCTTTTCTTTCCTTCCAGGCATTTCCAGTGGTGTGCGCTGGCTCCATGCGCGCGTTCGGCCCCAGCCGGAAGTATTGAAGCTGAACGGCGGCGAGACGAGATGCCTGGTGATCGAATATACCAACGACGAGAACGAAACGGTGGGTCGCACCTGGGTAGAGGAGGACGGCGAGCGGGTGTTGCAACAGGAAGCCATTCTCGAAGACATCCACTGGATCATGAGGCGCGAATCCACACGCCGAAGTGGCATGGGATTGCTGGGCTCCTAACATGATTAAACTGGATCGCGTCACCAAGCAATACGGTAGTAAAACAGCCGTCCACGAGTTGAACCTGGACATCGCGGCCGGTGAGCTGTTTGCGTTCCTCGGTCCCAACGGCGCCGGCAAGACCACGACCATCAAGATGATGTGCGGTCTGCTCTTCCCGACCTCCGGCTCCGTAAGCATCGGCGGACACGACCTGCGCCACGACGGCGACCGCGCCCGGCAGTTGCTCAGCTACGTTCCCGATCAACCGTTTCTCTACGAAAAGCTGACTGGCCGGGAGTTCTTGCAATTCATAGTGGACATGTACGGAATTCCGCGCGAGAAGTCCGCCGAGCGCATCGCCGAGGTGATTGACCTATTTGAACTGTATGAATTCATCGACGATTTGACGGAACGCTATTCCCACGGCATGCGACAACGAACCGTCTTTGCTTCGGCCCTGGTACATGAGCCGCGCGTGCTGATCGTCGATGAGCCGACGGTCGGTCTCGATCCGCTCAGCGTCCGCCGCTTGAAAGACTTGTTGCGCCGCCAGGCCGACGGAGGGACGACGGTGTTCCTGTCGTCGCACTCGCTGGACGTTGTCGAAGAATTGGCCGATCGCATCGCCATCATCGAACACGGCCGACTCGTCGCCTGTGGCACATTGAAAGCTCTGCGCGAGCAGGCCGCCGTGGATGGCTCTCTCGAAGAAGTATTCCTGACGCTGACGCGACCGGATGACGAAAAGGTGACGAAGTCCTGACCCCCTCTCGTTCTCAAGCTCTGCTTGGGAACGCAAGGCTGCGAAACTCTGCTTCGCGGCCTGCCACCGAGAGGAGGGGAAGCAGAGCTTCCCGACTTGCGTTTCCAAGCAGAGCTTGGGAACGAGGAAAAGGCTATGAACCAGGCGCTGTTGTTTCAGAGATTGCGGACGCAGCTGTTGCGCAATTCGTGGCATGCCACGATCCAGCAGTCCTCGATGCGGCCGTTGACCATCTTGTTGTGCAGCCTGATCGTGTGGTGTTTCGTGTTCGCCATCAGTTGGGGCGGCTTCCTTTTCGTGCAGACGGAGATTGGCGTGCCACTAACGGGGGAGATCGTCGGCATCCTGCTTGACTTACTGTTTCTGTCGCTGGCGGTATTGCTGATTTTTTCCAGCGGCTTGATCCTGTATGGTAGCCTGTTCGCCACGCCGGAGACGGCGTTCCTGCTCTCCAGTCCCGTCCGGGCCGATCAGGTCTTCGCCTACAAGTTTCAAGGCGCGATCGCATTTAGCAGTTGGGCTTTCCTGCTCCTGGGCGCTCCCATACTCATTGCCTACGGTCTGGTTTGCGAGGCGGCATGGTATTTCTATGTCCTATTGCCGTTGTTTTTCCTTGGATTTGTGTTGATTCCAGGTGCGCTGGGCGGCCTGGCGGCCCTGCTGATCGTCAATTTCTTGCCCAAACGCCGCAAGCAAGTGCTGGTCGTTTGTCTGGTCGGCCTGGCACTGGCAATGGTGGCGTGGATCTATCGCATGTCGCAAGCGTCGCCGTCCGAGATGTGGCGCGATGAGATGCGTGAAGCCGTCACGCGGTTGCTGAGTTACTTCCAATTCACGCGTAATCCGCTGGTGCCGAGCCATTGGGTCTCACTGGGACTCCGCAGCGTGGTGCGCGGCGAGATCGGCGTCGCGCTGTACAACCTGGGGCTCGTATGGTCCAATGGACTCTTTCTCTACTTGATAGCCGCGGTGTCCTCTGTCTGGCTATACCGGCGCGGTTACAATCGCATGAGCACGGGCGGAGACTTCCGGCCAAATGTCCGACGACAATCGGCAGATCTGGTCGCCGCAAGCCCGCCGGCAACGGTTCCCTCCCGTCAGGAGCCGTGGATCGATCGATTGGTGTATGTGGTGCTGCCTTTCGTTCACCCGCGCACGCGCCTGTTGATTGTCAAGGATTTTCGAACCTTCCGCCGCGATCCGCAGCAATGGGGGCAAATCCTGGCTTTTTGCGGTCTGATGCTGCTCTACTTCACCAATATTCACCGGTTCGTCGAGAATGTAACCGGGCCTTATCGCAATAGCATCAGTTTCATCAACCTGTGCGCCGTGGCGCTTCTGCTGTGTACGTATACGGGTCGTTTCGTCTATCCGATGCTGAGTCTGGAAGGACGCAAGTTCTGGATCCTTGGTCTGCTGCCACTTGAGCGTGAACAGCTGCTGTGGGGCAAGTTCGCTTTTTCGATGATGGGCGGATGCATGATCGCCGGCGGGTTAGTGCTGGTCAGCGATTTAATGCTGCTCATGCGGGTGCAATCGATCCTGCTGCATCTCTTGACGGTGACCGTCCTGTCGGCAGGACTCAGCGGTTTGAGTGTCGGTCTGGGTGCATGCATGCCGAATTTCCGCGAGAGCGATCCGTCTAAAATTGCGGCCGGCTTCGGCGGCACCTTGAATCTGGTGGCAGGACTGCTGTTTTTGTTGCTGATACTGGGCTTGATGGCGGCACCTTGGCACGCGCAAATGATGCTTTCCGAAGTAATAGATCTCTCGGCGCTGCCCGTGGGCAATTGGCTCGCCATCGTCGGAACGGCGCTGGGGTTGACAGTCGGCATGCTCAGCCCGCTCTTGGCGATGCGCGCCGGCGCTCGAGCCTTGCGGGAGATGGAATTTTGAGGTCCGGCGAGCGCGGCGTGTAAACGGCCCGTTTAATTCTGCCGGACGTTCACAAGCCCGCTCGCCAGGTCAAGTACCTTTCTCCTGGGTAATACGGACTCTCTCACCGTCGCGCAGCTCCGGCAGGTCGCCAAGGATGACTTCCTCCTGGCCGGTGAACTCCTCCCATTTGCCGTTAACTTTCTTGCGGAACACCTCGATGTACTTGCCGTCGCTGATGCCTATTTGCACCGGCACGCGCACAGCCTTACCATCCTCATGCATATAGATGGAGTTCTCATTGCCGATCTCGATTACAGCATCGCTCGGCAAAGATCGGACACCGCGGCGAACGATCTCGACCCACCCGAATGCGTACATACCCGGGCGAATGCGGCCGTCCTTGTTGGGCAAATCAATCTCAGCTCTCAGGGTACGGCTCTGCACGTTCAACGCCTTCGAGGTCCGGCTGACGGTGCCCTCGATTTCCTCATCGTTGAGCGATTGAATGCGGACGCGCGCCTTTGTACCGCGAGCGACATAGGCAGCTTCCACCTCGGGCACATCCACGTAGACACGGACCACGTCAATGCGGGCAACCACGTAGACGGGTGTCCCGCGCTCGGGGTTTTCGCTGCGCACCCCGCCGATTGGGGCCGAGGCGTCGCCGTAGCGCGGCTCGACGTAATCGCCTGTGTTCGCGTTGCGGACGACGACGATGCCATCGTACGGAGCAGTCATCTTCGTGTAACTGACCAGGGCGGCTAGGTGTTCCTCGGCAGCCTGATCGACCACAACCTGAGCGCGAGCCGCCTCGACATCGATCTTCGTTTTCGCCACCTCCACCGAGCGTGCCTTCTCGCGCGCCTGGGCTGCGGCCAACGACGCTCTGGCCATATCCAGCTGTCGCTGGGACTCGGCAAGCACCTGTTCATTGACGACCAACCTGCCCTCGACCTTGGCGCTGGCCAAACGCGGCACCTCCGACTGCCATCGTTGGACATCGGCCTTGTACTTGTCAATGTCGGCCACCGCCACTTGCCATTCCTCCTTGGCCACATCCACCGAGCGTTCGGCAAGTCGTACGCGTACCTGGTCCAGTGCCACGTCCGCTTTTTTCTCCTTGTGTCGCGCATGCAGTTCCGGCACGTAGAGAGTCGTCAGTAGTTGTCCTTTCTTGATCGTGTCGCCGATGTCTACCATCCACTGTTCGATGTAACCGGCGACCTTCGGATACATCGACGTTTGCTCGTAAGCGAACACGTAACCGGGTTGGCCTATCTGCCGGCTCAGGTCGCGTCGCTCTGGCTTGACGAGGTTAACTCGCGGTTCGACATTGATTGGTTTGCCTTCGGGAGCCGGCTTGTGGCATCCTGCCATAGCCGCCAGAACCAGTAACAACCGCCAAGATGGCAGCGCGACGCCATCTCTTCTGG
>DATBHJ010000119.1:0-13216 GCA_036557565.1 Gemmataceae bacterium
GGAGGCGCAGCGGCGGACCGTGGACGGGCTATGGAACTTCCTGGGCCAGTCGTTGGACTCCTTCGCTCCGCAGGAGTGCCGCAATTACTTCCGGCACTGCGGCTATGGAGCTACGCTACAGAATGGTTAAAACTGCTCTAAGCATGGCGATGAACGACGCGCTCCGTCAGCGCTTCCAGGATCGAGCGACAGGGAGAGAAGGGCAGACAGGCCAGTTCTGCGCGGGCCTCCGCAGCAAATTGCTCGGCGCGGCGATGGGCGTATTCCAATCCGCCGCTCTCGATCAAAAACGGCCTCAATGATTCGCGCTTGTGATTATCCGTACTGCTGAGAATCTGGCGGACGCGCGCCGATAATGCCTTATCGCCCTGATTGAGGAGAAAAATCAACGGTAGTGTCAACTTTTGTTGTTCCACGTCCGTGCCCAGCGATTTGCCGGTCGTTTTCTCTTCGCCGACCAAGTCGAGCAAATCATCGGCGATCTGAAACGCAAGGCCGACGCGGCGGCCATAGCGCACCAGTGCCTGCACCACTTCGGTCGATGCGCCACTGTACAGCGCTCCGAGATGACAACAGCACGCCGTTAATTCCGCTGTTTTTCCATCGATAATGTCGAAATACTCTGTCTCGCTCAAATCGAGATTGCCGCGCTGGAGTACCTGGCAAAGTTCGCCTTCGCAAACACGGTCGGTTGCCTGGCCGATCATCCGGCAGGCGCGAGCATCGTCGAGCGTGCTGGCGAGATGGAACGCATGAGTAAACAGATAATCGCCGAGCAGGACGCTGGTTTGCACACCCCAAACGGCGTTCACCGTGGCCATGCGCCGGCGCACGCGCGCGCCGTCGAGCACATCGTCATGCACCAGTGTCGCCGTGTGGATCATCTCGACGACGGCGCCCAGGACGTGATGCGCCGGCGTCATCCGGCCGCAGGCGCGCGCAGTCAATAACAACAACATCGGCCGCAGTCGTTTGCCGCGGTAGTGCTGGACGTGATCGACGACCTCGGCGACGCGCGGATGCTTGTTCTTCAGAACGCGGGCCAGGATGCGTTCGACTTCATCCAGGTCGGCCGCGATGGGAGCATAGGGGTCGATCCCTGGGGCGAGCAGCGGCGGAGGGGCCAGCGTCACCGGATTCATGATCGATCCACCATCGAGCGGTTTCAGAAATTTCAATTCCCGTTGAATACTATGGAGCGACGGCAGATGCGTCAATCATCGCGCCGGAAGACGCCGCTACGGCCGCCGCTCTTCTCCTCTAACCGGATACGCTCGATGGTCATAACACGATCGACCGCCTTGCACATGTCGTACACCGTCAATGCAGCGACGCTGACGGCGGTCAGAGCCTCCATCTCAACGCCGGTGCGGCCGAAAACACGCACCGTCGCCTCGATCCGCACCAGGTCGTCGCCGACAAAAGCGAAATCCACGGAAGCACTGGTGATGGGCAGCGGATGACAAAGAGGGATCAATTCGCCGGTGCGCTTGGCAGCCAGGATGCCGGCCAGGCGCGCGACTTCGAGTACATCGCCCTTGGCCAGACCGCGATCGCGGATAAGGGCGAGAGTAGACGGCGCCATGCGTACCAGACCGCTCGCTTTTGCCTCGCGCTGTGTCTCTGGCTTGGCGCTGGTGTCCACCATGCGAGCGGCGCCGTGTTCGTCGAAGTGCGATAATTCGGACATGGATTAACCTTCGGGCGAATCGATCAGAGCTTGTAGTCGTGCCGCCAGCTCGGGTGGTAAGCGGGTGGTCCAGGCCGCATCGATTAGACCGACATCCAACAAATCGCGAAGATGCGTTCGGTCCTTGTCTCGATACGCCGTCAGCTTGATCTGTACCAAGGCGTGCAGGGATAAAACACGAAATCGATCGGCCATTTCCGACTCGACCACGTCGGGGTTGGGGACAGCCTCGTGAGGACGGACTTTCTCTCCGGCGAAAACGACGTGAACGGCATCGCGCGCTTTGGCGTCCGGGCCATCGAGAAAAACGTCCACGCCCGCGCTGCGGCGATAAAGAAAACCAGCTTTTTCCAGAGCTTTTTTCACGGCTTCCAGGTCGTCGCGACGAATGAGGATGTCCACATCGCGCGTGTTTCGCGTGGCCGATTCATCTACGCGCGCCACCCAGGCCGCAACCGCATGTCCGTCGGCCACGGCATAAGGGATTCCCGCTTGTTCCAGGGCCGCCGTTGCGCGCACTAATCGTTCATACACCTTTTCCACTGCTCGCTCCATGACATCAAGGGAAAAGGAACCCAGAACCACCATACCCTCTCCTCCACCTAGCGACCCTTTGCAGCAGGTTCCTCCTTCAACAACATCTGCACGTCCTCGCACACCCAGCGTGGTCGGAAGAATTGCAGATCGTAAATCTCCCGCAAGCGGCCGCGCCCGTCGAGGAGAAACACACGCGAAGGATGATCGAGTTGTCCATTCGCCGCCGGACGCACCCACATGCCCCAATCCGACAACACCTTGTCGATCTGTTCCTTCGAACCAGTCAGAAATGTCCAGTGTTTCGCATCAATGTCATACAGACGCATGTAATCGCGCAGGACGGCGGGTTTGTCGCGCGAGGGGTCGAGCGTGATCGACAATAAGTGTACCTTGCCGAGCAGGCCGGCCTTGGCGATCGCTTCGGCGGCGAGGACCATGCGATGCGTCGTGGCCGGACAGGTGCCGTTGCAAGTGGTGAACACGAAACTCACCAGCACGACCTTGCCACGCAAGGACGACAGATGGAAGGTCTTGCCGTCTTGCGTCGTCAAAGTGAAATCCGCCGGCGTGCGAATTGCCGCAAGCCGGGCATCGGTGGGACCGGCGTCTTGCCGGTCATCGGTTTCGCCCGCGGCAGCCAGAATCAACAGCAACGATCCCAACACGAACATCGTGTTTCCTCAGTACAGCAGCATATCATGGCCGCGCGCAGGTCCAGTTTTGAGCTTGGTCAGATCGATGTTGAATTTCGGGTCCATCTTTATGCCGTCGGGTCCGACCCGGATCAGGCGCACCCAGAAATCCTCGGAGTGATCCATCGTGCTCAAGAGAGAATTGGTAACAAACATACGCTGCCCGTCTCCGGTCAGGTGCAGCATGTTCGGCTCGACACCGGGCTTGACGGTGCTCTTGAGTTTGGGATTTTTCAGGTCGCTCACGTCCCACTGCTGCACCTCATCGGAGGCGAAACAACTGACGAACACGTATTGGCCGTCTGGCGATTGGCTGAGATCGACAGGCAATTTGCCGGTATCGCATAGCTTGCGGACGGTGTAATGGTTTTCAGCATCGCCCTCCCAGACCCAAATGGAATCTGCGAAGGCACAATTGGTGTAGCCGTGCTTGGCGTCCTTTTTCAGCGACCATCGGCACTCCAGGGGTGCCGCCGCGGTGGTGAGCGTCTGGAGCAATTTGCGACCGCGAAAGTCCCAGACGAGCAGCTTGTCGCCGAACTGCTTGAGATCCATCTTCGCCAGCGGCTTGCGATAGTTTCGGGGGTATGTGAAACTGGACGTGACCATGCGATTGAGATCCGGGTTGATGGCCACGTCATAGCCGTAGGGGGCTTCACCGGGCATGTCGAATTTACGGATGAAAGTACCGTCGTTGGTGAACTCGGCGAATCCGGCCGGGACTCCGCCATCTTTTCCGCCGAGGAAGCTGATGAGCATTCGTCCCGGTAAGGCATATGGCGAGTGAGGCCCACTCAGCCCGGCTTCCTTGGACGAATCGATCGTTTTGACCAGTTTCGGCTTGGCGGGATCACTGGCCACGTCGATCACAAACAAGCGATTGGAAAACAGACTGCAACCCCATATGTGCGTTCGATCGTCGGTGAAGCCGAAGTGGTGTGTCTCGTTGCCCGCCGAGCCGAGGTCGAGTTGGTAGAGGATCTGGCCGTACTTCGGCGATTGGACATCGACATCGATAACGCTAAGAAAATCGTTGTCCTTGGCGTCGGCATCGACGCAGAAGACGTAGAGATATTTCTCCGGTTTCTCCAGCCGCTTGACGAAAGGCGACAAACACGTCTCGGCCGGTGTTATCGCCATTCCCAGCAAACCGGCGAAGAGAGCCACGGTCCCCGTTAACACGGCCCAATAACGTAGCGCTGTCATGGAAACCTCCGGAGAAGGCCCGCGAAAAAAAGTGCAAGCAGCCTTCTGTCATGGTACTATCCTGTTCTGGAAAGAGTAGCCAACCAGGATAGGGAGAAAGCCATGTTCGAGCGCATTACCTTCGATCCCACAATCATGGGGGGCCGGGCCTGCATTCGCGGCATGAGGATTCCCGTGTCGGTGATCGTTGGGCAAATCGCCCACGGAGCCGCCTGGGATGAAGTACTGCAAGGCTATCCCGACCTCGAACGCGAGGACATTCAGCAAGCGCTCGAGTATGCCGCCTGGCTGACCCACGAGGAAGTGCGAACGGCTTGAGGAACAGCCATGCGTTTCCTGGCAGACATGGGCGTATCGCAGCAGGTAGTCGAATGGCTGCGCAACCATGGCCACGACGCTGTCCATCTGCGCGACGAGGGCTTACAGCGCCTACCTAACGGCGAGATTTTTCAGAAAGCAAGACATGAACAGCGGATAGTGCTGACCTTCGACCTGGACTTCGGGGAAATCGTAGCCGCCAGTGCCGGCCAGATTGTCAGCGTCGTTCTCTTTCGACTGCGCAATACGCGGACTGATTTCGTGACTCGACGCCGCGAAGCCGTGCTGAACCAATCGAGCGCTGACTTATCACAAGGAGCTATTGTGATAGTCGAGGACGGCCGGCATCGCGTGCGCAAACTTCCGATCGGTAGTTAACAAAGGAGAATCACCATGAAGAAACGCATCTTGGTCGCTCTAGCAATGGCTATTGCCTTCTGTCTATCCGGACCGCAAGCTCGCGCCGACGTCAAGCCGCATGGATTATTCACTGATGGGATGGTACTGCAAGGCGGCATGAAGTGTCCTATTTGGGGCACAGCCGATCCCGGAGAGAAGGTGCATTTATTGCTAGAGGCGAAAAAGTCCCTTTCGATTAGCGTTAGCTCCGCCGGAGGCCAAGCGGGCGAGGACGGTAAATGGAAAACCACGCTCTCGATCCCAGCGGAGATGGTAGGCGGCCCGCATACGCTAACCATCAAAGGCAAGAACACGATCACTCTCAAAGACGTGTACGTCGGCGAAGTGTGGATTTGCAGCGGCCAATCGAACATGGAATGGGCGATCCGAGCCTCGCACAACGCCGACGAGGTCATCAAGAACTCGCAGAACCCCAAGATCCGCCTGTTCACAGTACCGAAGAACACTTCCGATAAGCCGCTGGATGGCTTCAAAGGCGATCCGAAATGGCATGAATGCAATCCGGATACAGTAAAGGGATTCTCTGCCGTTGGCTACTTCTTCGGTCGTGATTTGCAGAAGGCGCTGGACGTGCCGGTCGGTTTGATTCACACCTCCTGGGGTGGCTCACGCGCCGAAGCATGGACAAGTCGGCCTGTTCTCGAATCCCATGAGGAATGGAAGAACATATTCGCCGACTTTGAAAAGGACAAAGCTGACTATGCGAAGGCATTGGAAACGTACAAGGAGACGGCGGCCAAGGCCAAAGAGGAAGGCAAGAAGGCACCGCAGCCGCCACGAAGGCCGCGCGAGATGGACGCCCCTGGGGCGCTGTACAACGGCATGATTGCGCCGCTGATCCCTTACGCCATCAAGGGAGCCATCTGGTATCAGGGCGAATCCAACGCCGGCAAAGCCTACGCGTATCGCAAGCTGTTCCCGACCATGATCCAGAACTGGCGCGACGACTGGAAACAAGGCGATTTCCCCTTCCTGTTCGTGCAGCTGGCACCCTACCAGCCGATTGTGAGCGAACCGCAGGAGAGCGCCTGGGCGGAGCTACGTGAGGCGCAGCTTTTGACCAGCCTGCACTGCAAGAACACGGGCATTGCCGTTATCACCGATGTCGGCGATCCGAAGGACATTCATCCGAAGAAGAAAGAGCCGGTTGGAGCGCGGTTGGCCCTAGCCGCCCGCGGCATCGCCTACGGTGAGAATGTCGAATATTCGGGTCCGATATATGACAAAATGGAGGTCAAGGATGGCAAGACAGTGCTGCACTTCAAACACGTCGGGAAGGGATTGGAAGCGAAAGACGGACCGCTGCACGGATTCACCATCGCCGGCGCCGACCGCAAGTTCTACAACGCCCAGGCCGAGATCCAGGGCGATACCGTGTTGGTATGGTGTGATAAAGTGGCCCAGCCGGTCGCCGTACGCTATGGGTGGGCTAACTGTCCGGTTGTCAATCTGTGGAACAAGGACGGCTTGCCCGCTTCGCCGTTCCGCACGGATGATTTCCCTGGTGTGACGACGTCCAAACGTTGATAGGACGCTCTCTTTACTTCTCGTGCCCAGGCGGAGCCTGGGAACGAGGAAAGTGTCACGTCCGCGGTGAAACGATTCTCACCGTGGGTTCTCGGTCATTCGTTCCATCGAGTGCATCACGTTGCGCCACTCGCTCCATTTCGCCAACCAACAGTAGCCAGCGTCGCGGCCCAGTAGTCGTCGTCTGGGCCGGTAACGGAAGGAAGGTACACGCCATCGGCCGACTGCCGGCAGGCGAGGCCACCTGCAGGACGAGTTGATAGCCCGTGGAACGCGGATGATACAAACAGTCGGCGACGCGGTTGCGGTCGTGTTGCTGCGGGAACAGCCAGTCCAGCACCAGTTCGCAACGGCTACCTTCTACGTCACGCATCGATAGTCCCGTTCGTTCCTCCCAGCGAGCCTCCCAACCTTCGATGCCGTGGTCCAGATCCAACAGCAACGGCTGGCAGTCGAGAGAGGGCCAACGAACCAAGAAGGAGTTCTCCGTAGCCATGCCATCGCAGGCTCCGACCTTATCCGCCTCGTGCGAGGAGAAGGTCGGGGCGGCAGCAGCAGGCGATGGGGAGGCCGTTTGACGAAGGAAGGAAAGCGTTATCAGATGATCGTCCCACAACTGCTCCGTCGTTTTCACCACACACCAAAACAGCGATTGATCGCGACGAAGAAACGGCAACGCTCCGGCGTCGGCAGCCGGCGCCGCGCTGAGTGCTTGCGCCAGATCGTGTTGGCTGACCCAGAAGGGGAAAGGCGCGGTCCTGCCAAGCAATTCCTCCTCGCGGAAACCGGTCCAGCGCAGCCAGGTAGCGTTGGCGTGGATCAGGACGCCGGACTTATCGAGAAGCAGAATGCCTTCGGCCGAACGATCGAGCAGGACCCGCCAGGCGGCGGGCAGCACGATCGAAGAATGTTCCGGCGACCGCCGGCGCGAAAGCAGCCGGACCACGTGATACGCCAGTCCTTGCAGCGCAAAGGCGTCCTGGGGAGTGAAGCCGTGCGCTTTGTTGGCCAGGGCGACATGGCCCAGGAGGTGTTCGTCGTGGATCAGGGGACAGGACAGCAAGTTGCAGAGCGGTGGATTGCCGCGTTTCGATGCGATGCCTAAATCGTTGAGCACCTCTGTCTCGTCGTTAATAGTGAAGCCCCAAACGCTGCCTTGTGTTCGGTGCAAAGGCAGCCAGGTGTCGGAGAAAGCGCCGACGCGAACAGGAAAGGTCAAGCCACCGGTTTCTTGCAAGCCGATCCAACCGGCTTGTGCCCCGAGAAATTCCAGACCGCTGAGCACAAGATCGCTCAGCTCCTGGATCAATCGACTTGGCTTGGCCCAGGTCGGCTTATCGGGAACAACAGGCGTCATGCGTGCGTCTACGTAAAGGGTCTGCTCTTGTGGGACGAGGATGGCCACGCTGCACATCCTCTCTTCTGGCCAATCGTTGGAGCGCTTAGCCTCTTCGCCATCTATTGCCTTGGCGAATTCGCTGATCCGATTCGTTTGACCCCTTCCTAGAGAATGAGCTTGTGCCCTACCTCTTATTCGTTTCGCGGCCGCGAAATTGTTAAACGGAAACCTCCCAATCGAGACGAGACCGTTGATTCGCTGTACTGGAGAGATAACTCGAGCGCAATGTTGGGTAATCGCAAATTCTATGCCGAGCCTCAGCGGGTGATGGTGCCGTACTTTCCCCGTCATCCTGGGGTCATTCGGTCGATCCTGTCCCGATCCTCTAAAATGGGTCAAACAGACACTCGTGGGCCACTGGAGGGCAGTTTCTTGACAAGCAAGACATTCAGACCAATGCTTGAACAGTTACAGTCTTTTCTCAATTTTATTTCTTCCAAGCGCTGTCACAGCGGGAGAAAGTTTGCGTAAGGATCTATAGAGAGGGTGTTCACTTAGGTTTCGACTGATGTAGCCGGAGATTAACACGACGTGTCAGCAACTATTCGAGCATGGTTCTTGCAGGGCGAGAAGGGAAGCGACAGCGACGCCCTGGGGTGTTTGCTGCGGCAATGGGCCAGCCGTCAGGAAAATGGCTACTGGAGCATCGATTGCTTTCGCGGAACACCGGATCTGGCAGCCTTGGCCCAGGTCCACCAACCCGATGTACTGATCGTGGCTGACCCCTCCTGCCTGACTGGTTCGTGGGTGACGGAGGTCCTCAATCAAGGCATCGGTTTGGTCGTGGCCACAGCCCTGGAAAATGCCGCCGCCGTACAACCGCTTTCCGAACAGCACGCGGTTCAGCTGATGTCGTTGCCAGCCAGTGCAGAGGGGCTAGGCCTGGCTCTCCTGAATGTCATGGCCGCGGTTCGCCGTCAACGCGGCTGGCAGTCGCAGATCGATCAGTTACAGCAGCGATTGAACGACCGTATCCTGATTGAGCGTGCCAAGGGCGTTCTCGTGGAACGGTTAAGCATCTCGGAGAAGGAGGCATACCAGCGCTTGCGGTTGCAATCGCGGCGTCAGCGGCGTCCCATCCGCGACATCGCCCAGTGCTTGCTGGATGCGCAAACGCTTTTTGCTCCGGAAATGAATGGCTTGGCTGAGCCGCCCAGCTCGCTGTGCCAACCACTCCTGGATCGTCCCAGCGAAAGAATCGGCGAACGGCCGGCGTAAGCCGGCTGGTTAACCCTGGTCGTGGCCTCACCCCTGCCGTTGAACAAGGAAAAATTCATACAAACTTCGCAGATTCTCGAAAAGATTTCCTTGACAGTTTCCGGAGGGTAACATAGAGTTAATATTCTCTAACATCGGCTGTGGGACGGCATCGCCTGGGTATAGAATCCCTAGAGGCCCCAGTCAGGAAACTGGGAGCACCGTCACGGAGGCCGGCCTCGATTATCGCCGACCTTTGGGGTTGCTATGGCAGCACCCACCCGTATTCGGGACGTCTCACCGGATGGACTTCCCACCATGCGAAGCCCCGTCTGCCTTCGCTTGTCTCTCTCCTTGTTCACGTGTTTGGGCCGCGCCTCAGGAACGGTGCTGCGCCAAGCAACGACGAGACGCGGTTTCTTTCTGGCGACGAGCAGTGTGGCCGTCTGCCGCATCATCCCCTCGCCAACTAAGAACCGGGTGCGCAAGTCGTTACATCGGATGGAAGGACGGGAGTCCCTGTTGCGACCTCATTGTCCACAGGGTGAAGTTTCCCCGCGAACATAATTCTGGCATCCATGCGATGCTCTCCCCGACCGGCCGACGATGTCCGGCATGCCGCTGCGTGCTCCTGGACGTTACTCCGAGTCGTGGGTAACACCCGCCAGCCGGTATAGTTTGCCGGCTAGCGTTGATTGAACGAACGAGAAAGCGGTAGGAGACAAGAGATGAGCAACAGTCGTGTCGCCCTGGTGAGCGACGATTTGACCCTGGCCGGCAGCATCCAAAATCACCTGAAAAAACAACTTGGACATCGCGTTTTCCAGTGTAACTTCGATTCGATCCGGACGCACCTCAGCCAAGAAACCGATGGCTTACTTCTCTTGGCGGCCGCATCAAGCGCCGAGGCCGACTCGATCCTGCAACTGGTGCGAGAAATCTACATTCGCAAATTGCCGCCCATCATCATGATCGTCTCCGGCGAGCAAGCGGGCCGGATGGACGATCTGCAACAATACGTGGCCCAGTATCTGCAATGGCCCTTCGACGCCGACCGGCTGACGCAAGTTATCCGTCAGCGCATCAACCGCGTCCGTGGCTTTCTGGCCACCAATTCCCAAGAAACCCTCGAACAAGTCATCGCCCGCCAACTGTTGACACAAACGCCGTCGCTGATGCCCCTGGTCGATCGCCTGGCCCTGGCGGCCGGCCATGAAGTCACCGTGTTGTTGACGGGAGAAACCGGGACCGGCAAAACGTTCCTGGCACGTCTGATTCACGATTGCTCGTCGCGCCGCGATGAGCCGTTCCTTACGGTTCCCTGTGGCGCTCAACCGGCCAACCTGATCGAGAGCGCCTTCTTCGGTCACGCCAAGGGAGCCTTCACCGGAGCGGATCGCTCCAAGATCGGCAAGTTCGAGGCGGCCGGCAACGGCACGATTCTGCTCGATGAAATCGACACCCTCGGCATGGAACAGCAGGCCGGCTTGCTCCGCGTAATCGAGACCGGCGAGTTTGAGCCGGTCGGCAGCAACGAGACGCGCCGCTGCACGGCCCGAATCATCGTTGCCAGCAACTGGGATCTCGAAGAAGCGGTCTCCGCCGGAAAGTTTCGGCAGGATCTCTACTATCGACTCAACGTCATGTCGTTCCATCTGCCGCCCTTGCGCGAGCGCATCCAGGACATCGCTCCGCTGGCCCGCGCCCTGGTGGCCCGCTTCAACACCAAGTTCCACAAAGAGTTGTTCGACATCAGTCTCCTGGCCATGGACGCTCTGGAATCGTTCCCCTGGCCCGGCAACATCCGGCAGATGGAGAATTTCATCCAGCAAGCCGTGCTGGTCAGCAACGGCCCGGAACTGCTTCTGGAGCACCTGCCGCAACAGGTCCGCGATTATCGACCAGCCCGCATTCTCATCCCGGCCCGCATCGGCGGCGATTCGCTGACACGCAACCGCGAACAGGTCGAACGCAACATCATCCAGCGAACGCTGGTAGTCAATGGCTACAGCCGTATCAACACCGCCAACGCACTCGGCATCAGCCGTGTCACGCTGTACAAGAAGATGAAGAAGTACGGCCTACTGCGAAGTGGTGCGGAGAATCCGCAATAAACTTCGTCAATTCCCAACCATCCCGAAGCGTAAGGGAGGGCCGCCCTCGCTTACGCTTCGGGATGGTTCCTTTTTCTCTGAAAAAATGAGAAAGTTTTTCCATCGCGCCTCATTCGATCAAAGTCCCGTCGTTAACTTCTCTTAACAAAATGTAAAGGGGGTCCCTTTACGACTGTTAACGATCCCTAACACTCCTGTTTGCCGTCCGCTTCCTGCGAAAAGCCAGACATAAGCAGAGAACGCATAGCGTCGCCGCACTCGGCCTCGTAGGGATGGTCGCAGGCATTGCCGGCGCTGTAATCCATGCGATCCCCGACCGCGATCAGAAACTGGCCGACGATTGCGGAAGGAAATCAGCGCGAGACGCAGCGTACATCCTTCGAGCGCGGATCGAAGGAGACGGCGCTAACGCGCGCGTGAGATCCGACGGCGAGAGTGTAACCGATCTTCTTCCACTCCTCGACTTGCTTCTTCGGCCAGGGTTCCTCGACGAGGACGTGCAAATCCCCTTCGGTGTGAAGGCGCGGCGCAGCAACCGCGTCCTCCAGCGAAAGCCCCTGTCCAACGTACTGCAGAAGCACCTCGAGCACGGCGTTGGGTATCTTGCGACCACCCGCTCCGCCCAGCGCGGCCACCGGGACTCCGTTGCGCAATATGACGGTCGGACACATATTGTGCAGCGGTCGTTTGCCTGGTCCAACGGAATTGGGGTGGCCGGGCCGCGGCTCAAAGCGAGACATGCCGTGTCCCAGAATCAGTCCCAGGCCCGGCACGGTCACTCGCGCTCCGAAATGACTGCCATGCGTCAGCGTCAGGGCGACCAGGTTTCCCTGCGTATCGGCGGCGCTGAGGTGGATCGTTCCGCCCGCCGATCCTCTCTCGACTGCCGTGCTCACGGGCCTCCCCTTTGCCAGCGCTTCGCGCACACGTCCGGCCATTCGCCGGGCATATTCGGAGGACAAGAGCCGATCGAGAGGGATTTTCTCCTTTTCGGGATCGCCGAGGCAGTGCAAGCGATCTTCCCAGGCGATGCGCAACGCTTCCAGACGTGCGCGGCTCATACTCGCCGCGGCGTCATCTCCCTTATGCCAGTCCAATTCCTTCAGTATTCCCAGGACTTCCAGCACCGTCGCTCCACCGGCGGTGAGGGGAGCAGAGTAGATCGAGCAGTCGCGCCACTCCAACTGAAGCGGTTCGACTTCGCGGGCATGATAGGCGGCGAAATCCTCGGCCGTCACGAGGCCGCCATTCTTCTGGAAAGCAGCCGCGATCCTCTTGCCAATGTCACCCCGATAAAAGGCCTCGACCGAATTATCGTTGGCGAGTGCTTGAAACATCATCGCCAAGTCGGGATTGCGGAAGGTGCTGCCGATGTTGAGCGGTTGGCCCTCCGGCAACAGTAAGCGAGCCGTCGCGGCATCCTTGGCCAGTTGCGCGTGTGCGACTCGTGTGGCATCTGCAAGAGATTTGCTGACAGGAAAGCCAACTCGAGCCAGGTGCAGGGCCGGTTGCAGCGCCTGGCGAAAGGAGCGAGTGCCGTACTTGTCGATGGCCAGGTGTAGACCGGCGAGTGTGCCCGGAACCCCGGCGGCCAACCAGCCGTAGGTGTTGGCCTGCCCCTTGACCTTGCCGTCCGCGTCGATCGCAAACAGATCAGGCCGCGCGGCCTGCGGTGCAGTCGTATTGAAATCGATGGCCGTCACGCGCTTGCCGCCGCTGCGAGCAATGACGAGATGGCCGCCGTATCCACCGGGACCACACTGATGCGGTGCAAGCACACCGGCAACCAACGCCGCCGTGACGGCAGCGTCCACGGCATTGCCACCTTTCGCCAGAACTTCGACTCCGGTCTGCGCAGCCTCCGGCTGACCAATGACGCAACCTTTCGATTTGTCCTGCTCGTCGCTGTGTGCAACATCGACGAAGAGACTTCCCAGGCAGGCACTGCTGGCGAGCGCCAACACTTCGCGTCGGTGATAACGTTGCTCCATGATATTCACTCTTTCGCGGGTGGTTCTGCGCCCATGATCGGGCGTGATCCCTGCAATGTAAATCAAATCTCCTGAATGGAGTAGTGCCAGAGAGGGGTAGTGCCAAGGGGGGGCATACCCACCCC
>DATBHJ010000120.1:0-44760 GCA_036557565.1 Gemmataceae bacterium
GGACTTTATACCGGCGGCGTCGGTTATTTTGATGCAAGGGCGCAAGACGTTCTGGTCGAAAAAGTACGTGAATTGGCCAAGAAGGCGGGCCGTAAGCTACCTAGTGAGTAGATCATCGTTCCTTCGCCAGTTTTAGACCCGCGCTACAAGGAGGGCCCTTGGCTCGCGGCACAAGGACAGCGGACTTGCAAGCTAACGGCGGAGGTGTAGCATAAAAGAACCAGCCCAGAGCGCAGGCGACCGATACTCATCGTTCCTCGCCCCCGCTCCGGGCTGGTTAACCGGCATCCGGGGGGATGGGGTGACACGCTTCGACCAGATCGAACACGCGAGCCTGACGGATGTGGGCGTCCGCCGAAGCCATAACCAGGACAGCCACGCCATTCAGCTCGCCCGCGATGACGAACAATGGCACGAACGCGGCCATCTCTTCCTCGTCGCAGACGGTATGGGTGCGCACGCCGTCGGCGAAAAAGCCAGCGAACAAGCAGCTGGTCTCATTCCTCATACGTATCACAAGCACGTCCAACAAGGCCCCAAAGCAGCTCTGCGAAAAGCGTTCATGGAGGCCAACGCCAGTATTCATGCCTGCGGCCAGCAGAACCGCGAATTTGCGGGCATGGGCACCACGACGACTGCGCTGCTTATTCGTCCGGAGGGCGCTTGGATCGGTCACGTCGGCGACAGCCGCGCTTACCGTATTCGTAACGGTTTCATCGAGCAACTCAGCTACGATCACAGCTGGGTGTGGGAATACGCACGCCTCAAACGCATCGATCCGTCGGAAGTGCAAGATATTCCCAGCAACGTCATTCATCGGTGCCTGGGACCCGAGCCGTTGGTACAGGTGGACCTTGAAGGGCCGCATCCGTTGGAGAGCGGCGATATTTTCGTTCTGTGCAGCGACGGACTAAGCGGACCGGTGACCGATCACGAGATTGGAGCGATCGCCAGCGTGCTGCCTCCCGCCGAGGCGTGCCGGCTGCTAACCGATTTGGCCAACCTGCGCGGCGGACCCGACAACATCACTGTCGTCATCGTCCGCATCGGTGGACCCTCCACCGAATCCAATGGCATCGCCAATACGCTGAAAACGTGGAAGCGACCACTGTGGACTTCCTTGCCCTGGTGGCCGTTTGCTCTCCTGGTCGGCACGCTACTGGCCGTGACGGCCATCGTACTGCAAGCGGAACAGAAGACGGGGTCGGCTGGGTTTGCTTTCCTGCTTGGATCCACTGCCATCGTTGCGGGACTCGCCGGCCTCTTTTTGCACTACCACCGCGAACGCCAACAGGCTTCCCATGAGGAAGAACACGAAGAGCTGCGCATCCATCGGCACACCACTTGTCGCGTTGAGCTGCCATTGCTGGATCGTCTTATCGGCGCTATCCGTACACTGCACCAGCACGCGGCTGAGAAGCAATGGTCTACGGACTGGAAAAGCTATGAGGAATGCGCCACCGCCGCCGAAGCCCTGCTTCAAAAGGGCGATCTAGTGAGTGCCTTCCGTGAATACTGCCGGGCATTGATGCCGCTGACCAATGCCCTCAACCGGCAGCGGAATAAAGAAGAGAGTTTTCAACCCCTCTGGGACCGAACGCAGTGAACGCCAGTCACTCTTTGGACTGCGGCACTCCTCCGCGACTACGCCAGAAGTACCAGGTAGCAACGCTGCGGTAAGGACGCCAGAGTTCGCCCCTTTCCTTCAGTTCGGCTCGAGCCGGCAATTCGGACAGCTGGTACACATCACGGACCCCGGCTCGCAATCCGAAATCGTCCACCGGCAGCACATCGAGCCGCCCCAGCGAAAAAATCAGGAACATTTCCGCAGTCCAGCGTCCGATACCGCGCACGGCCACAAGGGCAGTGATCACTTCCTCATCGCCCATCTGGGCAAGTTGCTGTAGAGGTAAGTCGCCGGTGATCGATTTCTGGGCCAGATCCTTAAGGGCCAAGACCTTGGCCGCGGACAAACCCACGCCCCGCAACGTCTCATCGCTTGCCGCGATAACCGCCGCGGGTGCAAATCCAGCTGGGTGCAGCGCGGCTTCGAGACGTGTAGCAATCGTCTTGGCCGCTTTGGTCGAGAGCACCTGCGATACAATCGCCCGCACTAGCAAAGGAAACGCCTCGCCACCCGGCTGGAGCGTGCAGGGCCCGACGCGCTTTATAAGTTGGCCTAATAACGGATCGCGCCGACTCAAGTGGCGTTGCGCTTTGCGGAAAGCATCGGCGAAACCATTGTCGCTCTGGACGCTGCCGGCCGTCGTGCATTCGGTTACGATTCTCTTCTTAACGGGCATGGCGTTTGCGTTCAGTACTTTTGGTTGTTTGTGAACTTTGTCACTGGAACGAAAAGAGGCGCATCATGAGCAAGCCTATTTTGCAGCAGCCACAACCACAGCCGGACCCTAGTGAGATACCGGGGCCGCACATCCTACCGCCCTTGCCGGGTCCACCACATCCGGGCGAACCACCGCCGCAACCGGAAATCCCTCTGCCGCAGCCGCCGTCCACTCCTCCAGCCACGCAACCGCCAGTCCCGCCGCCGCCTCGACCGACGATGTAGCCAGTTCGGCAGTTAGGTGGTTGGGTTGCTCACGACCTCACTACCTAACTGCGGGCCGGCTTAAGGTCCAGATTGCGATAAGTCAACGCCTTGGAGCCGGGTTTGCGAATGTCCCAAACAAGTCCCAAGCAATTCATCATTCGAATGATGTAGTAGCTGATGTCGATTTCCCACCAGAAGAAGCCCTGGTTGGCCGAACTCTGGTAGTGATGGTGGTTGTTGTGCCAGCCTTCGCCCAAAGTTATGAGGGCCAGCAAGAGATTATTGCGGCTGTCATCATCGGTTGCGTAGCGGCGTTTTCCGAGCAAATGGCTTAGCGAGTTGATCGAGAAAGTGGCGTGATAGAGTATTACCGTGCTGACGACAAATCCACACACGAGCGAGCTGGCGGCGCCTGCCAACCCTCCTGTTAGATATCCGATCAGCCAGCAAACTCCCGCCAACAATAAACCCGGAAGCCAGTGTAGCTGGTCCAACCAGCGCAACTCCGGATAGCGCGACCAGTCGCGGATGGCGTCCCAGGGAGTTTGGATATGGTCCTCGGAGAGAATCCAGCCCAGATGTGCCCACCAGAAACTCGTGATGAGCGGTGAGTGGGGATCGTCGGCTGTGTCGGAGTAGCGATGGTGTTGCCGATGGTGTGAAGCCCACCACAGAGGTCCTTTCTGCAAGGCGCTGCAGCCCAGGCATGCGATCAGGAACTGCATCATCCGGCTCGTTTTGTAGGAGCGATGGGCAAAATAACGGTGGTAGCCGGCTGTGATGCCGAACATACGGATGAAATAGAGGAAAGCACACAGAAGGATTGCAGTGGCATCGACGCCGGTAAAGAGCACGGCCAGGCAAGCCAAGTGCAGACCGACGAACGGCGCAGACTTCAGCCAATTAGGGAGCGTCGCGGAACGTGGCTTGGAGGGCTGTTTGCGTAATCGGGTAGAAGGGCATACGGAGGAAGTGATGAGCGTGCTAATGAAAAACTCCTTACGGTCAAGAACGAGTTCAGCATGGGCCTGCGTTTAGCGTTGCAGGGCGGGTGGGCAGCGGACTAAGCCTTACGGCTTGCGTATGCCTGTTTTGGCCTTGCGGATCGCACTTTGTTTGCGCAATTCCGCGCGCCGTCGCGCTTCGCAAGGTTTTTCGTAGTATTTGCGTTTACGCAATTCTTTCTGGATTCCACTGCGTTCGAGCAGTTTCTTGAAGCGTCGCAAAGCCAGACCGATCGGCTCCCGGTCATGAACACGCATCCGTAAGGGCATACATTCTCCTACCAGAGTACTCTTTCTAATGCTTTCTAGCACGCGCGGGGACGATTGACGAAATGTTATGGTTTAGCAACGAGACGGCAATTCCCCGTTCTCCTTTTGTAGCAGATTCATGCACTGGCGAAAAGTCCATCTCTGCCTTTACAGATTCATAAGAGAGGTTCGGTCACTGCCTGCATCGAAGTTAGAAAAAAATGGGGTCATCGCAAGAATCGGATAGAAGGAGGTACACCTGTCCCGATAAGCTGGGAACGGAGGTGCTGACATGGGAGACAAAGCGGGGCCAGAAAAACGTCGGAGCCTGACCGACGAAGATCGTTACTGGCAGGCAATCTCGGAGCGCGACCCATGCTGGGATGGGCGTTTTGTGTACGCAGTTCGTTCGACCGGCGTATATTGCCGACCGTCGTGTCCGGTTCGCCGCCCGCGGAGGACGCAGGTAGTGTTTTTCGCCTTGGCCCAGGCCGCGGAGCTATGCGGTTATCATCCCTGTCGCCGCTGTCGCCCGCAACAAACGACGGCGCCGCACCCGCACGTCGAGACTGTTCTGCAGGTCTGTCGCTATATCGAGACGCACCTGGAAAGCTCCTTGACACTCGGAACGCTGAGCGAGCAAGCGGGCATCAGCCCTTTTCACTTCCAGCGTCTCTTCAAGAAACTCACCGGTATCACACCGCGGCAGTACGTAGATGCCTGCCGATTGGGGGTGCTGAAAACACGTCTCAAGGAAAGGAGAACAGTGACAATGGCCATGATCGAAGCGGGTTATGGATCCACGAGCCGATTATACGAGAGGGCTTCTTCTCAGCTGGGAATGACGCCGGCCACCTACCGACACGGAGGACCGGCGACGACCATTCGTTACACGGTGGCAGACTGTCCGTTGGGCCGAATCCTGCTGGCCGGGACAGAGCGTGGAGTCTGCGCTCTTTACCTCGGAGCCAGCGACGCTCCACTGGAGGCCGAGCTTAAGCAAGAGTTCCCGGCTGCGGATGTAGAGCGCGATGACCAGGAACTAGAGGCGTGGGTTTGTATCATTTCGAATCACCTGAACGGCAAGCAGCCGCATCTCGATTTACCGCTTGATGTACGCGCGACGGCGTTTCAATGGCGCGTCTGGCAGGAACTGCGCAGAATTCCGTACGGCTGCACGCGCTCGTACAGCGACATCGCCCGCGCGATCGGCCAGCCAAGTGCGGTCCGCGCCGTGGCCCGTGCATGCGCCACCAATCCAGTCTCGGTGGTCATACCCTGTCATCGAGTGCTGCGCGAAGACGGCAGTCTTGGCGGCTATCGCTGGGGACTCGAACGAAAGCAATCTCTTCTGGATCGTGAGAAAGGAGCACCAGCGAAAGAATGAGCGGCGCGAAGAAGACAATGGGCCACAAGAGCAAGCGAGCCAACCGTAAACGACCGTTTGACATCGAGGAAGTGATGCCGCGCCTGCGCGCGACCGTAGCTGCTTATCCCAAGGCGGCACTCTTCGAGCTGGCTGCTGAGGGCCACACGTCCGTTTTCGAGATTCTCGTCGCCTGCATTCTTTCCATCCGCACGCGTGACGAAACGACATTGCCGGTTGCTCGTGCCTTGTTCGCTCAGGCACCTACAGCTGCCGATCTCGCTGAACTCTCTGTCGAGCGAATCGACCAGCTGATTCAGGCGAGCACATTTCACCAAGCCAAGGCCAAGACCATCCGCGACATTGCCCGCCAAACGGCGCGGGAGCACGGTGGCGTTCTGCCGTGCGACCGTGATGTTCTACTCTCTTTTCATGGCGTAGGTCCCAAGTGTGCTAATCTTACGCTTGGCATCGCCTGCGGGCTGCCGCTCATCGGCGTGGACATCCACGTCCACCGCGTCACGAACCGTTGGGGTTACGTGCAGACAACGACACCCGAAAAGACGATGGCAGTGCTACAGGAGAAGCTCCCTCGTCCTTATTGGATCGAAATTAACTCTTTATTGGTGCCCTTCGGCAAACACGTCTGCACAGGAACGCGGCCCAAATGCTCGATATGTCCGTTGCTGCATATGTGCCGGCAAGTCGGCGTGAGGTCACATCGCTGAGGTGAGACTAAAGTTTTCGATTCAGCTGCTCGCGACGGGCGTGCTGTAGGACCTCGTTCAACTCCTGAGCGAGATAATCAATGAGTTTTCGTGTTTCATCGTTGGTCTCGACGGTTTTCAGCACGGCGTTCTGCAAGGCGTGCAGGGTAGGATAATGGCTGCGTTTGCGGACAGGCCGGCTGAGATCGTGAAGATCAGCAACGCGAGAAAGCCACGTGATATTGAAGTGCTCGACGAGATCGCGCACTCGCTTCTCGGCGTCGGTCATCAGATCACGCAAGGGTAGTCGGCGAAACGAGCGATCAGTAATCATCGCGTCACCTGATGAAGTCGGAGTTGCGCCCTGGAGATCCGGGGAAAGCCCGTTCCTTGGGGCGTGGCTCATTTTGTCTTGCAGGCCGAAAAACAGACAGCGAGTTTCCCTCAAGCCATCTCCTTGTGTATACTCCACATAGGGTATCGGCGTCAAGCGCGGCCGCTCCTTTTCTTAATAATTTTCTCATGCGCATACTCGTCCTCGCAGACATTCATGGCAACTGGCCGGCCCTGCAAGCGGTGGCCGCAGAGCCGCATGATGTTTGTCTGTGCCTTGGTGACCTGGTGGATTACGGTGTCGAACCGGGGCCATGTCTGTCCTGGGTAAGAGCGAATGTGCATCACGTCGTGCGCGGCAACCACGATCATGGTGCCGCACAGAATGTCGTCATTAACGGCCGCAGCGGGTTCAAATACCTGACCGGCATCACTCGTCCTCTGACGCGCGAACGGCTGAGTGACAACGACTTGCGTTACTTGTCGCGTCTGCCCGTGACGCGACTGGTGACATTGGAGAATACGCGCTATCTTCTCGTTCATGCCACGCCGCGCGATCCCCTCGATGAATACGCTCCTCCCGACGCCGACTTCTGGGCGCGACGGCTACAAAATGTGGAGGCCGACGTCATCTGCGTCGGCCATACCCATCAACCTTACGTCCTGGAGGTCGGCGACAAGCTGGTAATCAATCCGGGCAGCGTCGGTCAGCCACGCGACGGTGATCCGCGCGCTTCTGTCGCCGTCATCGAAGACTACACAGTCGATCTCAAAAGGATAGAATATCCTGTTGAGGACGCAGTCGCCGCTGTCCAGGCCAGTCCCCTGCCCGACAACGCCAAAAACATGCTGGCCGAGGTTTACCGCAACGGGGCCTCGGCCCCCAACGGGCAGAAATAACTCTCGAAAAAATCTCTGCTGCGCAAGAAACATTCTCCGGCGGCGTTCGACTGATAGTGCAGGGGCCTCCCATCCCGGACGCTCAGGAGAGCCAAGTCGTGACCGACTGGGATTGCATCGTACGCCAGTACGGTCCTCTAGTGTTCGCAACGGCCTGGAGGATCCTGGGCCATACCGCCGACACCGAGGACATCGTTCAAGAAGTGTTTTTGCAGGTCCACCAGATGCAGCAAACGGAAACCGTGCGGCACTGGCCCGGCCTGCTGCGCCGACTCGCCGCGTGCCGGGCACTGGACCGTCTGCGGCTGCGCAAAACGACCGTCTCGCTCAACGGCATGTCACTTGCCGACCGCGAGGAAGGACCGGAAGCCGCGGCGATTGAACACGAACTGGCCCAGCGGCTGCGCCAGGCCATCGCCCAGCTGCCGGATCGAGAGGCGGCGGTCTTCTGTCTGCGTTACTTCGATGATCTCTCTTATCAAGACATCGCGGATGCGCTGCGCATAAGAACCGGCGCCGTCGCGTCGGCCCTGCACAAGGCCCGTCTCAAGCTGGAAGAACTCCTGTTGGAGACGGTCCAGGAGAATTCATGATGGACGGCTTCATCCCCGATCCGAACAATACCCCGCCAATCCAGGAATTGAGTGATACATTGCGACCCGCGGTGGAGCGAGTGCGCAGCATCGCACCGCCACCCGAGGCAGTGGAGCGCGCAACGGATCGCGCCCAGCGATTAGGACCACCGCCGCGCCGACGTTCGCGCCGCTGGTTGCTTTACACTGCTGCGTCGGGCATAGCTGCTGCGATCCTTGTCGGCTTTGGGCTATGGTCGGGCCAGTTGCACAGAGCGCCGGGAGAATTAGCCTGGCATAAAGACTTGTCGCAGCCGGCTGAGACTGAAGTCGGCGAGAGAGGCGACCACGATCTCGTCCAGCACGACTTTTCGATTGGCCGCGAAGTGACAAGCAAGGATGGTACTTCGAACAGAACGCTATCGCGAGAGCGAGCTGCAAGTGTTGAAGCTCGTACTGTGAATGAGTTATTCGAGCAGGTGGATCCGAAGCCGTCGGCTGCCGACTCCTCGCCAGCACGGAGAGCAGATGCGAGAACGCCTATTCTCCCGGCTATGCGTCCCGAACCCCCTAGCCCTCCGGAAGGCTCGGTCAGCAAGCCTCGAAGTATGAGTCTGGAGAATGGCATCGCAGGTGGCAGAGGACGTAGCTACAGGGAGGATAAGTCGGAGGTGGACCGAAATGCTAGCATGGCTCGCGGCGGGCTCGCCGGACCTACTCCGGTCTATGACTATCTGCAAGGACAAGCCAAAAACGGCAACGGCGGCATCGGGGGCTTTCCCGGACAGGGTCCCGGTCAAGCACCCGGGCAAGGCGGCATGATGGGCATGGCCGGTGGAATGCCCGGAGGGCCACAGAAGTCGGCAACCGTCAGTCGAGAGGATGCGATTAAGACGGCACAGGAGTATCGCGATTTCCACAAGAAGCAGTTAGAGCGCTATAAAGAACTGCTCTCCGATGAAGCCAGACTGCTTGAGGAACAGAAGAACAAACTTCAAGAGGCGGAAAAACTGGTGAAGACCCTCGAGAGGGATGAAAAAAAGTCGCCACCTTCACAAGCGGAGATGCTGGTTCGTCTCAGGGAAGAAGTCCGTACGCAAGAGGTGGCCCTCAACAAGACCATAATGGGCCGCGCGAACAATGCGGAGCGGGCGAAGAAAGCGCTTCACGAAACTAAGGAAGATCTTAGGTCTCTCGAGTCGCGCATCACTCAACTCAAATCCCAAGCGGGTGACAAGTCCAGACAGAATGAACCGCAAGTCTGGCATCGCGATCGCAGTCGGCCGACATTCGCGCGAGTTTATGTCGGCGACGGCAATTCGCTAGATCTGGTCAGTCTGCATGTGAGCATCATCGTCGAGGGACCGCGCGCCCGTACCGTCGTCGATCACATTTTCCGCAACCCGCACAATCGCCAACTTGAGGGTACTTTCGAGTATCCGCTGCCGACAGGTGCCAGTCCATCCTACTTTGCGATGTTCCTCGGACAAACACGCAATACCGTGCCCGCACTCTTTGGGCGTCGCGGCGACAATGCGCCACTGTCTCCCGCGGTGCTGGACCGCATGACTCCGTCTGAACTGGTCAAACACGTCGATACGGACGTGTGGGGACCACTCCAAGAGGGCCGTATCGTCTCCAAGCAAAAGGCCCTGGAGACTTATGAGGAAGTAGTGCGCGGGCGCATCGATCCGGCTCTATTGGAGTATGCCGGCGGGAATACGTTCTCTGGTCGTGTCTTCCCCATTCCGCCAAAGGGGTGTAACCGCGTCATTCTCGCTTATGAGGAATTGCTGCCAGTCGCACAGGAACAGATGATCTATCGTTTCTCGTTGCCTGGCCGCAAGCTCAACGAGATGCAGTTCCGTTTGCAAGCGCCCTCCGCCGATTGCTTGCATCCGATCTTCCTGCCCAAAGATGCCACAAAGGAAGAGCGTGGCGGACAGATCACGTACAACCGTACGTGGAAGGATAGCACTCCGGAGGGCGAAGTCGTGTTCGCCTGCACGCCGTCGCAGCCCGATATCCAGGCCATCAGCGGACGTCAGGGCGATAACGGCCCCCGCTATGCCTATGCTCGACTCCGTCCGGCGTTGAAGACGGTGGCCAACGGAAAGCCGTTCGCCTCGCATGCCGTATTTCTTCTGGATACGTCGCTGAGCGAGCATCCTGATCGCTTTGCCGTCAACATGAAACTACTCCAGAGAATCCTGGAGACGGACACGGACATCAAGCGTTTCAACATTCTGGCTTTCAACGTCGGCGCGGCCTGGCTCGATCCCAAGAACTTCTTCGAGAATACAGCCGCCGGGCGCGAAAAGGCTCTCAGTAAGCTCGACGGCATTGTGCTGGAAGGAGCCACCGACATCTCGTGCGCCCTGGACAAACTGGCCGCTCCTGGCCTTGATTTGCCCGAAGGAACTCCATTGAATGTGTTCTTGCTCTCGGATGGCCACATTACCTGGGGAGAGCCGGACGTTGCGGCGCTGGCGGCGCGCTTCGAGAAACAATGTCCGTATCCGACGCGCTTCCACTGCTATCGAACCGGGCTGGGTGAGGAGAACAGTGAGCTATTCGAGGCGCTGACGCGCCGTGGCGGTGGTGTGTTTCAGTGTTACGGCGAGGCAGAGTTGGCGGCGGCGGCAAAGGCTCATCGCAGCCAATGTTTGCAAGTCAAGCGCGTTCGCTTCGTCGGCGGCCCGCAAGCCAGCGACATTCTCGTGTCAGGTCGCCGCGCCGCTGTCTATCCGGAAGGTGAGATTGTTGTCGCCGCGCGATTTAACGGCACGGGTCGCACCACGCTCATCCTGGAGGGTGAGTTTTCCGGGAAAGAGGTTGTTCAGGAGTTTCCGCTGGAAGTGCGCAGTGAAAGCGAGTTGGCGCCGAGAGCCTGGGCGGAAATTGCGGTGGCCTCGATTCTGGCTTTGCACGACAGCAATCTCGATTCGCTGGTGACAGCCTATTGTCAGCAATTCGGCATCGTTAGCCGTGTCGCCTCCTTCCTGGTGCTGGAAAATGAGGCCGATTACAAGCGATTCAATCTGGAAGAGGAACGGGGTAAGACGATCGCCGACGATCTGGGCAACTTCCTCGCGGAAACCTGGTCGAAGCTGGGCAAGCGCGTGATGGCCAGCAAGGAGTTCGAGCGATTCCTCAAAGAGGTAGACAGGCGAGCCAGCTTACTCAATAACCCGCAGAGCGTACACATCAAGCAGCTTCTCGCTGCCCTTACAGAAGAGGATTTCGAACTGCCATCCGGCTCCATCCGCGGTGGGTTGGTCTATCGAAAAGGCGTGGCTGGCTATCTGGATGACAGAGAGCGTGATCTTCGTAATGTCGCTGTGTACTTAACCGAAGCGCGACGCCGCGCGGAGTCGGGTGATGGGGACGCTGCCGTGAGGGTGTTGTCCAGCATCATTGAGGAACATCCCAGCCGCGGCGATGCTTTGCGACTGGTTGGCTATCGTCTGCTGGATTTCCAGCAACCGGCCCAGGCGGCTCGGCTATTCAGCCAGGTGCAGAAGCAGCGGCCGTTTGAGCCGCACAGCTTCCGCGACCTCGCCCACGCCCTGGAAAACAGCGGACGTTTCGGTCTGGCTGCGCTCAATTACGAAATCGTCCTCGCCGGCAACTGGCACAATCGTTTCCGGCAGGAGCTGAAACTTGTTGCTCAAGAGGAATATGCCCGCATGATGCAGGAAGCGATTCGCCATCGTCAGGTGAGCGCCAGCTTGGCGAATTTTTTCGGCGAGCGTCTGGAACAGATGGTCCGGCCGCAGCCCAAGAGCGATTTGCGTGTAACTATTTCGTGGAACACAGACGCTACCGATATCGATCTGTGGGTGATCGAACCGGACGGGACCAAGTGTTTCTATCAACACAATCGCACTCAGAGCGGTGGCGAGCTATCGCAAGATCAAACTCAGGGCTATGGTCCCGAACGCTACCAGATCGCCACGGCACAGCCCGGCGTGTACACAATCCTTGTCCACTATTTCGGCGTCAACGCGAACTTGCTGGGCGGCGAGACCCATGTCAGTGTAACCGTGACGCGTCTTGCCGGTACGCCCCAGGAAAAGACCGAACGCCACACTGTCATCCTCAAGCAGCACAATCAACAAGTCGAAGTCTCCAAAGTCAAGTTCTGAGCTACTGCGTTCAAGAGACCTTTATTATCTCTCGTTTCCATCGTCTGCATGGGAACGAGAGATCTTCCGTTTCCTCTCGAAAGTTCTTGCAATCGGATTGGCAAGGCTTAGAATCGAATCCTATTCCGCGGCAAGCTACTCTCAGCATTCTTAGACCTGTAAGAGAAGTCTCCATGACCGCCCGCACTCCAGCGAAGCTGCCGCCCGGCCCTACGGGCAACTTTTTATTCGGTAGCCTCCGAGACTTCCGCGCCAATCCGTTGGCGCTCTTGCTGCAGTTATGCAGCGAGTACGGTGACGTTTGCCGCTTTCGAGTGGCCACGACAGAATTCTACTTGATCAACCATCCGGATTTGATTGCCCACGTTCTCGTGGACAAGGACAAGCGCTACCGCAAAAGCTGGATCGACAAGCAAGCCATCGAGCCCTTGGCCGGTCAGGGATTGCTGACCATCGAAGGCGACCTGTGGAAGCGGTTGCGCCGTCTCCTGCAACCACTTTTCTCTCAGCAGATGCTGGAATCCTATAGCCAGATCGTTACGGACTTCACCAGCGAAATGCTGGAGAATTGGAAGTCCTGGGTGGAGAAAGAGGAGACGTTTGACTTAGGTGAACAAATCACGACCCTCGCTTTGCGGGTCATCGCCAAGGCCATCCTTGGGATCGACTTTGCCAATGTTGACAAGGAGCTTCTCGAATCGTTTGAAATTGCAATTGACCACGCCAACACGGTCCTGGACTCAGTCGTTCCGGTGCCGGATTGGGTGCCTACGCCTGCTCATCTCCGCTTCCGTCATGCCAAGAAAGTCCTGGATACGCAGGTCATTCAACTCATCGAACAGCACCGCCGCGACAAATTGCAGGGCAAGGACTTGCTCTCGCTGATGATGAGCGTTCGAGACGAGGAGACGGGTCAAGGGTTGTCCGACGAATTGCTCCGCGATCAGACCCTAACTTTTTTTGGCGCCGGCCATGAAACGACGGCTCAGTCTTTGAAGTGGCTGTTCTACATGCTCTCTCGACACCCTGCGGTCGAGCAGAAAGTGCAAGAAGAAATCCGCCGCGTTCTGGGCGGACGGACGCCTACTTTCAAAGACGCAGCCGCGATGCCCTACACAAAAATGGTCATCCACGAGGTCATGCGCGTATGGCCGCCCGTTTGGATGATGGAGCGCGAGGCCGCCGTCGAAGATGAGTTGGGCGGCTACGTTGTGCCGCCGGGTACTCAGGTGGCTTTCAGCCAATGGGTCATGCACCGTCATCCCAAATACTGGGAAAACCCCGAAGGCTTCGACCCCGAGCGGTTCAGCTCGGAGCGTTCCGCCGGGCGGGCACACGGCGCCTACTTCCCGTTCGGGGCCGGGCCCCGCGTCTGCATCGGCAACACGTTCTCCTTGATGGAAATGCAGATGATTGTACCGACGATTTTGCAAAAGTACCGGCTTGACGTCATGCCGAGCCCACCGGTCGTTCCCAAGCCGACCTTCACGTTGCGGCCAATGTACGGCGTACCGGTGCGGGCAATACCAAGAAGCGCAATGTCTTGACGAACGGACCGGCGGACACGATTGAGATGGGGGTTATTCGGCTTCCTTCACAAGTTCCAATACGCTCCACAGACTAGGATCTTCCGCCCAAGGAAAATCGTCGCCGACGCTTAACGACTGTTCGCCCATCTCCTGATCGTGGACAGCAACGTGAATCCCCAGGCGAGGATTCTGCTCCGGGTCAAAACCGTTCAGCGCCGCTGCCGGCAAGAATGCTTCCAGTCGATAGCCGCCGGTGCGCGGCAAGAATTGAAATGGAACCGTATCCGTGGCCACTGTAGGCGCATCGTAAAGAGCCCGATTGATCTTGCTCTGAACGAAGGCCGGTTCGTCCTTGTCGGCGCCGCCGCCCGTTGCGAGAAAATGAAACTGATGGCAGTACCGACTCGCGCGATGGCTGGTGCGGGCGTCGCGCGTGTCAACCCAAATCGTCACACCGTCGGAAGACCGTGGCCGGGCTATATCGCCGACCGGAGTTTGTTCTTTGCCGCGCACTTGCACTTGCAGAGCCAATCCGCCCTCATTCCAGGCGATTCGCACATCGGCAAAGGAGCGCCGTTCGTCCATGTCGGCGAAACTGTCCAACCGACATTCTTCCGGCAGATCAAGCAGATCGTCGTTGCCTTCGCCTGGAATATCAGCGACGTAGCGGCAGGGATAGCAAACGCGGAAGAGAAAGCGATTCGGAATCAACGACATTGAGGACTCCTTCCACGATACAACACGCGATAATTGGGGCTGAATGTTTTCAATTCAACAGACTGCGTTGCAAGACTTCACGCGCGCGGTCGAAGGTCGGGTGCCAGGTGATCTCCGGCGTTCCGTGGGCCAGGCAATCGCGGAGTTTTTCGAGTGTATTGCGGGCCATATGCGGACACTTGTTGCAGGCACAGGTAATACCCGGCACAGGATGATAACGGTGTTGTGGGAATTTGCTCTGCATCTGCCACATCATGTTCGCCTCCGTGGCGACGAGAAAATCCGTCGGCTCACGGTAGGATGCCAGATGCTTGAGCATGGCCTCGGTGCCGCCGACAAAGTCGCTGTGTTCTCGGATATTTGCCGGACACTCCGGATGGGCCAGCGTTATCGCCCCGGGCAGCTTGCGTTTCATAGCCAACAGATCTCCGACGCTGAAAATCTCATGGACGATGCAGGAGCCGTCCCACAGAATCATTCGGCGTCCGGTGATATCTTGCAGATATTGCCCGAGATGGCGATCCGGCACAAACAGAATCTCGTACTCGGCCGGTACACGATGAATGATGGATTCGGCGTTGCCGGAGGTGACGACCCAATCGGATAGCGCCTTGACGGCGGCTGTACTGTTGATGTACGTGACCGTCTGGAAGCGTCGGCCGTTGATGCGGAGCATTTCCTGATAGCGAGCGAGTTTCTCGGCAGGACAGCTCTCGGCCAAACTGCACCCGGCTTGCAGATCCGGCAACAGAACGCGCTTATCGGGATTGAGGATTTTTGCCGTCTCGGCCATGAAGTGTACGCCGCAGAATACGATTGTCGGAGTGTCAACTTTCGTGGCTTCGCGGGCCAGTTTCAAACTGTCGCCGGTAAAGTCGGCCAATTCTTGAATTTCACCGTCTTGATAGTAGTGAGCAAGAATGGTCGCGTTGTTCTGTGCTTTGAGATGGCGAATCTCGTCGATGAGATCGAGCATGGTAAAGGCCCTTGTTTTTCGTGTGGCGGAGGACGAACCCACATCCAGCTTTTCAGACGGCCTTACGTCTTTCTTCTTCCTCTATTGTACACGGTTGCTGTGAAAAATGTCAGGGCGGAAACGCAGTACTTCGTCCTGCTGCGGTACAGCCATAACAGCCTTGCCGTGTCGCCTCGCAAATCCACGGAAAATCCTTGCAATCGCGACTTCGCAGTGATAGCCTTGCCCCAGATGAAGCAAACGATGCTCACAGGTTCCGATAACGGCCCGGCGCAGTTGCGCACGAAAGGAGATGTACCGTGAGTGATCGCTGGATCAAACCGGATTTTCAAGAGATCGGTGTTGGTGGGGAATGCACGGCATACGCCGGCACTAAAAGCGCTTGCGAGACCCAGGCAACCGAGAACAAGCGAAACGTGCCGGAGGTGTTAGCCACGCCAACTCCACCGTCGCAAACGCTTCCGGCTGGTTAAAGTTTGGCGAACTCCTGCGGAGAAGGCGATGCACGTTCGTCTCCTGGGCACGGCAGCAGGAGGGGGCTTTCCTCAGTGGAACTGTCAATGCCTCAACTGTGATGGCGTTCGCCGAGGCGCGATTCGGGCACAGGCGCGCACGCAGTCCTGCGTGGCCATCAGCGCCGATGGGCGCCGCTGGTTCCTCCTCAACGCTTCCCCGGACATTCGCGTCCAGATCGAGTCGTTCGCCGCTCTGCTGCCGCGCGGAACGGTTCGAGGCACCGCAATCCAGGGAATCCTACTAACGAACGCTGATCTGGATCACACACTCGGACTATTCACGCTCCGTGAGGGCGGACGCTTGATTGTTCATGCCACGTCCTCCGTGCAGCGCGCACTCGATGATGGACTTCGTCTGACCGAAGTGCTGGCTAGCTATGGCGGGGTGGATTGGCGCCGGCCGCCCTTGAGCTTGGCTCCTCTCGTTTGCGCGGATGGTACCCCAAGCGGACTGAGTTATGCCGCCTTTCCAGTCCCGGGCAAGTTGCCGCGATACCGGGAAGGTCGAGCATCCTCCGACTCGGCAGACACGGTGGGATATATGTTCGTGGAGGAGACCGCGGGAAGGCGGTTGGTGTACGTTCCCGGCGTGGCCGCGCTGGACAGCGAAGTGCTGATCCGGCTACAGGAAGCGGATGCTGTACTCGTGGACGGCACCTTCTGGAGCGATGACGAGATGCAACTCGTGAGTGCAGGCAATTCATCTGCGCGGATAATGGGCCATCTTCCCGTTGGACCGGAGGACGGCAGCTTGGCCACGATGGCGTCCCTACCTGCAAGTCGCAAGATCTACGTTCACATGAATAACACCAATCCCATGTTGCGTGACGATTCTCCCGAGCGCCGGCTTGTGGAGAAGGCGGGCGCGGAAGTCGGCTGGGACGGGTTGGAGTTCACCCTATGAGTGCTGCGGAGATAGCGACCGGCATTGGAGCGTGGGACCGATCTACTTTCCTCGAACGGCTGCGGGCCGTTGGCCGAGATCGCTATCACGATAAGCACCCGTTCCACTGCCGCATGAACGCAGGACAACTCCAGCCAGAACCAGTACGCGGTTGGGTAGCCAATCGCTTTTACTATCAGCGGAACATCCCCATAAAGGACGCGGCGATTCTCTCGAACTGCCCACTGCCCGAGGTGCGCCGTGTCTGGGTTCGCCGTCTGATTGACCATGATGGTGCAGAGCCGGGACAGGGCGGGATCGAAGCCTGGCTCCGCCTGGGTGAAGCGACAGGCCTGACACGGGATGACCTGTGGAATGGGCGGCACCTGTTACCCGGTGTCCGCTTTGCCGTGGATGCCTACGTTCAGTTCGCCCGATCGCGGCCGTGGCCCGTCGCGGTCGCTTCCTCGCTGACGGAGCTGTTCGCTCCCGACCTCATGAGTGAACGGCTGGCTGCATTCGAGCGGGATTATACCTGGGTGCCGTCCTGGGGACTGGATTACTTCCGGGCTCGACTGTCTCAGGCCCGACGGGACTCCGAGCATGCCCTGGAGTTGACCCTGACTCACTGCTCGACAGCCAATCTCCAACACGAAGCCGTCGCGTCCCTGCAATTCAAGTGCGACGTGTTATGGACAATGCTGGACGCCTTAACTCAGGCTTACGATCATGCGAGATGACGACAGTGCCAAGGTCCTGAACGCCGCGTTTCGACCTCGTGTGGCCAAGAAGGCGCGTTTGTCGCAGGACCGCGTGAGCGGCGAGCCAGTACTGCTCTACCCCGAAAGTATGTTGTGGCTCAATTCTACCGCCGCCGCGATCGTCGGCCTGTGTGATGGCTCTCACACGATGGCAGAAGTCGTGTCGGTGTTAGAAAATAGGTATGCAGTTGCTCCGGAGGTGATTTGGGATGAGGTTGAGGAATTCCTTGACCGTTTGCGATCGTGTGGATTGCTACACTCGGAGCCGAGATGCGACCGTAAGGGAGCGGTACCTCAACCGCTCCCTTACGGTCGCGGCTCAGAGGTTCGAGTTGCCCCGCGTGCGCTGGGGCTGTTAGCGGAGCTAACGTATCGTTGTCCCTTGCACTGCCCGTACTGTTCCAATCCCACAGAGTTCTCGCCTGACGCGGAAGAGCTGACGACAACAGAATGGGAGCGCGTGCTGGAGGAGGCGGGCGAGTTAGGTGTGCTACATGTGCACTTCTCGGGAGGTGAGCCGCTTCTGCGTCCCGACCTGCCGGAATTGGTCCGTTCGGCCCGGCAGGCAGGCTCGTACACGAACCTGCTGACCAGCGGAGTCGGGCTGTCTCCGGCGCGAGCCGAACAATTGAAAGAAGCCGGCCTGGATAGCGTGCAAATCAGTTTCCAGGCGGACGAGGCTGCCGTTGCAGATGCCATCGCTGGCGTGCCCGCTCACACCCGTAAATTGGAGGCCGCACGGCTGGTAGTTAAACTAGGCTTACCGCTGACGATCAACGTGGTCCTGCACCGCGGGAACATCAATCGTATCGTGGCAATCGTGGCTCTGGCCGAGGAGCTGGGGGCCGAACGCCTGGAACTGGCGAACACGCAGTATTACGGTTGGGCGTGGACTAATCGGACGTCGCTGCTGCCCTCGCGGGCTCAGGCGCAGGAAGCTCAGGGCGTGGCCGCGCTCGCCGCCAAGCGACTGCGCGGACGTATGCAAGTGGTGTACGTTCTCCCGGACTACCTCGGCGACCGCCCCAAGCCGTGCATGAACGGCTGGGGACAACGCCACTTGACCGTAAACCCCGTGGGCGACGTGCTGCCCTGCCCCACTGCCGGGGTGATCGCGGGACTTCGTTTCGAGAACGTCCGGAGGCGCACGCTGCGCTTGATTTGGCAGGACTCGGATGCGTTCAATCGTTTCCGCGGCACCGACTGGATGCAGGAGCCGTGCCGCAACTGCCCCGAGCGCGAGAAGGATTTCGGCGGCTGCCGGTGCCAGGCCGCCATGCTGACAGGCGATGCGGCCAATACGGACCCGGCCTGTGGACTATCGCCCTTCAACGACAAGGTAATTGCCCAAGCGAAGGCGGCTTCCACTCGATTGACACTGGATCTTTCCAGAACATGGTCCTGGCGCCGCAATCCGGGACCTAGTGCATGACGAAGGGAACTGATGAGGATAGACGAGATAGCGGCGTGATACGGATCACCCTCGTTTTCTTATGAGGAACAAAGTCATGAAAGCATCGAAGATCTTCCAGCCGGGATGGATGATGTTCGAGCTCCCCTATGTGCGGCCTTGCGAAGCTACCTACGAAAGGATCGACCAGAGTCTGCTCCCGCCGCTCCCCCCGATCGACCCTCACCTTGCATGGCTAACACCTCTTCACGCCGAGATCGACGAAGAAATGAGCTTTCATCGACCGAACAAGGAGACCCGGAAAGCATACAGCATGAATCGAAAACGTATCTTGACCGAGGCGCGGGCCTTGAAATTGGCCTTGCCCGAATCTTTCGTCCAGCTAACAGGCTCGTTCGAGCTGCAAGATCGAATCCCGTCCTGCACTGCGTGCTACTTTGACCTATCCAACAAGATCATCGAAAGCCCGTTCCGTGCGGGAGATCATATCATTCGGTTTCTGAACGATCAGCAGTTGTGCGTTTGCTGGTACTTGTATCTGCCCGCTGATGAGTCATGCTTTGTAATCTCCTCGGCCGGTGACGGTGAGGAGCCGCTTCTCGATACAATCGACTTCGAGGAAAGCCTCGACTCTGTAGCTCTCGCAAAGAAATACTCGACGCTCGTAGCCAAGTCCTTCGATGAGTTCATCTATCGTTTCTGGATCGAAAACTGCATCTGGTTCCACCTCGACCTGGGTCTGCCATTGACACCTGTGCAACTGGAGTATGTTCGCTCGATCGACCCGAACTATGTGGAGGCAAGCGAGTCGGAGTAAGAAGGATCGGCGATACGTCCCGCAAGCAAAAGGAGATCGCACGCCGTGACGCCGTGAAATTGCTTGACGACCCCCTCGTACAGAGTATTATTAGCCCCGTCCCTACTACTCCTTGGTGAGGTAACTACCGTGAGCGCTTTGCACGTCTGTCCACGGTCTCGCTCATTCATGCGAGGAATTTCTCGGATCGCCTTACTCCTTTTTGTTTGCCCGGCGCTCGGTTGCGGGCAAAGCATTGAGGAGAGAACTACCGAGCCCGTTCCACGACCACAGGTGAAAGAGAAGCCGCAGGGGACAGAGGAAAAGCCAGCCCCCGTCGGCGCAGTCAACGAAGATCATCTCCTGCGCGCCGCGGACAACAATGCCAACTGGCTGATGTATGGGCGAACCTACAACGCCCATCGCTACAGTCCCCTCAAGCAAATCAACAAGGACAATGTGGCCAGGCTGACTCCGCAATGGTCGTTTCAGACGGGAGTTCTCGATGGCTTCGAATGCACGCCGTTGGTCATCGACGGCATCATGTATGTTTCGACGCCGTGGAATCATGCTTACGCCATCGATTGCAAGACCGGATCGCAACTGTGGCATTACCAGAAATCATTGCCCGAAAACATGGCCCTCTGCTGCGATGCCGTCAACCGAGGCTTCGCCGCCTGGGGCGAGCGGCTCTACATGACAACGCTCGATGCTCACCTGGTGTGTCTGGACCGCAACACTGGCGAGGAGATCTGGGACACGGCGGTCACGGTCACAGGCGACGACGGTAAGGAGATCAAGGACATTTACAAGATGGCCTACAGCGCCACTGTCGCTCCTTTGGTGGTCAAGGGTAAGGTGATAATGGGCATCAGCGGCGCGGAATACGGCATCCGCGGCTTTCTCGATGCATACGACGCCAAGAACGGCAAGCGCCTGTGGCGCTTCTACACCGTTCCTGGCCCCGATGATAAGGCCGAGCATGCCAAGAAAGCCTTGGCCACCTGGGAGGGCAAATCGTGGCTGACCGGCGGAGGTTCGGCCTGGGTCACGGGCACGTACGATCCCCAGTTGAACACCCTGTATTGGGGCATCGGCAATCCGTCACCGGACTTCAACGGCGATGTGCGCAAAGGCGACAACCTCTACACATGCTCGATAATTGCCCTCAATCCCGACGATGGCACTTACAAATGGCACTTTCAGAATAGCCCTCACGACGTATGGGATTATGACGGCGTAAATGAACCACTACTAGTCGATATCGAAAAGGAGGGCAAAACGATCAAGGCGCTGGTGCAGGCTCACCGCAACGGCTACTTCTATTGTCTCAATCGTGAAACCGGCAAGTTTATCTATGGCAAGCCTTTCTGCGAGGTCAACTGGACAGATCGCAAGAAAGGAGAAGACGGCCTCGATCCGGACACGGGGCGACCTTTCATCAATCCGGCCGCGCTGCCCACGGAAAAGGGCGTACGTGTCTGTCCCGGGGCCGCTGGCGGCAAGGAGTGGAATCCGATGGCCTATCACCCCGGCACCGGCTTCGCTTACGTGCCGGTCATCAACAACTGTGCCAAGTTCACATCAGGCAAGGCCTTCTTTATCAAAGGCCAACCCTACTGGGGCAGCTCACTAACATTGATAGACAACCAGGCGTCCGGCTCGTTCAAGGCTATTGACGTCAAGACGGGCAAAATCAAATGGGACGTGGCCTCGCGCTCGCCGATGGTGGCCGGCGTGCTCGCCACCGGCGGCGGACTGGTATTCACCGGAGATGCCGAAGGGTTTTTCACAGCCTACGAAGCCGATTCGGGAAAGACTTTGTGGAGCTTCCAGTGCGGCTCGGGACACCACGCCCCGCCCATCACCTACACACTGGATGGCCGTCAATACATCGCCGTGTGTGTGGGCTGGGGCGGATGGACGGCCGGCTTCGCCGGCGATGGCGCCCCCTGGCTGCGCAACGCGCGCCGCGGCAACACGTTGTTTGTATTCGCACTGCCTGAGAAAGATTAAACCGCCAAGTCGCCGAGAACGCAAAAGGAAGAGAGAAAACTAAACAGAGAAGGAAATACGAATATGGGAGAGCCACTTTCTATTTTATCTCTTTCTTCTCTCTTTTCTTGGCGTTCCTGGTGCCTTGGCGGTTTAATCTTTCTTCAAGTTCTCCTCTTCTCATCTGTGCGAGCAGCGGAAGAAAAACCTCTAAGCTTCTGCGCTGTGCCAGCCTCCATGCCGCGCTCGGACAAGAGACCGGATGGCAAACCGGAAGGGATCGATGCAGCTCTGGCAGAACGGCTCGGACGACGCCTTGGCCGCAAAGTCGAGTTTCACTGGTGTGCCAATGCAGCGTGCTCGCGACGCTGCCTAATGGAGGGTCGCTGTGACGTAATTCTCGGCCAACCCCACGAAGTTGGCCCACCCCGCGATCTGGCGTGGAGCGTCCCTTATGCCGGCAGCCAGTTCGGGTTGGTAGTTCCACGCGAAGCCATGGATGTGCGCTCCCTTGCGGATCTGGGCGGTAAACGAATCGGCGTGGTTGCCGGCACGGCGGCTCTAGCCGAGAAGAATTATACCGTCGTTTCCTTCAAGACGCGCGAAGAACTTCTGAGCGGCTTTCGCACAAGCACACTGGACGCAGCTTTCCTCGATGCCGAATTCGCGGAGTGGTATTTGCATGATCGACCGAACCTGGCTTTGCGGCTTGTGAGGGAGTATGTACCGCGCGAGCACTGGAACATGGCTTTGATCGTGCGGGCCAAAGATGCGGCCCTGCTCGTGAGCCTGAATCGCTCTTTGGCTCAATTGGCCGAATCCGGCGACCTTCGTGACGTCTATGCCGAGTACGGCGTCCATTTCCGCGCACCGTTTACAGACAGTGCTCGGCGAACGGCTCGCATAGATACATGGAGGCGCATCCGAGATCGAGGGGAAGTAGTAGCCGCCATGGACCCCGCGAATCTGCCCTACTCTTGCGCCAAGGGTGACCATCCTGGTTTCGATGTCGAAATCGCTCGCGCACTGGCCAAGGAAATGGGCGTCAAGTTACGCATCGACTGGCTGGACGTGCAGCGTGAGACCGCCGTTGGGAAGCTCGCGCAGGGCGAGTGTGATCTGGCTCTGGGCGCAGCCGTGGATACAAACGCCGTAGAAGACGATGAAGAACTGACGGGGAAGGTAATGTATTCGCGCGCTTACTACAGTACAGGCTATTTGCTCGTAGAGCGCAAGAACGGGCCTCACGTCCACTCGTTGGCCGACATCAAGGGTGAAAAATCGCGCCGCCTCGGCGCAGAGGCCGGTTCGGTAGCCGATTACCGACTTCGGCAAAGGGGCTACCTGCGCCGACTCTACCGCAATCAATTGGCCGTGTTGAAGGCCCTCAACGCCGGTGACATCGATTATGCCTACCTCTGGGCCAACGTCGGTTGGACGCTGCACACATCTCCCGACCTGGCGCTGGAGGTCGCGGCCGGCTACGTGCCGGAAGATCGCTGGAACATTGCGATCGCTCTGCGCCAAGGCGACGACGAACTCAAGAAGCACGTCGATACGGCGCTGGCGAAGCTTGTTCAGGACGGCACCGTCTCTCGCATTCTGAGCCGCTATCATGTTCCCTACTTCCCCGCTTTCTCAGAGGAAAAAACTGAAAACGCCGGTGTCATCCATCACAAGAGAATGGATCGGGGACGAGAACCGCAGTTGGAGCGAGTCCAACGATCCAAGAATTCGTATGGCGGACTGGAGAGAGTTCGATCGGCGGGAATGCTGGTCGTGGGACTGGATCAGAACAATCTCCCTTTTTCGACGGCCCACCCGAAGGCGGCGGGACTCGATTACGAAATTGCTCGTCTTCTCGCCGAGCACATGGGCGTTTCGCTGCGCGTGTACTGGGCCTATTCGGCGCACGATTCCTATCCATCCAAGCTGGCGACCAAGAACCAGTGCGACGTGATACTCGGCGTGTCGCCGGATGACCGTTTTGGCAAGCGCGTACTGTACTCGAAACCGTACCACATTGCCTCCTATCAGGTCGTCGTTCGAGCCGGTGACGATGCCCCCACCGGATTGGAGCAACTGGGCGACGAGCGGCTGGCCATCGAACAAGGGATTGCGGTTCGCGGCCTCGAAGCGCGACAGACGCGGAGCTATCCCAGTTTGGAAGCTGTCTTGCAAGCGGTGAGAGACAAGCAGACGAATGCGGGTTATGTGATCTCGACGCGCGGACCGTGGTTGGCCGCAGAGCGCTGGCCCAAAGAACTCAAGTTCATAACTGTCCCGGATTCAAAGGACAGCTTCCCGTTGTGTGCCGCAGTTCGCAAGTCCGATGGCGACTTGAAGACTGAGATTGATCGAGCATTCGACGAGCTGAGGCGGATCGATAAATTGTCCAAGATCTTCGCACGCTGGCACATTCCCTACTCTCCCCCTGAGAAATGACACTCCGACGGGCAATCTGCATGAAACAGTCAATATCCCTCTCATGGGCTGGCCTCTTTGTCATCACTCTCCTGCTTATCTTGTCGGTTTCTCACTCTGTCACCCTGTCATCCGATGCACCGCCGACGCTCGCGAAGAAAGCCGCTCTGGAGGAAGGTCAGGCGCTGTTTCGTGGTCTTTGCAGCGGATGTCACGGCGGCAACGGCCGAGGCGGCAAAGGCCCCGATTTGACCGACGAGCGCTGGATTCATGGAAGCGGTGACGACGACATTGCCCGCGTTATTCGCGATGGCGTGCCCAAGACGACGATGAAGAAACTCGGTGAATCCCTCAAGGAAGAGCAGATTCGCAAACTGATCCTCTACGTACGCAGCCTGGCCCGGGGACCGGGTGAGACGACCTGGAAACCGTATCTGTCTGGCGATGCCAAAGCGGGTCAGAAGATTTTCTTCGACCCCAAGAGCAAGACTCAGTGCGCCAAGTGTCACGCGGTTGGTGGCGAAGGGGGGCGGATCGGGCCAGCGCTGGATCGCATCGCCAGCCGCCGCTCGGCCGAGTATATCATGCAATCGATCCTGGAACCTTCAAAGGACATTGATCCCCAGTATGAGGCCGTTCAGGTTGTTACCAAGAAGGGCCGCACGATCGTGGGTCTCCGCGTCAACGAGTCCAATTTCAGCATTCAACTCCGCGAGGAGAGCGGCCAATTTCATTCCTTCTTAAAACGAGACCTGGACGAAGTCGTCGTCCAGAAGAATTCCCTCATGCCGGAGAACTTCGCCGATCTGTTGACCGTCAAGGAGCTGCACGACCTCTTTGCTTATCTGATGTCGTTGCAGTGACACTGGATTTGCTCGTCCCCCGCCTTATTGGGACCATTCGGTCGGCGTGCGGTCCCAGCGGTGCTGTCGCAGCCGCGTGAGAAGATCGGCCGCAAGCGGCCCTGCGTCGCTGGCCGCCAGGTTTGCTCGAACGTGGGCCGGTCTTCGCATCCCCGGAATGACGGTCGCTACCTCCGGATTGGATAGGGTGAACCGCAGAGCCATCTCCGGCATGGACGAGCCGGCGGGCACAAGCGGTCGCATTCGCTCGACTCGTTCCACGCTGGCTTTCAAGTTCGCCGGCACGAAGTAACTGTTTCGCCAGTCGCCTTCCGGCCAGCGGCTGTCCAGGGTCAGGTTTCCCGTCAAGCTGCCCTCATCGAACGGCACGCGAGCGATGACTGCAACCTTGTGTTCTCGACAGAGAGGAAACAATTCGTCCTCCGGCGCCTGATCGAAAATGTTGTAGATCACTTGCACGGCGTCGATCTGGCCTGTCCGCAGAGTACGCAGGACATTCGACGGCTCCCAGCGGTTAACGCTCACACCGACACCTCGCACCAGTCCATCTCGCTTCAGGTCTTCCACGGCTCGCTGCCAGCGCGAGTCGTCGGCCCAATCATCTTCCCAAACGTGGAATTGAATCAGGTCCAAGGAGGAGAGTCCCAGGTTCGACAGACTCGTCTCAACACTGGAGCGAATGTAGTCGGGTGGGAACACATCGGCGAGAGCGAAGCCACGACGGCTGGGCCAGCGGCGGTTCATTGGAGGTATCTTGCTCGCGATGAAGAGTCGTCGGTCCGAGCAAGCGCGGACCAGCTCGCCGAGGATTCGCTCGCTAAGTCCATCCCCGTAGGCGAGGGCAGTATCGAAGAAATTGCAACCCAATTCAACGGCCAGACGGAGCGCATCCTGAATTTGCTTCTCCTCGCCGCCGGTCCACCCGGCCAAGCCCCACATGCCATAGCCAACTTCGCTGACTTGCCAGCCGAGGCGCCCGAACGTGCGGTACTTCATCGTTTCGTTCCTCCCGGTGCCAGTGGCCATCCTACAGACCATGTGCTGGAGCGTCAGCGTGATCGCTCACCCGGGCTTCGTGAGGCCGGGAGGGACACTTTTTGGGCGCATATCGGCGTCAGACTTTTGAATGTAGGTGGTGTTCGCTTGGGAAGAATCGAACTATTATCGCACGAAGGTGCCGCGATTTGGCACCAGCCACGGACGAGGGCACCGTCCTTTTGGGCATGTGATGTCAAGGGAGTTCACTTGTGGGCGCGGCGGATTAAACTCTGAACGCTGTTACGTAGACGTCAGCTCAGAACACCCTGCCCCGATGGACGGCGAGACGATGCGGAAGCAGACACAGCGTCCGCAACGGTCGGAGCGGGCGCGAGCGGGGATGCCGATGAAGCGACTGGTTGTCTCGGTTGATCCTGTACGGCAGAGGAGACGATTGGGTGCTCGCTCCCCCGGGGATTCGTTGCCGCCTCCGTTGGCGTGATGATTCCCGTCAGCGAGAGCAACAACAGGGTCTGGACAGTCAACCTGGCCCTGGGCGCTTTCATCAGCATCCCCTTCTTGAAGTTCAAGAGGCTGCAGAGCACGTCGCTGGGTCTGCTTCCATGGCCCGGCGCACCACTTGGGTCGCGTGCAGCACGAAGGCGACATCGCGAAGCAGGCTCTCCGGTGACGAAGGCAAATCGGTCTGGCGGCTGATACGGGGCACCGGATTGTCGATTTGTTTGTAGTGTGTTCGCTTCACAACGGATTTCTGTTGGAGCATCATGTTCGACCTCCTTTGCGATGGAACGTCGGTTGCCAACCCTGTCAGCGAAAGGGCAAGTACCGTGCCGATTTGTTATTCATTGCATTGCTTGAAGAAGCAAGTGCTTTCCGGGCAATAACTTAGGCGATTAACGAGAAATCACATCGAGGTCGATAGGAGATTGTAGGGTTGCAATTCTTACCGCCGCTGAGGGCAAGAACGTAAAGAATAGGCCATCTTCTGGGATGCGGCCGCGCTGGGAGAGTGGAACTTTCGCTTATTTCCCGTCCTTAACGTCGTAGCACAGCAGGACGGAGCCGTCACGAAGGTAAAGACGACCGCCGGCCACAACCGGATGTGGCCAGGCAGGACGATCCGCATGATCGGGCTGCTCAAAACGCCCTTTTTCCTTGTAGCCCTCCGGAGTGGCTTCGACCAACGCCATGCGCGCCGGGCTTTCGGGACCAAAACCTGTCCCGCCTTGCCCACGTACATAGAGCATGCCATCGGCATAGCACAAGGACGATGTTCCCACACAGGCGTGTTGCCACTTAATCTCGCCGGTTTTGAAAACCATGCAGACCAGGTTTCCCAGCGCGTCGGTGCCGTATACATAGTTTCCCACACGCACCACGCCACCAATGCTGTTTAACTTGGTCCTGTTGAAATAAACTTCCTCACTGCTAACTTCATCGCCGTTCACTTTGATTCGATTCAGACCCGTGCCGTTGCGCGAGGTCGAGGTGAACACGCAGCCGTCGTGGAACACGGGTGTCGGGATGTTGGCCGCAGGATCGATCGTTTTGGCGTAGCGCCAGAGGAACTTGCCAGTCTTGGCGTCCACACCGATAACTCCGCCTGCCACAAACTGCACATACTGGCGGATGCCTCCGACTTCGACAGCGATCGGGGAGGCATATCCCGCCGCGTCGCCCTTGGGTAGCGAACATTTCCAGACCATCTCCCCGTCTTGCTTTTTCAGCGCCACCATCGTCGCCGAGTTTCCGCCGGGCGTGCAAACCAGTTGATCGCCATCGAGGAGAACCGACTCGGAGTAAGCCCAGGCGCCGGGGGTGCCCTTGAACGCTTTTTTTAGGTTCTTTGCCCACACAGGGTTTCCGCCATCTTTCTCCAGGCAAACGAGGTCGCCATCCGAGCCGAGTGCGTAAATCCGACCCCCTTCCACAGTGGGCGTCGAGCGCGTGCCGGGATACTGCGGGCCTTCATTGGGGCCGACCTTTCCCAGCGAAGTGGCCCATTCCTCGGTGCCGTCCTTGACGGCCAGGCAGAGGATATACTCCTTGCCGTCTCGATCTGCTTGGAGGTAGAGGCGATCGCCTACAACTGCGGGAGTCGAGTAACCACCGCCGATATGCTTGCGCTCCCACAGGAGCTTCGGACCACTCTTGGGCCATTGCTTGAGGAGGCCCTTTTCCTCCGAGCATCCTGTTCGCTGAGGACCGCGCCATTGTGGCCAGTCATCGGCGCACACCGAAGCTACCAGGAAAAAGCACATAGCAATGCTGGTAGACAGACGAAGAGTACTCACGGGATCCCTCAGTTCGCTGGGAAAAAAGATCAGGCAAGGCCCGAAGAAGAGTCTAGTCAGTTGGATAGGCGGTGACAACGAGTGCAGCCAACACCAGGCAGATGAACTCACTGGACGGGACCGCTCCTCATGATCGGACGACCTGTCATGGTGTGCCTTTTCCCTTTTCTCCACTGTAACCGGATTTCGGGACAGCGACTCCCGATGTAGACTTGGGTGGCGTTACTCCCGCTGCGCGCATGACGCTGTGCAGTGCGGCGACTGTTTCGGGCGAGGGTCGAAAGTTAAGACCCGGCCTGTGTCCTTCGGCAATCACCAGGGGCGTCAAGCCCGTCTTGTTCGCCCGATTCCAGACCTCGACTTTGGCACCCTTATCGGCAAGTAGCTGGACAACTTTGGGATGGTTTCGGTAGGCCGCGCCGTGCATGACTGTTTCGCCGTTGTTGTCCACCGCGTTCACATCGGCACCGAGCTTCACTAACAGCGCGATGGTTTCCAGCACGTCCGACTCGGTGCCCGGAGCTTCCTCCGGAGCCCCGAGACCGACGCCGGACGCGGCCATGAGAGAAGTTGTTCGGTGGGCGTTGTGGATCGAGGGATCGGCGCCCAGTTCGAGAAGCGTGCGAAGCAGCGGCACATCCGCAGTCGAGGCCGCCGCCAGAAATGGAGTCGCGCCGGCTGTCTTGAGGATGCCTCGGTTGGGCACGCCTTTCTTGAGCGGCAGATTCACCTTGGCGCCGTGAGCGACCACTTCCTTGACGAACTCCAGGCTCGTTATCTTGCCCGAGCCGTTGGGCGGAGGGTTCCCCTCCTCGTCGTCGCCGCGGCTAGGCTTGCGGACCCAGGAAATCATATGCAGCGCTGCGCATCCCGCACGCTGGTCGTTGGGATCAGCGCCGGCTTTGACAAGAGCGATCGCCAGCTCAAAATGGCCATTTTCCACTGCTAGGAGCAATGCGCTCGTTCCGGTTGCTGGTCCGCGCGGAACTCTCTTTTGGACCCGGATCGCCTCGTTGGGATCGGCACCCGCTTTAATCAGGGCCTGCACGACTTGCATGCGCCCTTCTCGTGCAGCAAATAGTAACGGCGTAAAGCCGGAAGGCGATGACGTGCGGAAATCTGCCCCGGCCGCGAGCAGTGCCCTCACCACGTCGGCGTGACCGTCGGCAGCGGCCCACATCAAAGCGGTTTGACCCTTGCGGTCCTTCGCTTTCACGTCGGCACCTCGCGCAAGCAGCGCCTTGACTGGCCCCGTCATTCCCGTTCGCGCAGCAGTCATTAATGCCGTCTCTCCTCCGCGGAGAGTCGTGTTGGGATCGGCTCCAGCTTTGAGAAGTAGTTCCGCGATCTCGGTATGGCCATTCGTACAAGCGAGCGACAGGGGCCTCACCCCATAGCGATTGGCGGCCGTGACATTGGCTCCGGCTCGGACCAGAAGCCTCGCTGCTTCCACGTCGTCATAATGCACCGCCCAGTGCAGGGCTGTCATGCCGTCCGCTTGAGGAGCGTTGACATCGACACCTTCCTTGAGCAATTCGGAGAGCTTCGTGCGATCTTTCCTCTCCGCTGCGTCCGCCAAAGGGGAGCTGGTGTCAGCTCCATTCGTGGTACTTGCAAGTAGAAGGAGTATCAAGCCCACAGCCACAAAGGGTATCCTCATCATCACAAAGGACTCCGGATTCGTCGCTACATCCCCAGTGGATCAAACAATGTGTCCACCTTACCCTGGCTGTCACCGAACGAATCGATGGGCACGCCCACCTTGTCGAGTAGTGTCAGGTGAAGGTTGGCCAGAGGCGTCGGCTTGTCATTGTGGATGTGCCTTCCGCCCCGCATCTTGCCCGCAGCCCCGCCGGCGACGAGGATCGGCAAATTGTCATGATCGTGCTGGTTGGGATTGCCCATGCCGCTGCCGTACAGCAAGAGCGAATGGTCCAATAAAGAGCCATCGCCCTCTGGTGTGTCGCGCAATTTGGCCAGGAACTCGGTGAACAGCGAGACATGGAAGCGATTGATCCGCGCCACTTTTTCGATCTTCGCGGGATCGTTGCCGTGATGTGTCAGCGGGTGGTGCGGGTCCGAGACGCCGATTTCGGGATAAGTCCTGTTGCTCGTTTCCCTGGCCAGTTGGAAAGTGATGACGCGGGTGATGTCGCCCTGGAAGGCCAACGCCTGCAAGTCGAACATCAGCCGGGCATGATCGGCGTAGGACGCTGGTACACCTGCTGGACGGTCGAGGTCCGGAAGCGGGTTTTCGCGCGTGTTGCCCTCAGCGCGTTGGATGCGTCTCTCCACTTCGCGCACCGTGTCCAGGTACCGCGCGAGCCGGGCGCGATCGGCGGCCCCGAGCTGTTTGTTGAGCTGTGTGAACTCGTCCATTACGGAATCGAGCAAGCTGGCCCGGCTTCGCAGAGCGGCACGTCGTTCGGCTGTGCTGCCGCCGTCGCCGAAGAGCCGCTCGAATACGACCCGTGGGTGGGCCTCGCTCGGAAGCGGCGTCGTCGGTGATGACCACGAGAGATTGTTCTGGTAGACGCAGGCGTATCCATTGTCGCACTGCCCCGAGAGTTTAAGTAGATCCATCGCCAGTTCGAGCGAGGGCAACTGAGTGCTCCGACCGATGTGCTTGGCGGCGATCTGATCGGCAGTCGTGCCGAGGTAGTAGTCAGCGCTCTCGGTGAGTTTTGCCCTTGCGGCGCTCAGGAAGGCGGAGTTAGAAGTCGCATGGGTGCCGGGGTAGGCGTTCCGCAACGCCAAATTGCTGATGACCGTGACGTACTTTCGGACAGGGGCCAGCGGAGCGAGAATGAAGGAAAGCTCGTCCAGACGCTCACCACCCGCCGGAGTCCAGCGTGAATGGTCACATCCCATGGGGATGTAGACGTAGCCAAGGCGGCGGAGTCGATGCGGAGCGGCCGGCGTTTCAGCCTGCGCGGTCATGGCGGGAATCATGGCATCCAATAGCGGCAGAGCCACGGTGGCCCCCGCTCCTCGTAAGAACGTCCGCCTCGACAGCGCCTTCTTCGTGATGATCATTGCGCCTTCCTCATCTGAAAGGGTGTGCTAGCCGTCAGACCCACGATCAGCGACGAGATACGGTAGTCCTGGGCGCGAGCCTCGCGGACGATTTTGCGGATGGCCGGGGCGTCCGATTCCTCTGGTGCCCGCCCCAGTGCAAACGTAAAAAGTTTCTCGGTCAGTGTGCGTACGAACCACTCCGGCCGTCGGCGAAGCGCCTCCTCCAATCCAGAGACACCTGCGAATTCGCTGCCGTCGGCGAGTCCTCCAGCCGCGTCAACCGGCCTGCCTTCGTCCATCGATCGCCAGCGGCCCACGGCATCGAACTGCTCCAGCGAGAAGCCCACTGGATCGATCAGGCGATGGCAGCTCGCACAAGAGGCATTGGAGCGATGCTCGGCCAGCCGCTCTCGAATGGGAAGATTCGCCGACACTGTATTCTCGCGCAGCGGGGGCACTTTGGCCGGCGGAGGCGGTGGCGGCGTCCCCAGGAGGTTCTCGAGGATCCACTTGCCGCGAATGACCGGCGAGGTGCGTGTGGCATACGAGGTAACAGTCAGGATGCTGCCGTGACGCAACAACCCGCCGCGTTCCCTGTCTCCGCCGAGAGCGACGCGCCGAAAGCGGTTCCCATAGATGTGCGGGATGTCGTAGTGCTTTGCAAGGCGCTCGTTAAGGTATGTATACTCTGCCTTCAAGAGATCCAGCGCGCTGCGGTCCTCGTGCAACACGCTTTCAAAGAACAGTTCCGTCTCTCGGCGGAAGGCCGTCCGCAAGTTATCGTCAAAGTCCGGAAACAGGCGCAGATCCGGCGTGATCGATTCCAGGTTGCGCAAGTGCAACCACTGAGCGGCGAAATCGTTCGCGAGTGTTCGTGAGCGTTCATCCCCCAGCATCCGCCGCACCTGCTTTTCCAGGACTTCGGGCCTGTGCAGGTCGCCCTTTTCGGCCAGATCGAGAAGCTCGTCGTCAGGAATGCTGCTCCAGAGAAAAAACGACAGACGCGATGCAAGATCGATGTCGCTTACCCGGTAAGTCGTTTGCGACGCAACGCCCGCCGGATCGCGCTCGATGCGGAACAAGAACTGAGGATTCACCAGGACAGCGCTTAGAGCCATCTCGATTCCTGCATCGAAGTCCCCGTCCTTGCGACCCTGGCGATAGAACTGCACCACCCGTTCGAGATGGGCACGGTCCACCGGCCGACGGTACGCCCGTCGCAGGAGCGCGGAGAGGATTTTCATGGCACACGCTTCTTCGTCTGCGCGTCCGGCCGGCGTGCAAATAAAAATGCGGCGGCGGCTCGGGGTGTCACCGTGGCCCTTCGCGTTGTAGGGGCCGGTAATGGAAACCTGGTAAACCGCCGGTGAAATGCGCGGGTGCCGGTGCAGATTATAATGGGCCTGGTAGGGCTGGCGCTTCGTTTCCAGCAGGGAGGTAGGATTTTTCACGAACGTCGCGCCCAGATCGTGCGGTCCGGCCGTGACGGCGATGCGAGCTTTGAGATGCTGGTCCACCTTCGTATGGCCCTCGTTCCGATAGGGTGGCTGGACGGTGAACGAGGACATTCGCTTGCGATCCAGCAGGATCTCCAGCTCGTGTGGTTCGTGCAGACCTTCGACTTGCTCGTTGCGGTCGCGCGCCAGCCAGATCTGGACATCGTATTCGCCGTCCTGGGGGAAGGTGTAGGGAATCCGCAAGCCGCCGCGTGTGCCCAATGGCAGTCCTTCGACGTGTTCCTCCTGAGTCATATCCGGGCGGGTTCGGAAGACGTCGCTGTTGGGTGATTTTGGTGCCCGCCCGATCGCCAGGCGGCTGATCTTCTGCGCTGCCGTGATGTAACGGTCGAGCAGGGTCGGTGAGAGATCGCCCAGTGGGGCGCTGTCGAAACCGTGATTCGCTTCATCGACGGGCAACAGGCTCGTCACGTCTACCTCTAACGCCAGGAGATCGCGGATGGCATTTTGGTATTCCGTGCGGTTGAGCCTTCGCAAGGTCGGCGTTCGGCCGGGATTCGGAACAGCGGCGGCAGCGCGATCTAGTTCCGTTTCGAGGGCGGTTACCACGGTCTCATACGCCCGCTCATCTGGACGCGGTTTACCCACAGGGGGCATCTGACGTGCGGACAGCTTTCGTACCACCTTCTCCCACACTTCCAGGTGAGTGGCTACATCCTTTTCAAGGAAGGTGTCGAGGGCGAGTTCGCCCTTCTTGTCCTCATCATTGTGGCACTTCGTGCAATGCCGGGTGACAAACCTGTTGATGTTGTCTCGCTCTAGCGATGCCTTCGTAGAAGCAGGGCCAGCCGTCGGCTGTTGGCCCCAGTTCAAACGGACCAACCCGCAGACCAGAAAGAGAATCGGCACCCACCAGCGGGCAGAAGTCCCTAACCGACCCATGAGGAAGACTCCTGATTCGTGCAAGCGCGGGGCGATAACAAAGCTGCTTAGGAGCGTCCTTTCTCTGATCTCTCTATTTGGGGCTGTTCATTCATCCGGGCGAGCTACAACAATCGAATGTACCCTCGCCGGATTCGTTGTCAAGAGGATGGCCCGCTACTTGTCCTTCGAGGGAGCAAACGCCTCGCTGGCCGCTTCCTGGAAACCCTTTCTGACCTCCGACGCATCCGAGTTTTGGAAATTCGCTCGCTGAACCATGAGAAGGTAGATCCGCTTCGCAACCGGATCGATCCATGCCTGGGTGCCGTAAGCGCCTCCGTGGCCGAACGTGCCTGGGGAAAGCATGGCGGTAACGCCTTGTGGTTCGCGGACGACGCACCAGCCCAGGCCCCAGCCATTGCCAGGAGTGAAGCCCGTCTTGAGGTCTCCCGTCTGAATGGTCGTCATGAGCTTGACAGTCTCGGGCTTGAGATAGCGCTTGCCATCCAACTCGCCGCCGCGCAACACCATCTGGCAAAAGCGCGTGTAATTGCTCGCGGTGGAGAACAGACCGCCGTTGGGTGCGGGGAAGCGGTCTCGGTTTGTAGGCGACTTGCCATTGAGGAAGCGGATTTCTGTCGATTCGAGTTCGCCTTTGTCGGTTCGCCGGTACGACCTGGCGAGGCGCGGCAGCTGTTGTTCTGTGAGATAGAAGGTGGTGTCTTTCATACCCAAGGGATCGAAGAGACGACGCTTGAGCAGCTTTTCGAGGGATTCTCCCGTGACCACTTCGGCGACCCGTCCGCCGGTATTGATCCCCGACTGGCAGTATGTCCATTTCGAGCCTGGAGCGAAGCCAACTGGCTTGGCGACATAGAGAGGAATGACATCGGACAGCGTTCTGCAAGACTTCGCCTGGGCGGCGCTGATTTCGCTCATGCCCGAAGTGTGTGTAAGGAGGTGACGGATGGTGAGCCCGGCCGGCTTACCCTCCGCAGTCTTGAGATTCTTGAACTCTGGCAGGTATTTCTCGACCGGATCATCCACAGAAAGGAGTCCCTCGTCCTGGAGCATGAGCAACAGCGTGGCGAGGACCGGCTTGCTCATGGACGCGATCCAGAAGATGGAGTCGGTTCGCATCGGCTCATCACGGTCAAGGGCCGCCTTGCCGACCGCGTCCAGATGAACGATCCGGCTGGGCGTCGCAACCAGGGTAACAGCGCCGGCAATTTCTTTGGAGGCAATGTATTTGCGCATCCGATCGCTGATTGCAGGCACGGATGGCGGCATGTCTCGCCCTTCCTTATCCTTAACGGCTTCAGGCTGCTCGTCCGCTGCGAGGCAGGCCCCAAAGAATTCGCCGGTCGTAGAAATCCAACCGAAGACGAGACCGGCCAATAAGCTGGCGAGCAGAGTTGTTCCTCGTTGCATGACAGTCTCCTCCATAGCACGCGTACCATTTTCACAGAGCACGCCCTAACTGACTGGCTGCTCTCTTCCGTGCTGAGATCGAGGCTTGCAGGTAGATCTTACCCAGTCGATCGTCGGCGGCGGCCGCGCGGTTTCTTGATCTGCGGTGAGGCCACCGGCTCTCCCTTCAACTTGGCAATCAAGTCACGCAATTTCGCGGCGTCTTCGTAGCGGCGTTCGTCGGCGGCCTTCAGCATCTCGCGGTGCATTTCTTCGATCTGTTCCTCGGTGACAACATCTTCGGCCTTGCCTGCCGCCTCGGCGGCCATTTTGCGTGCCGCGATCTCCTCCTCGATGCCCAAGCTGATGGCGGTGCGAACGGTCTCCGGTGTGATGTCGTGTTCGTCGTTGTACTTCAATTGCAGCTCGCGTCTCCGGCGTGTTTCGTCGATGGCCCTCTGCATGGATTCTGTGACACGGTCGGCGTAGAGAATGACCTCGGCATTGACGTTTCGGGCCGCACGGCCAATCGTCTGAATCAGCGAGGTTTCGGAGCGCAGGAATCCCTCTTTGTCGGCATCGAGAATGGCCACGAGAGACACTTCCGGCAAATCGAGTCCTTCGCGCAAAAGATTAACGCCGACCAGGACATCGAAGGCTCCCTCGCGCAGCTCGCGCAAGATCTGTACGCGCTCAATGGCATCCAGCTCCGAATGCAGCCATTTACCACGCAGGCCGGCGTCGTGGAAGTAATTGCTTAGATCCTCGGCCAGCCGTTTCGTCAGAGTCGTTACCAGCACACGCTCCTTGCGGTCGGCGCGTGCCTTGATTTCCTCGATCAAATCCGGTACCTGTCCGCGCGCCGGACGCACGTGCAGGAGTGGATCGACGAGTCCAGTCGGACGAATGAGCTGTTCGACGACTTCGCCGCCGCAGCGCTCCAGTTCATAAGGTCCCGGAGTTGCCGACATGAACAGCGATTGCTTTACCCGCTTTTCCCATTCATCGAAACGCAGCGGCCGATTGTCCAGGGCGCTGGGAAGACGAAAGCCGTGCTCGACCAGGGTGAGTTTGCGGCTGTGATCGCCAGCGAACATGCCGCGCAGCTGCGGTAGGGTGGCGTGCGATTCATCGACAATCATGAGAAAATCGTCGGGGAAGAAATCCAGCAGCGTGTACGGCGGCTCGCCGGGCTTGCGGCCGCTGAACCAGCGCGCGTAATTCTCGATGCCCGGACAGTGGCCGACCTCCAGCAGCATCTCCATGTCGAATCGCGTCCGCGCTTCCAGACGCTGCTTTTCCAACAACTTGCCCTCTTTTTTGAATTGTTCGATGCGATCGTCCAGTTCGCCTCGGATACCCTCGACGGCCTGGCGCACTCGCTCCTCCGGCGTGACGAAGTGCTTGGCGGGGTAAATGTACAATTCTTCCAGTGTTTTCAGCGTTTCTCCGCTGGTTGGGTGAATGATGGCCAGGGCATCGACTTCGTCGCCGAACAGCTCGATGCGAATGCCGAATTCTTCGTACGCCGGCCAAACTTCGATCACGTCGCCCCGGACACGGAACTTGCCGCGTGTAAAGGCCACGTCGTTGCGTTCATATTGGATGTCAACCAGTCGCAGCAAAAGGTCGTCGCGGTTGATGGTTTCGCTCTTGACCAGACGAATCATCATGCGTTTGTAATCGCTTGGCGAACCCAGGCCGTAAATGCAGGACACGCTGGCGACGATTACCACATCTTCGCGGCTGACAAGAGCGCTGGTTGCGGCCAGGCGTAGGCGGTCGATGTTCTCGTTGATCTGGGCGTCTTTTTCGATGTAGATGTCGCGCTGCGGAATGTAGGCTTCGGGCTGGTAGTAGTCGTAATAGCTGACGAAGTAGTGGACGGCATTGTGCGGCAAGAAACCCTTGAACTCCTTGTACAGCTGGGCCGCGAGCGTCTTATTGTGCGCCAGCACCAACGTTGGCTTGCCGATTTGAGCGATCACATGAGCCGCTGTGAAGGTCTTGCCGGTGCCGGTGGCACCAAGAAGCGTCTGATAGGGGCGGCTGTTGCGGTAGCCTTCGACGAGCTTGCCAATGGCCTGCGGTTGATCGCCGGCGGGTTGAAAGGGACTGACTAACTCGAACTTGGCTACCATCTCTTGCTCCTCTCCCGAGAACGAGCCGGAAGCGTCAGCGACGGAAGGGCCGTCGCGAACGCCTCCGGCTCGTTCCTTGTTCCCTATTTTACCACGACATGCGACCGCAGTCGCTCCAAGGTCTTCGCGCCAATGCCCCGTACGCGCCGGAGATCTTCAACATCACGGAAGAGTTTTTCTCCGCGAACTTCAATAATGCGTTGAGAGAGTGTTGTACCGACACCGGGCAGTCGTCGCAGTTCCGCAGCTGTGGCGTGGTTCAGGTCGATACGTTCTGCAATCGGCTCCTTCTGGCTTGCTAGGAACGGATTCTTTTCGTTCTCGGCCTTCACCGCGACCCGGCGGTCGTCCTTTGCGATCGGCTCGTCTTCCTCGTCGCTTGGCGGCGCTTCAACGAATACGTGGGGGCGTATTTTTTCCAACAATTTCGGGCCGATGCCATGCACCTGACGAAGCTCATCCACGCTGCGAAAACCGTGATGCCCGACTCGATACGCCTCAATGCGTTGGGCCAGTGCCTCGCCCACGCCGGGCAACTGCATCAGCTGAACGCAATCGGCCTGATTCAGATCCAGAGAGGGAGAATGGAGCGCGTCGGTTTCGAGTGTTGCCGGCCGACAACCCCAGCGTTGTGCACTCCAACCGTGCCAACCGAGCAGCGCCAACGCCACCAATAATAGCAGCACCGCCGCGCCCTGAGCCGGACGCGACCAGCCCGGCTCGGGTGTGGAAGGCAAACGAACAGAAAGATCGCTCGGCGGTTCGATCCACTTCGACTGAGCCGGCCATTGCGGTGGCGGCGTTGGCGAAGCGGCGGCGACACCCACCGGCGACGGTGCCGCGTCCATGTGGCTCATCCTTGGAGGCGTTGGTATTGTCGAACGCAACAATCATTGTAAGTGCTGGCTGCAGTATCGCAAAGATGCACTGTCAGGTATGTTTTTTACAAATTCCACCTCTGTCAATCCGGCGTCCTTCATGATGGGCCGTTGCGTGCCGGGCTTGAGCGTTTTGTTCCCATAAACGGGGACGCTGACTTGACTGCCTGTTGAATTCTTGTAGACGTGATGACTACCCCAGTCGCGGTCCAAACTCCATCCCGGCGCTCCAGGGCACGGCACATTTTCTTGCCAGAGACTCCTTTCACACCTCGATCTCCCGCACGACTTCCTTGACGGCGGCGCTGCCGTTGGCGAAGGGACTGACGTTGTCATTGCTCGCTTCCAACCACGCCTCGGCGGCCTCGCGGGCATTAGCCAGAGCTTCGGTCTCTGTTTCTCCTTGCGTGTAGCAACCTGGCAACGCTGGCACCGCGACGGAAAATCCCCCCTCCGCCTCCGGCAACAGAATAACTTTCAACTTCATGAGTTTGCTCCTCCTCGTCACAGGATTGTAAGCGGCGGATGCACTCTCGCAAATGTGTCAAGATGATACCAGGCCGCAGCATCACAAGGGCTCTTTTCGACCTTGTGATGCTGCGGCCTGGTAGGGTTTGCGAAATGGTTATCGAGGTTTGTTGCTGTCGGTTCTTTTTTTGTGCACGCCTTGCAGTTGCTTCATCGTTTCTTCGAGCGTGTCCAGTGCCTTGCGCTGAGTTTCCGCGTCGCGGGTTTCACGCAGAACTTTGAGGACGGCTTCGGCTTGATCGAAAAGCGCACCAAGATATCGGGCCTGGTCGGCTTCCGCCTGAACCTGAGTGATGTACTGACGGCCAGGTTGGGCCATACGCTCGGCCCAGACCGCCCGTTCTTGCCATAAGACAACGTCAGCCTCGGACTTTTTGAGGCCCTCTGTCAGGTCTTTCAGGTCTTTATATTGCTTTTCATATTGATCTAATTGGGATTTTTTTTGTCGCAATTCCTCGTTTACTTTGCCCTTCTGCGGCAGGGCTTCCTTTTTCAGCTGCTCGCGCAATTCCTTGACCGCTTTTTCGAGCGAATCGATGGACCGCTGCAAGTCGTCTTTGTTGAGGAGCTTCTGGCCTTCCTTTGCACCCTGCACTGGCTTCACTTCCGCGCCTAGCGGCTGCCTCTCCGTCACTATCACCTTGTGCGGTTGCCCATCCTTTGCATCCCACACTCTAAGAAGGTCGCCACCCAGATGGATGACACCATGTGCCGACTGGGCCTTAAGAGTGCGCAATTCCGCCTCCTGGGCGTGTACTTTTTCCAACACCACTTCCAGATTGAGCTTGAGCAACTCATTCTCATGGCGGAGGCGCTCCAGCTCGCTCTTGGGCTTGCCGTCGCTTTGTTTCTCCAGGGGAGACGCTGACTGCCCGGCGGCGCGGTACACCAAGCCGCTTGCGCCGAGGACGGTCACGATCATCACTGCACTAACCATCAATTTGAGCTTTGTCAAAAACATGGATTTTAACACTCCTTTCATCAGGATAGCGCTGGCAGCGGAGACAGTGGTCAATTCTCCCGCTGCGACCAGTACCGCTGCTTTCGTTGTGGTCGATACCAATGCCGCCGATAGCTGCGCCGAGGCGGCAGCTTCACACAGTACCGCCGCCAGAGTCGCGCCCGACAGCGACAACCCATAAGGGACGAGGCGTTTAGCCAAGAGACGCCGCCCACGCGCCAGGCGGCTGGAAAGCGTGCCCTCGGTGATGCCGAGTTGATGTGCGGCTTGCTTGCGCGATCGACCCTCCAGGTCGCACGCCACGATCACTGCCCGGTACTTCTCCGGCAAGCGATTCAATTCCTGATCGAGCCAGGGCCGCCAATCTTGTACTTCCGGTGGCCAGACTTCGGGGTGCGGCATGTCTAGTACCTGTTTCTCGCGTGTTCGCCGCCGGGTGTTGACCGCACGCGCCTCCAGCGAAGTCCGATAAGCGACTGCGTACAACCAGCTGCTGACAGCCTCACGCTTCACCGTCGTCGCCTTGCGCGCCAACACCATGAACGTGGCCTGGAAACAATCCTCGGCATCCTGGTCATGGCGCAGCATGCGCCGGCACACGGCCAGGACCATCGGCCCATGGCGCCGCACGAGTGCCGCGAATGACGCCTCATCGCGCTTGGCCACGAAACGTGCCAGCAGCTCGCCGTCTGTCTGATCGCCGCCGGGCGGCGCGAGGAGGTGGTGGATGTGGTTGAGGACCTTGTTCAAGTTTGTCGTCATACTGCTGCCCTCGCTCGCCCCATTATAAATGGGTCTGGATAGGCTCGCGCGTCCACGAGTCCCGGAAAATGGCGAACGGCCGGCGTAAGCCGGCTGGTGCGCTCCAACCAGCCGGCTTACGCCGGCCGTTCGCCGTAAGGCTCTGAAAAATGCTTGACTACTATACGCATGTTCATGTAGAACAGAAGTGCCTCGTTCTTCCAGCCACGAGGCGAGCGGGCGCGCACGGCCATGCCATCTCCAGCGGCTATCGGGCATCTCGACTGTGATTGCTTCTACGTTTCTGCCGAGCGGGTACGCGATTACTTCCTGCGCGACAAACCTGTCGGCATCCTGGGCAATCAGGGCGCCTGTGTCATCGCCAAAAGCTATGAGATGAAGCACACCGGCGTGAAGACCGGCATGGCCATCTGGGACGCTTTGCGTCTCTGTCCGATGGGCGTCTACGTCAAGCGCGACTTCCGCTGGTATGAAGTGCTGAGCCGCCGCGTCCTGGAAATCGTCCGCACATTCTCGCCGCGTGTCGAATACCATTCGATTGATGACTTTTTCTTTGAGGTCTACTCCAGTGATAAGGGACGCTTGCAGGAGTTGGCCGAACAGGTACGCGACACCATTCTGCGTGAAGTCGGCGTTCCCGTCACGGTGGGCATTGCCCGGACCAAGATCCTCGCCAAGCTCATCTCCGATAGCGCCAAACCCTTCGGCGCCCTGGCTGTGTTCGATCCCGACGCCGTGCGCGCCTTGCTGGAGAGCCAGCCGGTTACGGAGATCAGCGGCATCGCCAGCCGCCGCGCCGCCCGGCTGGAGCCCTACGGCATCACCACCTGCCTCGATCTGGCCCAGGCCGACCGTTGTTTCATTCGCCAGCTGTTGACCATCACCGGCGAGGCGCTGTGGTACGAGTTGAATGGCGATCCGGTCCTGCCGCTGTACACCGAACGTCCGCCGCACAAGATGCTGGCCCGCGGCGGCAGCCTGGGCGGATCGACCGAAGAGCCGGAGCGCCTCTACGCCTGGATGGTACGTAATCTGGAGCGCCTGGTCGAGGAGCTGGAATTCCACGTCGTCCATGCAGGAGCGCTGAGTGTGGCGATCCAGCATAAGGACGGCATAGGCGGCTTCTGTCGTGGAGAGTTGCCCGCGCCGACGAATCGCTTCGATTTGTTGCTGGAGACGGCGCGTTTCTGCCTGGGGCGAGCGTGGTCCCCCGAGCAGCCAGTGACGCACATGCACATCATCGCCTCGCAGCTCCGAAAACCCGGCTACGTCCAGCTGGGCTTGTTCGACCGACCCCAAGAACAGGAACGCGCCGTGGCCGAGGTGAAAAAGGAGATCAACACCGAGGTCGGCCGGTTCGCTTTGCGAAGCGGTGCCACACTGCCCCTGGCCGACATATACCGGGATGAGGCCCAGTCCTACGATATTTGCGACGTAAGAGGTAAAATTTGTTTCTAAATCGAATCACGAAAACACGAAAGTAAGAAAAACATGAAAAAGACAATGAAAGCAAGAAAGATACGTGTTAAGTTGCTGATTCTGCCTTCTTCTCTTTCTTTTTTCGTGTTCTCCTATTTCGTGTTTTCGTGATTGAATTTAGACGGCGAGGAGACCATGCTCTCAGGTACGGCCCTGGCGTTCAGCGAGCTGCCGGTGGAACTGATCGAGCGACACACCCTGGCGCGGCGCATCTTCGAGCGCGGCGGCGAGCGCGAAGTGCAATTTCTGTTCGCCGATGCAGAGCGGTTGTTGCCGGTCTGGCGAAATGGTCAGCTGCAAATCCTCCGCTGGGGCAATCGTCGCGGCGAAAGCGCTCACCTTCCCTGCACGGCCTGGACGCAGCTGGACACCATCGAGAACGGCGGCTGGGGCGAAGGGAACGTCGAGTCGGTCATCATTCCAGCGACGATGGGACTGGACAAGGGAGTCTGGTATCGCATTCGCCAAGGCATCCACGGATTGGCGGTCCACGATGAGCGCGGCTGTCCGCGCGTGTACGTCATCTGCGAACCGGCGAGCCATTACTACGAGGTCATGACGCGCGGCAGCCGCTGGATGCCGGCGCTGATTGATGAACGCATATAGACAAAGAGTGCAGAACATCGTCTTGTATTTCCCAGTCGGTCGGGCTATCGTCCCGCGCGTCCACGGAATACGCGTAGGGGAGCCAGGCATGAACCCGATCAACTATTCCCAGTTCGATAACCTCACCTTCGAGGACTTCCGCCGCATGGCGACGGACACATCTTTGTCGTCTCACGAGAAGGTTGGCTTTCCCGATTCGTACCGGGCAGGTAAGGAAGAATGCATCTTTCGAGACATCCTGGGTAAATTGCCGCAGTTGGGGCAAGACCGGCAGGTCGTGCTGGACATCGGCCCGGGCTGTAGCGGATTGGCCCTGAGACTGATCGAGCACTGTGGGGAGCGAAAACATACCCTCGTGCTGGTGGATTCGGCCGAGATGCTTGCTCACCTGCCCGAGCGTGAACACGTTCGCAAGTATGCCGCTCTCTACCCGAATTGTCCGCAGCTGTTCGCCGAGTTCGAGGGCCGAGTCCACGCCATCCTGGTTTACAGCGTCCTGCAATACATCTTCGCCGAGGGCAACGTCTTCGACTTCCTGGACCGTTCGTTGGGTTTACTGGCCCCCGGCGGCGCGATGCTCCTCGGCGACATCCCCAATGTCTCCAAGCGCAAACGCTTCTTCAGCTCCGCTGCCGGCGTGGCCTGCCATCGTCAGTTCACCGGCCGTGACGAGACGCCGGCGGTTGTCTTCAATCACATCGAGGCCGCGAAGATCGATGATTCTGTCGTCCTGGCCTTACTGATGCGCTGCCGCAGCGCCGGCTACGATGCCTACATCGTGCCGCAGGGACTGGAGCTGCCGATCGCCAATCGCCGCGAGGATATGCTCATCGTCCGGCCCTGAGTCGGTTGAAGATGCCGAATCTTCACGCGATGCCGCAAGGAGTTATGCGAATGAAGTGAAATTCGCTCAAGTCTTGTTGTCGTCCTTCCGAAAATAAACTGCAGGACACGTCGTATTCGCCAGCAAGGCCCAATCATGCGTCGAGGGAACCGCGGTAGATGATCCCGCTGTTTAGGCGCCTTTGAGGATTGGTAATGGACAAAGAGAAGGATCTCGTCCTGGTCGGCGACAGTGCCTTTGCCGAGGTGGCCTACGAATACTTCACGCACGATTCGCCCTACCGGGTGGCCGGCTTCTCTGTCGAACGAGCCTATCTCAAACGCGATCGCCTGTGCGGTCTGCCAGTCGTGCCCTTCGAGGAGGTCGAGAAGCACTTCGACCCGGCTCGCCATTGTCTGCATGTGGCCGTTGTCTACACGCAGATGAACCGTCTGCGCGAGCGGTTATGCCGTGAGGCCAAGGCCAAGGGCTACCCTCTGGCCAGCTACATCAGCAGTCACGCCTTCGTCTGGCGCAACGTCGTCCTCGGCGAGCATTGCTTCATCTTCGAAAAAAACGTCGTACAGCCGTTCGTCACGCTCGGCAATAACGTGGTGCTGTGGAGCGGTAACCACATTGGCCACCATTCGACGATTGAGGACAACTGTTTCATTTCCTCCCATGTGGTGATCTCCGGTTACGCACGCATCGGGGCCAATTCTTTCCTCGGCGTCAATAGCTGTGTGAGCAACAACCGCACGCTCGGCCGCGATTGCTGGATCGGGCCAGGCATCACCATCGCGCAGGACGTTCCCGACGGCAGCCTGTTCAATCTGGAGAAGGCTGTGCCGTCGAAAGTGAGCAGTCTCCGCTTCTTCAAGATTGCGGGGTGAAGCCATGCGCTGGGAAAAACTCGGCCTTGTCTACCAGGCCAACGGAAGCCAGCCGTGGGCGCAATCCCACGCCTTCATTCCCACGCCGCTCCTGCGCGATGAACGGACCATCCGTGTTTACGCCGCCTTCCTGGATCGCGACAAGATCGGTCGCGTCGGATATGTCGAGGTGGACGCACAAGATCCGCGACGCGTGCTAACCGTATCACAAAGGCCGGTGCTCGACATCGGCGAGCCGGGCACGTTCGATGACAATGGCGTGACACCGATCTCTATCGTGGAGCACCAGGGGCGTCTGTTCCTCTACTACGTTGGTTGGCAGCTGGGCGTGCGTGTTCGCTATTACCTGTTCATCGGTTTGGCCGTCAGTGAGGATGGCGGCGAGACGTTCCGCCGTTATTCGCGCACACCGGTCCTGGAGCGCAGTGACGATGAGCTGTTTGTGCGCACTGCCTGTCACGTGATGATTGAGGACGGCCGTTGGCGGATGTGGTACATCGGCGGCAGCGATTGGGTCCAGGCCAGTGGCAAAAGTGTGCCTTCGTATACGCTGCGTTACCTGGAGTCGGCCGACGGCCGCACCTGGGGCAAGTCCGGTCGCAAGTGCATGAGTTTTGCCTCGGCTGACGAGTACGGTTTTGGTCGCCCCTACGTCGTTCGTCAGGACGGCAAGTACTGCATGTGGTATTCCATTCGCACCTTTAGCAAGGGCTATCGTCTCGGCTACGCGGAATCGCTGGATGGACTCGCCTGGCAGCGCAAGGACGACCAGGTCGGCATCGACGTGTCGCCGGAAGGCTGGGACTCGGAAATGATGTGCTTCGGCGCCCTCGTGAATGCATCTGGCCGGGCCTACCTCTTTTACAACGGCAACAACTACGGTCAGACGG
>DATBHJ010000121.1:0-17566 GCA_036557565.1 Gemmataceae bacterium
CCCCTCGCCTACGGCTCGCGGCTAAACGAAGATCCGAAATCATCCTTGAGAGCGTTCTAGAACCGTTTTTGGGGGACCAAGCGGAGGATCAAGAGCAAAATAATGGCGCCGACCGTGGCCGCCAGAATTTCGCCAATCAAGCCGCTCGTAGACACGCCCATCTGGCCGAACAAGAATCCACCGATCAAGGCGCCGATGACGCCCACGATCATGTTGCCGATCAGTCCGAAACTGCTGCCCTTGATGACCTTCCCCGCCAGCCATCCGGCGATGAGGCCAATCAGCAAAAACCAGAGAATGTTCATGGTGATACTCCCCGTTGAGTGCTGGAGCGCTGTAATGTCATTTTAGCGTTCTACAGTGTCTCGAAGATAGATGAAAACCCATAGGGTGCTTGCACAATGCTGCTGGACGTATTGGAGACGTAGGACAGGGCGCCCTGTGGAGCTTGCTGGTCACGGTTGAGCGACCACATGGAGATGCGGCCCAGTCCATATTGCTTGGCGAAGGCGGCGACCTGCTGGGCCGCCTGCAAATCGAAGATTTCGTTGGTGTCGTCGTTCATGCCGATCATCGGCGTCAGGCCGATCATGTTCCACAATTGCGCGCTCGTCTTGGCGTTGCCGTACAGCGTCTGCAGCTGGCTGTGAACGCTGGTGGCCGCGTCGATGGCATACGTGCCCATCTGTCCGTGCGGGTTCGGTGCCGCGCCTTCGCCGTAATCCATCGTCATCAGGTTGACGCCCGTGATGTTGACGCCGTACTTCAAGGCCGATTGCAAGACGTACAAACCGTCGGTCGTGAGGCCGGACGGCAGCACCGGCAGCGTGAACCACACTTGCAACGTCTTGCCGTGGGCGGCCGCGTTGTGCTGCAAAGCGGCAATGGCCTGCGAACGCCGGTCGATGGACGCGTGATCGCTCACGGCCGCACCTTCGATGTCAAAATCGATGGCGCTGAGGTTGTAGGCGTCGATGACCTCCTGATAGGCGGTGGTCAATGTCTGCACATTGGTGATGGACTGGGCCAACTCCTGGCCGCTAGCGCCGCCGAAGGAAACGATGACGTTGCCGCCCGCACTGCGCACCTGGCCGATCTGCTGCTTGATCTGCGTGTCAAAAGCTCCATTATTGACCTCATAAGCCGTATATCCGCCCCAGGCCGGCTGGTTGCTGGAGTCGGCAACGATGAAGGCCAGGGTGAAGTATTTCACGCCGCCCGCTTGCATCGCGCTTGTCAGCGTGTAGGTCGGCCAAAGTCCCATGTCCACGTAGGGAGCGAAGAACGGGTCCGGCAGTGCGTTCGCAGCTGCTACCGAAACCTGGACCGTGCCGGAAGCCGTTCCGCCCGTACCGTCGCTGATGGCGTAGGTGAAAGTGTCCGTCCCGGTGAACCCGGCGACCGGCGTGTAGATCAGCGAGCCGTTCGCGTTCTTCGTCACTGTGCCGTGCTTGCCCTGCTCAAACGAAGTGACCGTCAGTGCGTAACCCAGAGGATCGGTGTCGTTGGCGAGCACGTCGATCTCGACCGCCTGTCCAGGACTGGTGCCAAGAGTGTAGTTGGCGGCCGTCGGATTCTGCGTTTGACCGCCCGTGCTACCGCCGCTCGATCCCCCGCCTGTTCCGCCGGTTCCCCCTGTCGAACCACCGCCCGTTGCGCCGCCGCTGGAGCCGGTGACGACGAAGTTGCTGGCGCCAGTCGAATTTGCGGCGACGTTGGCCACGAAGCCGAACGACACGGAACCGCCCGCGGGAATGTTATTGTCGTAGCCGGCGCCCTGGATGACATAGGTATTGCCAACGTGGCTGATGATTTTGGCATCCCAGATGGAAGTAATGTTATCCCGATCGTTGAACTGCAACTGCCAGTTGGATAGTGCTGTGTTCTGACTATTGGTTAGTTGAATCTGTGCTTGTAAACCGCTGCCCCAGTTGTTCGTCACCGTATACGAAACACCGGCAGTGTTGCCGCTGGTCCCGCTGCCGCCGTTGGAGCTGCCTGTTCCTCCCGCGGAGCCTCCGCTTGTTCCTCCCGTCGAACCTCCGTCTGTTGTGCCGCCGCTGCCGGCGCCGGTGAGGACGAAGTTGCTCGGGCCAGTCGAATTGGCAGCGGTATTGGCCACGAAGCCGAACGACAGCGATCCGCCGGCGGGAACGTTGTTGTCGTAACTTTCACCCTGAATGACGTAGGTATTACCGACATGGCTGACGATTTTGGCGTCCCAGATGGAAGTAATGTTATCCGGATCGTTGAATTGTAACTGCCAGTTGGATAGTGCTGTGTTCTGATTATTGGTCAGTTGAATCTGTGCTTGTAAACCACTGCCCCAATTGTTCGTCACTGAATACGTGACACCAGGACCGCCTGAAAGCAGCGTGCGATCTTCGAGCATTTCGACGGTTGGATGGGCACGTCGTCTCGGGCGCGGCGTCGGTTGCCGGGTCCATCCGCCCAGAAAGCGTTTGACGCGGTGAAGCCAACGGAAGACATTCATGAAGGATACCTCCAAGGAGGAACGAGAGCGCCAGGTAGATGCGCGCGCGGCATCGGCGTCGAACTCGACTTTTACTCGTATTTATTGGGACAGGCCCAGACCGAAGTGGGGCGACGGGGTCCGTATGGTCGGATCTGAGTGCAATCAGGCCGAACCGTATAACATTCTAGGTGGACGAGTTTGTGCTAGACAAGAGACGCGGGAAAAAAGAGGGAAAAAGCGTGGGAATCACCCAAGAAGCACAAGCTTTTTTGGCGAGGTGGGGCTTATGCCCCCGCTCGCCGGTCGATCGAGTGGTGCAACGCCACACTTATCTCGTGAGCATCAGCACCGCTGAGGAGGCACCCCAGGATACGGCTAAGTCGCCTGCTGGAGTGTCGATCGCTGGGTTGGCGTCGATATCCTGTTGCAGCACCGCGATCAAATTGTCCAATTCCGGATTGGAAAAGTGGACGAAAGACAAGACCAGCGACACGGTCGAGTCCAAGGTCAGAATGAACTGGGTTTGGAAGAGTGCTAGATAATCGCCCGGTCTCGGCAGCAAGGAAAGCGGTGGCGAAGGCGGCGGCGGCGCGGGCCTCGAGGACGGCGGCAGCGACGGAGAAGAGACCGCAGCGAGAGTGAGATCATGCGTGTTATCGGAGCTGCCGCTGAAGTCGGAACCCGCAATGTAAATCGCATCGATGGTGTACGAACCGACCGGCGTGCCACCGGGCAGGAGGTAGCTGACGCTGGCAGCGCCGTTGTTGACCGTGCCGGAAGTCGTGGCCGTACCGATGACTGTAGTGCCTTGCATAATGGTGAAGGTCACGGTGCCCTCGTTGACTGGCCCCGCACTGCTCGTGACGTTTGCCGTCAATGAGACGTTCTGCTGGCTCGAGCTGAAATCGGTAGTAGCGCCACTGGCGGAGATGGTAGTAGGAGCAGCACTAACGGTGAGGGTGCGAGTATTGTCGCTGCTGCCGCTGAAGTCGGGACCGCCGCTGTAGGTCGCATCGATGGCGTACGAACCGACCGGCGTGCCGCCGGGCAGAAGGTAGCTGACGCTGGCGGCGCCGTTGTTGACCGTGCCGGAAGTCGTGGCCGTGCCAATGACCGTGCCGCCTTGCATAATGGTGAAGGTCACGGTGCCCTCATCGACCGCGCCGCCGCTGCTTTTCACGTCGGCCGTTAGAGTCACGTCTTGCTCGCTGGTGCTGAAAGTCGTCGTCGTATCGTTGGCCTCGGTTGTGGTGGAGGAGATCTGACCAGCCGGCGCTACCTGCACGAATACGGAGATGCTGCCGACGTTGCTGGCCGTCGGCGGTCCCGGCGGCAGGTAGCCCACCAAGCTGACCGTGTACTTGTTGCTGCCGAGCGTCGCGGTCTGGGTAGTCGGGCCGGTGAAGACGTTGGCGATGTTGGCGTTCGATGCTGAGAAGTTGCCACTGAGCTCGCCCGTGAACGTCATGGTGTCGCTGACTTGGGAAGCATCGTCGGTCAACACCAGGCTGTCTGCCCATACCCCGTGGGTGAGCGTATCGGGACTATCGGGCGCCGCGTTACTAATCACGCGCAGGTTCGTGACAACCACATCCGAACTGTTGATAGCTTTCGTGGTCGGCTCATTGGTGAACAAAACCGTGCCCGAGCCGGAGTCGGAGGCGACGAACGACTGCGCGGGCGTGAAATTGTAAGTCCAATTGATATTGGCCGGGACCGTGCGATCCTCCAGCACCTCTAGCCGCGGCTGTACACGGCGGCGGGAGATCTCTTGCCGGCCTTGACGCCGCAAGCGAAGGGACCAGCGGAATGACCAACGATGTTGACACACAAGCAGCCACTCAAGCACAAACATGACACTCCCTCGGCGGGCGAAGAGAGGAACGAAGCACCCCGATCGCACGCGGATCGGGGCAGTGCGTGGTATTACACAGGAATAGAAAAGTGGCGTCGAATCCGTTGCGCCAGGGCTACAACGCAAAAAGTGACATAGGCCCGTCATCAGTAAGGGCCCTAACTCAGCAGTTTACGCGCTGCGAGAGACGAGTAAAGGGGGAAAATGGGAAAAATGGAGGAAATAGAAAAAGTACATAATGTTAGCACGAAGAGTGCGTTTCTCGACCGTGCCCGTCCTGGGTCGCCCGGTCGTGGGCCTGCTTGCCTGGTATGATAAGAAACGATGTTAGGCGCCCCGATTGCCCTGCGAATCGATCGACCCTTCTCGCAAGCCGAGTGAATGATGCCTCATTTTGAAGAGCAAATCCTGGCGGCCATCTCGCGTCGCAACTACGAACCGCTCAAGCCTAAAGCCCTGGCCCGAAGGATCGGCGTGACGGCGCCGCAGTACGGCGACTTCCGCCGCGCGCTTCGCAGCCTGCACCGCGAGGGCCGCATCGATATGGGCAAGAACCATACGGTCAAGCCCAAGCCGCCGCACGGCACCATCACCGGCACCTATCGCCGCACCAGCAGTGGACTCGGCTTTGTCCGGCCTCATCTCATCGAAGGCCAATCCGGTGCGGAGATCCGCATCAAGGAGGAACACTCTCTCGACGCGGCCACCGGCGACAGCGTGCTGGTGCGTCTGACGCGCAAACCCTCCCGTCCGGACCAACTCGCCAGCGGCCACATTGTCCGCGTACTCGATCGGGCCACCCGTCAATTCGTCGGCACATACTTCGAGCGCGAAGGGCAGGGGTTGGTGCGCGTCGATGGCACCGTTTTCAGCCATAGCATCTACGTCGGCGATCCGGGCGCCAAGGGCGCCAGGCCAGATGATAAGGTCGTCTTCGAGATGCTGCGTTTTCCGACGCCGGAGGACCGCGGCGAGGGCGTTATTACCGAAATCCTTGGTCCACGCGGACAACCCGGCGTCGATACGCTGTCGATCATCCGCGCTTTTGGTTTGCCCGATGTGTTCGCCGAAGATGCCCTGCAAGAAGCACGCGAGGCCGCCGCCGCCTTCGACGAAAACGATCTCGACGACCGCGAAGATTTCACCAAGGACGTGGTCATCACCATCGATCCCGCCGAGGCGCGCGACTTCGATGACGCCGTCTCGCTGACGCGCGACGAGGAGAGCGGCCACTGGCAATTGACCGTCCACATTGCCGATGTGGGCCATTTCGCGCCGCCGGGCGGCGCACTCGATCGCGAGGCTCGCCGCCGCGGCACCAGTGTTTATCTGCCGCAGCGCGTGTTGCCTATGTTTCCGGAAATTATTTCCAACAGCCTGGCCAGTCTCCAGCAGGGCCGTCTGCGCTACGTCAAGAGCGTCGTCATCGATTTCACGCCCGAGGGACAAAAAACGGCGATGCGCTTCGCCAACGGTGCCATCCGCGCCCGCCGACGCTTCACGTACGAGCAGGTGTTTGAGTTACTCGAAGCGGCGAGCGGGGGGCGTAAGCCCCCTGTTGCGAACAAACAGGGGGCTTACGCCCCCCGCTCGCCCGGAGAAGTTGAACCCGAAATCTACGACATGCTCCTGCGCATGCGCGATTTCGCTCTGATCCTGCGCAAGCGACGCATCCGCCGCGGAGCGCTGGAGCTGAACATGCCCGAAGTAGAGCTGGAATATGACGAGCAAGGCAAAGTCGCCGGTGCTCACTTCCGCTCCCACGACATCAGCCATCAGATCATCGAGGAGTTCATGCTGGCCGCCAACGAAGCCGTCGCCGAGCATCTATCCCGTCTCGACTTCGCTTTTCTGCGTCGCGTCCATCCCGATCCGGACCCGAAGAAGCTGTCCGCCTTCGCCGACTTCGCTCGCAGTCTCGGCTACAAAATGCCGACCGACTTCGATCGCTTTGCGCTACAACGCATCCTTGCCAAGTCGGCTACGCGGCCCGAAGTGCATGCCGTACATTATGCACTTTTGCGATCTCTCAAGCAGGCAGTGTACAGCCCCCAGGAAGAAGGCCATTACGCCCTAGCCAGTGTGGATTACTGTCATTTCACGTCGCCGATCCGCCGCTATCCCGATCTGACGGTGCATCGTTTGCTCAATCAATGGCTGCGCACCGGCAAATGCGGCAGCGATGAGACGGAGTTGATCGGACTGGGAGATCATTGCAGCAAGATGGAACGCCGCGCCGAAATAGCCGAGCGCGAGCTGATCAAACTGAAATTGCTGATGTACCTTAGCGAAAGGCTGGGGCTGGAGCTGGAGGCGATCATCACCGGCGTGGCGGACTACGGCTTCTACGCTCAGGCCGAGCAATGGCCGGTCGAGGGCCTGGTCCACATCAGTACGCTGACCGACGATTATTACTATTTCGAGGAAATGCACCACAGCTTGATCGGTCGCCGTACGAAGAAACGCTATCGGCTGGGCGACAAGGTACATGTCAGCGTGGTCCGCGTCGATGTGCAGCGCCGGCAGCTGGATTTTCGCGTGGTGCGAAAGAGTCACCACGAATAACACGAATAGATCTGACTTGGTTAGCCGCGACCCGAAGGGGAGCGCGTTCGCGCACCGCTTCGGGTCGCGGCTAACCAAATCGGGGTTATGTCGCGGCCTGGGCCTGGAGCTGATGCAGGTGGTAGATGTAACCGGTCAGGAATTCGGTCATTTCCTTTTCGATTTCTTCGGCATTCTCGCATAACGTCAGAGACGGCGCGGTGTCGGTCTGCCGTGCCGGCGGCAGCGGGTTGACCGCCGCGATGCGCTCGCCGAACGTCGGATGCGATGCGAACAGCGACTCCTTCTCCTCCAGCAGCTTCTGATACAATTCCTCGCGCTCCTGGGCGTTGAGCTGCTCGTCGCGGATACCGCGGAAGGCTTCGTACATATTGACGAACGCCTTGCCTTCTTTGAGCAGATTGGCAATGTTGTCGTACATGGTCATCTCGAAGAGCGTGCCATCCGTGCAAACCTTGGTCAGGGCGCTGGTGAAAACGTCGGAACCGTACAGGCTGGCTGCCATGCGATCGGCCAGGAACTCACGCGAACGAGAGAAGCCGGCCGAGAGAAGGCTGTACGCTTTGTGGTAAAGGATCAAGAACCACAGGAAGGGATTGATGTAATTGTACCAGCCGCCGGTTCGGCCCATGCCCTGGAGCGCTTCCTGGATCGACAGCGTGACCTGATAGATGAAGCGACTGTAGAAGGTGTCCTGGTGACTGAAGTGCGCGTATTCGTGGGCCAGGATGGACTTCAATTCGCCCACGGTCAGAAAACGCAATGTGGAGACGCCGAGCGTGAGCACACGTCGCTTGACGCCAAAGATGCCGAACGGCCCCCGGCCCTCCTGATGGACGCCGATGGCCGAGCCCGGCGCGAGATAAACCTCATGCACCGGCTCGGTGTCCACGCGCTGAGCCACTTCGTTGAGGGTTTCGTAGATGCGTGGACACTGCTCCGGCGTCTTGGGCAGGCCGAAACTGCCCTTGCCTGGCCGGGCGAAGATGCTTTTGAAGACAGCCCAGGCGCCGCCGAATCCGACAACCACGATGATGACGATCAGCTTGACGGGGATGCGCGGCAGCATGAAAATCAGGTACAAAAGTAGCCCGGTGCCGGCCAGCAAGCCGATGATGAGGAAAGGCAGCGATACATAAAAGAGAATCAGACTGGCGAACAAAGCCAAGACGTAGAAACGCGCCAGCGACGACTCGTGCCGCGTTCGCGCCACCTGTCCGCCTACGATCAGTTCGTCCTGGGTCTGGAGCAATTGCAAGGCCCGATCGCCGCGCGTGCGTCCGGCCAACAGCGCACCCACGCCGGCCATGAGCAGCATCCACACGGCATAGAAAGCGATGAAGCCGCCCAGCGCCCAGAGAGCGTACTCCAAGTAGCCCGGCGCGGCTCCCGCTTCGATCTTACCAACAAGGTCTTCGGACAAAAGCGCCGCGGGATCGACTCCGAGATGGCGCGCACGGGCAAACTCGCGGGCGGCGCCGCGCAGGTCATCATCCTCGGCAAGGGCCAGGCCGTGTAGACACACTAAATGTCCGTCATTGGGAAATTTATCCAGCATCTCCTTCACTGTCGGGGCTCGCGGTCCTGCACGTTGAGGATTGGAAACCACGGCCAACACGGCCCCGCGCGCCAGATCGACATCGTCCGGCGCCTTCTGCAACGCTTGTTTGAACAGCGTTTCTGCCTGGGCGAATTCCTTTCGCCGCAGAGCGATGGACGCTTCCACTCCTTCCATGTTCAGCGACGGATCGAGTTTCCGCGCTTCCTCGATTTCTTTCTGTGCCTCTGTTCGTTTGGGTTCGCGGATACGCAGAGAACTGGCCGCAGGCGAGAGTGACGGTGCTTGCAGGCTTAGCGCCATGGCGAGATTGCGATGGGCGCGGGCGAACTTGGGGTCCAGTTGCAGACTGCGCCGCAACGCCTGCTCGGCCTTGCGTGCCGCCTCGATCTGCTGTGAATCGTTGTCCGGCTCGTACAGATAAGCGCTGCCCAGGACGTACCAGGCCAGCGCGTCGTTGGCCAGCGATTGAGGTAAATTTCCGGCGGCATCGGCCTGACGACGCATGAACGAACGGGCGGCCTCGTAAGCGGCGTCGGCGTTGTGGCCGCGCTCGCCCAACCACGCCAAGAGTCGGCCGCGCCAAGTCGGCCATGTCTCCAGGCTGAACGGCTCGCGGCGCAGCAAATCGGCGATCTCATTTGCAGAGGGAACAGCAGCGGGCGGCGGATTTTGTGCTCGAAGTGGCGAAGCCGCAAACCCGCCAATCATCCCAACCAAGAACAGCAGCAACAAGCGATGTCTTGTTCCCAACGACATGGCAGCCTCTTCGGAGAAAGTCAGATACGTTTACCCTGCAAGGAGTATACTTGCGCCGCTATTCCATCGGTAGCGAAATCCGCTTGCAAAGAGGGACGTGCCGTTTGAGTGCGTCATTGCTGTTTTTTCTCCCTCCCCCACAAGGGGGGAGGGAGAAAAAAAGTGCTTGTGGATTCAGCTGAGAATCTCGGCAATTCTGTCCATCGTCAGAATGCGGGAGGGCGCTTCGCGAACAAAAGAGCCGCGCAAAATGTCGGAGAATGGTTCGTGGACCTCCGCCGCATAGCGGTTGGGCGCCACGTTGCGAATTTGGTCGAGAACCTGGAGTACGTTCTCTCCCGTGAATGCCGGCCGGCCAGTCAGCATCTCGTAGAGTACAGCACCCAGAGAGAAGACGTCGCTCCTGGGCGTGACCGGCTCGCCGCGGCTTTGCTCCGGGGACATATAGGCCGGTGTGCCGGCAATCTTGCTGTCATCGACGGGCGACCACTCCACGGTCTTTTCTCTGTCCTGGGACAGGGCGGAGCGCCGTGATAAGCCAAAGTCCGTGATTTTCACCACGCCGCTGTGAGAGACCAGCAGGTTTGCCGGTTTCAGATCGCCGTGGACAATGCCCTGGCTGTGGGCGGCGGACATGCCAAGGGCGATCTGCCGCCCCAGGTTGGCCGCCTGAGCGAGAGATAAGGCCCCGCCGCGCAACAGGACGTTGAGCGGCTGACCGTCCACGTATTCCATGGCAATCACCGGCACACCTTCGCTGTCGTCCACGGCGAAAATCGTGCAGACGTTGGGATGGTTCAATGCCGCGGCCGTGCGAGCTTCGGCAAGTACATTTGGAGACGACTCCATGCTGCCGGCCTTGAGCACCTTCAAGGCCACAGTGCGATCGAGGATGGTGTCATGGGCCTGGAAGACCGCCGCAAAGGACCCCTGGCCCAACTCCGCCTCGATCCGATAGTGCGAGAACATATGGCCGGGAGTAAGGGTTCGCGCCGGGTCAATCGTGCCACAACCGACGCACCAGTCTTCGGGACACATTCCGCCGCTCTGCAGGGCCGTCAGTACGCGGATCACTTCGTCAGTGCGACGCCCGACGCTGAGGTTGTGCACTGCCTGGTACTGAAGCACACCGTTGGGATCGATGATGAACAGACCGCGCAGGGCAACGTGCTGCGGCTCAAGGTAAACGCCGTAGGCCCGTGCGACAGCGCCGTCACGGTCGCTGCCCAGGGGGAAGTGGATCTCTCCCAGACCGCCCCGGGACGGGAGTGTGGCGATCCAGCGCTCGTGGGATTCGATGGAGTCGGTGCTGATCCCCAGGATGTCGCATTCCTGTCGGCGCAGCTCCTCGACGTGAGTGCTGAGGGCGGTAAGCTCGGTGGGGCAGACCAGGGAGAAATCCCGCGGGTAAAAAACCAACATCAACCAACGGTCGCGGTAGTCGGAGAGTCCGAGTCGCCGCGTCGAACCTGGTCCCTGTGTGCAAGGCAGCTCGAACTCCGGGGCACGCCTACCGACTCTTGCCGTTGGGATTTCCATTGCCGACGCCCGCTGGGCATTCTGGGTGTCCTTCGCAACATAGCGACTTTCCGTCATGACTATTCCCATGTTCTAGACCTAGGCTTAGGGGGACTTGGTCCGCGAAGAAGGAAGGTAATGACCGCACATTGGCGCACCGCTTTGAAGTGCTCAATCGCAGCGCTGTCAGCAATCTATTGACCAACGTGATGGTATTGTATCGTCGGGCTGGTGTTCAGGAAAGGAGCGATACCATCCCGAAGCGTAAGCGAGGGCCGCTCTCGCTTACGCTTCGGGATGGTCTTGAAGTCTCAACTGCCGGCCTAGCAATTGGTGGAAGTGATAGCCGCCGGCTTCGCGGCGGACGCTAAAACGGCCAGTGTCAAAACTCCGGCTGCCAAGGCCGCGCTGCACCTCTTCGCAGATGCCCATGTCTTCGAGCTGCACCTGATGGGCCACTTGCATGCTCTCGCGCATGAAGATCTCCGCCGCCGTTCCTTCGGTGTCGGCGAACCAGAAATCGAAGACGACCCGGCAGCGCTGGGGACCGAGTGGCAGTACCAGATTTGTGTCCATCACGCCCTGATAGAGATTCAGCATGAAATTGGGAAACACCCACCAGTACAGGGCCGCGTCGCCGCTACGCACACTGGCAACATCCGCCGGTCCGGAGGGTTTCAGTGGGCTGATCTGAACGTTCGTGTAAGGGTGTAGTTCGGTGTGGTAGTGCTTGTAATCGAGCACGCTGGCCAGGCCAGGGTGGACCGTATTGACGTGATAGCCGCCGTCGAGAAAGTTATCGACGTATACTTTCCAGTTGCAGGCCAGCTCGTATTCGCGGCGGGCCACGAAGCGCAACGAGGAGAGCGCGGTTGTGAGGCGCTGGGGCATCGGGGCGAGATAGTCGATCAAGGGCGGCGGTGATTCGCCACCGTGGACCCAGATAAACGGCCCCCACTCGGCCACGGCCAGAGCACGGAGTCCCTGTTCTTCTCGGCAGAAATCGAGCACGCCGTCAAACTCCGGAGTGCCGCGCAGGCAACCGGCCAGATCGTACGTCCAACCGTGATAACGGCAACGCAGCCGCGATGCCTTTCCGGTCGCCTCGGTCACCACCGGAGCGGCACGATGACGACAGACGTTGTAGAAGGCGCGCAGAACTCCCTCACCATCGCGGACGACGAGAATCGGTTCACCCGCAATCTCCGTGGTGAAAAAGCAGCCTGGCTCGGCAACCAATGCGGCGCGGCCGGCGAATTGCCAGGTCGCGCCGAAGACAGCCCGTCGCTCCAGGGACGCCAACTCGGTATCGTGATACCAACAAGCCGGGATGGTCCGCGCGCTCTCCAGGGGCAGATCAGAGGCAAATGCCGATAGGGTCTCACGCAGATTACTCATGAAACATCCTACCCCAGAGTGGCCAAGGCTTGCTTGAGATCCACGGGGTCCACCGGCTTGACCATGTGGCGATCGAAGCCGGCTTCCCGAGATCGGCTGAGGTCGTCCTCCGACCCGTAGCCTGTCACAGCGATCATGTGGGCCTTGGCCGTGGCCGGATTCCCGCGCAACTTCCGCGCGACGCCGTAGCCGTCCAATCCGGGAAGCCCGATGTCGCACAACACGATATTGGGCTGCCGCTCTTCGGCGGCCTTGACCCCATCCGGCCCGGTGTACGCCACCGTGACCTCGTAACCGTACAACTCCAGAAGCATGCGTAAGGTGTCGGCCGCGTCGCGGTTGTCTTCCACCAACAGGATGCGTCGGTGCGTTCGGTCGTGGACCGCTGCTGTGGGCATTTGCGTAAGGGCCGCCGGTTCCGGCTCGGCGGGAATCCGAACGGTGAACTCGGCTCCTTGACCCCGCCCTCCGCTGGTCGCACTGACTTGTCCTCGGTGCAGCTCGACCAGCCCCCGCACCACCGACAGTCCCAGGCCCAGACCGCCCTCGCTGCTATCCAGACTTCGATCGGCCTGGGCGAACGTCTCGAAGAGCTGAGGCAACATCTCCGGCTCGATGCCAATGCCGGTATCACGAACAGTCAGCACCGCCTGGCGATCCTGCGGGTCAGCGCGTACCCGGACTTCTACTCTGCCGCCGCGCTGAGTGAACTTGCGCGCGTTGTGCAGGAGGTTGTCGATCACCTGAGTCAGCCGCGTGGGATCGCCCGTCACCCAGAGCGGCACTTCCGGCGCGTCCACTGCGAGATCCAGGCTCGCCTCCTCGAAGGCGGGGCGTTGGTCCTCGGCGGCGACCCGCACCAGTCGTGCCAGGTCGAGTCGTTCGGACCGCAGCGTCACTTTGCCGCCGATCAGACGCGATACGTCGTTGGGCATTTTCATGCTCCATCGTCTTTTTTCGGAAGTTCTACGATCTCCAGCCAGTATTGGCCGAGGATTCGGACTACGTTATCTCCTGGGCGATCTGCTTGAGATCAACCGGCTCAAACGGCCTGGCCTTGGTCGTGATCCGTGCAAACGCCAGCATGTCGTTGATGAGCCGCCGCTGGTCCCTGTGTTCCGCTTTCACTGTTCTTTCCTGTCCGGAAACAGACGTTCAATGTGCCTCGGAGATCACTCCTTATGGTATATTAAGGCGCATTCGCGGATGGTGAAGTGTTTCTCCTTTAGCCGCAAAATCAACAGGAGAGATGGCCGATGGCAACCGTCAAGCTAGTGCCGGAAGACGCCCCTAACCCTCTGGTGCAAGAGGTGTTTCGGGACATCAAGGAAACGAAGAAGATCGACCGCGTGCCGAACATCTGGCGGGCGCTGGCCACTCATCCGGAACATTTGCGCCTGTGCTGGACGCGCCTCAAGGCCATCATGAAACCGGGTAAGGTCGATCTGTTGACCAAGGAAATCATCGCCCTGGCCGTGTCGGCGACGAACAACTGTCACTACTGAATTAACTCGCACACCGCCGCCGTGCAGCGGCTGGGTTTGGACAACGAGGGCCTGGGCGAAGTGCTTGCCGTCGTCGGCTTGTTCAATCTGATGAACAGCCTCGCTGACGCCTACCAGGTCGAGCCGGACATCTTGCCGGAACCGCGCTAAAAGAAGAAAAGTGTCACCACGAATCACACGAATCACACGAATAAAAAGCAAAAGAAAAATTGTGTTTATTCGTGTGATTCGTGTGATTCGTGGTGACTTTTTTCTTCATCCAGGCGGCCACTGAAAATGACGGCCACCGAGCAGGTGCAAGTGCAAGTGCGGCACCGTTTGGCCGGCGCTTTCCTTGCAATTGAGCACCAGCCGATAGCCGTCGCCGAGGTTGAGCTTCTCTGCGAGTTGCGCCGCGACCAGGTGCAGATGGCCGAGCAGTTCGCGGTCCTCGTCCTTGATGTCGGCATGCGTCGGAATGACCTTGCGCGGAATGATGAGCACGTGTACGGGCGCCTGCGGAGTGATGTCGTGGAAGGCGACGCAGTGTTCGTCCTCGTGGACGATGCGGGCAGGGATTTTCTTCTCCACAATCTTCAAGAAAATGTTGTCGCTCATCATGTCGAAGCCTCCTTCACAAGTGCCAAATACAAAGTACAAAGTACCAAAATACGGAGCATCCGCGAGTGTTTTTGGTACTGGTCCTTCGTAGTTGGTACTTTTTATGTGGATCATCGGCATCGATGAAGCAGGTTACGGGCCGAACTTCGGTCCCTTCGTCATGACCTCGGTGGCCTGCCGTGTGCCCGACCCTTGCGCTCATGCCAACCTCTGGAACCTTTTGCATCCCGCGGTTCGGCAGAGCGAGGACGCCGATGAAAGGAAGCTGCTCATCGACGATTCCAAGCGCGTGTACACTGTGCATGGATTGGTCGGCCTGGAGCGCGGCGTCTTGGCGATGCTGGCCGCGAGTGCAAGCCAGCGACTACCGGCGTCGTTGGCCGCACTGGTCGATTGGGCCTGTCCCGAAGATGATGCTGAACTGCGACGCGAGATCTGGTATCGCGGAGTTCAATCGCTGCCGATTCACCTTGTCTCTGCTGAGGTCGGTCCGTGGGCGGCGCGATTCCAGGATGCTTGTGTCGCGGTCAACGTCGAAGGCTGGCACGTTCGCAGCGCGGTCATCTGTCCGGGGCGCTTTAATTCCCTTCTCGACGAGGGCGGCACGAAGGGGCATGTTCTGGCTCACGCCCTGGCTTGCTTGTTACGCTGGCAGCGCAGCAACTTGCCGGGCGAGGACGATCTGGCCTTTTTCATCGACAAACACGGAGGCCGCAACACCTACGCCGCCATGATTCATCACGCACTACCCGACGGCATCGTCTGCGCCGAACGAGAGAGCATGGCGTGCAGCTCCTACCGCGTTGAAGGCCTGGAGCGTGGCGTGCGCCTGATCTTTCAGCCGCGTGCCGATGGCGAGCATTTCTGCGTCGCCCTGGCCTCGATGGCCAGCAAGTATCTGCGCGAAGTGTTGATGCTGGAGTTCAATCGCTTCTGGCAAGAGCATGTGCCGGACTTGAAACCGACGGCCGGCTATCCCGGCGACGCCGCTCGTTTCCTCCAGGCCATTCGCCAAACGATCGAGAAACTCGGACTGTGTGAGGAAACGCTTTGGCGGCGGAAATGATTTGTCATCACCGCGCGGGGATTACTTCCACGTGGCTGTTATCGTCCAGCGTGACGCTCGATAGCTCGCCGTTGTCCTTGGTAAAGTGGACGGTGACAACGACAATGTCATCTTCCGGCACGCGCTCGGTGGCCAGTCCAGTGACCAGGAAATTGACGCCACGGAAGACGCCCTCGACATTCGTGTTCCAGCGCCGCCTCGTGTTGATGGCCACGGTTTGTGTGATACGAATGCGTTGGCCAGGTTGCAATCGTCGCAGCAGGTCGGCCAATTCTCGGCGCACCGGCCGCGTGGCCGACGGCAACTCCGAGCCTGAAGCATTAGCGAAGGCTGAACTCACAGAATGTCTCCTTGACCAGGCGTGCCACGGACCAGGGCGATACGGCCGGTGCGAGCCAGCTCCATGATTCCGTAGGGCCGCATCAATTCGATGAAGGCTTCGATCTTGCTTTCCTGGCCGCTGATTTCGACCATGAGATTCGAAGGACTGATATCGACGACGCGGCCACGGAACATCTCGACGAGCAAGCTGATTTCAACGCGCTGCTGTGGTGTGGCGTTGACCTTGATGAGCATCAAATCGCGCTCGACGAAGTTCTCGCTGCTGATGTCCTGCACCTTGACGACAGTGACGATTTTGTCCAGCTGTTTGCGCACCTGTTCCAGCTCGGCATCGTCGCCGTGGACCACGAAGGTCATGCGCGACAGATCGGGCTGCTCGGTCTCGCCGACGGCCAAGCTGTCGATGTTGAAGCCGCGCGAGGCGAGCATGCCGGAGATGTGAGCCAGGACGCCGGGTTGGTTCTGCACCAGCGCCGACAAAACGTGTCGCATTCCGTTCGTCTCCCAAAACCACGAGAACTACAAGGTTGATCTTAGGAGCGAGACACACTCGGAGCAATCGGGGTTCGCAGTGTTTGGCCGCTCAACTGTGTGTGTTATCTCCCAATTACCCCCAGTTCTTTGCCGACCTCGGCGAACGCGGCGATGGCCCGGTCGATCTGTTCCGGCGTGTGTGCCGCCGACATCTGAATGCGGATACGCGCCTGTCCCTGCGGGACGACGGGATAGCTGAAGCCGATCACGTAAATGCCGCGCGCCAGGAGGGCGTCGGCCATGCGCGAGGCCAGCGCGGCGTCGCCGAGCATGACCGGCATGATGGGGTGCTGCCCGGGCTTGAGCTGAAAACCGGCTGCCTCCAGTCCGGCCCTCATGCGGCGCGCGTTGGCGTGCAGCCGATCGCGCAGCGCGCTGCTTTGGCCAACAAGCTCCAGCGCCTTGAGGGCGGCCATGACGATCGGCGGCGGCAGGGCGTTGGAGAACAAATAGGTCCGCGAACGCTGCCGCAGGAACTCGATGACTTCGGCACGTCCACAGGTGAACCCGCCGGATGCGCCACCCAGTGTCTTGCCCAGAGTGCTGGTGATGATGTCTACGCGATCTTGAACGCCCAGCTCCTCCGCCGTGCCGCGGCCGCCCGCACCGAGGATGCCGGTGGCGTGGCTGTCATCCACCACGACGGTTGCATCATGGCGCTCTGCGAGATCGCAAATATCCGGTAATTTCGCCATCGCTCCGTCCATAGAGAAGACGCCGTCGGTGACGATCAGACGCAGCCGGCAATTGGCCGTCTCGCGCAGGCCGTGCTCCAGTTCACTCATATCGCCGTGGCGATAGCGGACGCGCCGCGCCTTGCACAGTCGGATGCCGTCGATGATGCTGGCGTGGTTCAATTCGTCGCTCAGCACCGCGTCTTCGTCGCCGAGGATGGTCTCGAATAATCCGCCGTTGGCGTCCCAGCACGAGCTGTACAGAATGGCGTCGTCCTTGCCGAGAAAGCGCGCGATGTTGCTTTCCAGCTGTTTGTGCAATGTCTGCGTGCCGCAGATAAAACGCACTGAGGCCATACCGTAGCCGAAGCGCCGCAATCCTTCGTGGGCCGCCTCGACGATGGCAGAGTGATTGGCCAATCCCAGATAGTTGTTGGCGCAGAAGTTGATAACTTCGCGGCCCTGGACCTGGATGGCCGCATCTTGCGGTCCTTGCAGCTGCCGCTCATTCTTGTACAGACCGCGCGTGCGGAGGTCGTCGAGTTGGGGACGCAGAACTTGAAGCAAATGGGTGTCGCTCATGATTGTCACCGCAAAAAAATGGAAATACCGGGAACGAGGCTCCGTCATTCTAGTGACTGTTTCAAGACCTGAGCGGGGGACGTAAGCCCCTGAGACTTCGCTCAGGGGACTTACGTCCCCCGCTCAGAGAGTTT
>DATBHJ010000122.1:0-40868 GCA_036557565.1 Gemmataceae bacterium
ACCGAACACCCCCACAGCGCCTTGGGCGACCTGGCCCCCGAGGAGTTCGCTGTATCCCAGGCCAGGAAGGTTAGGCCAAGTCGGGCGTCGAAACTCGCATAATCGGTGGTCCAAACATGGGGAGCGGCTAAGGGCCACCCAGAATAGCTTAGTAGGTGGTCCAGTTTTTGGGGTCCACTACAATTTGGCTACATCCGGCCGTGCCCACTCTATCTGTTGAAGCAAGTGAAGCCTCGCAAATACTTGCGAGGCTTCACTTTTCATCAGTGCCCCTTGTAGGACTCGAACCTACAACCCACTGATTAAGAGTCAGTTGCTCTGCCAATTGAGCTAAAGGGGCAAGTATTTATTTTCTAACGACTTACGTCAAATCGCGAACTCCGGTTTGGGGTCATTTTCGCAAATGGGGTCATTTTGGGGTCAATTTTCGCAAGCAAGGCCATTTCAATGGCCATTTTCATCGCGCTATTAGCCCTGATAATCGACATTCGCCTTTCCTCGGCTTGAGTTGTCAAGGAATCCCTGACCACCACTGGCCGCCCAAAGTTGCCCCAAATTGACCCCGCTCAAATTGTATCAACCGGCGTCCCTGCCGGAAACCATTTGTAGGCACTTAATGCGGTTAGCGATCACCGCCCTGATCTGAATGGTGCCGGGGGTCGGACTCGAACCGACACGAAGGAAATTTTAAGTCTCCTGCCTCTGCCTTTGGGCTACCCCGACTTTGGCGGAAGGTGGAGGAATCGAACCCCTAGCCATGCGGCTCCCCTGGTTTTCAGGACCAGTTGCCATCCATTACAGCGGCACCTTCCGACGGTGGAATTACTGTTTATGATCGTAAGGATGTGGTGGGGCGGGATGGAATTGCACCATCGGCCAACGGCGTATCAGACCGCTGCTCTGACTGCTGAGCTACCGCCCCATGAGGGCGGCTAATTCGAGATGCTGTTTCCATAAGTGCATGGATCGCACATTCAACGAGAACAGTCAAGCAGGTTTTGATGCAATGGCCTATCCCTCCGCTTTCCTGAGCATCAGTTCTTTCTGCAATTCGCCCAGCACTTCATCCGCCGTCCGCTTCTTCTCCGTAGCCGTGTAATACTTGAGCATTGTCTCCGGCGTTACATCGAAGGCAACAGCCGCCCGCTTGGGATGGATGTCGGCCTCGGCAGCCCGCGTGAACGCCGCCTTGCGGAAATCATGGCTGGACAAATCGCGTCCGGTCTGGGTCTGGTAGTCCCGCAGCAGGGCGACGATCCAGGTATACAGCCGTCGATGAGAGAACTCTAGAATCACCTGATGCTTCGACGTGCCACGGACGTACTGCTTCAACTCGGCAGGATAACGCTCCCAGAGATACGTTTCGCCCTTATAGGCGTCCAACTCGACGTAGACATCATCCGGCAATATGGCATAGCGCTCCGACCGATTCTTCGTCTGATCGGCCTCGAACACCAGCCGCCCTTCCTTCAATTGATCCGACCGCAGCTTGCAAATATCTTCCAGCCGGCAGCCCGTCATCGCCTTGACGTTGAAAAACAGGTGCGGCATTCTCCAGCCAGCATACCGGCCTTCCAGCCAAGCCAGGAACTCGAGCAAATCTTCCCGCTTGACATACTTCACTTCATGCCGATCCATCTCCGGCGGCTCGACTTTATCGAAGGGATTGTTCGGCAGGAGGTGCATATCGACAAACCACCGGAACACAGCTTTGAGTGTCCGCAGACGAGAATCGAGCGACTTGGTTTTACGGGCATACTCCGCCACAACGTCATCTTCTCGCTTCCTCGGTTTCCGCGAAAATGTTCCGCTGGCGTACTTTACTTTGAACTGCAGCGCCTTGAATTCGGACATATCCCCCGGCCCCCTGGTCTCGGGATACATTTCAATCAGGCGATTGAGCGTCTCGATGTAGCCCTGAATCGTCTTTGGCCGCTTGTTATCCGCAAGCATCGCCTCGGTGAGCTGTTCCTTCGCTTCCTCCCATGTCACCCGCTCCATCTTCGGGATGACCTCTTCGTAATGGCCGAGGATAATCTTGTGAGCGGCGTTGATCGCATCGATCTTTTTCGAGCAGCCCGTCGCAGGCTTCGCGTACCGCCCATCCCTGGCTTTGAACCGGACGTAGTAGCCCGGCCTATCTTCTTTCTCGAACAGTGAATAACGGATACGTTGACCATTCCGCAGGATGACGTAGTTTTGTCCCCAGCTCATGATTGCACCTATAGTCAGTGGCCCCGAATCAGTAGGTCTATTCTACGCGGCTCAGCCGTTGCGGACAAGGCCACGGCATGAAAAAAGCCCAGGAAATCCGGGCTTTTCACGACTCCCTTACTCATACGCTCCGGCGTCTTTTGCGTTGCAGACACGCATCCAGTTCTTCCCGCGTGAACAGCAGGCGCCCGAAGCCTGGCATAGGCTTGAGGCGGCCCCGCTTGACCAGACTGTAAATAGCATGGATGCTAGGCCGTCACTGATCATCCACTCGACGAAGATAGATCGCAGCCTCGGTGGCCGTCAGATACGGACTGGCGATATTCGGTTGCGAGTCCATGTTTTGCTCTCCTCATCTCTCCATATCCCTATCCTGGCCGCCGCTCCGTGATGCTGCCGCCCGGAGTATGTCCTGGTAGACATCCTTTGCCGACTCGCCGGAACTTGCACCGCTTTCGTTCGTCCGCGAGTTAGTCAGGTCATCCTGCCGGCCCCGCCTGTGAATCGGTGACAGTACCGTCGCTACCGGCATTTCCACAAAGCCCGACCGCACGGTTTCCCCGGTCGCTTTCACGATGCCGGCTTTCTCCAGTGCCGCCAGCATCCCCTCGTTTTCCGAGTAGTCCTTGATAAAGACCTCGCCAGCTTTCAGCGGTGCCTCTGGCAGGTTGACGGTGGCTACTGCTACATCCTCCCGGTCTCTGACATCCACGAGGACCAAGGCCATGCGGCCGTTGGCATAGGCTCTTTGCTCGACCTCGCAGTCAAAGCCCCGGAAATGCACCATGCCCGTCCCGTGCTTCTGATCTGCCTCCGATGCAGAGGCTTGCTGAAAGCTGGCCGCCAGCTCTTTCTGCGCCGGCGTCAACGCCTTCTGCTCCAATGCCACGCCGAACACGTCAAGCCGTTCGAGCGCCGCTTCGCTGGTATCGTGCAACACACCTTCTGCCTGGTTGGCCTGCACTTCCTGCCGATACGCCTCCCTGTTTCGCGCCAATTCCTCATTGCTCAGGCCAGCCACCTGTTCGCAGTAGCTCTCGTACATCCGCTCCCGGGCGGCGTCCCACCACTGGCGCAGGAACGCCTTGCGTTCTTCCGGGCCCAGCCGCACCAGGACCGGGTCGGGCCGGTCGAAATTCTCGGCGAGGAAATGGTGGTAGCCAATCTCCCGCGACAGCTCGAACGTCTCCTGAATCATTTCTTGCCGCCTCTGGACCCGCAGGGAAGGATCGACGAAGGACGTATCTTCTAGCCACTTCTGCGACGGCTTGCCATCCATGACGTTGTTACGCATTGCTTCCTGGTCGCGGCTGTCGAGTCCCTGTTTGGCATAATGGTCCCAGGGGATGAATTCGCGCAGAACATCCGCCCGCTCGCGCCAGGTAAGCTCGGCGAATGGGACAGGCGGGCCGGTCTGCAACTCGGTAAGCTCGCCATCGAACGGCACCATGCCACACCAGAGATCTTCGTAGACAAACCGGCGGCCGGTCAGCGCTCGGAGATCGCGCAGCAGGTCGGATACGATCGGATCGATGACTTCTGCCATCGCTTGCCTCGCAGGATGTCACGTTGGGAAACAATCGCGGAGCGCCAAGGCTAGGTATGCCTTATTCCTCGCAACGTCTATCAGCGTTGCAGTTTCTAGTACAGCGGTGTCAACTCATACCCTCCAACTCAATCGCTCTCGCCCCATCCCTTTTCCACCGCTTCAATGCCTAATTCCAACATTTCGTCCCTGACCATTCTGCGATAGAATTTATCCTTCATAATGCGTGATTGCCATCCGCATTTCTGAATCGCTATCGGCACCCACCGATCCCCTTGCCAGCTACCTTGATAAGTTTGACCACACAGATACGGGATTAGAAATTCCCTCAACAAACCAGTTACCTCTCCGAGTTCACCCGACTTCACTTGTTTTGTCAGTAGTTTTGGAACGCGATAATACAACATTAGCGGCTCTTCCTTCACCAATTGGACCTGCACCTCGGCAGCAGCAGCATTCCTCTTCAGATACCAGCTCCAGATACCCCACGCTCCCAGCACCAACGCCACGCCCAGCATCAAGAATCTCATTGCGTCATCCTTTCCTGATCGTAAATCGGCGCAACTCCTTTGTGGCAGCTGCCGCCGGGATAATTTGATAATTTGCTCTTGCAGAACTATTTCAACCCGATACTATTTGCCCAGCTGCCGTCATCGGCATGGATGTCGAGGGAAACCGGGAGCCTCCACCAGGGAGGAAGAGGCTCCCATGACGAGCAGCTTTGTTATGGCTAATCGTCCGTTGCTTTTTTAGGGCGAGGCTTGATCGGCTCGGCTTTTGGGACAGGCGGACTTAATGGGACGCCCGGCGTTGGTGAAAGATATACGCCTCCTTTCGTTCTCAACAACAAAGCCCGCACCTGATGAATTTCTTGCCATTCATGCGTCAAGTCGCAATCGGGATTTCCCAGCCTTTCGTACACCGCCTTCAGACGGCGAGCCAACTCCGTGCTTAACCCCACCGTTAGCGAACCGTTACCGCGTTCGGCTTCCTGCAAAGCCTTTAGCAGCTCGTCCACAACCTCATTGAATGTCTGTCTGACGCTCGCTATGGTCAGCTTTGTTGGCGTTGGCATAACGGGGCCGGGAGCCACAGCAGGGAGCGGGATCACAGCGACATCCGGCCCCAGAGTCGCGGTTCGTATCCCGTCCTCATCCGAAATGGTCTGCTGCTGTGGTATAGGGTCGAGGCTCCATCGCCATTCTCCCTCTTTCCCCTTGCTGGACGCCACCACATAGATCACCGGCACCACCATCAGAGTCAAAACCATCCACTTCTTCATCGAAAACCTACCTTTCTAAGATGGGCGATCTTTGGTTCCAAACACTTCTTTGGCTTCCTGTTCGCCACCACCGCTAAGAATCGGGGCGATGACGTGCTTAGCGATCAATTCCGCAGCTTCTGGACAATTACGCATATGTGTCAGCACCCGTCGAGCCATCAACCATCCGATGATGCCCATGCCCCCTAAGAACAGCACCATCAGCCAAAACAGCATTGCCATAACGCCTCCTAAAGAAGCGGCGGGGCGAACGCCGCTCCAAGGAAAGGGGCCCCCAAAAGCGCTCATAGATGCGGAGTAGGGCGTAACGCCACGTCCGCACTTTGAGCGTTACAACTTTTTCAACAACCGATACAAGCCGTAGCCCAGAGCGCCTACAGCGACGAATGGAGCCAGTGCGGTTCCGACAACGGGAGCCGCTACCGTCGTCCCAATGGCCACTGCTCCCATACCGATGGTCTCAATAGCCTTTTTGCCAATTTCCGTGTTGTGAGCTACATGAAGAACATGAGCAGCCTTTTCTGCAAGTTTGTCTGACATAACAATCTCTCCTTCTAAGGATTTAGCCTGTTGTTCCAACCGACAGTCGGCCGGACGCCAACCGGCTTTTCGCTTTTTCCCTTTCCGACTATGGCAACGGTTCACCTACGTAAGTCGGCCAATCTGCATCCCTCCTGATAGGCGATGTCCGCTTCTCTATACCTGCCCTGCTTACGTAACTCGATTGCTTCACTCAACAGCCTTATTCCTTCGCGCCGCTGATGCTCACGTCCTATCTGGTAACACGATCCCAGAATGACCGCTTCCATCACCAAACAGTAAGGAATGGAATTGCTGGGATTCCGATACCACGTATCCCAACGCTCCGGATGCGCTGCGTCATCGCGTATCACGTAAAAGGCGTAGGGTATGACAAACAGATGCAAAACCACCAAGAATCTAAACACACTACTTCCCCTTTCACTGGCATGCCCGAATAGCGTCAGTAAGCCGTTGGTAATGCTGGAACAACAGAGCATCCGCCATGCGATACAGCTTTGACATGGCCTGATCGTAGGAACCAAGCATGACCTTCTGAGCACGACAGAACCGCTCGTATTCGACCCTGACCTGTTCATCTATCCGCTTGCCTGCCACCAATGATCCGGCGACCGTACCCATCAGAGCCGTGATGCCCTCGAACATCGAGAAAGCTGCCGTGGCAACATTGACTCCAGCTCTCCATGCAGCTTGCCGCGATTGGCCGGCCACTTGGCAGAACCGCTGGTACTCGAAACCGTAGCGCTGGAGATCACCTTGGAACTCCTGAAGCCCTTCGCGGAGCCATTGCTCACACGAGGCGACTCCCGAATCACCAACATCAAACACTTCCAACTCTGGCCGTGGGGTATCGAAATACCGAGTCAGCGAACGATATTGCTCCCGAAGCGACTGGCACAATATGATCGCCACATCGGATGCCGCCTGCGATGCGAAGCCGGAGAAAATACGAGGTTCCATCATAGGAAGGCATTGTTCAGTATCCTGCTCCGCATCGAGTAGCTCCAAATGCGGATTGATATGCTTATAGCAGGCATTCTTAACACGATCTTTGCTAATCTGCATGGCTGTCCCCTTAAAAAGACGGGTGTGCGATACCCGCATTGATTAGAAATTCCTCCTATCCCTACCGGCAGTTACGGCCGTTATTGCCGACGCCACGCCCCCGACAATCGCTCCCCCGTCATCGATCCATCCTGCGATAGGTATGAAATCGGGGATGACATCGATTGGGCTAATCACATACACGGCAGCCAGGACTGCACCCACCCAGCCAAGGATCTCCAAAAGCACGCAACGCAACATGCTCTTGGGCATAGCCAGCAGGATCATGAACGCCAGGATCAGAAGCGATCCGCACAACACGATGTTGTTGATAATCGAAATCACGATGACCTCCTTCTTACCTTTCCAGCCCTCGATCCTGCTCCGGCATCGTACGCTCGGATGCTTCACGGAGCATTTCCGCATAAGACTGTGGATACAACTCGGCCATGAGCGGAGACCGTTCTGGCGCTATACCACTCCGCTCTTGGAGTTCCTTATCCTTCCCTTGCTCTTCGGGCAGCGACCGCAAAAGCTCGCGCGCGTAGCCGCCCCGGTTACTACCCTCCTTTTGCTGACGTTCGATCATTTGCTGCCATAATTCACCCTCCTTGGGACGTTCTGCATACTCCTGACTCCCGGACGCTTCGCCATCCGTAGCCATAGATCACCTCACCTTTCCTGTTCCTTACCCTGTCCGGGGCCACCCAGCTCGGAAGCGTCACGGAGCATGTCGTCATACGATTGCTTCAAGTCTTCCGTGACTAGCTGCGGTGTTGGGTTCAAGGGCGTTCCCATCTCGCCCGGCCCTTCCCGCTGGCCAAACCAACCTTGGCTGACTACCGTGTCCCGAATGTCCTTTACGGCCTCTCGCCCCATCGCTTTCAACTCAGCCCAAAGCGAAGGCCGCCCATGTTCATCGGCCACATTTCACCACCTTTCATTGATCCCCGTACCTGTTCTGGTAATCTTCCATGAGACTTTGCTGCTCAAGTTTCGCGTCCCTGATGGCTTGAATTTTCCGATCCCAAACGCTCTTGCCCACCACCTCGACAAACGCAAGGGCGAACATGCCATTGATGAAGAACCAAGGGAGCCCGGCAGGCGACCAGCCACATTCCTCGTACACCCATTTCAAGCCCAAACCGATAAGCCCTATCATTAGCGGTTCCACCACCATCCGGGCTATTCTCTCTGACTTGGTGAACATCATAGCGTCCCTCGGAACGCCGTCATACTGGCTTGGAATATGGGCAGCGCAGTTAATGGACTCAGCACGCCGCTTTACAAGACAGATCAACCACGCGGCTATCCATATGAGCATGAAGCTGTCCGCCGTGGCGACGTAAAACAACCCCATAAAGACAAGCGCAAGGAACGTCGGCATTCCCAATGCCTGCGAGCCGAAATGGCTTCGCGTCACCACCGTAAATGCCCGCTGATAAATCACACCCAGCGTATAGGCGATGTTGAAGTTTCGTTTCCATTCCTGAGTAATGTCGTGTTGCTGCTGCATCGACCGCCCTCCCATGCTAGTTGTCTAAAGGTCGGAGACGCTTATGCATCCGATCCACTTGCAGTTCGTATGCTTCGAGTCCACACTGGCAGATTTCGTAAAAGCATTCCTTCGCCTGAATCTGCTGCTCCTCGGTGAGCAGGTTCACCATCGCCTCGGTGCAATGCTGCGCCATCATCAGGGCAGCGTCATGAACTAACCTGCGATTGCACACGATTCACTCCTCATTTCTGTGAAAACGCAACTTTCAGGTAATTCTCGCCCGTGGCAAATGGTTCCGAACGAATCACGTAACCATCGACCATGTAGCCATGTTCGCGGCCACCTGTACGCAGACCTTGCATGAACGCCCTGTTTTCGAGGATGTTTTCGATGCTCTGCGAAAAGCTGCCGGAAAACTTCATCTGCCCGAACATCGCGTCATACACGCTATCCACCGGACTCATCGAGCCGCCGTACCTGGTCGTCAATCTCCGTCCAATCAGCGACGAGGCGTAAGCAGCCGTCTTGTCATCCCCGAGGGCATGGAAGATTTTGTGATAGAAGTTGGTCAGGAACGAATCCGCCTCATGCTCGCCGCCTTCCTGCATCTTCGTGTAATAGGCATGGATGCTTTGGCTTAAATACACCATGCTCCCACGGTGGCTACGACATTCCGCCAAGAACGGGGCATCGAAGCTGTTTACCACCTTCTGAGCTTCATCCGCCCAGATCACGCTTATAGGCGTTTCTTCAGTGGCATGGCGCTTGAGAATGTGCCATTGGGTCAGGTATTTCCATCCCGCCAGTATAAAAGCTCCTGCCGTCCCTTCACTACTTATGGGGAGGTCCACCAGCACCCATTTCCCTTCATCCATCACCGCCGGAGAAACATTGGTAGTGGTGGAGACCAATTCTCGAACGATTCCGGTGTTGAACACATGCAGGATCCCCATCACGCCAGCGAGAATCGAACTTCGGGTCTTATCCGCCATCCTTGGATACTGTTTCAGCCAGTAATCCATCCCCTGCCGGCAATCCTGTTCGCGCACAGGATCGCTAGCATTATTAAGTGCCCTTTCCAGCACTTTGCTATGAAAGGCGTTTTGCCATTTTTCCGAACTTAATTCCTCTGGAGTATTAGCCGCCCCGATGACAAAGCGCTCCAAGTCAGGTCCGGTTACTCTTCCTAATGCTCCCTGTACCATCTCCACCGCGTTGTAGATCATGCGGGCATTCTGCTTGTCCCAGAACGGATCGCGTTCCCGGTTGACTCCCGATTCCAATGTTTCTCCGATCACCATGATCGCTTGGGTGATGTCCCGCGTACTTCCTCCGTTGCGGAGGATGAAATCGAGGAAGTTGAACCTAAGCGCCGCAGTGGCGCTGAACACCAACAGGTCGCGAGTCCTTCCGGCCTGACGAAAAATTCGTTGCCAGAACTCCCGGTCTTCCGGCTTCGATGCGAGTATTAACCCGCCGATTTGCCGGCATTTCGCCAGTGCTTTAGCTATCTGAAAACCGCTGCCGCTGCTCTTGCCGGCGCCGGAAGCACCAAAAATGGCAATCGAGCGGAGCAGGTCACGGATTAACAGCGGGTCATGCTTTGACCACCACATCAGCGCTTGATCGAGCAAGCCCCCCATTCGCTTGGAAGAGCCGGTCACACCGGACTGAGAATCCTGTCCGGATTGTTTCGCCGCCCGTTTCTTCTTCCAGTTCCAAATCCCCCCGATGAGAAGGAAAGCAAACATACAGATGGGGATGATCGGATGCTGGTTCATCAGCTCGAACAGTTTATTGGGTGGTGGCTGTCCCATGTCCGACTCCTTGCGTTTTCAATCCAGCGTGTAGACCCACGGCGCTTCACGCCCGGACGCTCCCCAGCCCGGTTAGGCGCTGGGAATCGCCGTCGCGGCTATCAATCAATCGCCAACATCACGCGCAAACGCCTCTTAACACCACCAGGCGAGTGTTCAATCCACTGAACACTTTTCCAAGCGATTATCCAGTTCCTACCTCGTTCAGCACGTCGCACCTTCAGACCGCCCTGCTTGCGTTTCTCGATCAATTCCTTGGTAGCCATCACATTCCCCTTGCGCGGTTAAGCCTTCGCCTTATCACGCAACACTCGTTCGAAAGTCTTTGAATCCAGCCCTTCCTCGCAGGCTTTTTTCACCATCTTGAGCAACGCTGCCAATTCCTCGGCCATAGCAGAGAGCCCTCCGTCGTGGCTGGAGAATGTCACCACCGCGCCGGACGGCATCTGGCACTTGAGCCGCGAAACCCTCGAACCGTTCTGTTTTGCAGCGGCTTTTTTCGGGCTGAGGCAGTTGAGGAGAGCCGCTTCCTGCTGATCTGCGGGAAGCTGAGAAATGGAATACATCGTGTTCAGCGTAATCTGTTCCGTTTCCAAAGCGGCCTGCACCTGTTGCAGGCACTTCTCCCAGGCCATCCACCGTGTCACCATCGAGGCATCGACGCCCAGGTCGGCCGCAATCTGCTTGAGGGACATCGACGGTTCGCTCTTAGCGTAGTGGACGCAGATTTTGCACTTTTCCGCATTCGAGAGGTCATTGCGGACGAAGTTTTCGACGGCCTGCCGCCGCAGAAACTCTCGCTCTGAAATCTCCTCATCGAGGATCACCGCGTCCAGATGCGTGATTCGCTGCTCCAGCCGGCCAGCCAGCACACGGCCATTACCCCAATTAACCGTGAAATCCTTCAGGCACCCCACTGGCTGTAGCTGTCCTTGCAAAAGGCTGTCGGCCAGCCGCCGGAGATATTCAGGCGAATGGTTTCTAGTTTGAGGGCGGAGCTTGAATTTCTCTTTCGGCACACGCTCGAAGCGGACAACCATGACACTCTCCTGAGACAAAAGCACGTTGGCATCACCAGAACCAATGTGATTACCGGGCGCTTCTTCAGTGACGCGATCAAGAAGCACTCGGGCAAAACTGGTAGCGTAGAACGCTGGCTCGTTCTTCCTGACGAATTCCTCCATCCGAGGCGCCGGGCGGATACCAGGGAAGAGATGACCGATCATCCACATTCGCCATGTTGCCGCTCCCGGGAGCGCTAACAGATAGTTAGCGGTTCTTAAAACTAGCAAATACATTCGAAAAACAAGCGCTGTCGGAGACAGCGCTGCATGCCATCCGGCTTGGTACCGGGCCGCTTTAGCGTTATTGTTTATTCTGGCCTTCCGGCCACAAATGGGCGGTTATAATAAAGACGACCAACGTGTGTGTTTGGACCCGGTGCCGAGCGATGTTTTATGAGGCACCTGTGCGATAGCTTGCGATTGGTGTCTGCCCTTTGAGCAAAAAATAAACCTGATTTTACCGCTTACCAGAATTCGCATACCTGCGTACCGAATTCCTCTATCGGGAGCCGATTCTTGGCAAGTTAGTCCCAAATCACGGCGGTCCCATTCCATCGAATTCGGTACATTTAGCGGCAGATTCGGTACGGATATTAAATGGCGGCAGAATTCGCCCCTAAATGTACCGATTTCGGCCCTTGCCTTCTTCGCAGATTCGATACGTGGGCTCATTATCATTGCTCCGTCTCCACCTTTTTGGTCCAAAGGCTACCGTTTCCTGTTCCCCGGCAATCCCATGTATATCTTTTTGCCCCAACGGGCAGGCTCTTTACCATCAGGGGTCAGGCACCAAACGACCGGGACAGGGGGCTTGTGCTCAGGCGCCGGTCCATAGCCATCGGTGAAGTAGATGGCCAGGTCGGGCTTGTGATGTCGCAAGAAGGCCTTTTCCAGGGGCGGTCGCAGGTCTGTGCCGCCTCTGCCGTAGACATCGGTCAGCCTCCTGTACGTGTAAGACCGCTGGATGGCGCAATCACACTCGACTACGAGCACCTCGAAGTGCGTCGCCAGCATCGATAATTCGCCATCGATCTGCGTTAACAACTGCGGGGTGATGGAACCACTGGTGTCAATGACTGCCATGACCTTCGGCGTGGCGACCTGACGACGTCGCCCGGGCAGGATGCCGACCAGGTCGGGGAATCGTCGTGGCGGGCGGTTGAACACCGGCCGTGTCTCCAACACCTGGCCCACGTAGCGGCCAAGCTGTTGCCGCCAGTCGATATGGCCCTTGCCCCTCTCAATTGCCTCCGCGTCGTCGCCCGCTACCGAACCGATGCCCAACCCATGCAGAGCGTCACGCAGTTCCTGGGGCATACCGCCGGCCTCGGTGGCGGCGTCCTCAATGAGCTGGGCGAGGGCTTCCTCCTGTGCCTGCCCGCCTCCCTGCCAAACGTCGTGGTCGTCTATAGTTCGCACCACCTGCGTCGGCAGGATCTTGCCCTTGAGCCGATCGTAGCGCTTTTGAGTGCTTTCGCGGGCCGGCAACTCGGGATAGTCCTTGAGCAACACCGGGCTTCCCGGCAGCGGCTCGTGGACCCATTCGTTGACCGTCAGCTCCTGGGCGATGATGAGCGCCGCTCGGACGGGGAACAGCTTCGGGTCCATCACTAGATGGCGAAACAGGACATGATGCACCTCGTGCAGCAAGACGCCCCCCAGTTGGGTTATCGGCAGCCCCAGGACGAAGATGGGATTGTGCAGGAGGAGCACCGCCTCGCCGGACATCATGACGGCCATCGTGTCAATTTTCGTGTCCGGCGTCGGGTGCATCCTCCCCAGCACCGCGGCGTGGAAAGGGTATTTGGCCATCAGCCGGTCAGTCGCCAGGCGTATCCTGCCCTCGGCGCGCTGGATGTCGTGCCGATCGATCATGGCATCCTCCGGCGGAGGCGTGGCGAGAAGACGGCCTCGTACAATTCTTCCAATCCGTCCTGCCGGATACTATGCATCAGGTTCTGGGCGAGGTCGGGCGGTAAGTCCGCCGTAAAGGCGCTCAGGTTCCGCTGTTTGGATTTGCTGCTCATCACGTCGGCATTCCCGTTGGGATCCTGCAAGTGCAGGCGGATGTCAGTGATGACCGCCTCCAAAACGTCCAGCTTCCCGGCCGCCGCCCACTCCTGCACGCGAGCTTGGTACAGCGCGTAATGCGCGAGAACTTCTTTGGCAGCGGGCGGGGCGAAGCCGGTCTTGCGAAAGGTGCGAAACGCCATCTCACGCTCAGCTCCCACAAAACCGGCGATGCCGGCCTCCAGGATGCCCCTGGCACCCTTGCCGTCGCAGGCCAGCAGGAAGTCGCTCACGTACTTCCACGAGCGGGGATTGGTGTCGTTGAAGATGGTCGGGTCGCTCGTCACATAGTTGCAAACGTCGCGATGCACGCCCACAGACTCTGCCCAAGCGATCCACTCTGTGCGGTCAGGCACCATGTTGATCTGCACGAACCGACTCAGGAGAGCCGGGTCGAGTTCGTGAACGTCGTACTCTGTGTTCGGGGGATTGATGGCGGCGACGGGCAGCCAGCCTGCGGGCAGCCGGTAGTCGTTGAGGATGCGCGCGGTCAGTAATTGCAAGCACGGCGCCCGCATGTAGCTGGGGCAGCGATTTAACTCCTCAAACACCAACAGCCCCTTGCCGCTGGTGGGCAAAAAGTTGGGTGGCAAAAACCGGGTGGTGTTGCCCTCCAGCTTTGGCATCCCTACCAAATCGGGCGGCTCCATCAGGCTCAGGTCGCGGCAGCGATAGTCGATCTCCAGTTCCGCTGCGGCCTGTTCCAGAATTTGGGACTTGCCGATTCCGTGCGCTCCGATAATCAGCGGCGGCGTGTTGGCAGCGTGGCAAACTTTGATAAAGTCAATCAATTGCCGTCCTGCCTTCAACGTCTTAATTTTCATGGGCAGTCTCCTTCGCCGTGATGGCGATTTTGCGTGCTTGTTGTTCCCGGCGTTCCTTGACGTATCGCTCGCCCCGGTCGGTCAGTCGTCGGCCGGCCCGGTCGATACTGACAAGCCGCATATACACGAGCGGATATTCAATCCATTCCCGCGTGGTAGCGGGGTCCAACCCGATACGCATCGCGACGGTGGTGAGTGAGACACAGCCTTGGTCGGCCAGGAACGCCAGATAGTCCCATTGCTTGCTATCCAACCCGTCCGTGCCGATACCGCTTTTGCGCAGGTAACGCCGGACGTCGTCTTCGCTCATTCGTCGGATTTCCTGGCTGGCGTCGTAGCTCATGAGAGACATCTGTTGAAGGTGCTTTTTCACCTGATAAGGCCGTCCGTGAGAAACTTCGGCCACCAGCCGGGCTGCTTGCGCTGTAAACAGAATCTTCTCGCGTGTGGCCTCCTGTTTCACGATGGCGATCAACTCGCGGAGCGTGTAATCGTTGAACATGACCAGGATCGGGCGTCGCTTCAGAGCGGCTTCGAGCTTGTTGACTTTGTTGGTGGCGAGGATGAGTGTGATCGGCTCGACCATCAGCTTTTGCTCGGCGGTCCGCTTGGCATTGGGCGCATTCGCACCCAGATGATCCTCCACCCATCCCTTGTCGTCGAGGACGGTGTAGAGAAGCTCCTGCGTGCTCTCGGGCAGGGCGTGGCATTCGTCAATAAGGAGGATGTCTCCTTTCCGCAGGTTGGCCAGGCTCGCGCACAGCTTGGCCGGGCTGCACTTACCGTGGAGGACAGAGCAATCCGTGCCGAGGTATGCTGCCAAAGCCTGCGCCAGCTTCGTTTTCCCGAAGCCGGTTGGTCCGGCAAACAGCAGGTGGGGGAGGGGTTTGCCCTGTGCCTGGGAGCCGTCGGCCCAGGACGTGAGGCACTTGACGAGTTGGCGCTGGCCAATGAATCCGTGGAAAGGCTTGACACGTCTCATGAGAGTAACACCTTTCTGCGACGATCCAACAGTATCTCCCTGCAGGCGCGGTCGAGGCCGGCCTCGATCATTAGCCGACTGCTTTGCGGCACCTGCATTGACTGCGTGACGGAAAATACTCTTCCAGAAGCGGGCGGAGCGAAATACGCACCTTGGCCAGTCTCCTTTTGACCTGCCGTTTGCTCCAGCCTTTCATCTTGGCGATTTCAGCGATCGTCAGAGCCTGCCGCATGTCCACAAGTTCGCGGTCATCGGCAGGCAGGGACTCCAGCTCACGCTGGAACTTTTCGGCGTCCTCGCGGCGTTCGATCCCGTGTAGGACCGACCGCACGTGCGATGCGATGGCGTTCATGATCGCGGGTGGCTGCGTGCCATTGCGGTGAAACTTGCGTTTGACTATGTCCCGAGCTTTACGGGCGGCAACGCAGCAAAGCCAGGCAAGCGGGTGAGCAATCTTCTCACCGCTCAGCCATGACTTCCAGAGCTGGACGTATGCATCCTGGACGGCATCATGGGCGATATCGTCATCGCCGTAGCGAGCGTAGACTTTATGCCATACAACGCTGTAATGACGTTGGTACAGCTTCTCGAATTCCACGTGCAGCATGTTAACCTCCATGTGTTTCGGACTATCCTGTCCCCTGCGCTTCTACAGCTTCATGGCGTCAATCCTCGCTGGGATGTCACACGGCTTTACTGCGTCGCTTCGCGCTGCCGGTGGCCATCAATCGCGACGAACACGTCGCCGCGTCGGCACACGAGCAAGAGGACGCGCATGCCTCTGAGCTCAAGCGGAGGAGGTGACGATCCCTTGCTTGGTCAAGCCTTGCGGCCACGCTGCCTGCTTCAAGTGCATCGAGAAGCAGCTACCCGGAGCCGTCAGCATCGGTCGCCGCACTTAATTTGCAAAACGCATTCGCGTTCTTAGCCCGGTGCCGCCGAGGCAATGGGTCGTGGGATGGTTAGCGGCTGGCGGCAGGTGCGGCACGGGTACCGATATGTTGTTTTCCGAAGCGGCTATTGATCGACATTCCTTGGCGAGGATTTTCATCATTATCCTTGATCCTCTGGCAAGTGGCATCCTACCCTCCCTACTAATGTAAGGGGCGCGAGACCTTCGGTAGTTTCGGAAATTGTCCGATTTTTTGTCTAACCAAGATTTGGATGGGCACATGAGCAAACTGGGAACTCGCATAAGACTATACGCGAGCCAGTAGCGATCTGCACGTCATAATTCGATTGACAAGTGGGGAACCCTGATTCACTATTGGCTTGCACCCTTAAGCCAAAGAGGACGACAATGGGAAAACGCCCCCTTGATCCAAATGATGCGGAGAAGCCAAGCAACACTTCTGTAAACGACCAGAAGGAAGCAGAGAGCGCTTTTTCTGATTACAAAAAGGCGCTGGATGCAGGACTGAATACGCCCGCGTTCAAAGAACGTATCCGAGACGGAATCCGGCGACGGTTGAAGAAATCGGCTCTTGACAAGGACAACGATAGCGGCGTCGGCATGTAAACGCCTGTCCACGAATTGGCAGGATGCGACTCATCACAAGAGATTCCTGGAAAGAGAAACGCTGTCCCAGGTGATCTCAAGCAAAAAAGACGAAACCTTTTGCCGGACAACTCCCCTGTATAGAATAGGCGCGGGAGTCATGGTGGACCCTGCGGCAAGGAGACGCCTGATCGAGGAAGCCAGGCGCGCTTGAGGGCATCAACATGGGACGCATGAGCTGGATCGACGAGTCGCAGCTTCCAGCCAAAGTGCCAGAGACCATCCTGGGTGAAAGAGTCACTGAGAATTGGTTGCTAAAGCTGTTTGTTGAACATCTCGCAGGACCTTTGTGCAGATGGCTCACGCTAAAGATCCGAAGCGAGGCGATCGCCGAGGAGGCTGCGGCCGAAACAGGCGCACAACTTATACGAACCATCCTGGAAGGCCAGTTGCACAGCTACCAAGTAGGAATGACAATTCGCGAGCTGATTTGCGACGAATTTCGACGAAGAGGCCTCTTGTGTTGGATCGGGCAAGTAGCATGGCGTCATGCTATGCACCAAAAACGCCGAGAGCGACGCAAGAGCGATGTTGAGCCAGGTTTTTGGGAATCGCTGGAGGCCGAGTTAACTCCTCTCGAAATCGAACGACGGGAGGAGATTGCTTCGGTGCATAAAGCTCTTGATTGCTTACCGCTACGACATCGTACAGTATTAACCCTTTTTTATTTGGAAGGCAAGAACTACCGCCAGATTTCGACGAAACTGGGAATTACACCGAAAGCAGTAAAGAGCCGACTTACAAGGGCAAGAGCGGCAATTGCGAAAAAGCTGAAGCGACTTCGGGACGCCGAACTTTAATGGAGGCCCATCATGGCAATGAATTCTCCCCCTAATGGGTCTGAGAACGAACGGGATGTGCAGGAGTTGTTCCGGCGCTACAGGACAGCCGTTGATGCGAACTTGAACTCGCCTGAATTCAAGGAGCGGATTCGCAACGGTATTCAACGCCGTCTAGGGAAAAGCGATGGCGAAGTGGTGGAGCTTGCTGTTACCCAATTCATCGAATTGTCAAAGAAAGCGGCAAGATACTGCAAACAAAGGAAGCTAGATGAAGCTTTGAACCTCACTCAGCGGGCAATCGATGCCCTACGCCGAGTGCAGCCGGTGCCCAACCGGCCCGAGATCGCTGTGCAATTGAGCAATCTGGCAGCAGTGGCTCTGGCAGCTGGCCAGCATTCATTTGCAGAAGAACTGTTGTTCTCTGCTTTGGCCATTGGGCAGAAGGTTTGGCAGTCCAACGATCCCAGATTAGTCCGATTCCTACAAAACCTCGCTTCACTATCGCACAGCCAGGGGGAGCACTTGCAGGCAGAAAAACACTACCTTAAGGCCCTTGCAGTTTTGGAAAGCTCTGGACAAGCCAATGATTTAGTAGGCGTGACGATCTTGAACAATTTGGGTACGCTATACCTCGAAATGGACAAGTGCGAGAAAGCAGAGCAGCTTTTTCTTCGATCGATTGCGCTCCTGTCAAACGAGTCGCACCGCATAGGCACAACAGTTTTCACAACGACAGTGCAGAAACTTGCCTATGCTGTTAACAAACAAGGTAGAAGTGCTGAAGCTCGGGCCATTTTGGAGAAGGCTGGCTTGCCAACAGCGTCTCAGGCGCACGGCAATGTCCCTGCTCATGGTGATCCACTGGACTCTTCTGGACGAGTTAAGGGAATCAGCACGAGAAAAGACACCTAGCGTGCGTGCTGACTGCTGGAGAATCAAGGCCAATATTGGAGAGTTTTCATGCTCGTGTTATCACGAAGAGTCGGCGAGAAGATTGTTATAAATGGAACCATTGTCGTAACCGTTGTCCATATGGAAGGAGGTAAAACTCGCCTGGGCATTGAAGCTCCCAAGGAGATGCCAATCTTTCGCGAAGAGATATACAATGCAATTCGCAGGAAAGAAGCGCTTCCCAAAACTGGTGATTTGGGCGTAGATCGAGATTTGTTTATAGATGAGAAGGCTGTGTTTAGTCGGGACATCATACTAATGAACGACGACGGAGGTGACTCCTTTTTTGCGATGAGATAACGTAGCACAATCATCGGCTTGATTGTTTTTACATTTCCATCCCGAGATAACTCAATATACCAGCGACGTTGACTCAGGACGCAGACCGGGACCCAGTGATGCGGATCTGGATGCGCCTCACCGCTACCTCCGCGTGTTCTTCCTTGCGGAGTCTCTGTCCGGCGGATCACTGGCAGTCATCGCGTGAGCCCAAGGTGGCGACTCCACCGGATCCTACAACCGAATCCGCCATCCATCCCGCTGACTCAGCGTCCTGCCCCTCCAGGTAGGTGTGTTCGTCTCAGCAGGCGATCTTGGCTTCTGGCTGCCATCCACCCAGGCAGCCACCCAGTTGACAGGACGGATACGCAATTCATACGCACGTTCACGGTTTGTCCACAGAATGCTCGGATAGACGTTGCACAGAGGATTTCGCCTCTTGCGTCAGCCAGCTGTCGGGTGAGCCGCGTGCCAATTCTTCCAGGAACCGCCGCGCTTCCAGGGAAGTGATCCACTCCAACACTTCGACGGCCCGCAATATCCGCAATTCCTCAGCCGTCCGCACACTGGATTCCAGTTTCTCCAAGATCGGTTCCAGTCGGCGCCGCACCTCCAACGAAGGCTGCATGCGGAGCGCCCGCCGCATGGCCGCTTCCGCCGACATGCCCAACTCTTGCAATCCGCGACAAGCCCGTTCGCGGACCTCGAATTGCTCGCTGTCGAGATCGGCCAGCTGGCGCGCGATCTTCTCCGCATTGGCGCTTGTGGTCTTCGGGAGACGCTGACGCAGCAAGGGTATGGACTGGTCCGGCAGCGCCGCCAAGGTCCGCATAGCGCCATACGCCTTGGCGGCGTCCGCGCTGGCCAGTTCGTTCCACAGCTCTTCCAGACGCTTTGCCGAAATCCTCGCTGCCGTGTCCGCTTTCGGCCACAACCGCGCCACGTCCCAGATCAGCACGGTGCCATCGTCGTGGCTGGAGGCCAGACGCCGGCTATCGCGCGAGAAGGTCAAGGACTCGACGGCGGCCATGTTCGTTCGGTCTCCCAGCTCGCCGAGTTGTTTGTCGGCGATCAGGTCCCACAGTTTGATCGGTTGGTGGGAATCGAACCAGGCCAGGATATGGCCGTCCGGCGACAGGGCGGCGACAACGTATCTTTTCGCATCGGGCCGTTCGATCCGGCCGCGTTCCTTTCCGGAGGCGACTTCCCAAAGACGCAGCGGTTGCTCGCCGCCGCCGGTGACAAGCATCCTGCCGTCCCGTGATAACAAGGGAATTGGAATGCCGCCAGACAGTCCAACGGATAGCCGCCGTATCAGATGGCCGGTCTGCACGTCCCAGAAGCCGATCGTCTCCTTATCGAGCGCCGAAATCAGGTGCCGACCGTCGGGGGAAAAAGCGATCCCATACGCCCCTGCCTCCTCACAGCGCAACCGCGCGCGTTCCTTGCCCGCGGCGACGTCCCACAATCGGATGGTCTGGCGGATGTTCTGGTCCTCGCCGCGCGAGGCGAGCATTTCTCGGATGGTCGGGTCCTCGCCGCGCGAGGCGAGCACTCGGCCGTCGGGGGAAAAAGCGACCGCCGTCACCCAATCGCCCTGACCATGCCGCAGCTCCCGCTCTTTGCCGCTGGTTAGATCCCAGAGTCGAAAATCGAAGGACTTCTTCCGGGGGTCATCATTATTTCTGTGGATGAGGCTGGCAGCCAGCATCTTGCCGTCGGGGCGGAGGGCCAGCGTCCAGACCGTGCCGCCTTTGTTGCCTTCCTGCGACAACAGACGGAGTTGCTCGCCGGAGGCCGCCGACCAGTAGCGGATTGTTTTGTCGCAGCCGCCAGTCCACAGATGCTGTCCGTCGGGAGTGAAGGCGGCGGCCGTAGCGAGATCGCGATGCCCTACGAAATCCGACGACCTCCGGCCCGTCGTCGTGTCCCACAAAAAGACATCGTGGCTGTAAGTGCCGGTGGCCAGGCATTTGCCGTCGGGAGAGAGGGCGAAGTCCTCGATCTGTGTTATATACGACGGATGGGCTAGACTAAGGAGCTGCTTGCCGGTGGATAAGTCCCATTGCTGCGGCTTGTGATTACCGGGCCAGTACCATGTAATCGCCCACGCGCTCTTGCCGTCTGGCGCCAAGGCGACCTGTTTAATCCCTCCTTCGATGCGCGCGGCGACGGTGCGAACCTCCTTGCCGGTAGCCAGGTCCCAGAGTTGCAGCAATCCTCCGGTTTCGGCGTTGCTGCCTGTGAGTAGAGTTTTTCCGTCGGCGGAAAAGCAGAAGGCCCCCACCCGCACATCGGCTAGCGCTCCGCGGAGCGGTTGTTCCTCTCCCGTGGCCGCGTCCCAAAAGCGGAACTCCCATTCCTTGTCTTCCGAAGCGAGGACCGAAGCCAAGCCCTTGCCATTCGGGGTGAATTGTAACTGATACACCCAGTCACCTTCCACCTGCCAGGAACGAACCTCCCGAAGCGTGGCCGCGTCCCACACGCGGATTCGTTTGTCCTTGCCACCGAGTCGTTGGATCTTGCCGGCCGATGCCAACCATTTGCCGTACGGAGAAAAGACAACGACTCCGGTGCCGCCGCGATGTCCTGGACAGGTCGCTAACTCCTTGCCCGTCGCCAACTCGTAGAGGATGATCTTGCCATCGTTATAATTCGGCAAGGCAAGGCGTTTCCCTTCGGGATCGACGGCTACGGACTGAATAGTGCCTCCACGAAACTGCCGCAATCGCTTGCCGGTTCGTACGTCCCACAAGACGGCCCAACCATCGAATCCGCCGGAGACAACCGACTTGCCGTCTGGGGTGAAGGCCACCGACTTCACGTGACCGCCGTGACGCAAGCGGATGGTGCCGAGGCGCGTCAGCGCGCCGGGCGGCAGCGGATCCCCGTAGCGATCACGGCGCGGCTCGGCCTTGGCCTGCGTCTGCGGCTCGGCCGGGACGGATGCCACGGGTGTTTGCGGCGCCGGAGTGCTTTGCAATGAAAGCCCAGCCCCAAGGCCAACCGCAGTCACAAGGGCCAGAGCCAGGCCGAGGGTCTTCAAATTCACCGCCGGCATCATCTCTCCGGCAAGTGCGCTGACGGCGGCAGGCACAGGTCCGCTCAGATGACGCAGCGATTCGGCCAGCAGTTTCTCCGGCACCACGGCCGGCGCCAACAAGGCAATGGCACCGACGGAAAGCCCCAGACCTCGACGGCTTAGGCGTCGCCGCAGTTGCTCGCGGCCTCGCTCCAGGCGGCCGCGCAACGAGCCAATGCTACAGTCAAGTTGTCGCGCCGCCTCCTCGACCGTCTTTCCTTGCAGCAGGCACAACAGCAACGGCAGCCGATACGTCTCCGGCAACCTCGCGATCTCCGCATCGAGAAACGCCAGCAGTTCGCGGCCAGTCAGCACATCCAACGGCTGCGGACGTGGATCGACCGGCTCCGGCGTCTCCGCAGATGGCTGATCCATCTTTCGACACTTGGCTGAGGCGTGGGCTTTACGCGCCAAACGCACAGCGACGCCGTATAGGAAGCTCACAAGCGCTTCAGGGCGACGCAGCTGCGCCACTTTGCGTGCCAACACCAGAAAGGTCGCTTGAAACGCATCCTCGGCGTCCTGCACGTCGCCGAGGATGCGGCGGCAGACGCCCAGGACCATCGGACCATGCCGTGCCATCAGGCAGGCGAAGGCGTCTTCATCACGTTGGTCTCGCCAACGTGCCAGCAGTTTAGTATCGGAAAGCGGCGGCGCGGCGAACCGATGCAAATACGACAGCAAGGTCCGAGAAGGTCCGGACATGGTGGCGCTCCTGGCAAGAGGGCGGACAAGAACCGTCTTATTTATTGTGCCCAGAAATGACCGTCGCGGCGCGCGAATTTTCCCATTCCTTGGCTGAGGGAGCGTCGCTCTAGCGTCGCATTAGCCTCGCGCGTCAGGATTACACTACCACGGCTGTCAAGCACGGTGTTCGCCGGACGCACACTTTGCGGACACAATACAGTTCGGTTGTGCGGATGTCGGCATGGCTGCGAATTCGCGCACTTCGTACATCGTCGCCCCGTTGCGGGTGGCATCATTGATGGCCGTCTTGCGCAACGAATGAATGTCGATGCCCGAAGTATTTCGTCTTGTCTAATCCAACGATTAGGATAGCCTAATTCATTGGTTAGGCTGGACAAAGACAGCCCGCCGTTGTTCACTTTGGAGGACACCCCAATGCGTTTCTCAACCTTTCGGAGTGCATTCACACTGATCGAGCTGCTGGTGGTCATCGCCATCATCGCCATTCTGATTGGCCTGCTGCTGCCGGCCGTGCAGAAGGTGCGCGAGGCGGCCAGTCGCGCCCAATGCTGTAACAACCTCAAACAAATCGGGACCGCTTGCCAGAATTTCCACGGCGTTTTCGGGTTCTTTCCGAGCGACAATTCCGCGACAGCGCCTCCCTATCCCTATCCGAACACCTGCTGGATTCTGCAAACACTGCCCTATTTTGAACAGCAAAACGTGGTCAAAACAGCGATTAGCGGCGGCAATGGAAGCCTCCAAGGAAATGGAGAACAAGGGAACGCGGGGGGCACGGCGTCGCTCATCCCCGTCAATAACGGCAAGGTTCTGCTCAATCTTTTGCTCTGTCCTAGCCGTGGCATACGGGGAAATGGACTGACCGATTACAACTACGTGCAGCAAAGCACCGCCGTGCTGTTTGGTGCGCCTGTGGGCAATTCTCTGGGAGTAATCGCCAATGCCAACGGCTCCTCTAATACGGTAATGGTGGCTCACCTAGCCTGTAATCCGCAAGACTATGCCGTCGGCCCGACGCCGTGGTATGACTGCATCCAACCGCTTAAATCCGGTAGCATGGCGGATACTCAAGTCCCGCAAGGTCAATTCGACCAAGCCTTAAGTTCGCCCCATACGGGCGGCAATGTGGTGCTGTTCGCCGACGGTCACGTGCAACTGCTCGATAACGGCTGGCTCACGAACAATCAGTACGTTTGGAACTGGCAGAACAACGTTCCCGTTCAGTTCCCGTAACGTCTAAGAGGGCAAAAAGGAGAAATCCGATGATGGAGATTCCTCAGCACACCTCGATTCCCTCCTCACCGGCCCAAAGCCGTCGATTCGAGGTAGGTCCAGGCCAAGTTGCTCTGTTGCTGGTTTTGCTGGCTGCCGGACTGGGCCTGCTCACTGGCATGAGGGAAAAAATAGCAGAAAGCGCGGAGACGCAACCATCCCGGAGCGGTCAAGGCAACGACTCCTATCCGGGTGCGCCGATGCCCTCGCTTCAGGAAATCCTTGCCTACCCCGATTGGATTCCCAGCCACGACCACCCGCTCCTGGGTCGGAAGGCGCCCGATTTCGCGCTTGCCGACACCGACAGCAGAATCTGGAACCTCAAGGAATTGCGCGCTGGCTGTTCGCTGGTCTTGATCTTCTACTACGGCTATCACTGCCCGAATTGTGTTCGGCAGCTTCGTGATGTCAACAAGGATCTGCCGCTCTTCCGCGAAACTGGCGCACGAGTGGTTGCCCTCAGCGCCGACCCTCCGGAACTGACGCGGCAACAGGTCCAGCAATACGGCCGGTTCGACTTCCTGGTTTTGTCGGACCTCGCAAATAAGGTGGCACACGCTTATCAGGTTCTCAAGGCGGGCCAGCTCCGCCACGGGACCTTTCTAATCGACCGAGCCGGCACAATTACCTGGGTCAATATCGGCGATGCGCCGTTTCGTCGCGATACGGCGTTGCTTACTCAACTGGCCAGGATGGAAGGCCGTTCGACAAAATGACAAATGGACAAAACCGAGCCGCCACCATGAAGAATCGGCTTTATTTCAAGGAAAAGAATTCACCACCAAAGGTAACTGCGAGCAAGCCAGGCGGACTAGCATCAATCCACGAAAGTTCCTGCTTCCTCCGCATCCGAAGTGAGCACGAAGAAAGGCGGTGCCGCACTCGACAGCGGTGCAGGCCGTTCATAAGATATGGTTTATGCTATCCGCGCACTAGCAGAGTGTTCTCGCCATGCGTTTTCTGTTGCGGACCCAGTTCTGGCGAACCTTGCGATACCGCCTTTTTGTCGCGGGCGTGACTCTTGCCTATCTGCTCGTCGCACTCGAAATCCCCTTGCCTGCTGCCGTTCACAAGGACACCAGCCAGCCATTCCCCTGTCAGGATCATGCCTGTGGCTGTCGGACAGCGGAGCAATGCTGGACGAGTTGTTGTTGTTTCACGCCGGAGGAGCGTTGGGCCTGGGCCGACGCTCATAATGTCCAACCACCGGCCTATGCCGAGAAACCCATCGCGCTTCCTACCAGCCAGACCGCTGCGCGCGGCTGGAACACCGTCAAGCTGCGTGACCGCGACGGCGGCGTAGCGGCGACAGCAACGAAGTGTTGCTGCCAGAAGCAGGAAGGGGGTCCCTCCTGCTGTCAGACCGAATCGAAACCCGGCGCTCAGCAACCTGTCTCTCAGGGCGGAGGCGTACGTTGGGGTTCCGTCGTGACGGTCTGGCGATGCCAGGGATTTGAGACGCTGTGGGTTAGCTTCGGTGCCGTCCTGCCCGTCTATCGCTCTGCCGCCTGGTCTCCGGACTGCCCGCCCCCTTCGCTACTCTCCCTCACGGATATTCGCGCCTCTGGTTTGTCGATGGCTCCTCCCTTTCCTCCTCCACGGCTGCACTTCGTCTGATCCCACTGTAGGGTTGGCTCTACCGCCTGACCAGCAACACGCTCTGTATCTACAGGCTGCAACGGTAGCCCTACCGATCCGCATGCCCGCGAAAACATCGCGCTTCGATGCCGCGCGTGGGGTTCGCCCTGCGCCGTCATCGATTCGGACAGACTAGATCTCCTAGGGAAACTGCGCGCACAATGAAAGGATCATCTCGTGAGAATCCGCCGTGGTTTTACGCTCATTGAATTGCTGGTGGTGATCGCCATCATCGCCATCCTCATAGGCCTGTTGCTGCCGGCCGTGCAGAAGGTGCGGGAGGCCGCCTCCCGCACGCAATGCACCAACAACCTCAAGCAGCTGGGCTTGGCCCTGCATAACTACAACGACACCCTTGGCTCATTCCCAGGCGCCCGCGACCCCTGGCCGGCGCCCTTCTCAGCCCAGGCTCATATCCTACCCTTCGTCGAACAGACGAATTTGCAGAACCTCGTGAACTTCCATCCTCCTGCCGGCTCCGGCGATCTGACTTACTCGGGAGTCAACGCAGCGGCGGCGGCGTTCACGGTGAAACTCTTTCTCTGCCCCAGCGACGGCGTCAGCCCGAAAGTGCCCGGCGTCCCCTATGGTGCCAGCAACTACTACTGTAACGTCGGCACCGGCATGAGCGCCGCCGGGGTCTACGACGGCGACTACGTCACCGGCGATGGTGTTTTCCTCCTGACGCATCCCGTCCGCATCACCGACATCACCGACGGTACTTCCAACACCGCCTGTCTGAGCGAGGCGTTGCTCGGCGACGGTCAGACCGGCGGAAAGGATGTCCGCCGAGAGGCGATCATGCTGAGCGGCAGCACGCTCACGACGCCGGGCGCGTGCGGCAGCGGCCCCACCGATGGAACACATCCCGGCAACAGCTGGATCAACGGCGGTTATTGGGCGACGGCTTACAACCACTACTTCACGCCCAATACTTCCAGTTTTGACTGCCTCAACACCGCCAACAACTATGGCCTGAAAGCCGCGCGCAGCATGCACACTAACGGCGTCAACTTGATGCTGTGCGACGGCTCCATCCACTTCACCAGCAACGGTATCTCGTTATACACCTGGCGGGCGCTGGCCACGCGCTCGGGAGGAGAAGTGCTCGGCAGTGATTTTTGAGACCTCTGGCATCGTTTGTTGACTTTATGTTGTCCTAAATGGAGGAATCATCGATGGCGAAACACTTTCTCGCTGCTGTAATCGTGTTCGTACTTGCGGCGGCTCTGCCCGCTCACGATACCTGGGTGCAAACCAACGCCAACGTGGTCCGGGTCGGCGACTACGTCCACATCGACCTGATGCTGGGCAACCACGGCAACGATCACCGCGATTTCAAACTCGCCAGCAAGATCGACCTGGAGGGCTGCACGCTGACCGTTGTGGCGCCCGATGGCAAGCATTACGACCTCAAGGATCGTCTGACGGATACGGGATACACGCCCAAGGAAGGTTACTGGACGGCGCGGTTCGCCGGTGCGCGACCGGGGCTGTATCTGGTTGCGCACACTTCCGACAAGGTGGTCAGCTACGCTCCCCAGCGCTCTCTCAAAAGTGCCAAAACCTATTTCGTGGTCAGCAAGAGCCTGGATAACGTTTCGCGCGACAATCCCGGGTTCGATAAACCCCTGGGCCATCCCTTGGAGCTGGTGCCGGAGTCCAGCCCAGTGACGCCGATGGGACCGGACACACCGATCCAGGTGAAGTTACTGTACAAAGGCAAGCCGCTAGTGGGAGCACAGGTGTCGTTCATCCCGCGCGGCGCCACGTTGACGGAGAGCTTCGATCCGCGCTACGAGCGCAAGACGGACAAGCAAGGCCGAGCCAGTTTCACGCCGACGGAGGGCAATTACTATCTTGTCGTCGCCCACCATCTGGAGCCGAAGGAAAGTGGAGAGAAGTATCAATCCACGAAATACTCGGCGACGCTGACGGTGCTCGTTCCGCAAGTGTGTCCTTGCTGCGGCGAGTAACCGATCATTTCGACAGGAGGCGAGAAGAGGCCGATTATCCCTGTCCCAACCGGCGGGAAGACAACGCGTTAACGATGGGCAATCTTTCCGGGCAGAAAGCCCGGCGGGCTATTGCGGCGAACGTCTGACCTCCCCCGTCCCGTAGCAGCTGCAAGCAGAAACGGGCTAAGAAGATTGTCAGTCTAGTTGCCTGCGGGTTCGATTCCCGCCAGGGATACTCGCGCAAGAGTGCGTTTCCACACCGGGAGTTCCGGCGTGGCGGTAATCGCTGCCGGAACACCATTCCTCCGCAGGATCAGAAAGATGATTCGAGCCGGGTAGGCATAATGCCCCAAAACATTGCCTGCTTTCAGGCCGCCTGGCTGGTCATTTGCTTGCCCGCCGCCAGGAGCTTCTGTCCATCCGGCCGCAAGCCGCCTTTCGGACCGACGTGCCGGTAGAGCGTCTGCCGCGTAATGCCCAGATCCGCGCAGAGGTCGCCGATGAATGTTTCCGGCTGGCCCATCGCCGCCATTGCCAGCCGCAGTTTGGCGGCGCTCATCTTCGGGGGCCGGCAGTTGCAGCGTCCTCTGGCGCGAGCGGCCTCCATACCCGCCAGCGTTCGCTCGACGATTAGCTCGCGACCGAACTCGGCGAGTCCGACAAAGATAGTGAAGACCAGCTTTCCATTGGGCGTCGTGGTATCGACGCTGGCTCCCTGGCCGGTCAGTACCTTGAAGCCGATGCTTCGTGACGTGAGGTCATGTACGGTGTTGACCAGAGCGCGCCCCTGCGTGCCCTCGCCAGCCGGGACGACCACTTTGCCCGCATCGCCCGGGCCCTGAGTTGCATCCATATCTTTGTGTTGGAAACGCTGGATTTTCAAGGGGAAAGGCGCAAACGTCATGCCGCATCGACCGAGCCATCTGGCATATCCGGGGCTCGGGAAAAGTACCGATTGGCTGATGACTCAGTTCAACCAGCGTGCTCCGATCCTCTCGACCAAAGGGGCAGGTCAATCTGTGCAACCTGTTGAAGTCCAAACCACCGGCGCACGATTTCCAAAGGAATCAGCACCGGTTCACTTACCCTTCAAAACCGCGCCTGGCACGACTGCGATTCAAACTGATCGGCGGTCGCAGGGGGGCTGAGACTACCGACCTCCCTTGGGCCGTTTCCTTCGGGGGCGTTTGCCCGGCAGGATGAACCTATCCTCCATTCGCGGCTCGTCCCAGCGGGCGGCGTACATCTCTCCCATCCGAAGGAATGCTTTCAGGAATTCTGGCTCCTCCTGCCGGCAGAGGAAGGTGTAGATTTTATCGACGATCTCTTTCATCAAGCGCTTCATTTCTTCGTCGCTGAGGCGGGACAGCTTGTGCCAAGGGATTTCTCCATCGGGCGTTACCACTTTTACGTCCGAATAATCGCCGCTTTGGGAAGACGGCGTGATGCCGCTATGCAAATCTTCCAGGAATGTGTTGCGCACGCATAGAACGGCGATCGACTTAGCCAGCAGTGCAACCAGTGGTGCATCGGCGTCTTTCATGATCCATGACCTACCAGAACGCCGGTAACTGTTCAATTGCCAAAGTAACCGATCACAGACTGTTTGCGGGACTCGCTACATTTCGCGGCCACCCCTCCCCGGTACTATCTCTCCGCAGGCTCTGAACAATATCTCGAAAATAATACTATACAAGTCGTAAATCTTTCTTTACTGTCCGCGCCATGAAGAAGCATGGCAGAAAATTAACGGCATCGATGCCGGACAGCGAGGTATTCCACAGCTTCGTGTTTGACGGGAGGGCGTATTCGGCCGAGCGCATCGAACAAGCGGTTCGCACGGTGCAGCGGAAACTTAGCAGCGCCGAGCTGAATCGCGTCAACGACGCCCTGCTGTCGCGACTCCACCATGCCAAAAAGGCCCACCGGAGATTATCGAAGAAAGAGATGCTCGATGACCCTGGCATCTGCACGCTGGTCAACACCCTGGCGCTCGTCAATCAAGCCTGGATCACGACCGTCATCGCCGACACCATCCAGGAGAGGAAGCACCTGCGCGGCTTTACCGTCGATGAAGTCTATTCCACCGCCTTGACCGGCGCTGGTGCCGTCGGCGGCGTCATGAACGCTATCCTGCAATATGACTACAAACTCAGCGGCGTGGACGCTTTCACCACCTACCTGGCCAGGGCTATCACCAATTCCTTGCTGGTGACGCCCAAGGAGAAAAAAACCTACAAGCGGGTGGAGACCCGCACGCGGTCAATCCACAAGCGTGACGAGGATGCGGCGGAACCCAGTTGGGTAGACCGCACGGCGCCGCGCCCCGAAACTGCGGCCATCAACCGCGATCTGCTGGAAGTAGTGCGAAGTGTTATCCCAGATCTCCCGACGCAGCAGCGAGACACGGCGGCATGGATGATCGAGCGCATTCTGGAGACCGGCGAGTTGCCGATGGCCCGCGAGGCCGCCGGGATTCAGCGGCCGCGCGTGTCCCGCGAACGCGGCCGGCAGATCATGGAGAAGACGATAAACACCATCCGCGCGCGGATCGAGGCGCACTACCCGCAATTGGCCGAGCAGGGGATCAACGGTTGGGACGAATTCAAGGAGGCATTCAGGACACGATCCGTAGCTCAAAACGCCGGCAGGAATAACGGCCGGGCGGGGAGCAGAGCCTGAATCGAGGCGGACGGCAAAGCACGTAGTTGCGACAATGGCATAGCTGGCTTCTTGGCCGGACAACGGTGGGAAAGCAACCGTCATCGTGTTTCGGGGAGCCTGCTTGTCTCCACCCTGGCATCCTGCCTATTCTTCGCCACCCAGAGTCAGTCGAGAAGGAGCAACTGCGAGATTATCACGGGGCACATGCGTGGAGAGCAGATAACCTGGATGCGCTCTCCAATGTAATTGTCACTTCTCAACCTTGGCTCTCGAATCTGCTCTTGCTTTCCACAGTTACACTTCTTAGTGTAATACACGAACAAGGAGACGCCTGCCATGCCTTCGACCCGGACTGCCCCGAAAAGCAAAAATGACCCGGCCTGTCGCCGCTGCGATACCGCTTCGGACGCGGGCCCAATCCTCTCGCCCGCCAGGGCTGGAGAATTGATGAGTCTGTTTAAGGTGCTGGCCAATGACACGCGCTTGCGCCTGCTCCACGCCTTGGTTTGCCACGGCGAGCTTTGCGTCACCGGCTTAGCGGAGGTCCTGGGGATGAAAGCGCAGGCTGTCTCCAACCAGTTGCAGCGCCTGCTGGATCGACGCATCCTCGGCACACGCCGCCAAGGCACCAGCGTCTATTATCGGGTCGTCAATCCGTGCGTGACCGACCTTCTTGATCGGGGATTGTGCCTGGTGGAGGACCGTTGCGACGAGTCATGAACGACCATTAGCCCACCCTTTTCATGGAAGAGAAGGAGAAAACGGCATGAGATGGCAGACCAGTATTCTCATCGGCATAACCTCGGCACTGCTGGCGATAAGCGCGGTGTTGAAACAGACCATCGTTCTGGTTGACCCTCACGGGACCAGCCAGTCTGCCCCGCCTGCGCAATGCGGAAATGAATATGTCTTCGCGATGTTTCACGACGACAACGACGAAGCAAGGTTAACGATGTGGCAAACCTTGGAAGCGGCACTGGCGCAACATCCAGGCCAGGCGAGAGCAGTGAATATCCGTGTTAACGATCCGGCCATGAAAACGGTGGTGGACCGCTATGGCGTCGGCTGCTCGCGGCTGCCGCTCGCCCTCGCCATCGCACCTAACGGCGCGGTGACGGGCGCTTTTGCAGCCGAAGTAACAGAGCAAGATGTAGCCGGTGCCTTCGTTAGCCCCAGCCAAGCCGCTTGCATGAAAGGGGAGCAGACGCGCCAGCTTGTTTCTCTGTTCGCCTCACACTCGACAACACCCTGGCCAACGATTTCGACCTGGTCATGGTTGATGAGTCGCCCGGCTACCTCGAATCCGGCCATTGTCAACAGGTGCTGTAGTTGCTTCAAGAATTCCGCCGAGCGAAACGTGTCTTCGCAGCTCACCGAGCACCTGCTGCACCAGACCGATTACTGCTTGTTGACGGATAAAAAAGCTGTTTCGTATCTGCTGAGCGTTAACATCACTGCCACGAAATGAGGAGGGTTTTTCATCATGGATCTGTCACTCATCGCCGCCTTGGCATTGGGAGCTGTACCTTCGGCGGGCAGCGATGCCGGGCCGTTTGTGCGGTCCTTGTGGCTCATGCAACGGTATGGAACGGCAGCTGCCACCGATCCTGCCAACGATCAGCAGGTCAAGGGAGCTTTGGCCAAGGCTTTGGGAAAGGATGGGGGACTGGCGCTCTCCAAGGTCGAAGGGTTTATAGAATCCGACACAATTAAGAAACTGGCCGGAGCGGATGGCCGGATCAGTGCAGCGAAAATCAAAGAGGCAGTGGACGCCGCTGTACCGGAAAGCCGCACCCGGCTACTTCCGAAAGTCAGAGAACATGCTGATTTTCTTACCACATCCTTCGACATGATCGACGAGCCGCATCGGCTGGCCGGTGGGAAGCTGGCAGATTGGATCGCTAAGAATTACCGGCCGGGCCAGCGGCTTGACGTGATCGTGGTTTGCACGGGCAACACGCGCCGAAGTGTGCTCGGGGCGACGATGGGCAACATCGCCGCCGCTTATTACGGGATGCCAGGGCTTCGCTTTCACAGCGGCGGTACGGCTCCGTCGGCGTGCAACCCCCGCACGGTGGCCGCGCTTAAGGCCATCGGCGTCGAGGTCGAGCCGACCGGCAAGGAAGCGACGCGCGGCGATCCCCAGACGGCGAATCCCATCTATCGCATCCGCTGGGGAAAGCCTGACGATGCGGTGTATGAGGCACTTGAGTTCTCCAAGCACTACGCTGATCCGGCCAATCCTCAGCGGGGATTTGCTGCCCTGATGGTGTGTGGCGAGGCCGACGCCGAATGTCCACTCGTCAAGGGGTCCGCACTGCGGGTGTCGATGCCGTATCTTGACCCCAAGATTTATGACGGCGGGGCTTACGAGGGCGTCAAATACGCCGAGCGGCGGGACGACATAGGGCGGCTAATGCTGGCCGTCATGATGCAAGCCCGCCCGCGTATCACGTCGCTCGGCGCGCCGCCGGAAAGGAGTCGCTAGTGGATTATTACCACGAGGACGCCGACATCGCATCCCGGCTATTCCTTTCGATTGGTGAATGCGGATGACCAACGAGGCCAGCACAGCAATGAGTACGGCAACCAGCCCTGTAGTGGCGGCTCCTTCGGCCGTCCCTGAAAAGAAGCGCATGAACGCTTTCGAGCGCTACCTGACGGTGTGGGTAGCCGTGTGTATGGTGGCGGGAGTGGCGCTCGGCCGGATCGCGCCCGAATTCATCGCCTCGCTGCGCGGCCTGGAGTTCGGTTCCGGCAGCCAAATCAACGTCCCCATCGCCGTGCTCATCTGGCTGATGATCGTGCCGATGATGATGAAGATCGACTTTGCTGCTCTGGTAAATGTAGGCAAGCGGCCGCGCGGCCTGCTGGTCACGTTATTCGTCAACTGGATTGTCAAGCCGTTCAGCATGGCCATCCTGGGCTGGCTGTTCTTCAAGCACTTATTCCAGCCGTGGATAGGTGCGGAGCTGGGCGATCAATACACCGCCGGCGTCATAATTTTGGCGGCCGCCCCGTGTACTGCGATGGTGTTCGTCTGGAGTTACCTGACCGACGGCGATCCGGCCTACACCCTGGTGCAGGTCTCGATCAACGATCTCATCATGCTTGTGCTGTTTGCTCCGCTGGTTCAATTGCTCGTTAGTGGGGCATCGGCGCTGACGGTGCCATTCACCGTCCTGTTAGCTGCTGTCGTGGTGTTCATCGTTGTCCCGTTGGCGGTCGGGGCGACGGTGCGGTGGTTGCTGGTGCGGGCCAGGGGACGCGCCTGGTTCGACAATTCCTTCTTGCCGCGTTTTCAACCAGTCGCCGTGACGGCCTTGCTGGCGACGCTGCTGCTTATCTTCGCCTTTCAGGCCGACAATATCCTCGATCATCCGCTGCACGTCGCCCTGATTGCCGTGCCGATTCTGGTTCAGGTTTACTTCAACGCTTCGCTGACCTACGGCCTGATGCGACTGCTGGGTGTTTCCTATTCCGTGGCCGCACCCGGCGCGCTGATCGGAGCCAGTAACTTCTTTGAGTTGGCGGTAGCCACGGCCATCGCTTTGTACGGACCTGGCTCCGGAGCTGCCCTGGCCACAGTGGTCGGCGTCCTCGTTGAGGTTCCGGTCATGCTTTCGGTCTGCGCCGTTTGCAATCGCACGCGCCACTGGTTTCCGAAAGATGCGGTGCTTGGCTAAAAAGCCCCACGGGCAGTCGGTGAAGTTCTTGCGAAGAGCGGTCGGTTTCTTTGATTCCCGACTTGACCTGATCTTGGCGCAAAAGTAGATCCCGCCGCTAATCAGGAAAAGCCGTTTCGTCCGAGGAAAGAGCTTCATCAGCCTGATATTTATTCGGCTGATGCAAAGCACCGCCCCGGTTCGAGCAAGGAAGGGAAGGCAACGGGCTTGCAAAAGATGGGCAAGACGAGAAAATCGGGCGCGCAGTTTAGCTCGGCCATTCTCTCGACCTGCTTGGCGTTGATGGCGGTGCTCGCTTCCATCGTTCCGGCTTACGGCGACGACCCGATTGCGAATTCCCCTGCTGAACAGCCCTCCGTTTCTACGGACGAATTGCTTCGGCAGATTCAGCAACTCCGCCAGGAATTGGGGCAACTGCGGAGCAATCAGCGCCCGCCGAACTGGTTTTCCCCCGATGCAGACCTACGAGGATTCAGCAGCCCTGCCTCGCCTCCTCCGCAAAACGATGGCGTCATGTCGCCAATAAGCAGTGACTCCGGAAGCTCTGATGGCGTTATGAGGGAAGACGTTGCCGACCCAGCGGCGGGTTTGCCGGGAGGTGAAGGCCCAGCCATTCCCGGCATCGGCGACAATTTTCCCATGAGGTTAAGCTACCGCTATAACGCGGGCGGCGGCTATACCTCCCTTTCGACACCCGATGGCAAATTCTCGGTTAATCTTCAAAACCTCGTCGCCCTCGATGGCACCTTCTACGACAAGGCCAATATCAACACGACCTGGAAAGGCTTCAACCTGCCTTTCGATCGTATGTATCTGTTCGGCAACATCACCAAGGACTGGGATTATCAGATCGCCTTTCAGGAAGCGCTGGGCAGCTTCAACATCCTCGACCTGTGGCTCAACTTCCGCCTCAACGACAAGTTCAATGTACGCTTCGGGCGGATGGTCACGCCTTTTCTCCTTGAGTACCAAACGATCTGGCCCGGCTGGGACCCGAACATGATGCTCTCGCTTCTGGCCAATATCGCCGGCCGTCGTCGTGAGGGCGTCATGGCATGGGGCCGCCTCTTCGACAACAAAATTCAGTACCAGCAGGGCGTGTTCAACGCCGCCCAGGGCACTTTCTCCGATCTCAGTCGCAACGTCGATTACATCGGTGCCCTGGCCTTCACCCCGTTCAAAGGCTCCAAGGGCATCCTTGACAGCCTCGGCTGCGGCATCATGGTCGAAACTGGATTGCACCAGTATCTCCTGGACCAGGGCAACTCGACACTCTTCATCATCGGCGGCGGTGAGCCAAATACGAACTTCGCCTACTTCAACTCTACCGGCGTTCCGTTTTTTCAATATCTGCCGTCGATGATAACCGACGGTTTACAAACCCGCGTTGCGCCACAGCTGTTCTGGTTCGGCCAGTTCAGCTTTCTGGCTGAATATGCCTATCAGCAGCGCCACCTGGAAAACACGGCCACCGGTGTCCGTGGTCTGGAACAGGTCAACGGCTATTATGTGAATCTCTCCTACTTTCTGACGGGCGAGCGCTACAATGCCGATGGCTTGTCCACCTATACGGCGATCGCGCCGAACCGACCGTTCATTGTCAGCCAGCACCAATACGGTATCGGCGCCTGGGAACTCGCTGCGCAATACTCGCAGCTGTGGCTGAATCATGGAGTGGTGACAGACGGTTTCGCCGACCCGCTCCTAAATGCCACGCAGATCAGTCAGCTTATGGCGGGTGTGAATTGGTGGATGAACAAGTACGTCAAGTTCGGTTTTGAATGGGTCAACGTCCAGACGAACAAAGCCGTTCCACTCAGCGACGTAGGGAATCTGGGCAGCGGATACAACATTTACTGGACCCGACTTGCCATGTTTTTCTAATGTTTCTGTCTTTCCTATGATCTTTCAAGTCACTCACCGAACGCTGCGCTGCCGCTGCCGCAGGATAAGGCAGGATGAACTCGCTTGCGACTTGCTCCTACGCCGCCAGTATGGCGACACCGTAGGCCGGCATGGTAGGGTCGCGCGTCACCAGCGTCAGCCCTTCGGCCTGCGCCTGTGCCACGAGGAGTCGGTCAAAGGGATCGTTGTGATGCGGCGGTAATGCCCCCGCATTGAGAGCGTGGCGAATCGACACCGGCAACGGCCGAAAGCTGTTTTGCTCCATCACGCTTTCAAGATCGTCGGGACAGCGGAGCTTGCCGGCTGCGTGCTTAATGCTCATCTCCCAAGCAACTGCTGCGCTAACAAACACCAGGTTTTCGGGCTCTTCAATCGCTGCTCTGGCCTGCGGTGCCAGACGGGCTGGATCATCGAGCCACCAAAGAACGGCGTGCGTATCGAGCAGTAGGTTCAAGGCTGCTCACCACGGAAAGCGCTTGCCAGTTCCGCCGGCAAGTCGTCAAAATCCTCTGCGACAAACACGCGACCATGCCATTGTCCGCCCTTCCTCTTTCCGGCCTTAGTCCGGAATGGCACAAGCGTAACCAGCGGGGTGCCCGCTTTGCCTATGACAATTTCCTCACCCGCGATGGCACGATGGATCAGCCGTGACAAATGCGTTTTGGCATCATGGATATTCAACATCTGCATAAGCAGCCTCCTGTTAGCCAAGCTTAGTCCAGCCCTGCGTTTAGCGCAAGCAATTTCGTTAGTCAGCTTTCACGTATTGCTGGGCTGACGTGTGCTTGAATGTATCACCCCATTTCTGGCCCATGCAGCCCGGCTGTACGCGAGCCCCGCGTCTGCGGTTGGGCACGTTTCCCCTACTTTTCAGTAGGTTGACCTCTACGGCACAGCTCTTGCTTCCTGATGGTTGCCTCGGCGATCCAGCCACAAAAAAGAGCAGCGATCTATCTCGCTGTTTCTGGCTGTACTGGCGGGGAAAATCACACCGGTAGGCGTGATAACTAATCATCAATTCTAGCAATAGGAGCCAAACCATGTCCGATAAAACCAAGCCCGTTCACAAGATTCGTAATCGCAACCTCACGGTGACGATCTGGAGCAATGCCAGCGCCAACGGCCCGTTTTTCACCCTGAGCGCCCGCCGCAGTTACAAACAGAGCGAGCAATGGAAGGAAAGCGACAGCTTCGATGAAGACGACCTGTTGCCTTTGGCCAAGCTGCTCGATCAGGCGCACACCTGGATGGTGGAAGCCACGCACGACGCGCGTAAGGCCGCATAAGGACCGCCGCCATGCCGTCCGTGCTGCATCAGCGGTTGTTGAACGAGGCCACGCGCTTCGGCACCGCCGAGGTACTGCGCCAGATGCCGGCTCAGTACAGCCAGGAGCTGGAGCAGGCTATCCGCCAGGGCGTCCGCCAGGCCATACTCTACTACACCGATGGGCTGGAAAGCCTGGATCGGCGGCTTCACCCGCTCGGCCAGGCGGGGAAGGGTCGCGCATGAGCGGCGGCTGGCAACAGCGCGTCGGTCACGCGCCGGGAACACAGCAACTCCGGCAAGCTCAGTTCGTCGCGCAGCGCCTCGCCGATCCGTCTGGCTCGATTCTGCCCACCAAGGCGAGGGTTGTGTTCCAGACGGTCAGCGACGCCGCTCTCCTGGGCGCCGTCCTTGTCAGCGGGGCGCTGGCCGCAGTCCATCTCTGGAGAGTGTTGGCTCCTAAACCTAAAGAGCGGCATACCCCTGACCCGGCAGGCGGCGGCCGCGTGCCGCCGCGCCGGCCGGCTTCGCACACGGCCGCCGCTGGCGATGGCAACGCGGGTAGAAGCTACGAAGAAGATGCCGCACGCTCCCGGTAGCCGATTTGTATGGACAACAGCTATACGTTTTTGTAATATCGTAGATATACAAAAGGCTTTTTGTTATGCACGAAGGGCACATCCAAACTCCCGTCACCATCAGCATCCGCGCCAAGGCCCGGCAACGCGACCTCATCGACCAAGCGGCATCGCGCCTGGGAAGGACGCGCTCGGATTTCATGCTCGACGCCGCCTGCCGAGAGGCGGAAGAGGTGCTGCTTGGCCAGCGGTTTTTCACCCTGGATGACGATTCGTTCCGGAAGTTCCAGCAACTGCTCGACCAGCCGCCGCCAGCGACCGACCGGCTACGCCGCCTTCTGTTGACGAAAGCGCCCTGGGAATGAACGAGGAGCGGTTGTCTCCTCCAGCACGCTTAACCCATCGGCACGATCTGACATCTTTCGATTGCGGCGTCGCATCTCTGAACGACTGGCTGAAGAACCAGGCGCTCAAGAACGACCGCTCAGGCGCATCATGCTCCTATGTCGTGTGCCAGGGGGCGACAGTGATTGGCTATTACTGCCTGGCTGCCGGCGGCATCATCCGTGATGAAGCGCCTGCCGCTTTGCGTCGCAATATGCCCGACCCGATCCCGGTCATGGTGCTCGGCCGCCTCGGCATCGACCGCCGTCACCAACACCGGGGGCTCGGAAGCGCCTTGTTACGCGATGCAGTGCTGCGCGTTTTACAGGTCGCGGAGGTCGCCGGAGTTGCAGCACTCCTGGTCCACGCCCTCACCCAGGACGCCCACCGCTTTTATCTGTCGCGCGGGTTCGTTGAAGCGCCGCTGCACCCGAGGACGCTGTGCTTGATACTAAGGACCGTCGCCAAAACACTGTCGCCCTCTTCGTCATAACGTCTACAACCCGCTGGACAAACCAGCCTGCCCGTGCTATCCCCTGCGAAATCCAGCATATCCATTCATCGTGCTTATGAAGGTCTATCACGGAAGACGAACGCAACACGGTTGTGCCGTCGATGTCGAGGAGGACGGCGAATGCACCTGCCTCCATCCTCGCCATGATTTGCGCCAGCACAGTACCGAGTTCAACTGGGGCTTTGGGGGCAGTGGCCCTGCCCAACTGGCATTGGCTCTCGCTGCCGACGTGCTTGGTGACGACGACCGGGCACAGGCAGTCTACCAGATGGTGAAATTTCGCCTGGTGGGCCGGCTGCCTCACGAGGAATGGGTTCTCTCCGAAGGTCAGATCCGTTCGGCTATCGAAGCCATCGAACAGGAACGCGGCAGCCCCTCTCGCTGAGGCGACAGCCAGCGCCAATGGCTGCTATCCTTCCTCTCCCTCCCTTGCATTCCCAAGGCTGCCGCCCATCGTTCTGATTCTCATCCGCCGGTCCCGTTTCCAACCACACCTCAACTCCCAGCGAAAGCGAAAACGCCCACTTCGGCCACGGCATGACTCTTGCTTTCACACCTCCGCCACAGCGGGAATGCTGCGGCGACAACCTTCAAGAAAGGTTCGAGGCGTATGGCACGGAGGCCGCTTTTCACGCAGCGATTGCTGGACTTTTCTTCCCGCCCGGACAATGATGCCGAGACCGAAGACCGTATTTCCCCTGACCCCGATGGAGACGCCCATGATGTACAAGACAATCTGCCTCAGCTTGCTGGAGCAGCGCCCGCAACTCTACGACCAGCTCCAGACGAACCGGCAGCTCCTCCCGACGCTGAACCGCCTGTCGGCCGAGCTGAAGGCCCTTCACCAGGCATGGATTCAGGAACTCCAGGCGACCCGGCCGGGCAGCGACACGCAGATAGCCAGCGAGGCGATGGAGCTGGCGTTGGCCGACCTGCAGGATCGTTTGCCAGCCGATTCCGAAACGGAAGCGCAGGCTTTTCTCGACGAAGCAATGGCGTTCCTTCGTCACACGCCGCCCGCCTAAAGCCGCGCCAGAAGCTGTTCAGCTTCGACGCTCCTTCCGATCCGCCCCCGCCGGATTCCTCGCACGGCACGGTAATCGGCCCGCCGGACCCTGCAAGTTGCAGCGGGACCCTGCCCCCTTCACTTGCAGGGGCGCAAACGCTTCCGGCTAGGGCCGATTCTTCTCCGTGCCGTGAGGCCCCAATGACGGGGCCGGACACGGAAGGAGAAACCATGAACGCTACGCAACTCGCTTTGCAGCTCGACGCACCCGCGCCGGCTGCCACCCTCAACCGGCCAATTACGGCCAGACATCCGCACATCGTCCCGATCGCTGCCGGCGAAAAAGGCAAAGCCCAGGACATCCTCGCCGCCATCCGCACCCTGAAAAAACTCGAACGCCTGCGCTGCCGGCCCGATGACGATGAAGCGAAAATGCTCGCCCGTTTCCCGGGCTTTGGCCCGGTAGCGCTTTCGATCTTTCCCGATCCGGTGACAGGCACATATAAGGATGGCTGGCAGGGCATTGGCGAGGAGCTGCGCGAGTTGCTGACGCCGGAGGAACATGAATCGGCCCGGCGAACGACGTTCTGCCAGTTTTTCACATCGCCGGTCGTAATGCAGGCGATGCACGAGGCGCTGGCCCGTTTAGCCGTACCCGCCAATGCCGTAGCGCTGGAGCCGGGATGCGGTATCGGCAACTTCATGTCTTACGCCCCGGACGGGATGCGCTTCATCGGCGTCGAACTCGATGCCATCTCCGGCCGCATCGCCCGGTTGCTGCATCCGCAGGCCGACATCCGCATCGAGAATTTCCGCGATACCCGCCTGCCCCTGCTCGACGCCGTGATCGGCAACGTGCCGTTTGCCAACATCAATCTGGAGCTGGGCGGCAACCGCTTCAGCTTGCACGATTATTTCCTGTGCAAGTCAGTGGACGCACTAAAACCCGGCGGCATCCTCGCCGTGGTGACCTCACACTACTCCTTGGACCGCCAGAACGCCGCCGCGCGGGAATATCTTGCCGAGCGTGCCGACTTTTTAGGCGCCATCCGCCTGCCCTCGACCGCCTTCAAAAACGAAGGCACCCGTGTCGTCACCGACATCGTGTTCTTTCGCAAGCGGGCGCCCGGCCAGGAGCCGCATCATGCCGATGCCGACTGGCTGTCGGTTGAGCCGCTCGAAATCGACGGGGCAACGGTGCCGGTCAATAAGTATTTCTTAAAGCACCCGCAGCAGGTGTTAGGGACATGGAGCCGCAAAGATACACTGTACGGCGAAGGATACAGCGTCGAAAGCAATGGCGAGCTGGGTGAGCAGTTAAATGAAGCGATCGGCCGGCTTGCCGCGCCCGCCGCTTTAGCAGGCGTCCGGCAGGTGACGCAGACCGAGGCCGAGCGCCCGAATCCGCCACCCTTTACTCCGCCTCCCCTTACACGTCACATCACCGAGGGCAGTTTCTTCATCGACGATCATCGCGGTATCCGGCAAATCGTGGACGGCCAGGCCGAGCCGGTCATCTACGGCGGCAAGACGCTTACCGCTTACAACGGCTTAACCGGCCAGCGGCTTGCGGTCCTGATTGGGCTGCGCGACAAAGCCCGCCGCGTGCTGCAAAGCCAGAACGAAGGCTGGCCGGAAGCAGCACGCAACGAGGCGCGCCGGGAACTGGGTGGCGCCTATGACCGATTCGTGTTCGCCTACGGCCCGATCAACAAGACCACGATCTCCGAGACCAGGGATGGCGGCGTCATCCGCCGT
>DATBHJ010000123.1:0-12382 GCA_036557565.1 Gemmataceae bacterium
GCGGATTAGACTACCAGAATCGGCGCACGCACCCTCAGGTCCACGCCCTCCCCGATTTTCATTGACAGCATCGCGAGGCCGACTCAAGATATTCTCACAACATCTGCGACTCAAAGTTCGGCCGACAACCGGAGGGAGCACAGGCATGACAGCGGAGAAGGAGCCATGTCCGGGATGTGGCGCGCAGCCGAGCGACTATCACAGAACTGGTTGCGATATCGAGCAGTGCCCCTATTGCGGAGGGCAGCTCATCTCCTGCGCTTGCGGAAGGAAGCCGCCGCTTGATGATCGAATGACCTGGTCCGGCGTCTGGCCGGGTGTGGCCGAGTGTCGGGAGTTCAACTGGTACGCCCGGCTCGTGCCAGGCAAGGGCTGGTTGCCCTGTCGTCCCAACGAGCCGGGGGCCACCGAAGATCTCAATCGGCTCCACGTGGAGGCGATCTGGGACCGAACCGAGAAGAAATTCATCCGCAGCGGAGAGAACCGTTAGGCTGCGTTCAGCAGGAGAAGGGGACATCGTAGTTTTTTCGACAACGAATCCACGATGTCCCCACTTCCGCTCAACCGCCAGTACGGCGCGGTCCCTGCGTCCGCGGCGTGGGTACGGGGAATGTCGTGCGCTGGCCGCTCGTCTGCTTCTCGTAAAGGTCCGCTCCGATCTGGCGCTCGCCGAGCAAGTGATCAGTAAAGAACTCCCACAGACGCTGGTTGAAGTACGACGTGGCCTCGCCGTAGCCGTGGCGCTGGCCGGGCATTATCAACATGTCGAAGCGCTTGTTGGCCTTGATGAGCGCATCGACCAGGCGCATCGTATTGGCGGGATGCACATTGTTATCGATGTCGCCATGAACGAGCAGAAGTGCCCCCTTGAGGTTGGCCGCTAGCTCCGCGTTGGTGGGAACCTTGATCTCGTAGTGCGATTCGTCCTTGGCAGCGTCTTTTTTCATCTGCTGGACCGTCTCCCCGTTCCGCGTTTCGTCGTTGTCGGCGGAGCCGTTGCCATTGCCGTTTGCTCCGTCGTTGCCAGCGTCCGCAGCCGTGCGAGCCGCGGTGGCGTTCTTGGACTCTTCCTTCTTACTTGTGACCAGCTTCATGCCGTGGTAGCGCTCGGCCCAGCCGTTGTTGTAGATGTTGTTGTCGTGATTGCCGGACGAGGCAACGGCGGCCTTGAAGAATTCGTTGTACGGCTTTTGCAACAAAGCCGCCGCCGACATGAAGCCGCCGCCAGAGTGCCCATAGATGCCCACGCGCTCGATGTCGATGAACGGACACCGTGCCGCGAGCTGCTCCACGGCCGCCTTCTTATCCGACAGACCGTAATCGCGCAAATTGTGATAGCCGTAGCTGCCGTAGGCCTTGGAACGAGTCGGTGCGCCGCCCCGGTGGCCGACCTGGATGACGATGAATCCCAGTTGCGCCAGCTGCTGGTTTGTGGAGCTGGCGGCGAATGTGTGCGTCACGCCCTCCTGCTGCGGACCCGGGTAGCAATGCACAATAATCGGGTAGCGCTTCGAGGCATTGAAATCGAACGGCTTCCACATGTTGCCGTACAGATCCGTGACGCCGTCGGCCGCCTTGACGATAAACGTTTCGGGCATCTTCCATCCAATCTCGTACAGCCGAGATAGATCGCACTTCTCCAGCTTCATGATCTCCTTGCCCGTGGCGTCGCGGAGATAACTGACCGGCGCAGCGTCCACTCGCGACCAATTGTCCACCACATATTGCCGGGTCGATGACAGAAAAGAAGTATGATTGGCATCGCCGGGATCGAGAAGCGTCAACCCCGTGCCGTCCAGATTCACACAATAGAGATGCTGATAGTAAACATTATCGTCCGCCTCGCGGCCGTTGCCCCGGAAGTAGAGCAGTCGCTTCTTGGCATCCACAGCCACGATGTTGCCGGCGCGGAACAGACCGCTGCTGATGGCATTCTTGAGCTTGCCGTTGCGGTCGTACAGATAGAAGTGTCCCCAGCCGCTCCGCTCCGACCACCAAATCATTTCGTCGGTTTCTTCGAGGTAGTAGGCGGGTTGGAAATTGATATTGGCGTTCTCGAAGCCCTCAACAATCAGGCATTTCGTCTCGCCGGTCTTGGTGTTGACGGTGCAGAACTCGACGTTGCGCTGGAGACGGTCGCGGCGCAGGAAGCGCAGCTCGCCCGAGGTCTTGCCCCAGTGGAGGTCTGTGTATGACTCGTCTTTCCACTTCGGCTTGACGTGGATGAGCTTCTTCGCGGTGCGGTCGCCGACGAACAACTCCATTCGGCGAGCAGCGTCCTCGCCGGGCATGGGATACTTGTATTTTTCGAGGGTTGGGCGCGGCATGGTCAGCGGATTGACCAGGAACAGATCCTGCACGCCGCGCGAGTCGGTGCGCGTGGCGTAGAACGTCTTGGAATCGCGCGCCCACTCCACGCGTGGCCGACCATCCTGGCCATCGTCCATGCCTGAACCAAAGACACTGGTCGAACCGAAACTGTAGTCCAGTAAGCCGTTGGTCGTGAGTTGAACGGCGTTGACCTCGCGCAGCCGGGACGCACCGCCGGACAGTATCCACACGTAGCTGGCCACGCTCGCAACGTTGGGCGGCCCCAAGGGCAGAATCACTTTCTCTGCCGGCTTCTCCTTGCCTTCCAGGAGGTAGAGATTGTGATTACGGACGAAAAGATATGCACCACGATCGGGTGAATAGACACGGGGATCGCGGGAATCGTTACCGGAGCCAGGCGGGCCGCCCCCACGGCCGAATCGCCCCTGCCGACCACGCTGGAGCTGCTGTAGTTGTTGCTCGTCCAGGCGGCGGAAGCCCCGTCCGCCGCCCTCTCCGAAAGCGCGCGGTCCCGTCGGCGCCTTGCCCAGCTTCGTCAGCTTCTCGGCGGATAGGTCCCATTCGTATTGCAGCTCACCCACGACGAATCTGAGCTTCGTTCCTTCGTCGTTGAGACTCTCTCGCGTCAACGGCAGCTGGATGGGGTCGATTGGCATGTGCGTCAGCTCGGCGAGTTGTGTGGCCAGCTTGGCGCGATCGAAGAGCGGAGTCTTCGTTGCCGAACTCGGGTTCACGCGCCAGTAGTCGGTGCCGTGGCTGGTGCGATAGGAGTACCAGAAGCCGTCTGTCTTGCCGATCCACTGAGGGGCGACGCTGGTTGAGTAGACGAACTGGCCGAGGAAATCGCTGCTGAAATGGAACGCCTGCTTGTAGTTGGCGTGCGTGACCCGATCCGGCTGGGAATCCGCCGCCCCAGCGGAAAACGACGCCGCGAGCAGGACGGCGAGTACCACGCCGCAGCGCAACGGAGAATGGGCCTTCATGATGCAGACCTCGTGTGGATGAGTAGGGGGAAAATCAGTCACCGCTTATATCATCCGATTCTGGTGGAAAGAATCAAGGAAATTTCGGTCGTCGGCGATTCGCGTGTCGATGCCGCTTGAAGCAACTCGCGTGACTGTCCTGGAGATGTGCTTGACACTTCACGAAAGAGAGCCGAAAATCGCAGAAAAGGTGTCGCCCGCTCTCGGAGGTCCACTATGAGGATGACCGCACTGATCCTGATCGTCCTGGCAGCTACTCTGCCGATGGCTCCTGCCAGCCCGCAGGACAGGGCGAACCCGCCACGCAAGGAACAGATTGAAGAGCTCCCGCCAGTCAAAGCACAGGTAGAAGTGCCAGCCAAGACGATAAAGGAACTCCAGAAGGAGCGGATTGCCACTCTGAAGCAGATGGCTGAAGCACTCACCACCCTGTTCCAACGAGGGCAAGTATCGTTTGACGATTATTTAGAAGCACAGCTGCTGGTTCTCAAAGCGGAACTGGATGCTGCTGAGAAGGAGGCGGATCGTATCACAGTCTACAAGAACACCGTAGACTTGTTGAAGCAATACGAGGAAATTGCTAAAGACAGGTTTCAGAGCGCACGAGGTCCGGCTCATTCGGTCCTCAAGGTCAGAGCCAGGCGCCTGGAAGCAGAGATTGACCTGGAGCGAGCGAAGGCCAAGGCAGCCAAAAAAGCCAAGTAACCGAGCCAGAAAGACTGTCGGCAACTTCGGAATCAACACTCTAATCGCGCAGTAGCATCTGTCTCTCGTCCTGACACTATCGCTCGGTTTGTTTCATTAACCTATCGAGGTGTTCTTTCCAGACCGCGGCCCTGGTGTGCGTTCCGTGACCGACCGTCTCCTTGCTCGCCGGGATGACGAGGGCGTGGCCCTTCTTCACGCGTTTGATCTCGCGCTCCAGGATGCCCAGTTCTGGCGGGTTGATGAGGTCGTCGGCGAAGTTTATGGCCAGCAGCGGCGCCTCGATTTTCTCCAGACCTGGGCCGGGATCGTAATCCCGCGAACTCTCCAGAGCGTACAGCGTATCATTGGCGTCCAGACGCGCCAGCAGTCCGGTCAGCTCCTTCGCAAACACGGTTTCTGCTTCCTTTAAGGTCGGACCCTGCCTCTGGCGAACTACGGGACTGCTGCTCATCAGCTGCAAAACCCCCGCTGCCAACCTCAGGCCGTGCGGCTGGGTCGTGTACTCGCCCTCTTTCCACTGGGGATCGGTCCGGATCGCGTCGGCCGCCAATGTACGCCACAGTCGGTTGCGTCCGGAGATTTGCGTCGGCAGGCTGGCCAGTGGCATGAGAGCATCCATGAAATCGGGATACCTCTGGCCCCACAGCCAAGTGTGCATTCCGCCCATCGAGGTGCCCATCACCAGTCGCAAGTGATTAACTTTCAGCTCTTCGGTCAGGAGACGGTGCTGGGCGCGGATCATGTCCTCGTAACCGTAGCGCGGGAACCTGGCGTGCAACCCATCGCTTGGTTTGGAGGATTTCCCGTGGCCAATGCCATCGGGAAGGATGAGGTAATATTTCCCGGCATCCAGAAGTTGGCCTTCTCCGAACAACTCCCCCGCGAACGATGGTCCCACGAACTGGGCGCCCGAGCCGGTCGTGCCGTGCACGATCAGGACTGCATTGATGACCTTGCCTGTCTTGTCCTGTCGAGGCTGGCCGATCGTACGGTAATGAATCTTCAGGTCCCGGGACTCGCCCGTGCTGAACCGGAAGTCCTTGAGGACCACATCCGCTTCGATGGGCTTGGGATAGTCCGCAGCCCTCGCCGTAGAGCCCAACAGAATGATCGCAACAACGAGCAAGGGCCGCATGGAGGCTCCTCCGTCAGATTGCGCAAGTTGGATGCCGAGCGAGATTCAAATCTTTTATCTCTTCTACAGCCCCGCTCCGTTCTGTCCGTATCAGCCTGTCAGGACCTCGCCTCGGTCGTCGCCGAGTTGGCCTCGCGCACGGCCGATAGAACCTTCTCGACGGAAGGCTTGAAGAGAAGGCCCTTCTTGGCCACCTCGCGACCATCGACAAGGACTGTGAGTTCGCCTCGGCTTCCGTCCGCCAGCGACACTTCGACGCCTGGTTCTTGCTTCAAGGCAGCCGCCAAACTGGCGGCATGCGTGCGAATACTACCTCAAACGGGGCACTGCCGGATAACTACATGCTTCATGGTTTGCACTCCCTGTATGTGAAGCCCATCGATGCGGGAAAGCCCTCTACAGGAAACCTGTGCAGATTGTATACCGAGCTAGTTGACCGAGCCAACATGCCCCCGGTCAAGCAAGATACCAGGGGACATTGATGACAACGACTCGCCGGAAGCCGCTGAACAGAAGGTACGCCTTGATGACGGTCGCCGTCTGGTTGTGCAGCAGGTAGTGATACCAGCGCGTCGGTACCAGCTCTGGGACGATCACGGCAACGTCGCGTTCAGGATGCTTGCGTTGCAGGTCCGAGATGACCTGCTTGAGCGGAGCATACAGCTTTCGGTAAGGAGAATAGACAATGAACAATTTGGGCGGGATCAACCCGGCCGCCAGGGCTGGTTCGCGGACGCGATGCTCCCAGGTGTCCTCCAGATCGGCCATGGTCTTCTCATCGTCGGCGACGTGCAGAGCATAAACATCGGGCGAGATCTTCAGAGCGAAACGCAAAGCTTTGCGCGTTATGGCGCTCCAGCCTCGGATGGGCAGCAGTATCAAAGGAGGTTGCAAGTCGCAGGCGTCGAGCGGGTCGGTACAGGCTAGCTCCCGGCTGACAGTCCGATAGTGGGTCCGCACGCTGAGGAACAAGACCAAAAGCGCCGGGATGAGCAACAACATAACCCAGGCGCCTTCGCTGAACTTGGCAACCAGCACAACAATCAGGGTCAGAGCCGTGCAGGCTGCACCGACAGCATTGATTACGATCGAGTGCCTTGCATGTCGGCCACCTTCCTTCCACCAGTGTGCGACCATGCCGGCCTGGGAGAGAGTAAACGCCAGGAACGCCCCGACGGCAAATAAGGGGATCAGATTGTCGGTGATGCCGCCGAAGGCGATCAGCAGCCCGGCGGAGAGAACGGCCAGCACGAGGATGCCACGCGAGTAGACGAGTCGCCGTCCGCGGTGGGCGAAGCTGTTGGGCAAGAAGCCGTCCATCGCAATCACGCGGCACAGGCGCGGAAAATCGGCGAAACCCGTGTTGGCCGAGAGTGCCAGGACACTCAGCACGGCGCCGATGGTGACGTAGTAGAACCAGCCCCGGCCGATGACAGCTGCAGTCAGCTGCGAGAGGATACTGTCGTATCCAGACTGGCCGGGTTCCGTTGCACCAATCGCATACGCCCTACACAGGTAAGCAATGCCGGCCAGCAGGATGGCCAGCACCAGAATGATCGCCGTCAGGGTCTTGCGGGCGTGACCGACCGCCGGCTCACGGAAGGCGGAGACGCCGTTACTCACGGCCTCAACACCCGTCATGGCCGTGCATCCACTGGCAAAGGACCGTATCACCAACCACCAGTTCGCGGCCATCGCCGCCGCGGGCAAGGCTGCAGGCGCCTCAACTGCCTCGGGCTGACCGCCAGCCAGGAGCGACTTGACCGTGCCGATGGCGAGCACTCCGAACAGCGCGACGATGAACAGGTACGTAGGAACAACGAATGCCAGGCCCGACTCACGCATGCCGCGCAAGTTGACCACCGTTATGAAGGCGAGGATCGCCAGGCAGATTTGCAGTGTATATGGTTGCAGTGAGGGGATCGCCGAGATCAATGCGCCCGCTCCAGCCGAGATACCGACGGCCACGGTGAGTACGTAATCCAGCATGAGAGCTGCGGCGGCAAGCAAGCCAGCCGTCGTTCCCAGATTGTCTTTGGCGACCGTATAGGACCCGCCGCCGTGAGGATAAGCCTGGATCGTTTGCCGATAAGAGAAAAAGACAATCAGCAGCAGCAAGATGATGAGCGTACTAATCGGCCCGATGTACGACAGACCGGCTGCCCCCAACGGTATCAGCAGCGTCAGGGCCGCCTCCGGTCCATAAGCCGCCGAACTCAGCGCATCCAGTCCGAGCATAGGAATGCCCGTGAATACGCCGACCCGTTGCTCGCCTTCCTCATCGGAGGCAAGCCTTCGGCCAAAGAGCATTGAGGTAAGGCCCATGGTCGTACGCCATTACCCTGCATGACTTCCCAGCAGTGATTTTGGGTGCCGCATCGTTTAGTCTCGACTTTCCCAATTCTACCGATTTTGCCAGTCCGGAACCGGTTCGCAGGATCGAAGAAAAAAAGAGGATTGCCAAATGGAAGAAAGACGAGTATATTTATAATGATACTGGTGATTCGACGCCCACGTTTATTTGTCGGAGAAGAAGCAGGCCATGCATCACAACCGTCTTCAACACCAAGTCGGATTTGCCCCCCTTTCGACAGAAACAGCCCCTGCCCCGGCGACGGATACTTTCCTGGTCTGTCCCGTAGTTCTGATGCAAGGATGGATGGGTCAATCTTGTCCCTGGCAGGACGTCTATCAGTTGGCCTACGAGCGCGCCCAGGCGGTGATGCGCCCTTCACGCGTGGAACTCCTTCATCGGAGTGTCTCGTGGAACTGAGGAATCCGAACGGAAACGTCCCCAGTTGATGCCCAGCTTGCGCATGCGGGCTCGAAGGGTGTGCGGATTAATGGCGAGTAACTCGGCCGCACCTCCTGTGCCCTCAATGCGTCCGCGCGTGCGCCGCAGGACCGCCTCGATGTGTCGTGTCATGGCGGCATTCAACGTCACCCCATCGGTCTCGCCGATGCCGACTTTTTCGACAATTGCTGCGTTGGCGGGTATGTTCGATAGAGTCGGCTGCGGCGAGCGCGGGGGAACTGTTCCCAACGCCTGGGCGATCTGAAGACCCTCCCCTCCGCCAAGGATGGCCGCTCGTTCGATAACCGCGGCCAGCTCGCGCACATTTCCAGGCCACGGGTAGGATACGAGAAGGCGAATATCCTCCGCGGTAGGCACCAGGGGGGCGGTCCCCAGGCGCTTGGCGGCCCGGAGAGCGAAGTGCGCGGCCAGCGACGGGATATCGCCGGGGCGGGACCGTAAAGGCGGCAAGTGAACGGGAAAAACGGCAATCCGGTACCACAAATCGGCGCGGAATCGGCCCTCGGAAACCAGGGCTTGCAGGTCACGATGAGTGGCGGCCACCATGCGAACATCGACGTGCAACGACCGTTCGCCGCCCACGCGCTCGAACGATCCGTCTTGCAGAATACGCAACAACCGAACCTGAGCCGCCAGCGGCAACTCCCCGCATTCATCGAGAAAAAGAGTGCCGCCGTCGGCGCGCTCAAACCAGCCCTTGCGCTCACCGACCGCGCCCGTGAAACTGCCGCGCTCATGGCCGAACAGCTCCGAATCCACCAGTTCCGGAGGAATGGCGCCGCAATTGACACGCAGAAACGGCCCTGAGGCGCGGCGCGATCGATTGTGAATTGCCCGAGCAACGACTTCCTTTCCGGTGCCTGTCTCGCCCAATACCAGAACTGGCGCGTCGGAGGGAGCAACCAGTTCAATCTGCTCCATCACCGAGCGCAAGCCGGTCTCTGCGCCGACGATGGAGTCTGTGATGTCATGCCGGCCGAGTCGGGACAACAGAGAGCGGTTCTCTGCCTCCACGGCCTCACGTAAACTCGTCAGCTCGCGCAAGCGGCGGTCATTCTCCAGGGCCACGGTAAACGGTTCGAGGAGCGTGCGCAGCAATTCCTCGTGTTCCGGTTTGAAATGATGACCGGCGCGCGCTTCGAGAAGGAGTAGTCCCCCTGGTCCTTCAGCCGCATTGAGCGGCCCAATGAGTACGTCTCCCTGCACGCCAGTGGGAACAAGGCCGGGTAACTGATCGTTGATGGCCGTCGCGGGGCCGCACAGGATTTGCTCTTGCTTGCACCAGATCAAGAGGCGTTGCATATCCTCAGGAGAACAGACGCTTCGAGTCGGAGGGTGCGGCTGATCGGGCTGTCCTAACCCACTGGCAACCGTATCAATCCATGAACGCTGCACGTCGAGATGTCGCACGAGGACAAGATCGACGGGTAATCGGCGAACCATCAACGGAGCGACCCGGGCGACGGACTCCCCGATTTCGATGTGGCGACAGACTTCGCGCCAGACGTCCAGCAAGAGTTGTGAATACTGTTTCATAGCTCTACCGTGAAATATGACGGCATTTCTGTGATCTATCACGGCTAACCTAGCAAATGTCACAGCCTCGAGCAAGTCGAACACCTATTCCGCTGAAAAACGGCCGTATCGGAGTTTGGCATGCTGTTTGCTAACTAAGGCAGACCCCACGGAACACCCTCGGAAAGCCACGCGCTCCGAGGCCCCCCAAAGATGGGATGAGTTACTGGAGCGACGAATCCCCACTTGCCGCGATATGGGTATAATGATTACTAATTTTATCATCGAAGCCAACAATCACGGCCCCAGCCAAACTACCATCTGGCGCACGTTGAACCTCCGCTACTCAGAAGAAATCCCCCCTACGATCGAGGAGATCCTCGAGATACTGGATGACGCCGGTTATTCGAGCAAGGAAAAGTTCGCCGTTCGTCTGTCGCTGGAAGAGGCGTTGCTCAACGCCGTCAAGCATGGTCACAAGGGCGATCCCAAGAAGGAAGTGCAGTTGCGTTATCAGCTCACGCCGGATTACCTGCTCGCTGAAATCGAGGATCAAGGACCGGGCTTCAATCCAGAAGACGTGGCCGATCCGTTCACTCCGGAAAACCAGGAACGTGCCGGCGGTCGCGGACTCCTGCTGATGCGAAACTACATGACATGGGTCGAGTTCAACGACACCGGCAACTGTGTGACCATGTGCCGGCGTCGTTCCAAAGGCAATCCGAATTGACCAACGAAGGAAAGGAACCACGATGCGGTGGGAAAAGATAGTGATGCGATCTCTTTTTGTTCTTGTTGCCCTGGCGATGGGAGGCATTTGGGGTTGTGGATCTGAACAGACGGATGGCGTCGAATTACTCAATGTCTCTTACGATCCGACCCGCGAATTATGGCGTGATTTGAATGAGAAATTCAGCCCGAACTACGAGCTGAAGACCGGACAGAAGGTGGTCATCCGGCAATCGCACGCCAGCTCTGGCAGCCAGGCGCGAGCGGTGATCGACGGACTGGAGGCCGATGTCGTCACGCTAGCACTGTGGTCGGATACCGATGCGCTGCGGAAGAAGGGGCTTATCAAGGACGACTGGGAAGAGCGACTGCCCAACCGCTCACTTGCGTATTTCTCAACCATTGTTTTCGTGGTCCGCAAAGCCAATCCCAAGGAAATCAAGGACTGGCCGGATCTCGTGAAGGCCGGAGTGGAAGTCATAACGCCGAACCCGAAGACCTCAGGCAACGGCCGGCTCAGTTTTCTGGCAGCATGGGGAGCTGTTCGCGAGCGTGGTGGCTCGGAAGAGGATGCCCGCGATTTCGTGACCAAGCTGTATCAGCACACGCCGGTCCTCGACAACGGGGCGCGCGGTTCGACTACGACTTTTGCCCAAAAGAAGATCGGCGATGTTCACCTCACCTGGGAGAACGAGGCGCACCTGGAGATCGCCGAGACGCCGGGAGAACTGGAAATCGTGTATCCGCCGCTGAGCATCCGGGCCGAGCCGTTTGTGGCCGTGGTGGACGCCAATGTCGATCGCAAAGGAACGCGCGGTGCCGCCGAGGCGTACTTGCAGTTCCTCTACACCGAGGAGGCACAGAACATCCTGGCGAAGCACTACTATCGGCCCATCAACGAGGAAGTACGGAAACAGTATAGCGCCAGGTTGCCCGAGCTGAAACTGTTCCCGATCACGGCAGTCGCCGAGAGCTGGGATGATGCACAGCAGAAGTTCTTTGCTAACGGGGCCGTCTTCGACAGCATCTACAAACCGAGTCGATGAATCTGTGAATGACAAGACCAAGGGGAGGATTGGATCATGGTAGCAGTGAGCGGGGAGTCAGCACCTGTGGCGGAAGAGTTCCTGGCTGAGCTAGCAACAGCAGCCTATGGCGTGGCATTGCGTCACGGAATCAAAGGGCCATTCATCGACATGGAGCTGGATTTGTGGCGGGAGCTGCGCATCGTGCTCGACCGGCATGAGGAGAACGGTCTGTGGCAACGTTGAACAGACGCGTGTTGCCCGGCTTCTCACTGAGTCTTGGCTACTCGGTGTGTTACCTCGGCCTGCTCGTGCTGATCCCGCTGGCGGCATGCTTCCTCAAAGCTGCGTCGCTCAGCCCGGGGCAGTTCTGGGCCGCGGTGTGGAACGAGCGCACGCGCGCGGCCTATGCACTGACTTTCGGCGCATCGCTGGCAGCGGCGAGCGCCAACGTCATACTCGGCTTGCTCGTCGCCTGGGTGCTGGTGCGCTATTCGTTCCCGTTCCGTCGTTTGTTCGATGCCCTTGTGGATCTGCCCTTCGCGCTGCCGACGGCGGTGGCGGGACTTGTGTACTCGAGCCTGTACGTGCCGAGCGGTTGGCTCGGTCAGTATCTCGTGCCGCTGGGCATCGAGGGAGCATACTCGCGGTTGGGCATCGTGCTGGTTCTGATCTTCACCGGCTTTCCATTCGTGGTGCGGACGGTGCAGCCGGTGCTGGAGGAACTGGAGCCGGAGCTGGAAGAAGCGGCTTCCACGCTCGGCGCCACGCGCTGGCAAACGTTTCGCCTCGTCCTGTGGCCGCCCCTGGTCCCACCGCTCTTGACCGGCTTCGCCCTGGCCTTTGCCCGTGCTCTGGGCGAGTACGGCTCGGTGGTGTTTATCGCGGGCAACAAGCCGTTTCAAACGGAAATCGCCCCGGTGTTGATCGTGGCCCGTCTGGAGGAATTCGCTTACGGCGAGGCGACTGCCCTGGCTGTCGTGCTGCTGATATTGTCGTTCACGATGCTGGGTGCCATCAACGTACTTGAGAGATGGAGCAAGAGTCGTGCATCATAATCCTCCGACAACACACGTTTCTCCCTCCCCCCTTGTGGGGGAGGGTTGGGGTGGGGGGTGAGCGTCCCCCCACCCCAACCCTC
>DATBHJ010000124.1:0-7213 GCA_036557565.1 Gemmataceae bacterium
GCGCGCCGCACGGTGGACACGCGCCACGGGGCGATTCACGTCCCGGTCATCGACCTCAACGGCGACGGCAAGCCGGACTTCATCACCCTCATTAGTCAGGAGCACGAGACGGTCGTGGCCTTCCTCAACGAGGGCGGCGGCCGCTTCCGCAAGGAGGCCCTCTACACGGCCCCGCACCCCGCCTACGGCTCCAGCGGCATCCAGCTCGTGGACCTGAACAGGGACGGCAAGGTCGATGTGCTCTACACCAACGGCGACGTGCTGGACCAGCCGTACCTGCTCAAGCCGTACCACAGCGTCCAGTGGCTGGAGAACAAGGGCGGCCTGAAGTTCGAGCACCACCACCTGGCGTCGATGTACGGCACCCACCGGGCGGTGGCCGCCGACCTCGACGGCGACGGCGACCTCGACATTGTTGCCGCCTGTTTTCTGCCGGCCGAGAGCTTCAACCAACGCACCGAGCAGAAGCTGGATGCCGTCATCCTGCTGGAGCAGACGGCACCGGGGGTTTTTGCCCGTCATACCGTGGAGGCAGAGAACTGCGATCACGTTTCCTGCGCGATCGGCGACGTGTTCGGCTCCGGCAAGCTTGATATCGTCACAGGCAATTTCACGACGATGTCTCTCAAGAACGCCATCACGATTTGGCAGAACCTGGGGAAAGCCAAATAGGATCGCTCTCATGGACGCGGCCCGGCACGCCTCCGAAAACGACGACCTTGCCGACAAGATTGCGCGGCTGGTTCAGGAGCGCGGCTGGAATCAGGAGGAGTTTGCGCGCATCACCCGGCTCAATCGCCACACCGTTCGGCAGATTCTTTTGCCGGGTGAGCATCGCCGCCTTCGCAATGCCACCATCGGCGCCTGCGCCCGCGCTCTGGGACTGACCGTCAATGAGCTGCGCACCATGCCCCTGGATCGACTGCTGCCGCGCATGAACGAGGCGCATCCGGCCAACGGTGTGGCGCCGCTGCGCCGCCTGTACGAGAAAGCCATGCAGCCGGAGTTGGTCGCGTGGATCGAACGCAACGGCGAACGCGCCCAGCAGCTGTCCGACGGCGATGTCGATGAACTCCTGACGCTTCAGGAATCCCTGGACGCTTTGAACGCGATCGGCGTGGAGGGATTCGTGCAGCAGCTCGAACGCCGCCGCCGACTCTTTCAGCAAGTTCAAACCATCGCTGCAACCGAGTACCGCGAGATGCTGGAACAGTTCGTGGCTCTGCTCTACGAGAAAGTACATCCGGCACGCGAGCGGTCGTAACTCATCTTGATTCGCTAGTGCGAGCAGTTACTCTAACAGTATGTCTCAGCAAGCCGCGCCTGCCTCAACTTCATCCTCTCCCTCCCATCATTCGCTATCTTTGTCGCGCTGGCGAGTGGATACTTTCCGCGCCTTTCGGCATCGCAACTACCGGCTGTATTTCTGCGGGCAATTCGTGTCCGTGACGGGTTCATGGGCCCAGAGCGCCGCCCTGATGTGGCTTGCCTACGAGTTGACACACGAGAATCGATGGCCAGCCCTGGTCGGAGCGATGCAAGTGCTGCCCACTGCCGTACTCGGTGCCTGGGGTGGCAGCCTCGCCGATCGTCTGCCAAAACGAACGCTGATTTTTCTGACGCAAGCGGCTCTGCTTCTGCTGGCCGTGTTGCTGGGTGGGCTGGTGCTGCTGGGGCAGGTCACGCCCTGGATTCTGCTGGCTGTGGCTACGGCGGCAGGCATCGTCAACGCCATCGACTTGCCTGCCCGCCTGGCGTTCGTTATCGACATGGTGGGCCGCGAGGATCTGCCCAATGCCATCGCCTTGAACTCCATGCTCTTCAACCTGGCGCGCATGCTCGGGCCGATTCTTAGCGGCATTCTTTTCTCGAAGATTCGAGCGGACATGGGACAAGTAGCCGCCGGCATGTGTTTCATGCTCAACGGTCTCAGCTTTGTGGCCGTGCTGGCGGCGCTGGCCTGGATGGAGCTACCGTCTTCTGCACTCTCACTAGCCCGGAGCGCAAGCGACGGGCCGAAACGCCCGTCGCTTGCGCTCCGGGCTAGTGAGAATAGCGACAAGAATTCCTTATGGGCCGGATTCCGCTATCTGGGCCACCATCCCCGGCTGATTTTCCTGACAGTATTGTCCGCTGCAATGTCGCTGTTCGGCTGGCCGATCGTGTCGCTGTTGCCGGCCGTGGCAGACCAGCGCTTGCACGGCAGCACCGATGTTTACGCCTGGATGCTCAGCGCCATCGGCGGCGGCGCGGGATTCGCGTCCTTGTTGGTTGCCACATTCCATACGGCACAGCTGCGGCGCTGGTTTCTCGCCGTCGGCGTCTGCCTCGCTTCGTCGTCACTGTTGGGCCTGGCCATGGCGCGCTCGCTGCCCCTGGCTGTGGGTTGTTGCGCGTTTCTTGGCTGCGGTTTGCTTTTGTTCTTTCCAACCAGCCAATCGATCATGCAGCTTGGCTCTGCCGATCTGGTACGCGGCCGGGTCATGGGCATCTGGTCGATGGTGCTCAGCGCCGCTTTTCCACTGGGTCATTTGCTGGCCGGTCACGCCGCCGATCGCTGGCTCAACGATCGATCGCTCAGCGAAGCGCTCAGACTGTGGCTCTCCGTGGGTCCGGACGAACCGAGCGGTCTGCCGTTGGTTCTGGCGATCATGGGAGTGGGCATTGCCGCCGCGGCGGCCTTCGTGTTTCTGCTCGTGTGCATTCACTCCTTGGCCAGCAATCCCAGGCTGCGGCGATAGTCGGCCTTGTGTTCCTCAAATCCCTGTGCGCTGTCGAGTGTCCGCCACGCCTCGGCGACGTTCCGCAAAGTCTTCTCGGCGTCGGCGCCTTGCAATAGCGCTTCGCGCAGAGCACGAACGAGGACAGCCCGGTGCGCCGCTTGCCTGGGCGTACGCAGACACAACACAGGATTTTTCCAGTTGCGGTGCAGTAGCGTCTCTTCCAGCACGTCACGCAGGTGCATGGTTTGCTTCTCGTCGAGATCGAACGTGTCCCAGCGATGGCGGTAGAGTTGGCTGCTGCGCGTGGGACCGCCTTGCCCTATAGAACCTAAAAATATCTGCGTACTCGTTTTTGTCCCTGACAGGTCCGCCAGCAGCTCGAAGGCAGCATCCGGATGGCGGCTCGAACTCGATACCACGGCCAACCAGCCGGCGCCGCCCAGATACGGTAGCCAGTTGACTCCCCCCGAAGGCCGTCGCTCCTGTCCTGTCTTGAAATCGAAGTAACGCTCGCTGCCGGGTACTCGGCAAACGCCGACCTTGTCGCGCAGGGCCGACGTCTTCTGGAACGTCACAAGCCAGGGTGCATCGGTCAAGCACAACACGGCTCGGCCCTCTCGAAACGCTTCTTCCGGATGGTCTGCCGGCTCCGCGGGACGGCACGCTTGTAGGCGCTGCAACAGTTTCAGGGCGTGGACAAAGCCCGGAGCATCGATGCGCGGTTGGCCGGTCTCGAAGTTGTAATGGAACGAGAACACATCGTCGGGCTGATAGGCACCGCGCTCATCGTCGTGGCGGATGGCTCGCCGGGCAAAGCCGGCGGCCACCGTATAGAAGAGGCGGTCGAGGTCGGCGTCGGCTCGCGGCAGCGGCGGTAAGCTGGGACCGGGCTTGCCGGCAACTCCCTTGTCCCGGAAATACTCGGCGAGCTGGACAAACTGCTCCCAGGTCACAGGCCCATTGAGGTCTTTGCCGAACAAGCGCCCAAGCGCCGAGCCATGGTCCGGGGCTTTGAGCAAGTCGGCGCGATAGCAACACAAGGGCGCTTCGCCGATCAGCGGCAGAGCGTAGGCTTTGTCATCCCACTGCACCAGCTGTTCGCGCCAGGTGGGGAGAAAGTCGCTCCACGCCAGCGGATTTTCGAGGGCCTTGTAAGTTGGGGGCAAAGACACGAGCCGACCGTCCGCGGCCCAGCGCGGCACGTCGGCCGGGGAAATGATCCACACGTCGGCCGGCTCCGAGGACAGGCTTTGCGGTTGAGTATCCTTCGAGGGATCGTACATCTCAATGGCGATGTTCACGCCTTGATGTTGCGCCCAGGACCGCCCCCGACTTCGTAGCAAGGCCGCCGTCGCCTCGGTTGGACAGGCGAGGCGCAGCTGGGCGCCCGGGCGCTGGGGCGCCTCGCTGTCGTGAGGAACCGCAGTCGGACGACAGCCGGCCAAAGTGGAGGTCATCAACAGGAAGAAAAAAAACCAATGCAGACTGTCTCTTTTTGGTTGCATGAATGCGGCCTCGGTCTGTACAATGAGTGAGTCTCTCTTCGTCTCCACTTATTGTACAATCGGTGCGTTAGGGATCGACAACCCGCAAGGGTGGCGACGCAGGGAGGTGTCCACAGAGGAGCGCGGCTCGCGTGCAAACAACTTCGCTCCCATGGCAACCCGTCGGTCGAGAGGATGCGAGGTCCGGTCCAGCGATCTCAGATCTCACCTTGCTCTCGGAAGCTGGATAGGATGTGCTCGGTTTCGCCATTGTGGATTTGCCCATTCTAGGTACAGTGTACAGTGAGGACGGCGCAACGTAGGGCCGTTTCCGCCGGATCGTCGCCCGGGCGTATTATCCGGACTCCGGAACGGCATTTCTCGACAAAGGGAAGAAAGGTCGTTTCATGAAACTGAGTCTGGTCGTGCTGACGCCGGGAGCAAACCAGGGAAAGGTTTTGGAGATCAAACTGTCACAGTTCGTCGTCGGACGCGATCCACAGTGTCATCTCCGCCCCGCCAGCCCAATGATTAGCAAGCGCCATTGTGCCCTTCTGCAACGCGAAGGCAAAGCTTTTGTGCGCGATTTCGACAGCACCAACGGCACTTTTGTGAACAACACTCCGGTCAAGGGCGAAGTCGAACTGCACGAAGGTGACCAGCTGAAGATTGGTCCGCTGCTGTTCAAGGTGGCAATCGAAGCGACGGCTCCGGTGAACCATCCGACACCGCCTCCGCCGACCAAGGCGGCCGTTCTGACGGGTCGTCCCGCCAAGGCCACCGCAACCGCGCCGGTCGCTGCCAAGGAGGGATCCACAACCCCGATTCCCGCGACATCGGCCGCCGCAACGGCCAGCAAGCCCAGCGATCCCAGCCACGATGACGACATCGCTGCCATGCTGCTGTCGCTGCACGATGACGGAGCCTCCGGGATTACCAGCGGTAATGCGGATGTGCCCGAAGGCAGCACTGTTCACGAGATGCCTTTGCCGCCGGAAGTGGCCGCTCAAATGTCGCAGCAGGAGAAGGACAAGGCCCCGCCCTCCAAACCTGCCGCGCCTGCCAATACTTCGCAGGCTGCCAAGAGTATTCTGGAAAAATACATGAAAAGACCCCGCGGTGGTTAACCGCACCATGCGACAAATCCGAAATCCGAAATCCGAAATCCGAAAGAAATCTGAAAACAGAAAATCGAACTCCGAAACAAGAAAAGATGTTTCGGATCTCGGATTTCGGATTTCGGATTTCCGCCCCAGCAGCTTGGCTCGTCGTCTTCTCCCCTGGTTCCGTCGTCACCAACGCGATCTACCCTGGCGACGCGATCGTGATCCGTATCGCATCTGGGTCAGCGAGGTTATGCTTCAGCAAACGCTGGCCACCACGGTCATCCCCTATTTCGAGCGATTCTTGCGTGCTTTTCCCACCGTGGCAGCCCTCGCAGGCGCGGATGAACAAGAGGTGCTGCGGCTGTGGGAAGGACTCGGATACTATCGACGCGCCCGTGATCTGCACCGCGCGGCCCGTGAAATCGTGGCGCAGCACAACGGCCAATTTCCAGCGGATCCCGTTCTTCTGGGACGTCTGCCCGGACTGGGGCGCTACACCTGCAATGCCGTTCTGTCCCAGGCCTTCGATCGACGTTTGCCGATCCTGGAAGCGAATACCCAGCGCGTTTTGAGCCGGCTGTTCGGCCGCAGCGAAGATCCTCGTCAGCCAGAGGCGCGGCGCTGGCTGTGGCGAGCGGCGGAGGAGATTCTTCCGCATCGTGATGTTGGCGCGTTCAATCAAGCCCTGATGGAACTGGGCGCGCTCGTCTGCACGCCGGCGGCGCCACGCTGCGGGGAATGTCCGCTGGCTGCCCGCTGTGTGGCCCGGCAGCTGGGCCGTCCGGAGTCGATCCCGGCGCGGACGCCTCCGCCGGAGGTCGCCGCTGTCCAGGAATCTGCCGTCGTTGTTCGCCGTGGTCCGGAAGTGTTGTTCGTGCAGAGGCCTGCGGGTGGGCGTTGGGCCGGCATGTGGGAGTTCCCTCACGGCCCTCTTCTGGAAGGCGAATCTCACGAGGCCGCCGCCTCCCGTTTGCTGCGACAGTTGACCGGCTTACATGCGAAAGTCGGACAGGAGCTGCTTACCATTCGCCATAGCATCATGCGCTATCGCATCACCTTGACCTGTTTTGAAGCCGAGCATGCCGGCGGCGAATTCAAGTCCCCCTTTTACGTCGAAGGACGCTGGCTAGCCCCCGCCGACCTCGCCGCTTATCCCGTCAGCTCTCCTCAGCGCCGTCTCGCGCGCTTTCTCCTTTCGCCCAGTCGGCAGCGCCGCCTCTTCTGATCGGTGCTGACAGCAAAGAGCTAAAAGGGTAACATGACCGTGGGATAGGCTCTTACTCCAGGGGGAGATGTCATGCGGACCTTGCCTTACGGGGCGACTCTGCTTCTCGTTGGTGCGGCGTTGGTAGGCTGTGTTGCCAACAGTACCAACACGACTCGATCCACCAGCAACAAGCCGTCGCTTGCCTCCACAGTCGCGCCGGACATCGTCGGAGTCGATGCCGACGGGGAGAAGTTTCACCTGAGCGATTATCGCGGCAAGGTCGTTCTGCTCGATTTCTGGGCCGTCTACTGAGGGCCGTGCCGAAGCATGTTCGATCACGAGCGGTCGCTCGTAGAGAAGTATCAGGACCGACCCTTCGCACTTCTGGGCGTGGATCTGGATAACGATCGAGAAACCCTCCAAAAGGCACAGAAAAAGTATAAATTGAACTGGCGTTCCTGGTGGGACCAGGACAATGCTATCGCCAGTCAATGGAGGGTGAGTAGCATACCTGTCTTGTTTCTGCTCGATCACAAGGGCGTTGTGCGCTGGAAAGGCATGGGCGCACAAGACCCCAAGCAGTTGGAGAATCGCATCGAACAGTTGCTGAAAGAAGCCGAATCTGATGGCGGCAAACATGCGATGCTGAGTCGAAAATAGAAAGCGACGCCCGTTTCTGCCCGAGCCGCGCAC
>DATBHJ010000125.1:0-8510 GCA_036557565.1 Gemmataceae bacterium
GTGCGCGGCTCGGATGGTCAGCGTGCCCGGCGCACATTCTTCAATCAGCCCAGGAAGTAATTCTAGGCGGCCGCGATGGTCTCGGTCAATCGTCGGCGCTTCCACCAGCGTTCGGCACCGAAACAGGACAGACCCAGGCCGGCGAGCAAGAGGCTGGTCGGCTCGGGTGTGCCGTTGGAATGAGGCGGAGGCGGAGGCGGAGTGTCGCCGCCGCTCGGGGTATCCGTCACGGCAATCGAGGCCAGAATGCTTTGCTGTGGATTGTTGGGAGGATCCAGCAGGAGCGACGGGATGGTCACCGTATAGGTGTGGCCATCGAAGCTGATCGAATTGGACGTGACAGGGGCGAAGGAAGCAACAACGTTCGACGTGCTCGCGGTCAACGAGCCGTTGAGAGAGCCGGTGAAATTCAGCGTCCCGGAAGCGTTGCTGTCATCGGTGAGTTTCAAGGCCAGGTTGAATGTCGCGTTGTTGAAGTCAATGGGCGTCGATGAAGCGGTCGTGGTTATAGCATCGATAACGGGGATGGAATTGGCTCCTGCTCCTGAAACATCGGTCAAGGTCACGGAGGCGCCGCCGCTGGGGCCAGAGCTGACAGAGACACCCGGAACGTTCGGAGTCGAGGTGTAGGTCCAGTTCAAGAAATCTGCCCGCACCTGGCCGGTGGTGGCTGCCGACAACGCAAGCAGAGCTGTTCCGAACATAGCCGCGAATCGATTCATAGGCCGCATTCCTTTCCGGAAGTGGACTTTTGACCCGCCGTTGGGTGAGGGGAGCGGCCAACGGCGGCGGGATAGTACGGGAATCGCGCCGGGCTGTCAACCTCATCGGGAAGGGCGGTATTTGGACTCTTGGCGAAGCGATCGCTCATTTGGGCACTGCTTTTGCGACTTATTCTCTTACCATGCCCAGGCTCGACGGTTTCGGGCCGGGCGGCTCCCTAGCATTGGCCAGGAGGTACCATGAGTATGACCAAGAAACGGGGATTTGCCAGTATGGACGCAACTCGGCAGCGGGAGATCGCCAGTAAGGGCGGTCGCGCGGCGCATGAGAAAGGTACGGCCCACGAATTTACGCCGGAAGAGGCACGCGAGGCCGGACGCAAAGGCGGTCAAGCCGCCCATTCTCGAGGCACGGCTCATCGCTTCACCTCGGAGGAAGCGCGAGAGGCCGGCCGCAAGGGTGGACGCAAGCCTCGCGTCTAAGTGAAGCTCAGCTGGTCCTTAGGGAAATGTCTTTCCTTAAGGCGAGCACGTCTATTCGCTAGTTTTCGCCTGCGTCGCTCGGCGCCCTTTCGCCGATCGGAGCACCACAGGCTCGTTGCTCCCCTTTTTAGTTCGTTATGGGGGGCGGTTCGCGGAACAGTGCTGTCCGCGAACTGCCGACCACCACGTTCGCCGATCGTCCTATCTGGTTAATTGTTCAGGCATTGGCGTAGATAACGAATGCCGTGGGCCACGTCGCGCAGTCGCTCTTGTTGATTGCCCACTTCGCGCTCGATGCACAGAGGCCCCCGATAGCCAATCTTCTTCAAGGTCAGCACGAAGGCGCGAATGTTGACCTGTCCTTCCCCGAGCGGCACTTCCTCTCCCCAGACACCGGGAGTTGCTGACCGATGGGCGTCCTTGACGTGAACGCTGCGGATGTCCGGTCCCAGGATTTCCACGGCTCGTAGCGGATCGCCCTTGTCATAAAGCAGCATGTTCGCAGGATCGAAGTTCACCTTCAGATTCGGACACTTCAATTCGTCGAGGGTGCGGCGCAGCAGGTCGGCGGTTTCTTGACCTGTCTCGAAGGCGACCGTGACGCCCTTCTCGGCGGCCAGCGAGCTGACCTGGCCAAGCGTGTCGAGGAACGGTTTGCGATCTGGATTTCCGGGTTCGGGCAGGAAACCGGCGTGCAGCATCAGATCGGTCAGCCCCAGGGCGCGCGTGCGTTGGAGTGCCCAGCGGAAGCGGTCCAGACGTTCGCTGCGCGTCGCCGGATCGCTGAAGCCGCCGGTGCGCTGGATGGTCTGAGGCGTGGTGTAATCCTCGCCCGGAAAGCCGAGCATGGCGCCGCTCATCTGCAATCCGGCCACCCGCGCCGCCTCGGGCAATCGCTCGCCTTCGTCCCAGGCGGCGTGGTGCGGATCGCCGCAAGCGATTTGCACCACGGCAATGCCGAGCTGATCGAGAAAGCGTTTCAGTTCCGGGATGTTCTTGACTTGCAGCGACCAGCTGCACACGCCGATGGTCAGAGGTTCGATCGCCATGAGGATGCCCTTTCGCATGCGGATTCGAGGGTTACCATCCGCCGATGGTAGGGCACAGACGGGGCAGATGCAAGCGAAAGGAGAAAAGCAAGGCGGGGCTTGCCATAACCGGCAAAATGCGGTCCCTGGATACAGGCGAGTCGCCGCAGCTCCTCCTGGCACGGTCAGACTCGGGGACGGACGGGCTTTTCACCTGCCCATCCCTTCGGCAGCCTGGCAACCTCGCATGGAAGGATGAAAAATGAGGATCCATTCCAAGAGGCCCATGGCTTTGCGTCGCCGTCTCACGACGGTTTTGCCCTTTCGAGGATAAGAAAGGCGTTGCGATCCAGGCGCGATAGCAAGACCCGCCCCCGAAACCGCCACCAAAACTGGCGGCTTCGTTTGCCACACAACTCTAGTATGCGATTGTCCGGGGAGCAAACGCAGAGATGTCAACAGTCCGATTCGTAAGCGAGGGCGGCGCTCGCTTACGCTTCGGGCTGATGTGAGATTCATGCAGCATCGCGATCGCCGCGCCTGGTTCCATCGAGCCCCAACGGAACGGCGGGACATTCTGTCGAGGTTTCTTTCAGTAGATACAGCGGCCGGCCTTTGACCTGTTCGTAAATCCGTCCCACGTACTCGCCGATGATGCCGAGCCCGCACAGGATGGAGCCGCCAATCAGGAACAGAGCAACCAGTACCAATTCCGCAATGCCGAGGTTGCTACCCCACAGCGATTTCGCCAACATCACAGTGCCGAATCCCCCGCCGAGGACGATGAGCAATAGACCCAGCACCAGCGACAGGCGCAAGGGCAGTTTGGAGAACGACAGCATCGCATCGACGGCCAGGGCCAGCAAGCGACTCAGCGTGTACTTGGTCGCGCCAGCACCGCGGCTGGCGGGGTGAAAAGCTACCGTTGTTGTGCGAAAACCGAGCCAGTTGACCATGCCGCGCAGGAACCGATGCTTCTCGGGTAAGCGCATGAGAGCATCGACCGCCTGACGCGACAGCAGTCGATAGTCCGATGCCGCCGAACTGACCGGCGTATCACTCAGCCAGCCCATCACCCAGTTGAAGGCGCGCGACGAGAGGCGCTTGAAATAGCTCAGACGCGGATCGTCCTCGCGGAAGGTCAGGACGATCTCATGGCCCTTGCGCCATTGCTCGACAAGGGTGGCGATGAGGCTGGGCGGATGCTGCAAGTCGCTGTCGAGCGTGATGACGGCGTCGCCGCGCGCGTGTTCCATGCCGGCGGTCAGGGCGGCCTGGTAGCCGAAGTTGCGACTGAACGACAGATAACGAATGCGGGCATCGCCGGAGGCAAGGTGGCGCAGATAGGCGAGCGTGTTGTCGCGGGAGCCGTCGTCGATGTAAAGGATCTCGATATCGTATTCGCTCTCCAGGGGAGCCAGGGCCGTGCGCAGCTCGGCATGGAAGTGAGGCAGCACTTCTTCTTCTTCAAAGGCGGGACAAACGATGCTCAGCTTGTAACGAGGCGCGGCCATCTCTCTACTCCCTACCAGCCCGCTGTCTCCCGGCGAGCGGGGCGTGTTAACGCCCCGGTGACTGTTACCGGGGCTTTAACACGTCCCGCTCGCCAAGTGATTTTTTGCTATCGTCAGTTCGCGCACGAGGACCGTCACATACGCCAGGCAAAGCAACAGCGCCGCCTGTGGTTGCAATCCCAGGGCATGGATGCGATTGACTCCGGGCCACAGTCCCCGGACGACGCAGAACAGAAACAACACCAGGGCCATGCGCGTCATCAAACCCAGCAGCCACGGCCAGTGTTCGTTCTCGGCTCGCTGGACCGTCCAGGCCAGGGCCGGCGCCAGCAGAACGTAGGTGGAAGACTCGGTGGCCGGCCCGCACAGCGTCATCCAGCATGTGCCCAGCACCAGAATGACGGCCAGCAAATCGCGCCGCGGCCAGCCTCGAAGCCTGGCCACCAGGCACAAAATCGCACAACCCGCCGCGCTGGCCAGTTGCACGCCGAGGTAGCCCAGAGGTGTCAGCGGCAAGTGGAACAGACGAATGAGGAGCCAGAGATCGCGGTAAGCCATGTGGACCGGCCAATCCCAGCGCTGATCCCTGCCCAATCGATGCAGCCATTGGACATACTGGCCGCGGACGTAATCCCAATGTTGGCAGGCAAAGGGCAACACGGCCGCCAGAACCAATGCGATCAAAAGCCGGGGCGCGAAGCGGCGCGGATAGACAGCCGCCAGCAACAGACCAATCGCCAGCGGATAGACCTTCACGACCGTGGCCAAGGCGACCAGCGCCGCCGCCAACGACCAACGCTCGCCCTCGACCGCCGCCAACGCGGCCAGCAACAGGCCGATGACCAGCGGATTGGGTTGACCGTTGTTTAGACTGCTCAGCGCCAGCGGCGCCAGGAGCAGATACAAAATGGCCTGCTGGCGCGGCGTTCGCATCAGGGGAGCCGCTCGCAGCCACAGGGCGAAACCCCCCAGGAGCACGGCAGCGTTGAGCAGCCGCCAGATCGCGCCGCCCAGGCGAATCGGCAGATAGTGGAATGGCACCAGCAGCACTGCCGTTAACGGACTGTAGCGGAACCCGTCCTGGTCGGGACTCCAGGATCGACGATACAGATCGAGACCTTGCTGCCAATCGGCACCGGCCTGTTCCCAGGTGGTGTATAACGTGCGCTTGTACGGCTGCACGGCGGCGCGGATGCAGACGAATGCGAGAATTGCGGTCCAGATCAGGACCGCCGTTCGTACCCACACGTCCCACGTTCGCGGCGCCTCAGGCAGCATGGGCGATCCTCCCCGCCTGGCGGACGAGTAGCTCGGAGGCCGGCACGAGCGTGAAGCCGGCTTGCCGGCAGGTGTCGAGGAAGTTCGGTTGCTGCAACAGGCGCAATTCCACAACGCGCCGCTCCATCATGCCATCGTGTTCGGTGCAATCGCGGCCAAGGACTGTGATGTCGTGGCGGCCTGGATGACAGGCCAACTCCACGATTCGTCCGGGCACCTGAGATAGCCAGCGCGCGAAAAAGGCGGCATCGTGTACGCAGGGCGGATCGGTGATGCCGGCCAGGCAGTCGTTGCCCGGAAAGCCCTCATAAGCCTGACGCCGTGCTTCCATGCGGCCCAGGAGAGTCAAGAGCGTTCGTTTTTTCCGCGCTCCCGGAATGCGGGCCAGCATCGACCACGGCTCCTGCACACGACGTAGGTACGGTAGCGGTACACTGCGCGCTTTGAGGACGCGCCGCAGGATCGAGCCGACCGGCGGAAACAGCGATATATGTTGATGCGAATTGACGAGTGCGGGCGCGAGTCCGATCAGTTCCAGGAAGCGATCGTACTGGGCGTGCAATTCCATCTCGATCTGTCGCGGACAGATTTGATGCAAGTACAGGCGCGCAAGGAAACGCCGCAAAGGCAAGAGTTGGCCGTCTCTTCCGAGCAAGCTGGGAACGCGCCCCAGAGGAGCGCAGGGACGATCGAGAGTCAGGCACGGGTGCCACCCTATCTCCAGGTTACTACCGTTCTGCCGCCAGGCGCGAACCGCGTCCTCGGCATAGGGCGAATTGACAAGCAGAACGGTACCGCTGATAAGGTTGCGAGTTGCCAGTTCCAGAATGCCGCGCGAGGTCTCCGGGCCAATACCGAAATCGTCGGCGATGACAACGAGAAAGCGAGTCACATCCATGCCCCGGAGTCTCCTCCACCCTACGCAGGGGGATAGCCGATTGGCTGCATCCCGTCAATCCACATAGGCAAGTTCGGCCCCGTCCCCGTCCCCGCTGAAGGAAAACAGGATCGCTCTGCAAAAATGCGCTGACCTGGCAGAGCCGGCAAAATCGTTGTCCCCTTGTCAGTTTGCGCCCCTTGCGATACAGTGCTCCTTCGCGCGCGCAGGAGGCGGGCGCTCGTTCGGATAAGGAGAATTGCGCAATGGTCGGCAACGGGCACAAATGGGGAAATTTGGCGATAGGGGTAGTGTTTGTGGCGGGCTGCGTCGGTCTGGGAGACGTGCCCCTGGATACCCTGGAGACGAAGCGACCACGCCTCGACACCCAACCGCCCACGAAGGATCTTCGAATCTCCGATAATGCCGTCGTTCAGGCGAGTAACGACATCCCTATCGTCCCAGTGCCGCCGCCCCCGGTATCACCTCCTCCGGCGAGCGGGGGGCATCAGCCCCCTGTTGTGAACAAACAGGGGGCTGATGCCTCCCGCCCGCTGGCTAGTTCGAGTGCTCCTCCTCCCTCGCAGGCCGATGGTTCCGCCCCAGCGCACACGGCCCGGCAACTGCTCCAGCAAGCCGCCACGCGCTGTGCCACTCTCGATTCCTACATCGTGCGCCTGACGCGCCGCGAGAGCGTCAAGGGCAAGCTCGGACCCGAAGAGATCATTGCTCTTTCCTTCCGCAAACAGCCGTTCAGCGTCCATTTCAAATGGCTGGGCAAGACGGCCGAAGGACGCGAAGTAGTGTATGTCAAAGGCCGCTTCGACAACAAGATTCACACGAAAGTCGCGGCTGGCGACTCGCTGCTCATGCCAGCCGGCGCACGCCTGGCATTGTCGCCGGATAATCCACTGGTTCGTGCGGCCAGCCACCACCCTATCACTGATGCCGGCATCTGCCGCTGCGTCGAAATGCTCATCGCCAGGCTCGACGCTCAGGAACGCGGCGACCGTCGCCAGGGCACCCTGACGGTCCTTCCGCCGCAGCGACGACCAGAATATCCCCAGCCAATTGAAACATTGGAGCAAATCCTTCCGCCGGGTCTCGAGCCGGATCTGCCGCGAGGTGGACGTCGGCTAATTTACTTCGATCCCGATTGGCACTTGCCGATGCTCGTCGTGACATACGACGAAAAGGGCAACGAAATCGAGTACTACCACCACGATCGGCTGATAACGCCCGTCAATCTCGACGACGATGACTTTAATCCCGACAAGTTGTGGCCCAAACAAGAGCCCGCCAGCCCGCAGCGCAAGCAACGGTAAGCCGCTGTCACAATGACAGTGGTTGGAGTCAGTCTGGCAGTCGCAGAGAAAAAGACGAAGCGTGTCGCTTGGGGAGCTTGATTTCGCCGTGAACCCATGATCTACTGGAATAAGCAGTTAGGTCGTTCGTCTGTTGTCCACGAGATGGCGGTATGGCTTTTGCTCCTTTAGGAAATAGCTCCAAACGGGGCGGATCCTCCCATGGTCGTGCCGCCGACCACGTCAGGACTTGAGGAACGGCCAAAGAGGTAAGCGGCATGAAGGCAACATCCCAAGGGCGTGATTATTCAATCCTCATCGCCGATGATGACACCAACTGCCGGCAAGCCTTGCGGGACATCATGGAACCCGAAGGCTTCCACACGTTGCTGGCATCTTGCGGCGAAGAAGCGCTCGATATTGTCCGCGAGAAAGATGTGCATTTGGCCCTTTTGGACATGCACATGCCGACTTTGACGGGTTTGGAGACGCTGCAACTGGCGCGGCAGATCAAAGATATACTGCCGGCGATTCTTATCACCGGCGACGCCAACGAGGGGCTGATTCGTCAGGCCTGCCAGCTGCACTTTTACAGCGTCATTCCCAAACCGATCAACAAGAACGTGGTGCTGTACACTGTGTTGCGCGCTCTAGCCGGTGTCTATGGGCGACGCTAAAAAGCACACGGACGGAAACGTGAATGATGTCACCCTTTTCTCCTTGCAGTGGAACCAGGAGCGGATTCAAACATGACAGTCGTACCCCTCAATGACAAGATCGTCGTCAAGCGTCTGGAAGCAGAAGACAAGACGGCCGGCGGCATCGTGCTGCCGGACTCGGCCAAAGAGAAGCCGCGGCAGGGCAAGGTGCTCAGCCTTGGTGACGGCAAACGCCTGGACAACGGCCAACGCGCCTCCTTCCAGGTCAAGGAAGGCGATCGCGTGTTGTTCACCTCTTACGCCGGTAACGAAGTGACCATTGATGGCGAAGAATTGCTCATCATGACCGAGGACGATATTCTCGCCGTGGTCGAGTAAAGGACTGCTGAGCAGTAGCAAACCGAGCCGGAAGTATAAGCGACGGATGGAGTGCCATCGCTTACCTTTCCGGCTCGTTCCCCTTCGGCATCGTGTTTGCTATAATCCGAGCCGCGCAGGCAGCGCAGCGGAGTAAGTGACTGTCTTGAAAGTCAAGCGATCGCGATGCGTTTTTCGTCCCATGGCGTTCGGTTGCGGATCAGCGCATTGAGGATGCCCAGCAGCCGCCGGGCCACGGCGATCAACGCCAGCTTCTTGGCCTTGCCC
>DATBHJ010000126.1:0-10366 GCA_036557565.1 Gemmataceae bacterium
CTTTAAGCCGAGCGACTGTTCGGGCTCTGGCGAGGCTTCGAGGTGGGGGGCAACCCACTTACTCACGGCGTTGAGACGCCCAGCGGCCAACGGCCTCCCCACCTCGGAAACCAACCGACAGTGATAAGATACCAGCGGCCGAGAGGCCAACCGCTTACTCCGCTGCGCTGCGTGCGCGGCTCGGAGGGTTGCATCGGTCTTCCCTTTTTCGTAGCGGCGGTCTATAAGTCCGCCACGGAGGTGGAGCATGGGGCGGGTCGGCTCGGTCGCCGTGCTGGCGTTGCTGGTCTCGGCCTGTGTGCCGGCGATCACCGAGCGCGTACAGCAGTACAACGACCTCGGTGTACAGCATTATCAAAAAGGCGAATTCGACCGCGCTCGCGCCGATTTCCAGGCTGCCCTGGATCTGCGGCCCAACGATACCTCGCTGCTTTACAATCTCGGCCAATGCTTCGACCAACTCGGTCAAATCCAGCAGGCCGAGCGCTACTATCGGCTCTGCTTGCAACAGCAACCCAATGACCACGACTGTCGCCACGCCCTGGATGTGATGCTCGTGCAAAACGGACGCATGGCCGATGCCCGACAGATGGTGAACGAGTGGCTGGCGAGCGAACCGAAACTGTCCGCCGCCTACGCCGAGGATGGCTGGCTGTGGCAGCGCCAGGGCGATCCCATCCGTGCCCTCAAACGCTATCAGGAAGCCCTGAATTACGATCCGCACAACACGCTGGCCCTGGTCGAAATGGGCCGCGTTTACGAGGAAGAATTGAACCAGCCCAGCATCGCCCTGAAGCTCTATCAAACGGCCCTGAACTACGATCCGCATCAGGCGGATCTGGTCAAGCGAGTCAATCAACTGCGCACGCGCGGGGTCGGCCCTCCGCATCCAGAATCGTAGAATAAGCCCCAACGAGGGCTTGCCATGTCAACGATTTATCACCTGGCGCTTTCCCGCGTCTGGGAGCAGAACGCCGCAGAGCCGTATCGAGCGGACTCTCTGACGAGCGAGGGTTTCATTCACTGCTCGTTTGCCAAGCAGGTGACGTGGGCGGCGAATCGCTTTTACGCCGAAGCCGTCGATCTGCTGGTTCTGCACATCGATCCAAAGCGCCTGTCCAGCCCTGTGCGCGAAGAGGCGTGCGAGACGGGGGAAATCTTCCCGCACATCTACGGGCCTGTGAATCGAGAGGCGGTCCTCAAGGTGGAAAAGCTGACGCGCGGAGCGGACGGCCGCTGGCAATTTAGCGGCTCTTGACCAGTTCAGCTTGTACGTCATGGGCGGCAGCCACCTGAAGTAACGGCAGAATCTGTGCGCGGCTGTCGCGCAGCGTCCACGCCACCTGATCGGCACCGGCGGCGAGCAGACGCTTTTCCGTGCGCTCGTCCTTTTTTCGCTCTCTCCAGCGTCCCACCAGGATTTTGATACCTGGCGCTTGTTGTCGGATGCGCTTGCACAGGTAGCGCGCCTGCGCCAAGCCGCCCGGCGGCAGCGAGCCGATGATTACCACGGCAGGAGCGTCCTGCTCCAGCTTGCCTATCACTTCGGCCGCGAGTTTGTCCGAAGACACTACCTCCAGCGAATGGCCGGACAGGCGCAGCATTTGACCGAGCATCCGCAGGGCCAACTCGTCGGCTTCATCTTGTCCGGGGCAACCGATGGCTCGGACCTTGCTCGGCGCCTGCGCCTCCTTGAGGTACTCGGCCAGAGCCGCTTGCAGGTCTTCTTCGCTGTCGCGGACACCCTGGAGGACGAACTCGTAGCTGTCGGCCTCCAGTTGGCCGCTGTCAAAATCGCTCTTGGCGTGCAGCAGAGCTGGGAGCAGCACTTCCTCATAGACCGCTTCCGGTGAATGCTTGTCCAAGTGTTCCTCGACGAGCTCTGCCGCTTCGTCGAGATCGTGGGCTACCAGACGCTGATAGAATGTCACGTCGGTGCTGAGGACCTGTTCATCTCCCAGGAGCACTTCAAAGAAGTGCAACTCCGGCACGTACTTTCCCAGGACTACGAGAATGACGGTCAACGGCGTGGACAGAACCAGGCCCAGAGGCCCCCATAGCCAGGTCCAGAAAGCAGCGGACAGCAGTAGGGCCAACGGCGAGATGCCGCTGCTGTGGCCAAACAAGAGCGGCTCACCAACGTAGGCCGCCAACATCTCGATAGTGGCGAAGAAGCCGAGAATGGCCAGGGGCCAGCCCCAACCCGGCAGCGTGGCGACGCTGAAGGCCGTCACCAGGGCGGCGGCGATCCAGGTGCCGACGTAGGGCAGAAAACGCAAGGTAGCAGTGAGGAAACCCCACAGCAACGCATATTGCCACAGCTGCCGATGTCCTGTCAGCACCCCGACTGCGAACAGGCCAGCTCCCAGGATCATGCCGACAATGCTGTTGATGAGCAGTTGCATCAGCAGATAACGGCTGATGCGTTGCGCGCCTTCGTCGAAAGCCTGCGTCGTGACGATAAGCCGGCCGTGGCCAATGAGGCGAACGAGACGATTGCGGAGGTCCTCGCGCTGCATCAACATGAAGATGACGAGGACCAGAATGAAGACGCCGTCTCCCAGAACCTCCGCGGCAGGGCCGATCGACTGCGTCGCCCAGTTCCAATTCGTTGTGGTCGGCTCAGTATACAACGGGTGCGCCGGGGACTCGCCGGGTTGGGCTTTCTCTTCCTCGTCCTTTGGCTTCTCTTTGGACGGCGTATTCTCCATCAGCTCGTCGGACACTTCGCCGAAGAATTTCCGCACTGTCCCCAGGAACCCTCCTTCGCCGGCGCCGCGCAGCGATTCGACTTTCTTGACGATCTCGTCTTTGTAGTTGGGTAGATTGCCAACAAGGGTATTGACCTGTCGTGTGATAAGGTAACCGATTCCGCTCAACAGCAGCAGAGACAGGATCACGACGAGCAGGACGGCCGGCAAGCGTCCCAGACCGCGCCGCTGCAGTGCCGCAACAGCCGGGGTCAGAATAAAGGTCAACAAGATGGCCAGCGACAGGGGGATTAACACCATCCGCGCCCAGTAGAGGCAGGCGGTGACGAGAATAAGGGCGAAAAAGACAAACAGGGAATCGCGAGGCTTCGGCGAGGAAGAATTGGCCATGAGTTGAGCCCTCTTTGCATAGTAATCTGCCGGCGACTTAGCCGGCACAGACCGAAAAAAACGGAGCGAGAGGGACGGGGAACTGTGCCCCATCTCTTCCGCTCCGTTTGAACTGCCGACGTTCCGGAGAAGAGAATCTCCGGAACGTTCAGACAGGTGGTGTTCGCACTCCTCCGCCGATGAAGGAGATCAGCGCGAGAATGATGAAAATGACCGCGCAGATTTTGGCGGCTGTCAGAGCAGTACCCTCCAGGCCGAAAAAGCCCAGAGCACTGGCGACCAGTGCGATTATCAGGAACAAAACAGCCCAACGCAACATGGGAAACCCCCTCTTTCTGTGGTTCGAGAGAATGGAAAAGCTGGTGCTACCGGGCGCCATTCCGGGGTATCACGTAGCCCCGAACCCGATAGCAGAAGTTGATGCATATTCCATGCCAGAAAGGCGGCGGTGAAGCGCGGCCGGGGCGGCAAAGCCCGTTCGTTTCCGCTTGTCCGCGTCGGGACGGCGTTGCTACACTGAGCGAGGTATCGCAAAAATGGATTCGAGGCGGTTTCAATCTTGGGCAGCACAGGCAAGCATGCCTGTGCCTCCGACCTCTACACAGGGAAATGACTGTAAGAAGGCGATCCCATGCTTTCGTTGCCTACCGTTGATCCTTCGACCCCCGTTCGTCGGCTGCCTTCCTGGCTGAAGCGCAACCTTCCGCGCGGCAATGGGAATTTTTTCACTCAGGAACTGCTGCGGGAGCTGCGGTTGGAGACGGTTTGCGAGAATGCGCGCTGCCCCAATCGTCCCGAGTGTTACTCGCGCCGCACCGCCACGTTCATGATTCTCGGCAACGTCTGCACGCGTCCCTGTGGCTTCTGCTCGGTCCCCAAGGGACTGCCCGAAGATCTCGAAGACGACGAACCGGCCCGCGTCGCCGAAGCAGCCCATCGACTGGGACTGCGGCACGTCGTCATTACTTCGGTGACGCGCGACGACCTGCCAGACGGTGGCGCGGACCACTTCCGCCGCTGCATCCTGGCCGTGCGCGAACGCACGGGGGCTGTGGTCGAAGTCTTGACGCCGGACTTTCTCGGCGACCTGTCGGCCATCGATCGCGTGCTGGAAGCATCGCCGGAAGTGTTCAATCACAACATGGAGACAGTGCCGCGGCTGTACAAGAAGGTCCGCGGCCGGGCCTCGTATCAACGAAGTCTCGACTTGCTGGCCCACGTCAAACGACGTTCGCCGGCCACAGTCACCAAGAGCGGCCTGATGCTCGGACTAGGCGAGACGACCGAAGAACTGTTTGATGTCTTGGCCGACCTCCGCGCTCACGGCTGCGATACATTGACGCTGGGACAGTATCTAGCACCGACATTGAAACACATCCCCGTGGCGCGCTACGTTTCCCCTGCCGAGTTCGACGAATTGGCGGCGCGGGCGCGGCTGTTGGGGTTTGCCAAAGTGGTAGCGGGCCCGTTTGTGCGCTCCAGCTATCACGCCGACGAAATGGTGGACGATCATGCGAACGCCGATCGTTCTGCCTGAGCTGGGAGCTGCTCCGGTGCGGCTGACAGTTTGGTTTTCCAAGCCGGGCGACATCGTCTTCGAGGGCGATCGACTCGTGGAAGTTGCGGTCGCCGGGGCGACGTTCGATGTGTCCGCTCCTGCCACCGGCCGATTGATCGAGCATCACGCCTGGCCGCGCGATCTGCTCTCAGCCGGTCAGGTGCTTGGCGTCATGGAATCCTCCGAAGAAAGTGAGGAGTGAGGAGTGAGGAGAAAGCCGACTCTTCTCACTGCGAGTGAGTCATGCCCCCCCCCTTCATTTCGCTGGATGGACTGGACGGCACTGGTAAATCAACGCAGTGGCGCCTGCTGGCCGACTGGCTGCGCGCGGGCGGTCATGTCGTGACGGCCTGCGTCGATCCTGGCGGCACACCGCTGGGTGCGGAACTGCGTTCGTTGGTCCTGCATCATCGTTCCGAGATCGACCGTATGTGCGAGGCGCTGTTGTTCATGGCCAGCCGAGCGCAGCTTCTCGCGGACATCATCCGCCCCGCCCTGGCATCGGGGAACATCGTCGTTTCGGATCGTTTCTTGTTGGCCAACGTGGTCTATCAGGGTCACGCTGGCGGCCTGGATGTCGAGCGTCTTTGGGAAGTTGGCCGCTTCGCCGCGGACGGACTGGAGCCGGACCTGACGATCGTTCTCGATCTGCCTCCTGAACAGGCGTCACGGCGTCGCCGAGGGCCGGCTGATCGCATCGAGAAGCGCGACGTGGAGTATCATGCTCGTTTACGGCAGGGTTTCCTCGCCGAGGCGCGGCGCCGTCCCGATCGCATCCGCGTCGTGGACGCGGCCCCGCCGATCGACGTTGTGCAGGATGCCATACGCCGGGAAGTCTCGTCGGTGCTGGGTATCAAAGGAGGGTGAGTCTTGGCATGGCAGCGTATTCGCGGGCATGACGCCCTGGTGGAAGGATTTCGCCGTGCGGTTCAGCGCGGTCGCCTGGCTCATGCCTATCTCTTCACCGGACCCGCAGGCGTGGGCAAACGACTGTTCGCCCTGGAACTGGCCAAATCTCTTCTCTGCGAAAATGCAGCCGAGGGCAGCCTGCAAGCGTGCGATCATTGTCCCTCGTGCGTGCAGGTCGAAGCTGGGACGCATCCCGATTTTTTCACGGCTGTCCGGCCGCCCGAAGCGCTGGAATTTCCCATCGATCTGATGCGGCAACTGTGCGCGAGCTTCGCGCTCAAGTCGGCGCGCGGCCACGGCAAGATCATCCTCATCGACGACGCCGACGATTTGAACGCGGAGGCAGCGAACTGTTTCCTCAAGACTTTGGAGGAACCACCGCCGCGTTCGGTCCTCATTTTGATTGGCAGCACACCGGATCGACAGCTGCAAACCATCGTCTCGCGCTGCCAGGTCATCCGCTTCGCGCCGCTGTTGCCGGAACTGGTCGATGAACTGCTGCAAGTGCAAGGCATCGACGATTCGGCCCTACGAGGACGACTGGTCCGTCTCAGCGCCGGCAGTCCCGGTCTGGCAACGGAGCTGGCTGATCCCGCATTGTGGGACTTCCGCCGTGAACTCGTGACCGGCCTGACGAAGACGCCGATCCCTTCTGTTGATCTATCCCGTCAGTGGATGGATTTTGTCGAAGAAGCCGGCAAGGAATCCGCCGCCCAGCGCCGCCGCGCTCAGCTTGTGCTGCGTCTGCTCATCGATTTCCTCGATGATGCGCTAACCGTCGCCATGAATGGCACTGCGCGCCGCACCGAGGCCGCCGAGCGGTCAGGACTGGAAACGCTGGCCCGCCGTGTCGGCCCCGATCGTTTGCTGGAGGCGCTGGAGCGCTGCCTGGAGGCGGATCGTCAAATCGACCGCCGCGTGCAATTAGTGCTGATCCTCGAAGGACTGATGGATGCATTGGGACAAAAACTGTAGGGAAGGCCGATTCTTGAAGGTCCATCGATTTCCGCACGAACAAATCTGAATCGCCTTCTTGCGAAACTCCTTCGTCGGATTACAATCACCGGAGGAATCAAAGCTCCTCACGGTCGCCATGCAACCTCGCAGACACCGACAGAGAATCGACACACGGAGGCGAAACGTATGTTCCGTTTTCGCTGTTTTTGCTGGGTCGCTGTGGCTCTCGGCATCCCAACTGCGGGACGAGCCGATCCAGATGAGGAAGCTCGACAGCACTTCGAGGAAGGAGTGGCTGCCCTGCAAAAGCAGGATTTTGACCGCGCCATCGCCGAATTCACGGAAGCCATCTATCTCGATCCGAAGAATACAAACTACTACCATTTCCGCGCCGGCGCGTACCATGCCAAACGAGACTTTGATAAGGAGATCGCCGACGAAAACCACATCCTGAAAGAGAATCCCCAAGATGTGTGTGCCCTGGGCAACCGTGGTCTTGCCTATGGCATGAAAAACGAATTTGACAAGGCGTTCGCTGATTTGGACGAAGCCATCCGGATCGATGCGAAGAACCCCAATTGGTTCTTCAATCGCGGCTTCTGCCACGGAGAAAAAGGCAATCACGATAAGGCAATCCGCGACTATTCCCGCGCGCTCGACCTCAATCCCGAACTTGCAGAAGCCTACTTTCAGAGAGGCCGATCCTGTGAGGCGAAAGGTGAATTTGACCGATGCATCAGCGATTTCACCGAGGCGATCAAGCTCGATCCTCAGAATACTTCGGCGTATCACTGGCGGGCGTTTGTCTATTACAAAAAGGGCAAATTAGACAAAGTCATTGCTGATTGCGATGAGCTTCTCAGGCTTGATCCGAAATCCGCACCTGGCCACGTTGTCCGAGGCGGAGCCTATCTTGACAAAGGGGATTATGAGAAGGCCCTGGCCGACTTTGAACAGGCCATCCGCCTCGACCCGAAAGAGGCGAGTGCCTATGGATCGCGCGGATTCTACCACTCCACGAAGGGCGATCACGAGAAGGCCATCCGCGATTTCACTACAGCTGTTCGCCTCAATCCGAAAGATGCATCGTTCCGCTTTAACCGGGGCGGCAGTTATCGTGAGAAAGGCGATGCGGACCAGGCCATCGCCGATTACAGCGAAGCGATCAAGCTCGATCCGCAGATGATAGCCGCTTACGGCAATCGCGGCACGACCTATCGTGAGAAGGGCGAGTACGACAAAGCCCTGATCGACTACGACCGGTGCATCAGGCTCGATCCCAATTCGTCCCTCGCCTATGGCAATCGTGCCTTATTATTGGCAGCCTCTCGAGAAGCACGAGTGCGCAACGGGAAGAAGGCGGTTCAAGATGCTCGCAAAGCCTGTGAATTGACGGATTGGAAGAATCCGTGGTGCCTGGATATTCTGGCGATGGCCTATGCCGAGGCGGGGGACTTCAAGGAAGCGATCAAGTGGCAAAAAAGAGCACTCGAATTGTCCAAGGATTACTCGGAGAAGATTCTTCGAGAAACGCGGGCTCGGCTCAAACGGTACGAACAGGGCAAGCCCTATCGTGAGAATGTCTCTGTTACCCGGACAGGAGCGGACCGCTAAACCTCAGCTGCCGGAGGTGTCCCGGTAGGCGTAGAGTCCGGAGGGCTAAATTGGCCATCCTGGTTAAGCTCAACCGCGGTTATGACTGTGTTTTTTTGCGGTATAAGCCTGCCACCTAATGAAGCCTGACGTTTCCGGAGATCGGCGAAGATCGCCTTGACGTCAAACCCGTATTCTGCCGCAAGCTTTTCGCGTGTTCGATGGACGTCCCGGACAATCGGGTCTTCCCACATGGCATTAAGCTCCCATAAGTTCTTCGGGTGTGCAGATAATGGGCATCCGATGCCCTAGCTTCTCACACACCAATGCTATTCTTCGTGCGATCTGCGCATTTGCCAAGCGCTTACAATTCCAGGTCAGCAGATAGTCTATCGCGTGAATGGCGGCTACCGCAATGTGCGCGGCGTCGCGAATGGCGTGCGGCGGAAGGATACCCGCAGCCAAAATGGCCTGCGTCAACAATTCGGTGTCTTCGGTGATTTCGAGAGCGGGCAGGCTGCCAATGATTGCGAGCCTCTATTGCACCTCCGTGGGATCGCCGGCAGAGACTTCATCGATGACCACTTGGGAGACACAGTTTGCAAACTCGTTCCGTCGATTCGTCCACCATTCTTGCGTGGCTTGTTGGTGCGCGGCGACAAGCAGGTCACGACTGGGACGAGCAACCAGGTAGCTGATAAACGTTGTTTCCAGGTACACCGATTCCATGCTGCTCCTGCTCCGCCTTGGTTTATCCACCGATGCTACCGAGAAACCTTCCCAGAAACAAGCATCCGCCTGAGATACGCCAACTTGTCTCCCTGTACCCACGCCGCTATCGTGGCGACATGAATCTCGATCCTCCCAAACCTAGCCGCCAGGCTGTCTCACGCCTCGCGTCGTTTCGGCACGCCTTCGCCGGCTGGTGGTACGTACTGCGCACCCAGCACAACGCCTGGATTCACGCCGTCGCCTCGGTCGCCATTCTTGCGGTTGCCTTATGGTTGGGATTGGAGCGCCTCGAGTGGGCTATCGTCATTTTGACTGTCGCCATGGTGTGGGTGGCGGAATTCGTTAACACCGCCGTCGAAGCACTGGTCGATCTCTTGTCTCCGGAGATTCACCCTCTGGCTAAGACTGCCAAAGACATTGCGGCGGCGTCGGTGTTGATCGCGGCACTGGCGGCCGTTGTTGTCGGATTGCTTGTGATGGGGCCGAAGTTGTGGATGCGCTTAGCCGGATAGCGGCGTCAACAGCGAGGTCATGACGGCTTCGCTGCCGGTCGGATGCCATTGACTCCACCACTTGAGAAAGCGACGGCGCTCCTGCGGCAGCCGGCGCTGATGCGCACGCAGCAGTTGCTCGAAACCCGGCTGCAATCGCGGCCAGGCGGTCGGGCAGGACGCATGCAAGCGCTCGCGCAGCTCGATCAGACGCTGTGCGGCGACGTGGCTGTCATTAGCCCGGCCGAGAATCTCTTGCAGCTGCTCGATGCGCGGATAAAGCGTCTCGCGGAATTCCGGATCGAAGCAGTCGGCGAACACTTCCATCGCATAACGCAGCCGCTTGCCGGCGATGCGCACCTGATGTAGCTGCGTGTAATCGCTCAGATCACCGAGGGCGGCTTGCTCCAGTTCTTTCAGACGATCGAACAGCATCGGCCGGGCGAGGTCCACGAGGATCGCCGGAGCAGGTTGGCCGTCGGGCGGCTGAATGGAATCGATGGTGTGAACGAGAAGCGTCTCGAAGGTCGGGCCTTCTTCGTGGTAGACGGCTTCCAGTTCGGCGTGCGCGGCGGTGCGTTGGCCAATGGCGTAGCCGATGAGAAAATCCAGTCCACCCCGATACTTCGCATCCGCTCTCTGTTCGCGCTGGAGCAAGTCGGCGAGGAAGACATCCCAGTCGCGGGCGGCGCGGGCGGCGCGGCGCACCTTCTTTAACCGCCGCCGCGCCTTGCGATAATACTTCTTCGACAAACAATCGCCAAAGATGCGCACGGCAGCATCGGCTCGACGAGTGCCCACACGAAGTTGATGGACATACTCAATGTCCTTCTCCGACTCCAGGGCAGCGCGTGGCAGATAATCCCGCACCACCTGCAAGCGCACGAACAACACATGCCGCGCCGCTTCTGCCAACGGTGTGCCGGGCTTGAGATCGCTGATCCACTTACCTTGAGCCATCTTTCGTTTTGGTTAGCCGCGACGCGCAGCGGAGCGCGACGCGCTCCGCTGCGCGTCGCGGCTAA
>DATBHJ010000127.1:0-9877 GCA_036557565.1 Gemmataceae bacterium
AGATAATCTAATTCTGTCCCGGCAACAGCCCGCCGGCAATGCGATTCCCTCAAGAAATCGATCTGCTCATCGGCTTATCATTAATAATAGTCTGCTTCCCCAATGAATTGGGCCTGATCGAGGAAGTTGAGAACCTCACCGCCGTCTCGGGTCACTCCTCCCCATAAGAGCGCTACAATAAGAGACGGCTGCGTCGGTGAGCACCGTAGTGGCCCAGCCAACTCGCGACGCCCTTTACCAGTCGGGCCCGAGCACTTCGCCAGCATCTGGGGTAACCGCTCCCCAGTAGGTCGTCTGCGACATGCCGCGGGCCAAGGTCCGGACACTTCCATCGCACAACGCCGCCAGCATGCCGCCTTGGTGTGGCGTCTGCGCAATCACTCCATTGCAGTTCTGGGGTTTGGGTGCAACTTGAAAAGTCAGTGGAGGAAAACTTGCAACGGTCGTAGGCGGTGTGCCGGTTGTCACCGGGCGGATGTCGGCCAGACCGGGGAACGTCGCTCGGTGGACTAGCTCAATTGAACAGGAATCGTTAATAAAGTAGGCGAAGCCGCCGCAATTGGCGGCGTAATGCTCGGCGAAGGCGATGGTCTGGGAAGTGCTATCCGGGATGGTGGCAGGGAGTTTTGCATAGTCCTTAAATACTTGATAGTTAGCGGCGTAACTCGAGAATCCGGTCGGTCCCACCCCTCTATCGGCGAGCGCTTCACTAAGAGTTGGATCGGCTGGGGAAAGATACATGCGCACGAATAAGGGCACACTCAGGTCGGCTTGCCAAGACTGGTAGGCCTTGCCTTGGTCGATGTAGGGTAGGATACTGACAAGGAAGGGAGGCTTATCAGCTCCAATGCCTGGCAGTAGGCTATCGTGGTCGGTGGCGAAATTGGTGGTAGCCAGTATGATTTGGCGGAGGTTGTTGACGCTTTGGAGGCGGATTGCCTGCTCGCGCACCTTTTGCACTGCTGGCAACAGCAAAGCCAACAAGACAGCAACAATAGCGATGACTACCAAAAGCTCGATGAATGTAGAACCACGTCGAGACATGGCTGACTCCCTTCCGTGTCAAGTAGTTAGAATAGAAAACAGGCCAATGGGAGGCATGTAAAGCACACCCCAGGGATGGGGAGAAAAAAAACGCTGCGCGTCCGGCCGGGTTTGAACACTTGGCGTATCGGACGAGCCCAGTCCTACCAGTCAGCGAGTACCTCGCCCCCGTCTCGGGTCACTGCCCCCCAGAAGACGGTCGGCGCCACGCCCGGGGAGACGATGCGCACAGACCCATCGAACATGGCGGTTACCATGCCGCCCCGGTGCGGCGTCTGGGGCAGCGTTGGATTGCATTTTTTGAGAGCAGGCACCGATTGGAAGGTGTCCCCGGGCCAAGAAGGCTCGGAAATGGGTGGGTTCCCGCTCGTTACCGGCGTGACGTCGAAAATGGACTCGGCAAAGCTAGCCCGGTGCTGGCCGAATCCAGGCAGCATGTTCCACAAGGTGTTGAAATTGTACTTCTCATTGGTGCTGCCGCACTGGAAGGCGTAATGCTCGCCCGACAGGATAGTATTGGACGTACCGTCGGTGAACGCTGTGGGGAAGCGCGGCCCGTCCTTGAAGGCGAAGGCATTGGCTGCGTAGCTCGCCGCCTGGCCGGCGTCTGAAGCGAGTGCTCCCGGCAGACTCGGATCGGCTCGGCTCTGGTAGACCTTGAAGACGACGAGAGCATGAGGATCCTTCTGCACCTGGCTCTGAACGGTTCCCTGCTCAAGGTAGGGAAGGAGGGTCGCAAAAGCCGAAGGACCCGGTGGAACCCCCGGAGATTGAGACGCGCCTGTTGCGTCGAGGAAGGGAAGCCGGTCGAAGGCACTCGCATAGTGATGCGTCGCCACGGCGATTTGCTTCACCTTGTTCATACTCTCGGCGCGCGCGGCGACCTCGCGGATCTGCATGACAGCCGGGAGCAGAAGCGCGATCAACACCGCTATGATGGCGATCACCACCAGCAATTCCACCAGAGTCATGGCGTCACGACGCATGATGCCTCCTCCGCATCTATTTGGCCGGGGATTGCCCTGGGTCTGGGGAAATCGTGTTTTGAGCTTGTCCCATTTTTTGGAAGATACCGATTACGACGTTGTACGTCTTACCAGACTGTAAACCTGTAATGGTTCCTGACCAATTGCCGTTGGCTTGGACTGTAATGCCCTTGACGATAATTACATCTCCACCTGCCTGTTTCAGCCAGACAGTGTACGAACCCGTCCCGGTCTAAGTCCAGCCCGCGGAAGCAGTCGAGGTCCCTTGGATAAGGATTTCGCCTGCGTTGTTCCCTGGCTTGGGAAAGCCAGCGGACCAGGCAGCCTGTTGGGCCTGAGCTTGAGAGGCGAACAAGCAGACGAAGACCACAGCGAGGGCGAGTGTAAAAAAAGTTTTGCGTCGCATGTCAAGAGGCCCTTCGTGCAGTGGCGAATGTGTATGTAGATCTTCCAAATCGCTTGGGTTGGCAACCGGCTTGATTTTCGCCGGTGACCTTCGCACCGTCATCCCTCGGGCAGCGGCAGTGCTCGCGATGGAAGACAACCTGCCGCTGGCCAAGCGGTTTCAGAGTTCCAATGCCTTGCGGGGCGTGTTCCAACTCACGGCGCTGCCGGAGCGGTCGCAGGGTCCGGGGAAACCGTCGCTGAGGTGAACGTTTGCTGGTTAGTAAAGGTGACTTGAACGATGATGTTGTACGTGGTGCCGGGGGTCCCACTGATGTTGAAACTCCAGTTGCCGTTCGCGCCGAAATTCAAGGTCGTGCTTACCTCGGTACCCCCGCCTTGCGGCCAATAAATGACCGAGCCGCCCTCCATTGCCCACCCGCTGTCCGGCGTGGCGGTCCCCTGACCGACGATGGTCCCAGACGACCCGCCCGCTTGGGGGTAACCGGAAGTCCACGTTACCGTACCCTGGGCGTTCGCCCGAGAAGCGAACGCGCAGACGAGTACGGCCACAAAGAAGAGAACGCTCACCCGCTTCATTTCGCGCTCCTTTCACACAGGTAGTGGATTTCGTCAGGCACAGCTTGCTTCTCCGTTCCTAAGATATTAGCCGTTCAAGTCGCCCAATACTCACGCAATTTTTCCAATAAATTTTCACTTGTTCATACTTGACTCATCAATACCCTCTCGATGCGACCTTGTCATTGGCGGACCGTTCTCCATAAGCCGACGCAACGCCTTAAGTGCGCGACTCTTTTGAGACTCCATCGCATGCTTCGTCACCCCCTTCTCGGCCGCCAACTCTTCGAGCGGCCGTTCTTTCAGATAATGCTCGCTAAGCAACCAGCCATAGTTCGGCTGCTCCCTGCACAATTCCTCTAATTTGGCGGCCACGCATTCGCATGATTCCTTCGTTGCCAATTCATCCGAAGGGTCGCGCCCCTTACTGTCAATCGGCTCCGCCGGCTGGTCGTGCAACGATGCGAAACGATGCCGGTCGCAGTGGCGAAGCAGGTCCACTGCCGTGTCGTGCATGATTTTGCGGCTCATGGCGAGGAAACGCTGCATCTCGTTCGGCCCACGCACCGATTCCCATTGCCGAACGATCTTCGGCCACGCCTCCAGGACAGCGTCCTCGATCAAACGCTTGGGCAACTTCATGTGCGCCGCGAGATTGGATAAACGTGCGCTCTGTTTTTGGCGAAACTTCTCCGTCCATCGAATGTCCTTTCTTGGACTGTGACTCGACATATCGTCCCTCCTCTGTGCCTTTCCATTGCGGTTCGGACCGTGCGCGAACCTCCCGTGGTTATGGCTGGACGAAATCGCTATCCTATGAGGTAGGGGAAGCAGCAAGGCATCCACCTATCAACTCGGGAGCAGGCCCATGTCCGAGCGATTTCAAAGGGATCTGCCTGACTTTCGCGCACCGGATTTCATCGACGTGTTCCAGCCGTTGCCCGGTTGGCTGGCGGACCGTTTGCTCGGGCCCGAGGAGAAAGTCACCTACGTGCGCGGCCCGCGGTTGAATCCGTCATGGGAGTGTTACGTAACCCACCCCGCGCTGACCCTTCTCGCGCTCGCTTTCGGTGCTGTCGTCGTGGCGGCTGCACGCTTGATCGGAGGCGAAGGGCCGGAACCTATGGCGATTGCCTTTCTGGCCGCTGGTCTTGTCGTCGTTGTTACTGTCATCGTTCTGGGCATCGCCAATGGCTACTTCACGCGCCTGGTAGTGACGACCCATCGTCTCGTCATCCTCCAGGGCTACGAGATCTGTCGCAGCTGGAACGTTGACAGATTACCTCCTAATCTGCTCCGCTATGGTAGACACGGAGAGCGAGAGCGTTGGACCATCGACTTGGACGCGGTGAAATCCATGCTCGGCGGCTCTTCCAACAAATTCACCGATGCGAAAACGATAATGTCGTTCGGCAAGCAGCTCGATCGCATCACGATTCGCGACAAAGATCACCGCTAACGCGCATAAAATCGACGATCGCCCCTTGACACTGGGTGGAGACGCCACTAATTTAACACTCTTCGATGGGAAATGGACGAGTTGATTGATGTCGTGACGAGGCGAGGAGAAAGCGGTGGCGGGCCAGAATTTACCGAGCGAACGCATCCGCATTCGGATGGAAGCCTACGATTACGAAGTGCTCGACCGTACCGCGCAGGAAATCGTGGAAACGGCGGAAAAGACGGGCGCCATGGTTCACGGTCCCATTCCGTTGCCGACCCGCATCGAACGCTATACGGTTCTTCGCAGTCCGCACATTGACCGCAAGTCGCGCGAGCAGTTCGAGATTCGGACGCACAAGCGTCTGATCGACATTTTGCAGCCGACCGGCAAAACCATCGAGGCGCTGAACAAGGGCCTCAGCCTCCCTCCCGGCGTGGACATCAAAATCCGCGTTCTGGCAGGGGCGGCTTCGTAGTCAATCCGTATTGCTCGAAACGGTCCCTCTTTTGGGGGGATGCGTCGGGCCCTGTAATACCGGGGATACAAGAGCGATCCTGAGTTTCCTCCGATGCACTCGGAGGAGGTTGAATCATGCTCACTTTGAATGTCTACAATCGGCAGGGCGATTCGGTCGGAACGGTGCAAGTCGATCCGGCGGAGTTCGGCGGCGAGGTCAACAAGCAGCTGCTGCACGATGTCGTCTTGATGCACCTGGCCAACCAGAGAGCGGGCACACACTCGACGCTCCGCCGCGGCGAAGTCGCCGGCAGCACCAAGAAGCTGTTTCGCCAGAAGGGCACCGGCAATGCTCGCGTCGGCCCGCGCCGCAGCAATAAGCGCCGCGGTGGTGGCACTGCGAAGGGACCCAAACCGCGCGATTACGAGTATCACATGCCCAAGAAGGCCGTCCGCGCCGCCACGCGCATGGCCATCCTCAGCAAGTTTCAGGACAATGAAGCCCTCATCCTGGACGATCTGGCTCTGGGTGAGGTGAAGACCAAGCAAGTCGCCGGGTTGCTCAAGGCGCTCAAGCTTCAGGGCACAACCTGCCTGGTGGGCATCAAAGACTACGACAAGAACGTGTATCTCTCGGCGCGCAACATACCGGAAGTGAAGGTGCTGCCGGCTTCACAGTTCAACGCCTACACTGTGTTGCGGCAGAAACGGCTGTTGTTGACCCGCGCCGCGCTGGACGAATTGCGCCAGAAGGCTTCGGACAAGCGCGAGAGTAAGAAATAAAGGAGCCGGGACATGGCCAACACGAGTGAGCGGACGCGCGGGCCGAAGCTGGAGGCGTACCAGATCATCCTCCGCCCGCTGATCACCGAGAAGGGCACGCACCAGTCGCAGCACAAGAGCGAGAAGCGCAAAGACTGGACGCCGGCTTATTCCTTTGAGGTCAATCCGTGGGCGACCAAGACGGAGATCAAGGCGGCAGTCGAAGAGCTTTTCGGCGTTCGCGTCGCCAAGGTGCGAACGCAGAATCGCCTGGGCAAACAACGGCGTTATAAGTTCAAGATGGGCCGACTGTCTAATTGGAAGAAAGCCATCGTCACACTGCAGCCGGAAAGCCCGGTGATTGAGTTCTTCTAAGGAGTTTTGTCGTTTCGCGCGAAACGATAAATCCACGCAAGGTGCAATATGGGTATTCGTCAATACAAACCGACGACACCGGGGCGACGGCAAGGCTCCGTCAGCGATTTCACGGACATCACGGATCGCAAGAAGAAGCCGGAAAAGTCGCTGCTGCGTCCCATGCCCAAGAAGGGCGGCCGCAATAATCAGGGCATCGTCTGCACGCGCTTTCGTGGTGGTGGGCACAAACGCCGCTATCGTCTCATCGATTTCAAGCGCAAGAAGGACGGCGTTTGGGCGACGGTGGTTGCCATCGAGTACGATCCCAATCGATCGGCTCGCATCGCCCTCTTGCAGTATGAGGACGGCGAGAAAGCGTACATCCTGGCGCCGGAGGGACTGAAAGCCGAGGATCGCATTATCAGCGGCGAAGACGTGGAGCCTCGCGTTGGTAATTGCATGCCGCTGCGAAAAGTGCCGTTGGGCATGACCGTTCACAACCTGGAGCTGCAGCCGGGCCACGGTGGACAATTCTGTCGCAGTGCCGGTACTGCCGCGACACTTACCGCCCGCGAAGGAAAGTGGGCACAGATCACCTTGCCTTCGGGCGAAGTGCGGCGTCTGAGTTCCGAGTGCCGGGCCACCATCGGCATGATTAGCAACGCCGAGCACATGAACATCAGCCTGGGCAAGGCTGGCCGCAAGCGCTGGATGGGTAAGAAGCCGCACAACCGCGGCACGTCGATGAATCCGGTCAGTCATCCAATGGGCGGCGGCGAAGGGCGCACTGCCGGCGGCCGGCACCCGTGCAGTCCCACCGGCGTGCTTGCCAAGGGCGGCAAGACGCGCAAGAAACGCAAACCGTCGAACGCAGCCATTATTCGGCGCCGCCGTCCGGGACCGCATTATGCCTCGAGTTGACAGGTGATGCCGCATAGGGAGTGAGTGATGAGTCGTTCTCTGAAAAAAGGGCCTTACGTTGATGAACGATTGATGGCCAAGGTCGAACGCAACCAGCGCTCCGGCAATCGAGAGCCGATCAAGACGTGGTCAAGGGATTGCACCATCGTTCCGGAATTCGTCGGCACGACCTTTCTCATTCACAACGGCAAGACCTTCCTTCGCCTCTACGTGACTGAGGACATGGTTGGACACAAGCTTGGTGAGTTTTCGCCGACGCGGATCTTCAAAGGACATAGCGGCGGCAAGGGCAAGGCAGCAGCGAAGTAAAAACCGATCCCGGGGTGGAGCAGTGGTAGCTCGCCAGGCTCATAACCTGGAGGTCGCTGGTTCGAATCCAGCCCCCGGAAGTAAGCGGCGCAAGGGAGTACATCGATGGAATATAAAGCCAGTCATCGCTATGCCGACATGTCGGCACGGAAGATTCGGGCGTTCGCCACGCTGATTCGCGGACGGCCTGCCGATGAGGCCCTGGAGTTGTTGCGCTTTTTGCCCAACAAGAGCGCCCGGCTTCTGGAGGCGGTGCTCAAAAGCGCCCTGGGCAATGCCGAGGATCGTGGGGCACGCAACATCGATGACCTGGTCGTTGCCGAATCGCGCGTTGATGATGGGCCGATCATGAAACGTATCATGCCCCGCGCGCGTGGCACAGCGTATCCAATTAAACGGCGTTACTCGCATGTTCGCGTAACGCTGTCCGACGAGGCACAAGAGTAACGGGTGGATCTCTATGGGACAAAAGACACGACCGACCGGCTTTCGCACCGGCATCATGGTCGATTGGCTGAGCCACTGGTACGCCAACAAGCAGGACTTCTCGGACCTGCTTGTTGAGGACGTCAAGATCCGCAAGTTCATCAAGAATCGCTACGGCGGCTCCGGCATCTCGAAGATCCGCATTCAGCGGACGCGCGAGAAGGTGACGGTGTTCATTCACTCGGCCCGCGTCGGCATGATCATCGGCAAGAAGGGCCAGGAAGTTGATAAGCTGACCAAGGATCTCGAAAATCTGACGCACCGGCACATCGAGGTCAAAACGATGGAGGTCAATCGCCCGGAGCGAGATCCTCAGTTGGTGGCGGAGGACATTGCCGAGCAATTGCAGAAACGAGCCAGTTTTCGCCGCACCATGAAACGTGCCATCGACACGACGATGGAAGCGGGGGCCAAGGGTATCCGGATTCAGATGGCGGGCCGGCTGGGCGGCGCGGAAATGGCTCGCACGGAGAGCAGCATGGCGGGCAGCATCCCACTGTCCACGCTGCGAGCCAAGATCGAATACGGTTTTGCCGAGGCCAAGACGGCACAGGGCCACATCGGCGTCAAGGTGTGGATCAATAACGGCGATTACCTTGCTCCCGAAGAGGCAGCGGAAACACCTCCTCCGCCGGGCCGTGGTCGCGGTCGTGGCGGCCGCCGCGGGTAACAGAGAGAAGGAGTACTAACATGCCGTTAATGCCAAAGCGAGTGAAGTTTCGTAAGACCCAGCGCGGAAAGGTGCGCGGCAACGCCAGCCGCGGCAACACGGTCAGTCACGGCGATTTCGGCTTGCAAGCGCTTGAAGGCGGTTGGCTGAGCGCCGAAGCCATCGAGGCGGGGCGTATCACCGCCACTCACTCGGTGCGCGGTGAAGGCCGTTTGTACATTCGCGTGTTCCCGCACAAATCGGTGACGGCCATCCCCGCCGAGACGCGCATGGGCAAGGGCAAGGGCGAGCCGGAGTTTTGGGCTGCTGTCGTCAAGCCCGGCATGATTCTTTACGAGATCGGCGGTTTGCCGGAAGCGGCGGCGCGCGACGCCTTGGGCCGCGTTGCTTACAAGATGCCGTTTCGCTGCCGTTTTGTCTCGCGGCGGCCGTCTGTAGGTTAATGCGACTAGCCCGGAGCGCTAGCGACGGGCCGAAGCGCCCGTCGCTAGCGCTCCGGGCTAGTCGGAGGAAAACGAACCATGAAACCGGCTGAATTTCGCGCCATGAGCGACGAGCATTTGTCCCTGACGCTCAAGGAATCCGTCAAGAACCTGTTCCACCTGCGTTTCCAGTCGGCCACCGAGCGCCTGGAAACGCCCAGCGAAATCAAGAAGGCCAAGCGCGACATCGCCCGCATCAAGACCATCCAGCGTGAGCGTGAGTTGGCCGCACAGAAGAAGGCTGTTGAGGGAGCGATGGGCAATGGCTAATGCGAGCGTTCGAGGTAAGCGACGTCTGGAAACCGGCGTCGTCACCAGCGACAAGATGAACAAGACCCGCCGCGTCGAGATTCCGCGTCTGGTCAAGCACCGGCGCTACGGCAAATACATCCGTCGCCGGACCATTTGCCACGTCCACGACGAGAACAATGAGTCGCGCCTGGGCGACACCGTGGAGATCATGGAGACGCGGAAGTTGTCAAAGACCAAGTGTTGGCGGCTGGTCCGCATCGTCATCAAGGCGCCGCAGCTGCCCACGCATCAGACGCAGCCGGCGGAACCGGCGGCGACAGAGTAAAAGGATCGGATGACGTCATGATTCAGATGTATACGTATCTGGATGTTGCCGACAACACCGGCGCCAAGGAGTGCATGTGCATCAAGGTGCTCGGCGGCAGCCGCAAGCGCTACGCCGGCGTCGGCGACGTGATCATCGCCTCGGTGAAGAAGGCGATCCCCGGCGGCGACGTCAAGCCGGGCGACGTGGTCCGCGGCGTGGTGGTGCGGACCAAGCGGCCGACGCGGCGCGACGACGGCTCCTACGTCCGCTTCGACCGCAACGCGATGGTCATCATCGACACCGAGCAGAACCCGAAGGGCACCCGCATCTTCGGGGCCGTGGCCCGCGAGCTGCGCGAGCGCAACTTCGCTCGCATCATCAGCCTGGCCGCCGAGGTGGTGTGACAGTAGACAAAAGCCCCCCGTTGCAGCGGGTGGG
>DATBHJ010000128.1:0-4607 GCA_036557565.1 Gemmataceae bacterium
TCGCCCCATGCCACCGCTTACTCCGCTGCGCTGCGTGCGCGGCTCGGACCGTCAATCTGCGTACACGGACGTGATTCATGCCTGTCCCTTTTCCTCCTCCCGGCGTCAAAGTCCTCACCATCGGAGAACTTACGCGCGGCCTCAAGAGCATGCTTGAGGAGACCCACGCCAACGTCTGGGTCGAGGGCGAAGTGTCGAACCTGTCGCGGCCGAGCTCTTACGGGCATCAGTATCTCACGCTCAAGGACGATGAGGCGCCGCTCAAGGCCGTGCTTTATCGGGCCATCGCTCTGCGAATGCGTTTCGATCTGCGCGACGGCATGCGCATCATCGCGCGGGGCCGGCTGACTCTGTACATGCCGCGCGGCGAATATCAGCTGCTCATCGAGGAGATTCAGCCCAAGGGCATCGGCCCCCTGGAGCTGGCGTTTCGACAATTGAAAGAAAAGCTATCGCTGAAGGGCTATTTCGATCCCAAGCGGAAACGCAAGCTGCCGCGCATCCCGCGCCGCATTGTCCTGGTGACCAGTCCCAGCGGCTCGGCGGTGCGCGACATGCTGGAGATCCTGTCGCGGCGCTGGCCGGCGGCGGAAGTGTGGATTTGTCCCGTCCATGTTCAGGGCGAAGGCGCAGCCGCGGAGGTAGCAGAGGCCATCGGCAGACTCAACCGCGTCGCCACGCTGGGCACGGCCATCGACGTGCTGGTCGTCGGCCGCGGTGGCGGCAGTCTCGAAGATTTGTGGACTTTCAACGAAGAGTGCGTCGCCCAGGCCATCTTTGGGTCGCGCATCCCGGTGGTCGCCGGCATTGGCCACGAGGACGACCTGACCATCGCCGACATGGTGGCCGACCTGCGGGCGCTGACGCCCAGCGAGGCCGCCGAAAAAGTGGTGCCCGATCGTGTTGAAGTCCTCAAATGGCTGGAGGGACTCGAATCGCGCTTCCGCACCGACCTGTGTCGCCGACTGGACCAGGCTCAGGCGCGACTGTCGGAGTTGGCAAGCCGACCCTGTTTCCGCCGTCCGCTTGAACGCATTCGTCAAGAGGAAGAACGCCTCGATGAATACTGCGACCGTTTGCAGCGCGCCCTCGACCGCCGCATCGAACAACATCACGAGCAGCTGCGGTCCCTGTCGGCGCGGCTGGAATCGCTCAGTCCACTGAACGTGCTGGCGCGCGGCTACAGTTTAACGCGCAAGGAAGGCGAAGCGGCGCTGTTGCATGATGCCGGACAGGTGCGGCCCGGCGAACTCATCGTGACCCGGCTGGCGCGCGGCGAGATGGTCAGTCGCGTCGAAGAGACGAAAGAAGGTAAGTGAAAACATGAGCGAATCGCAAAACGATGGCCGAACGTTTGAGGAATCGCTGCTGGATCTGGAGCGCATCATGCGCGAGCTGGAGGACGGACGGCTCGGCCTGGAGGACGCCCTGTCCCGCTACGAGCAGGGCGTCGGACTCATCAAATCGTGTTATCAGCAATTGCGACAGGCCGAGCAGCGCATCCTGCTCCTGACCGGCATCGATGACGAGCAACAGCCCATCTTGCAGCCGTTCAAGCACGAGGCCACGGCGGTAGCCAAGAAGCGACCGTGACTTCGGTTAGCCGCGACCCGAAGGGGAGCGCGTTCGCGCTCCGCTGCGCGTTGCGGCTAACCGGGGAGGACCATCGCTCATGCTTGTATTGAATGGGCATACCCCGCGTCAAACTGTTCACTCCGTCACCTTCGCACCGGACGGCAATTCGCTGGCGTCCAGTTCACTCGATGGCACGGTTCGCCTGTGGGATTGGCGCGCGGGCACGAACCGAATTGTTGCCCGTCTCATCTCTGGCTATGCCTCGCGCTGCGTCGCCTTCGCTCCGGAAGGCCGAACGCTGGCGTGGTGCGACCAGGCACTCTCGGAGAGGGGCTACCATCGCTGGCAAATTATCCTTAACGAATTAGAGAGTGAGGCAAGAGCGGTCCTCTCCATGGGAGGACAGGAGTATCCCGAGGACTTCCATTTCTGTTACTCTCCGGACGGTCGGCTGCTGGCCGCCGCGGAATCGAACGTTTATCTCTGGGACGTCGTGAACGGGGTAGAGTTGTGGAGTTGGGGCAACTATTCGGTGACGGGTTCGCTGGCCTTCGCGCCCGATGGACAAACGCTGGCGGTCGGGCGCAGTAACCGAAACGATCGCACCGGACGTTTGCGTCACGAGGTCGTTCTGTTTCACCCCGGAACGCGAATTATCCACGGCGTTTTGGCGGCCCCACGGCGCGTCCGCAACCTGACCTTCTCTCCCAATGGCCGGCTCTTGGCAGCGGCCTGCGAGAACACGCTAACTGTATGGGAGACACCTCTCCAGGAAGGCGACTCTGGCACGATTCGTGTTGTCCCTCAGGCCATTTTCACATGCAAGAGCGGTCGCCGGCACTTTCAGGGCTTGGCCTTCACGCCGGACGGGCACCATTTGGCCGCGACTCACAACGACAAGACGGTGCGAATATGGGACACACGCAGCTGGGCCGAGCGAGTCGCCTTCGACTGGGGCATTGGCGAAGTCGTGTGCATCGCCTTCGCGCCCGACGGCATGGTCGCGGCGGCCGGAGGACGATCCGGCCGCATCGTCGTCTGGGATGTCGATCTGTGAGTTGGCCCCGGCAAGTAATCCGAGCCGCGCACGCAGCGCAGTGGAGTAAGCGGTTGAAGCGTCCACCGCTTACTCCGCTGCGCTGCGTGCGCGGCTCGGAAAGTGCTCCAGCGACGATCAACGCGAGGATCCCAATAAGGACGCATCGATCGCTTCGCCTCCGGCGGGCGTGCTCAGAGCTTGCAGGGCTTTGGGATCGATACGCTCGCTCACGAAGCGCACCGAACCGTCGGCCATGCTGAAGTATGCTCCCCCAGAGGAGGACGGGCCGCCGAAACCTTGTGGCGAGCGATTGATGCCCTTGGCCGGATCGCGCCAGTTGACGGGATGGCCCCACGGCTTGAAGCCGGCGTTGACCTCGCCGACAAGAAACGTGTTGGCCGTGCCATCGGTGATGTCTGTAAAGCACAGGGGCTTGTTCGGGCCTAGAACGTGAATGTTCGCCGCATAATGGCTCAGCCCGAAGCCCTGCTCGTCCAGCACGGCTGGCGTTGAAAGGAGGGAATTGGTGAAAACGGGGAGAATGCTTTGGAAATACTTCCGATTGAGCGGATGGTTCCAGGGCAACTTGAAATCGATGCCTGACGTCGAAAAAGCGCTATCGGAGGTCGAATAGCCGATGAAGATAAGACAGTAAGTCTCCCAACTGTGCAACATCTCTCCTTGCGTCGTGAATGTCCCTCCCGCCGGTCCCTTGCCGGCATACGTATCGTTATAATTCTGCATCGCCAGGGCAATCTGTTTGAGGTTATTGGGCGAATACCTCTCGAATCCCCAGGGAATCGTCCGCACATAGTACGGCTGTGGGGAAGTGAGCAGCCAACCGGTCTGGTGTACAATGCCCACCAAAGCGATGCCCGACGCAAACAGCAAAAAGGCTACAGCTACCGAAGCCAACGACCAACGAAACTTCCAGTGTGGCGCATCGACCACATTCCGTCGCCACGCCCGACCGGCCCAATGGACCCCGGCGGTGAACAACACCAGAGCAAGACAACCGACGAACACGCTCGGCCAATCCACGGCCATCCGCGGCAGCGTGCGCCACAGGAAGATCAGCCAGCCAAAAAGGATCGCTCGCGGGACCTCGAACGGGGCCAAGAAGATGACCAGGACGGGAAACATCCAGCAACCGATTAGTATCTTTTTCATGGCCGCGTCTCCGTCGGACGCAGGGACTCGATCTGAGTCGAACTCATCGCGGCGATGTCGCCATTGCTCTCTAGCACGAAGCGCTGTTCGGGGTCCAACTCCGGCTCATAGACGAGCAGCGCCGCCGTCTCGGAAGCCGATTGGCCGGGAACGTACACATAGCGCATGCCGCCCGCTTCGGGGACCGTCCACAGCTCGGCGGGGATGAGGGCCCTTTCGCTCTCCGAGGGGAAATGGCCATTGTGCGTGGCGGCGAAGTGCCATAGCGCCGTCCGCAGTCGTTCCAGGTGCTGCCGCCGCAACTCCAGCGTCGATGGCTCTCCTGCAGCGGCGGATTGCGGAGTCAGCTTGTAGGTGAAACCTTGCTTCTGCCATGCTCCCGGCGTCATCAGCTCGCGCGCCCCGGAAATCATCGTCAGAACGATGATGAAGAGCAAACTCCACAGCAGCACGCCCACCAGCGCCTTGCCGTAGGACAGGCGCGGCAGGCGGGGAAAATCTTTCTGGAGGTAATTCCACAGCCAACGCACGACAGCCGTGCTTACGAGCAGGATCATCAGAAAGAACGAAATCGCCTGTAATCGTCCCAGAATGGAATCGTTGACACGCCAAACGAGGTATCGTTCGACGTCGGTCGGCAGCGGGGCCGGCATGCCAGCGAAAACAGCGACCGGCCGGCTCAGGAACAGCAGTACCGCCGTCAACAGAACACGGATTAGGAGTGGTGAGGTGGGGCGCATCGGAAAGACCCTCATTGTGCACTCAATTGTCAGTACACTCGAGTATCCGAACCGTGTCAACTCCAGCCATCCGAGCCGCGGAC
>DATBHJ010000129.1:0-33173 GCA_036557565.1 Gemmataceae bacterium
GTGCGCGGCTCAGATTGGTTAATATCCTTGTCCGCCGCCGTAGCCGCCGCGGTCGCGGTGTCCGCCACCGCCGCCATAGCCGCCACGGCCACCGCCGCCGTAGCCACCACGACCACCGCCGCCGCCGCCGCCACCGCCACCGCCGTAGCTGCGACCGCCGCCACCGCCACCGCCACCGCCGCTCCGCTCTTCACGCGGCCGGGCTTCGTTGACGGTCAGCGGCCGACCCCGAAACGGCGTGCCGTTGAGGTTGTCGATGGCCGTCTGCGCTTCCTCGTCATTGTCCATTTCGACAAAGCCGAAGCCGCGCGAACGGCCGGTCTCTCGATCGGTGATGACCTGCGCTCGGGCCACCGCTCCAAACGATTGGAACAGCGCCAGCAGGTCGTCGGCTGTGGCGTCCCACACGAGATTGCCGACGTAAATATTCTTCGCCATCGCAGAACCTTTCCGTGCCGGGTCGTTGCGACCACTCATCCGCCGGGCCTCGGCGAACCAACACGCCGGACCCTGCGCGGGGCACTCAAACTAGAAAACCGAAAAGAAACTGTCCCTCTCCAGCCCACGGGCCGGAGCAAGCCGCGTAGTCATCACCCCTCGGTCAGCAGACGAAACGCCGCTGCCTAGGCTGGCCCACCTTCTCGCTCGGAATCTTTCGTACGGGACGACTACTCACAAAGGGGAGTGAAACGCCATCGAAAAATGCTGAGGGAAGGGATTTTGTCCCTGGGGATCGGACTGCTTCGCTCTCCAAAAAAACAGACTTGCAACCTTCACCAACTCGACCGGCATCCTGCCGTATAGCCCCGATTATATAACAAGCTCAAGAGCACTTGTAAATACTTTTTTTCGATTTTGTAATCGGCCGTTCGCCTGCTGAGGCGCAGCCAAATCTCGCATTTTTCTGGACAGATGCCTATTCACTTGCTATGGATACGATGAAGGTCAATGCTCGCTCCCCAGAGGAGCTAATAAGTTGTTACTCGATCCAGCGTGGCAGCTGGCCCAATGGCCGGCCGTGGATTGAATCCAACAGAAAGGACCGTTTGCAATGACTCACACTGTTTGCCAGCCGTGCTACGACTGCAAGTATACCGACTGCGTGGCCGTCTGCCCGGTGGAATGCTTCTACCAGGACGAGAAGATGCTTTACATCGATCCCGCGGACTGCATCGATTGTGAAGCGTGCGTTCCCGAATGTCCGGTCGAGGCCATCTTCGCCGAAGCCAACGTGCCCGCTCAGTGGACCAGCTTCACGCCGCTCAACGCCGAGCGCTCCACCGCCCTCAAGGAAAGCGGCGAAGGCCACATCACCGAGAAGCACGACGCTCAGGAAGGCCCCGAGTGCCAGAAGAAGGGCTAAACGAATCAGTAGCCAGTAGCCAGTAGTCAGTAGTCAGTAGCAACCGAACATTGGGCTTTTCTACTGACTACTGACTACTGACTACTGACTACTGACAATGAGCACCGGCATTCTCCTCATCCAGCTCGGCACTCCCGACGCTCCCACAGTGCCGGCTCTGCGACGCTATCTGCGACAATTCCTGAGCGACCCGCGCGTTATCGAGGCGCCGCGCCTGAGGTGGTGGTTTGTTCTCAACTTCTTCGTCCTGCCGTTTCGTCCACGCCAATCCGCCGCCAAGTATCAAAACATCTGGGACGCCGTCACCGGCTCGCCGCTTCTGCACTGGACGCGGCGACAAACCGCCGAACTGCAAAAAGCCTTGCCCGATGTGCCGGTGGCGTTCGGGATGCAAGTCGGCAATCCGCCGTTGGACGCGACCGTGCATGAGCTGATCGAGCGCGGCGTCGATCGCCTCATCGTACTGCCAATGTATCCGCAGTATTCGGCGACCACGACGGCCTCGGCGACCGACGTGCTGTTTCGAGCGCTGATGAACGAGCGGCGCGTGCCGGCTGTGCGGATCGTGCCGCCCTATTACGAACACCCCGCCTATCTGGACGCGGTGACGGCCGTCATCCGCGACGACCTCGCCCGCCTGTCGTGGCAGCCGGAACATTATCTGCTGAGCTTTCACGGCATCCCCATCCGCTACGCTCAAGCAGGCGATCCTTATGCAACGCATGTCAAGCGGACGACGGCGGGACTGATTGGGCGGCTCGGTTGGCCGCGCGAAAAGTGGACGCAGACATTTCAATCGCTCTTTGGCCGCGAGGAATGGTTGAAGCCCTACACCGAACACACGCTGGTTCATCTGGCCAAACAAGGCATCCGCCGGGTCTTCGTGGCCACCCCCGGATTCACCAGCGATTGCCTGGAGACGATCGACGAAATCGGCCGCGAAGCGCGTGAAGCCTTCCAGCGCGCCGGCGGCGAGCAATTGCACCGTGGTCCATGCCTGAACGATCATCCGGACTGGATCGCAGCCATGACGACGCTGGTGCGCGAGGAAGCGGTTGGGTGGATCCGTGAGTAAGTAGTCGGTTCATTACCAGCCCGGAGCGCCAGCGACGGGCGCTTTGGCCCGTCGCTGGCGCTCCGGGCTGGTAAGGGATGATAGCGCTCTAATACGCGGCGTAGGACTTTTCCTCGATCAGCCATGAGCCGAGCTGTTCGTTGATCTGTCGTTTGAGGGCGGCGCGGCGGTCGTTATTCTGATAAACCGAACGCGCCAACTGGATGAAGCGCGGGCCGAAATCGCGGGCACGCTCACAGTCGCGCAGATCATCCTCGACTTGCCACAGCGCTTCGTTGACCGCTTTCAGCGCGCCGGTCAGACGTGCCAGCTCCGCTGAACTGGGAAGAGAGCGCTCGCGGGCCACCGTCAGCTCCGCCAGCTCGGCACGTACATTGGCCAGTTTAGCAGAATCTCGGATTCGTTCCGTTTTGATTTCCAAAATGGTGATTTTGTCGATCAGCTCGCCTGGAGCGATCGGAATACGCACTTCCTGGGACTCGGCGGCTCCCAGGTTGCGTCGCAGCTCGCCGGCCATGCGCGCGAAGACGCCCTCCCAGTCGCCGCGCCTCGACTGGCGGAACAGCCGCATGCTGGGATACCACGGACTGTCTTCGCGGTCCAACAGCCAGCGCCACTCCGGAGCGAAGGTCAGCGCCACCCAGACCGGCACGCCCATCGCTCCGGCCAGATGGGCGACGGACGTATCGCAGGTGATGATCAGATCGAGACACTTCATCACAGCGGCTGTGTCCGCTAAATCGTTCAGCCGCGGTCCCAGATCGGTCACGGGGAACAGTCCCGCTACCTCGCGCAGCTGCTCCAGCCCTGCACCTTTTTGTAGGCTGATGAGCCGTACGCCCGGCACGCGCGCCAAAGGAGCGAAATGACGCAGGGGAATCGAGCGGTCGCGATCGGTGCGATGGGATAGTCTGCCTTGCCACGCCATGCCCACACGGAAACCATTGAGGTTGCTCATATCGCGCCGCCACTGTCCGACGCGATCGTTATCGGCGAACAGGTAGGGGACATTGCCGGGTATGGACTCCAGAGTGGTGCCGAAGATGCGCGGCAGGCTCAACAGCGGCGCATGCACGTCATAGCTGGGCGACGGCGGATCGTGCGGCTGCACCTGATCGATGCCCGGACAGCTCGACAACAAACGTGTCAGCTCTGGCGCACAGCGCAGGAGGACCTTGCAGCCCTGCTGCTTGACCAGGGAGGCATAGCGAATGAAATGGATCGTATCGCCCAATCCCTGCTCCGCCCAAAGGAGAATGGTTTGCCCTTTCAAAGGCGAGCCGTCCCAGAGGGGCTGAGGGCCGGACGGTTTGGAGACCGTGCGATAGTGCCAGCGATATTCGTAATCGCGCCAGCCCCGCTCGAAGTCGCCGAGGGTAAGCCAGATCAGCGAGCGGAGAAAATGCGGCTCGAAATGGTCGGGATTAATCTTCAGGGATTGCTCGATACAGGACAGGGCTTTCTGGTACTCGCCCAGATCACTCAGCGTTAAGGCAAGGTTGTGATAGACGTGGGAATAGTCCAGTTGCAAGAGCGATCGGTGTTCCGCAGGAATGCCGGACGCGTCTTCGGACGAGCCAGCAGTGTCCGGCCGTAGACGCACGGCTTGCTCCAGCGCGGTGACCGCCTTTTCCAGCTCCCGCTGCCGCAGGTAGACGCCGCCGAGATTGGAGTACGCTTCGGCGTAATTGGGCTGTAAACGAACAGCCTGCTCCAGATGCTCCTGTGCCTCGGCAAGCTGCCCCAGGGCGGACAGGGCGTAGCCCAGGTTATTTCTCGCGGAAGCGTGGTCGGGCTGGAAGCGCAGGGTTTGCCGATAGCTGGCAACCGCTTCCTCCGTTTGACCCAGCACCTGCCGGGTCACGCCCAGGTTGTAGTGAAAGCCCGCGTCCTGCGGCCGCAACGCCGTCGCGCGCTCCAGGTGGGGACGGGCCTGCTCGGTCCTACCGCTCACGTGATGTATCACGCCCAACAGGTTCGACGCTTCGGCATGACACGGTTCGGATTCGAGTAGTTGGCGGCAGATCTGTTCCGCTTCCTCGCGCTGGCCGGCTTCGAATTGCTCCAGCGCTCGCTTCCAGAGCTGGGCCAGATCTACCGGCGAGCGGGGGGCGTAAGCCCCCTGTTGCGAAGAAACAGGGGGCTTACGCCCCCCGCTCGCCAGCTCATCCGTGATGCGGGCAAACACTTCGTCCCAGTCTCCGAACTGGGTCTGGCGGAACAGTCGCATCGTCGGATACCAGGGATTATCCTCCGGGTGCATCAGGAAACGCCAGTCCGCCCCGATACCCAAAGCGACCCACACCGGCACACCCAGACCGCCGGCCAAATGGGCGATGGACGTATCCGAAGTAATAATCAGATCGAGGTTCTGCATGACCGCTGCCGTATCCATGAAGGCGCCGGTCGTTTCATCCAGGCGGCAGCCCAGGTCTGCAACGTAAAACTGATCGAGCGCGGTTTGCCGTTGCTCGCTGCCGATGCCTTTCTGGAGACTCAAGAGGCGAATGCCGGGCAGGCGGGCCAGGGCGGCGAAGTGCTTGAGCGGGATCGAACGCATGCAGTCTCCGGAATAGTTCGGATTGCCCTGCCAGGCAATGCCGATCTTGAGGCTGGGCGGACCTTCCAGCTCGCGCCGCCACTGCTCGACTAAATCCGGGTCGGCGAACAAGTACGGGACTTCGGTCGGCAGCGTCTCCAGCGTGATGCCCAACAGCCACGGCAGGCTCATGAGCGGCGCCTGCACGTCTGCCGGGGGCGCCGGCGAACCGCGCGCCACAAAGCGATCGATCCCCGCACAGCGAGACAACAGCGACATCAGCGCCCCCGGACATTCCATCAGGACGGTGCCGCCGCGCGCTTTGACCAGGGGCACGAAACGAATGGCCTGCAGCGCGTCGCCCAAACCCTGCTCGGTCCACAGTAAAATCGTTCGGCCATTCAGAGGCGATCCATCCCACAGCGGTTCACGGCACTCCCGCACAATCGCCTCGGGCTGTGTCCAGCGCCCCTCGTACTCCGGCCAGCCCTCGGCGAAGCGCCCTTGCATCAACCACCACAAAGAGCGGCAGTGCCGCGCTCCGGCATGATTGGGATCAATGCGAAGAGCATCCTCGGCGCTTTGCAGCGCTTCCTCGATGCGGCCCTGGGCTGCCAGGGCGACCGCCAAGTTGTGAAGACCATTGGCGAAATCGGGCCGGAGCCGCACAGCCTCGCGGCAGTGTTTTTCCGCTTCCTGGGGACGGCCTACGAGCGTCAGGGCATTGCCCAGGTTACTGTGATAGGCCGGCTCCTGCGGCTGACTGCGCACCGCCTGCTGGTAATGGGACAGCGCCGCGCCGGGCTGGCGCCGCAGCGTCAGCAGATTGCCCAACGAGACCTGCCCGAGCACGTGGTCCGGTCGAAGGCGGACAACTTCCCGATATGCGGTTATCGCTTCGTCGGCCTGGCCTCGTTTCTCCAGCACCTGCCCGAAATGGAAGTGAATTTCTGGGTCGCCCGGAACAAGCCGAACGGCTTGACGCAAGGACGAGGCAGCCTCTTCCAGGTTCCCTTTCTGCATGCACACCAGGGCGAGATTGTGGAACGCCGCGCCATAATCGGGCTGGACGCGCAGAGCGTGACGCAAGCAATTCTCTGCCTCCTCCAGCTGGTTGGAGTTGAACGCGAGGTTGCCGAGGTTATTCAGGGCCGAGGCATGATCGGGGTTCAGACGTAAGGTCTTGCGGTAGCTGTTGAGGGATTCGGCTTTCTGGCCCAGGAACTGCTGTACCACGCCCAGGTTGTAATGAAAATTCGCTTCACCCGGACAAAGGGCGACGGCCTTGTGCAGAAACGTCAGCGCCTCTTCGAGGCGTCCGGCCCGTTGCGCCAACACGCCGAGCAGGTGCAGCGCCTGCACATGTTGTGGATCGCTTTCCAGAATTTTTCGGCACGCTTGTTCGGCTTGGCGAAATTCCCCGGCACGATGATGCTGCAAGGCCGCGTCAAATGCCTCAGAGAGCGCGGTCATGTCTACCTCAACGGAAACGATCCTCATGACCCCGATGGGCGATCAAGTCTCGTGCCTTCGGATGCTGACGGATCGCTTCCAGGGCCGGATCGTCGCTCATGCGGGTGTGTTCCGAATAGAGCAAATCGCTATATCCTTTCTCGAGAGCTTGAGCCAAATACTCGGCAGCGCGATCGGCATGGCGGCGGGCCAGGTCCATCTTGCCGGCACGCGCCGCCGCGGCAGAAGCAAGGCTCCAGACCTGGACGGCAGAATAAATCACCTGCCCATCGTTCTGCGGTGCTTCAATCATCGCACGCTCCGCCTCGGTGAGGGCAGCATCCGTGTCGCCCTGCGCCGCCCTGATGCTGGCGCGCAAGAGCGCCGGCAACACCGATTTCGCATCGCAGCGCGCCGCTTGCTCCGCGTCTTTGTGCGCCTCCTCGAACTGCCCCTGATCGCGTAAGAATCGGCCACGGCGCAGGTAGACTTCCATTGCTTGCGGATTCGCTTTCACCAATTCATCCAGGCATTGGCGGGCCTGGTCCGGCTTTCCTTGTTTGGAGTACACCAGCGCCAGGCTGACATAGGCTTCGCAAAGCTCGGCCAATTTGGGCTTGAGCTGGATGAGGCGGCGATAGTCGGCGGCAGCTTCGTCGAGCTGGCCCAGGGCACGGTAAATGTCGCCGCGAACGTTCAGCCAGTCCTCTGTGCCGGGCGGCAGCTTTTGTACTAGCGGATTGATGACATCGAGGGCCTCCATCGCTTTGCCCTGCCAGAGATAGATTTGTGCCTTGGCCCCCAGCGCTTCGGGATAGTCGGGGCGCCGCTTCAACGTGTCTTCCAGTTCGCGCAGGGCCAGTGTGTACTGGCGTCGGCCCAGGTAAATCCCGCCCAGGGAGCGACGGGCATCGACATCGTTCGGTCGCAGCCGGAGCACTTGCTCCCAATCGAAGATCGCGGCATCGAGATCTTTGACGAACCCCCAGTTTATTATGGCTCGGTTGGTGTAAAGATCCGCCCCCTGAGGATCGAGTGCGATGGCGGACGTGAAATCCTCCACCGATTTTTGGTATTCTTTGCGCAAGTAGTGCATGAACGCCCGCGAACGCAGCGCTGCGATGCTGTTCGGCTCCAATTTCACGGCGCGATCGTAATCGCCCAGCGCATCGTCGAAGCGATTCATCTCCTGATAGACGGCCGCACGTTTGAGGTAGACCTCGACCTTGTTCTCATTGACGTCCAGCGCCTGCGTGTAGTCAGCAAGGGATTGATCGTACTGCTTGCGACGTTTATAGCACTCGGCGCGAGTCAGAAACGCCGGAGCGTAGCGAGAGTTCTGTTCCAGGACCTGATTGCAATCGTTGAGGGCCTTATCGAGATCGCCCTGTTCGAGATAAGCATGGGCGCGCCAGGCGCGAGCCTCGAAATAGTCCGGTTTTTTTTCCAGGGCGGTGCTGTAGTCGCCGATCGCCCTATTGTATTGCCGCAGATTCAGGTGGGCCGTGCCGCGATTGTTGTAAGACCAGGCGAATTGGGGTTTGAGGCGGATGCACTCGGTGAAGCCAATGAGCGCATCCTGGAACTCGCCCAGTTGCACCTTGGCGATCGCCCACCAGAAATAAGCCCAGAAATGCTCCGGGTGCTGCCGCAGTACCGCCGCGCACGAGACAACCGCTTCCCGATAATGTTTTTGAGCCTCGATCCAATCACCTTTGAGCCTGGCCTTGTCGCCTCTCTTCACAATCTCGGCATTGGCATGCCAAAGATTATCGACGGCGGCTTCCCACTTCATGGACAAAGCGCGTTTTTCATCGGCCTGGGACGCTTGCTCATCTCCCAGGGTTTTGTGAAGTTCGGCCCGGTTTGCATAGAGGGTGCGCATCCCCGGCAGGATCTTATCGGCCCGGTCTAGCCAGTCGAGCGCTTGCCGAGCAACCTTCTGCCGCACGGCCGGTTCGGCATCCTTGGTCAACTCGCTTTCGGTCCGGGCAGCGACGAGATACATATCGAAGACTTCTTCCTTGAACAATTGTTTCTGCTCGTCGTTGAGCGGCGGCAGACCATCTGCTTCCAGTCCTCGGGCATCGTAAAGCGCCAACAGTTTTTGGCAGTTTTCCCGCCCCTGGTCCATTTGTTTGCTGTTGCGGTCGCCAAAAAACAAAGCGAAACGGGCCTGGTCGAGCAAGTCCTTGAATTCCCCGAAGGCTTCAACACGATCTTTCAGGTCGTGCCAGCGGCCGCGTAGCTCGTCCAGGCCGGTGGCGCTGTCCAAGAGTGGATCGGACCCGTGGAGAAAATTACCGGCCTCTTTGACATTGCCGACGGTGATGGCGTCGGTGGCAAGTTTCAACCTCTCTTCGGCTTGGACGCCGACCTGGGCGACAGTCTGCTGCTCGCGCATCATGCGGAAGCCGAGGACGCCGCCGCTGACAAGCACCAGCATCACCAGCAGGGCCACGGCCGCGTACAAGGCAGCCACGCGCGGATTGCGGCGGCACCAGCGCCACACACGCTCCGTCCGCGAAACCGGCCGGGCGTGGATCGGTTCGTGGTTGAGGAAGCGCTGTAGATCGTCGGCCATCTCCCCGGCATGGCGGTAGCGCTTCTTCGCATCCTTTTGTAGGCCTTTCAGACAGATGATTTCCAGATCCTTGGGCGTGGTCGCTTGCAGCTGCGTGGGTGGCACAGGTTCTTGGTTGCGCACTTGTTGGATCGTTTCCAAGAGCGTTGCGCCCAGAAACGGCGGGCGGCCGGTCAGCAGCTCGTAGAGGATCGCGCCGAGAGTGTACTGATCGGAGAGCGGGCCGATGTCGTGCGTTCGGCCCTCGGCCTGTTCGGGGGACATGTAGCTGGGCGTCCCCATCAAGGTGCCGGTCTTCGTCTGGCTGGATTCTTCGTTCTCTTCCAGGCGTTTGGCCAGGCCGAAGTCGGTGATCTTGGGAACTCCATCGGGGGTGAGCAGAATGTTGGCCGGCTTGAGATCGCGGTGGATGATGTTGTGCTCGTGAGCGAAGTGCATGGCCTGGCACAGCGCCACCATGATCTTGGCGGCGCTCTGGGGCGTCAGCGGCTTGCCTTCCATTTTCCCGTGTAGCGAGCCGCCTTCGACAAACTCCAGCGAGAAGAACGGCAGACCGTTGTGTTCGCCGACTTCGTAGACTTGCACGATGTTGGGATGACGCAGCCGGGCGACGGCCTCGGCCTCGACACGAAAGCGCATCAGCTCTCGCTGCCCGGCATGACTGCCGGCCAGCAGCATCTTCAAGGCGACCAGACGATTCAGACCGATCTGCCTGGCCTTGTAAACGACGCCAACAGCTCCACGCCCCAGGACGCCAAGGATCTCATAGTTGGCAATCCGGTTTTTCGCCTTGGTCTCGACCTTGACGCTTTTGGCGGCCCCATCCACACCGGCGCCGTCGCGCTCCTCCGTGGGGAGATGATCCATCGTGAGGCTATTCTGGTCGGGCGTTGATGGCGGCGCATCGACGGTGGCGTCGAGGTGGGAACCTAATTCAAAGCCGGCATCCTGGAGAGCACTTGGCGGCGCATCGACGGTGACATCCATGTGTGAGTCAAGCCCAGGCTCCTGGAAATCACTGGGCGGCGCATCCACGGTGGCGTCATTATGGGACGGCTGATCGAGGGCGAAATCCGAAGATGCATCCGGCGCCGTATCGACGGTGGCGTCGATGTGAGACGGCGCTTTCAGGGCGATATCCTGAGACGCGTCCGGCGCTTCATTGATGGTGGGTTCGTTAAAGGAAGGCTGTTGCTCGGCCGAGTCCCGGTCCGAGTTAAACGTAGACCGTTCGCTCATGGGAGTCCTCTCCAGATGGCGAGTGCTGGGCGTAACCCTCTCCAAGAAGGAGGACGCGAGTCCCGTCGGGCGCACGATAACAAAAAGCCCCGACACCTCCCTGATTGGGGTGGCGCCAAGTAGAAGTTATCCCATCTCGCTAAGTGCAAATAATTATGGCTCGTCCGGAGCGAGCAGTCCAGGGGATTCTTGGTGGAAAGGGAAATTGAGTGTGTTCGCCGATTCTGGTAGGGATGTACAGTCCCTCCGAGAGGAAGGTCAGCCGTAGAGATTGGTATCCAGGTAATTGTTGCGGAATTTGCCGCGCGGATCGTACTCCATCAGAAGCCGTTTGAAGTCGGGCAACCTGTCGTAGCGTTTCTGGAGTTCCCCGGGGGCGATGGTGAACAACTTGCCCCAGTGCGGTCGGGCGTTGAATGGGGCCAGCTCCTTTTCGATCCGTGGCATCAGCTTCTGCACGGAATCCCAGTCTTGCTTCCAGGTGAAGTGAATGGCCAGACTGGCTCGTTGGTAACAGGTACTCATCCACAACGAGTCTGCGTCGATGGTGCGCAACTCCGAAATCTGCAGATGGGGACTTATCGCATCGCGCAGCCGCTCGACCGCGAGAATGGCTTCGATGGCGTTCTTGCGGGGAACGAAGTACTCCGATTGCAGCTCCTTGCCGCTGCTGGGCGTGAAGCCCATGCGGAAGTGCGGCAGCCGTTCGTACCAGGGGCCGGGCACACCCATCTGTTCCGTGCAGTTTTCCGCAGACAGCTCGGTAATCGGGTGCAGGTTCTTGGCGGCGAGCTTTGCCCCGTAAAACTCCGGCTTGGCGTCCAGGGGAACTCCCTTCTCGATCCGACGTTTTAGCCAGACTTCGTTCACGCGCTTGTGCTGCCAATCCGTGAACAGGCTCACGCTGTACCCGGCCGACAGGATCTCCTCGAAGTGATCCTTGAGTTGGTCCAGAGGCATGTTCTCGTAGACGTCTTGTCGCATCTCAAAAGTGGGCTGAATGTCGAGCGTGACCCGGGTAACGACGCCGAGGGCGCCCAGGTTGACGACGGCCCCTGGAAAGACCTTCTTGTCTTTTTCGCGGGACAGTCTTAGCACCTCGCCCTCAGCCGTGACGATCTCCAGTCCGGCAACCGCCGTCGCCAGGTTGCCATTCTTGTCGCCCGAGCCGTGCGTTGCGGTGGCGCAGGCTCCGGCGATGCAAATATGGGGCAACGAGGCAAGGTTGTGCAGCGCGAAGCCCTTCTCATGAAGATAGGGGCACAAGTGGCCATAGCGCATGCCGGCTTCGACTGTGACGGTACGCGCCTTCGTGTCCAACTCGACGACCTGATCCATCTGCGCCAGGGAGAGGAGATTCGCTGTGCTGTCGGCGATGCTGTTGAAGCAATGGCGCGTGCCGAGCACCCTGAGCTTGGCGTGTTTTTTGACGAGTTTCTGGACCTCCTCGACCGATCTGGCGGGATGCAGCTTGTCCGTACTGTACTGGTAATTGCCGGCCCAGTTCGTCAGTTTGTCGTCTGCTTTTCCACCCGACTCGGCGAACGGAGTCGCCAGCATCGCTGCGGAGAGCTTGATGAACGTTCTTTTATCCATGGTTACGAAACCTTCTGCTGATTCGATTCCGGTCTGTGCGGTGCAGCTTCTATTATCCTCTATTACTTGCGTTTATCCATCTTCTTCTGACGCGTTGTCCGTACAATCCCTTGAAGCCGTGTGCCGTACCGAACTGCCGAGGGCCATCATGCGAAAGCTACTGGTCTGTTTGCTGCTGTTGTTTGTCCCGCCGTCTGCCTGGGCATGGAATGACAAGGGCCACATGGTCACGGCCCGCCTGGCGTGGCGCCAGTTGACCGAGGACCAGCGATCCCAGGTCGTCGCCATTCTGAAGAAGCATCCGCACTACCAGGATTACCTGGCGGCCAGCCGGCCGGAGGGCTTTGGCGAGGACGAGTGGGTTTTCATGCGGGCCGCAACCTGGGCCGATTGGGCGCGGGGTCGTCGGGCGTTCGACCATCCGACCTGGCACTACATCAACTACCCGATTGTGCCGGAAGGATCGGCCGTCGATCCCACCAAGCATGAGCCGCCGGCCAGGCAAGAGAACATCGTCAACCAGCTCGCCGTCTGCATGGACAAAATCAAAGGCGGAACCGACGAAGAGAAGGCCCTCTACATGACCTGGCTATTCCACCTGGTCGGCGATATCCATCAGCCGCTGCACTGCACAGCCGTCTTCAGCGAACGCTTTCCCGAGGGAGACCGGGGCGGCAACTTGGCCCTGATTCGGATTAGCTCAAAACCACTGAACCTGCACTTTTTCTGGGATGGACTGCTCGGCAGAGGTCTTACTGCGGGCGACATCGGCAAGGACGTGCAGGAAATCGAGCAGGTCATAAAGGACAGGGACGCTGAGGTCCGAACGGAGCTACAAGCGCACCCGAGCTTCGAGTCATGGGCACGGGAAGGATTGGAGTTGTCGAAGAAGGTGGTCTACCTGAACGGTCAGCTGAAGGTTGCGGTGTCCGGCAGCAATGAGGAAGTTCCGGAGCCGCCCGCGGAGTATCCAACAAGCTGTGGAAAAGTTGCCCGGGTTCAGATCGGCAAGGCAGGATTGCGGCTTGCGGAACAGCTCAAGAAGCTGTGTCCTTGAAGGGGGTAAAAACTCTCCGGACTGGTTTTGAATCAGACTCAGCGTGCCGGTACGGCAATGCGCTCGAGAAACGCGGCGTTGGAAGAATACTCGCCCACCTTCTTGACAAGCATTTCCATCGCCTCCATTGGTTTCATCTGGACCAGCGTGCGGCGTAACAGCGTCACGCGCTGCAACACCTCCGGCGGCAACAGACGTTCCTCTTTGCGCGTGCCGGATTGGCTGATGTCGATGGCCGGGAAGACGCGGCGGTCGGACAGGCGGCGGTCGAGCACCAGTTCCATGTTGCCGGTGCCCTTGAATTCCTGAAAGATCACCTCGTCCATGCGGCTGCCGGTCTCGATCAGGGCCGTGCCCATGACCGTCAGCGAACCGCCCTCCTCGAAGGCCCGGGCCGAACCGAACAGGCGCTTGGGCACTTCCATCGCACGAATGTCCACACCGCCGGACATGGTTCGGCCACTGTTACTGACATTCTTGTTGTATGCCCGAGCCAGCCGTGTCAGACTGTCCAACAGCACGAAGACTTGCTGGCCCTGTTCGGCTAGGCGCTTGGCTCGCTCGACGACCAGTTCGGCGCAACGGACGTGGCTCTGCGAATCGCGGTCGTTGCTGCTGGCGATGACCTCACCGCGGATGGTGCGGCGCATCTCCGTCACCTCTTCGGGCCGTTCATCGATGAGCAGCATGATGAGGTGCATTTCCGGATGGTTGGCAGCGACGGCCTGGGCGATGTGTTGTAAGAGGATGGTCTTGCCGGTACGCGGCGGGGCAACGATGAGGCCGCGTTGTCCTTTGCCGATGGGCGTCAGCATATCCATGACGCGCGTGGTCAACGGTTCGCGCGCCGTTTCCAGGCGGATGTACTGATTGGGATCGATGGGAGTCAGGTCGTCGAAATTGCGGCGGCGGAATTGTTCGGGCGGCTGGCCCTCGATCTGTTCGATGCGTGCCAGTCGGGGACCGGCGACGCCTTTATGCCGCGCATGCCCGTTGCCGTTGGCCGGCTCCAGAGGCCCGGTCAAAAGTAAACCTTCCCGCAGTCCCAAACGCTGAATGAGCGGCGCGGGCACATAGGGATCGGCTTGGCCCGCGAGGTAATTGCGGGCGGCATTGCGTAGAAAGCCGAATCCCTTGGGGTGGAGTTCCAGAACGCCTTGAATCGAATGTTCGTCGCGGACCATAGTTTAGTTTTCAGTGTTCAGTTTTCAGTGTTCAGTTATCAGCGTTCTGATTTCAGGATGCAATGTTCAGCGAAAAGCTGCTTTCTCTGCTGAACACTGAAAACTGAAAACTGAACACTGTTTCAAACTTTGCGGTGAGGCGTGTTCGCCTCGAAGGTGCCGTCGGGCAGAGGCACGAGTTGGTAATCGCTGAACAAGTGCGGTGCTTCGGTCTGCATTATTTGCAACACCTTGACGGCTAACTTTCGGATCTCGACTTCGGCATGGCGGCTGGCTCGCATCTCGATGAAATGCCGCAAGGCCCGTGCATTGGCCGTGACGAAGATTTTCGTCTCCGTGGCGTTGGGCAGAACGCTGCGGGCGGCCTGCCGGGCCAGCTTGCGCCGTAACGTCTTGTCCGGCTCCTCCTTGTAGTATTCGGTCAACTTTTCGACCAATTTCATGTACGCCTGGTGTGCATGAGTGACGGCATCCAGCCAGAGAGCGTGAAATTCGGGATTGTCGGCGATCACGTCCGGCTCGACATACTCCGCGATGGACTCATCGACATAGCGTTGACTTAGCTGCGAATAAGCCCATCCGGCTCTATGACGGACCAGTTCATGGGTCAACGAACGGCTGCATCCGGCGAATACGAAGTTCCAGGCTGCGTGTTCCAGAACCGAGCCGTGTCCGACCTCCAGAATATGGTGCAGGTACGCTTCGTTGCCGCCGGGGCGAGGCTTGGCGAAGCTCATGTAGCAGACGCGCCCCGCCACTTCTACCAGATGTTCGCCAGCAATCTCGGTATCGGTCTGCCACTGGACGCCGTGATCGGCAAGAAAGCGATCGACAACCGAAGAATCAACGATCTGGCGACCGACCAGGTAGACGGCAGGTTCACGGATTATACGGACATCTCGAACAGGGTCGAAGCCAGTCACCGAGGTCGTTCCTAATTGTATCATAATGGGAATCCCTTCCCAACAGAAATGTCTCCTGTCCCGATTCCGGTCCGGGGAGGTAATCTACGCCAGCCGTCCTCATCTGTCCATCCCGGCTTTTGGCGAACGGCCGGCGTAAGCCGGCTGGTGCCTTCAACCAGCCGGCTTACGCCGGCCGTTCGCCTATCCCAGCTTACCGCAAACTTCCTCAACCGCCAGCAGCAAACTGCCCGAACGAATCAACCGCTCGACCGCTTCGAGATCGCGGTGCAGAGTCCGATCGCGTCCCAGCGGCCGAACGTGCGTTCGGATGTGCCGATACGCCGCCTCCGCGCCGCGGCCGGGACGCAAGCCCTGGTGAAACTCCAACCCCTGGGCGGCACACAGCAACTCGCAGGCAAGGATACGTGTCGCATTGGTGACAGCCTGTCGACACTTGCGCGCAGCGCCGGTGGACATCGATACATGATCCTCGCGGTTGGCCGAGGTTGGGATTGAATCGACGCTGGCCGGGAACGACAGCGTTTTGTTCTCCGAGACCAGGGCGGCGGCCAGCACTTGCACCAACATCATGCCGGAGTTGAGTCCGGGGTGCGGCGTCAAAAAACCGGGCAGTCCGCTCAGGTCGGGATTGACCAGGTTCTCGACGCGGCGTTCCGAGATGCTCCCGAGATCGGTGACGGCGGCGCAGAGCAGATCGGCGGCCAGGGCGATCGGTTGCGCATGGAAATTGCCGCCGGAAAGGACCTCGCCGGTATCGGGAAAAACCAGTGGATTATCGGTGGCCGCGTTCATCTCGCGCTCAACGACAGCAGTGATGTATGTGAGGGCATCGCGCAGAGAGCCGTGAACTTGCGGCATGCAGCGCATGCTGTAGGCGTCCTGTACCTTGGAGCAGTGCGCATGCGATTCCATGATGGCGCTATCGGCGAGGAGGCGGCGCAGGTTGGCGGCGCAGGCGGCCTGCCCCGGATGCGGCCGGATGGCCTGGATGCGCGGATCGAACGGCCGCTGCGAGCTTTTGGTCGCCTCCACGGTCATCGCCCCGGCAATGTCGGCGACACGAGCCAACTCCTCGGTACGCACGAGCGCCTCGGCGAGCAGGGCAGTGCTAATCTGTGTGCCGTTGATGAGCGATATTCCCTCCTTAGCTTGCAATCGATACGGTTTCAGATGCACGCGCCGCAGGGCCGCCCGACCGCTCATCGGTTTTCGACCTTCGCTCTGCCCTCCCCCCTTGTGGGGGAGGGTTGGGTGGGAGGGAACCACGAAAGCGTGCCCCTCTCCCATGACGACGAGAGCCAAGTGCGCCAGCGGGGCAAGATCGCCGGACGCGCCGACGCTGCCCTGCTCCGGAATGGCCGGCACCACGCCGCGGTTGTACATCTCGACGAGCTGATCGATCAATTCCACGGTGACACCGGAATGGCCCTTGACCAGCGCTTGAATGCGCAGAGCAAGGGCGAGCCGGCTGACGCCGACACTTAACAGCGGCCCCATGCCGACAGCGTGACTGCGTAACAGGTTCTCCTGCAAGGCCAGCACTTCATGCGCTTCAATGCGTTGACTGGCGAGCTTACCGAAGCCGGTGTTGACGCCGTAGAGCGTTTCGCCCCGCACCAGCAGATCGTGCAGGCAGCGTCGAGCCTGTTCGACGCGGCGCCGGGCCTGCGCCGCCACCTGGAGTTCCGCGATTTGTCCGTGCAAAATGCGGCCGGCATCGGCGAGCGTAAGATTGCCGCCGGTCAGTTCCAACGAGGCGCCGGCGGGACGAATGCGGTTCATGAACTCCATTGTATCCACATAGAAGTGTTGTAGTGTTCGCACCGCTGGCGCTCGTCAGAACGGTAAGGCAGAAGAGCGTTGTCGGATTTCTTGAAGGAGAGTGCTTGGGTGGCGCACGCAAAGCGGGTAGATTAACGTGCACGTAGCGTGATAAGAAGTTGCCGAGCTACATCGAGAGTGTGACGGTGACTTTTGGAAGGACGGCTCTCTTAGTCATGGCGAGAACGTCTATCTCGAAGAAACTGCGATTCGAGGTATTCAAGCGGGACAGCTTCCGCTGCCAGTACTGCGGCCGAGCCGCACCCGACATTGTTCTCGAAATTGACCACATCAAACCTGTTGCTGGCGGTGGAGAGAACGACATCCTGAACCTCGTAACCTCATGTAAGGATTGCAATTCCGGTAAGGGAGACCGATCCCTGGATGAGAACAAGGTATTGGCGAAACAGCGCGATCTGCTCGAGGAGTTGAATGAGCGAAGAGAGCAGCTTGAGATGATGATCCAATGGAAGGAAGAACTCAGCAAACTCAAGGACGATGTTATTGACCGCCTATCGCAGCACTGGTCGAAGTTGGTTCCTGGTTATTCGCTGAATGAAAATGGGCTCAAAACATTGAAAAAGCTGACCAAACAGTTTGATCTCCATGAGATCCTCGACGCAATGCAGACGGCCGTCGATCAGTACGTGACATTCCAGCAAGGCAAGCCGGAACAACAGTCCGTAGAACGAGCTTGGGGGAAGGTTTCCGGGATTTGCCGAACACGACGGGATGAAGAGACGAAGCCCTACATCCGCGAGTTGTACTATATTCGAGGGATTCTGCGGAACCGGGTCCACGTAAACGAAAACTACGTCATGGAATTGCTAGAGGAAGCAGTTCGTGTTGGCACCGACGTAGAATCACTCAAGACGCTTGCCAAGCGCACTCGGAATTGGACTGAATTTCGAGAAGACGTGGAATCGCTCATTCAGTCGCAACGTGAAGATGCTTGAATCGCCGAACTAGGCTCTGCAGGGGAGAAAAAGGACAACGGGATGTCTTTCCTCGAAGAGCGTCAGGGTGTCTGTGTCGAGAACGTACACGCTCATGGCTTGTCGGCTTCCGCATCGATTTTTCGGCGATAGCGGGCCATGTCCTTTTTCCACTCTTCGAGCAAGGGGTTGTCCTTAAACATGCCTGCAAACTCCATCCAGGGATGTTTCGCGGGCGTGAGATCCAGGGCCACGATCTCGGCGCCGTTGCGGAGCCGGGCCTGAAGCTGCTCCTTGAGCTTGGCGAGCGCTTCCTCGCGCGTCGGCGCTTCGACGACCAAGGGCAATGGCTCGCCGCCCCGCGCCCGATAGCCGTTTCCGGCGACAGGTTCGATCAAGACGGTTATCTGCATGGCTAGTTCTCCTAATTCTCGACGTAGTTCCACGTCATTCTATCGCGCGGCGGGCCGGTGGCGTCGCCAACTGCTCGGCGGCTTTTCGCGGCCGTTCCCCTTGACGCTGGGGATTGCGCACTTATCATGATCTTTTTGGCAGTGATTTGTGCACGAGATGAAAGAACGAGTTATGTCCACCTTCATGGCCAAGCCGGGGCAGGTTGAAAAGCGTTGGTTGCTGATCGATGCCACGGATCAGGTGGTTGGCCGCCTGGCTGTGCAGATCGCCAACATTCTGCGCGGCAAACATCGACCTCAATACACGCCGCACATCGACACCGGCGAGTTTGTCATCGTCATCAACGCCGAGAAGATTCGCTTCACAGGCAAGAAGATGCAGACCAAGACCTACTCCTGGTACACGCGCTATCCGGGCGGTCTCAAGACCGTGATGGCCCGCGATGTGATACAAAAGCATCCCGAGCGCATTCTGGAAGCCGCGGTGCGCCGCATGGTGCCGCGTAACAAGCTCGGCCGGCAGCAGATGACCAAACTGAAGGTCTACGGCGGCCCGTCGCATCCGCACCAGGCGCAGCAACCTGTGGAATTCAAACTGGTTCCCTGATCCGGAGAGAGATCGTGGCTGAGACCAAGACGACCAAGAAGACTTATTATCTCGGCACCGGCCGCCGCAAGACGTCGGTGGCCCGTGTTCGCCTGAGCGAAGGCAACGGCCAAATCGTCATCAATGGCCGGGGACTGGACGAGTATTTCACCGAAGACAAGGACCGCAAGTCCGTCACCGGTCCGCTCGACCTCACGGACATGCGCAATCGTCTGGACGTGTCGGTCAAGGTGGAGGGTGGCGGCATCACCGGCCAGGCCGGCGCCGTCTGCCAGGGCCTCGCCCGCGCTCTCAAGGAAATGTTCGGTCTGACCACCACGACCCAGGAAGGCGCCGATGGCGCGGATCACGTCAGCAGCATGGCCAAGAAGCTGCGCGATTCGCACTACCTGACCCGCGACAGCCGTATGAAGGAACGCAAGAAGTACGGCCGCAAGGGCGCACGCAAGAGCTTCCAGTTCTCCAAGCGATAACGAGCTTTCTTCACCATCCCGCAGCGTAAGCGAGGGTCGCCCTCGCTGACGCTGCGGGATGGTAGTATTTTGTCGCGCCAGTTTCTTGACGCACTTCCCTTCCATCACGATAATCAGCTGCAGAGTTGGGTTTTCGCGGAGTTGGTGCAAAATCGCGCGGCCGCACCTTCGCGGAGCGTGATTTCATTGCGGTCTTATCTTTATGCAGGAGGCGGTATGTCTCTTCTTGCGCGCACTCTGCGTCTGGGCTATGTTCTCACCTTGTCCCTGATTGTCTTGTTGCTCCTCAATCCACGCCCCTCGCAAGGGCAGTTCCGCGGCCACATACTACCGGGAGCGCCGCTGATTGCACCGGCGCATCGCTTTCCGCGTGGAGTCGGCTTCGGTGGGTTCGGCGGCGTCGGCGGCTTCCCGGCATTTGGGTTCAGAGGCTTTGGCTTCGCCGGAGTGCCGGTGGTCAGCTTCCTCCCGGTTCCTGTGGTCACGGGGCCCGTTGTGGCGGTCCCTGCCTTCGGTTTCGCCGGCTTTAATGGCATCGGCGCTTTCGGCTTCACTGGGTTCGGCGGCGGCTTCGGCGTGGGTGGCTTCGGTTTTAATGGTTTTGGTTTCTCCGGCTTCGGCTTCAACGGCTTCGCTTTCAACGGGTTCAGTGCCTTTGATGTGGGTCTGGCTTTTCCGGGAGGGGCCATCAATATCGGCGTCGCGGGTGGGTCGGGGTTTGGTGGTTTCGGCGGTTTCGCCGGCAAGGGCTTCGGCGGCTTCAACGGCGGGAACGGCCTGTAGATTCGCATTGCTGTCTTTGCCCACTCACGTTAAGATCGCGCCGCTTCCCTCCCGCCCACGACGGGCCGGAGCAGCGCCTTTCACGGAAGAAAGGGGCGTCCCGACGTGCAGACCACCGTTACGCAGTTGGCGGAATTGGTGCAAGGGTGCGTTCATGGCGACGAGCGAACCATCCTGGCCGCTCGACCCATGAACGAGGCCGGTCCCAATGACATCACGTTCATCGAGAGCGATCGTAACCTTCGTTACCTGAAAAAATGCCGAGCCTACGCGGCCATCGTTCCTTCTGCGCTGGTCGCTCGCCGCAACGAGCTGCTCAGCTCCGACGGCACGCCGCTGACACTGATCGAGGTCAACGATCCCCTGACGGCATTTATCGCCGTGGTGCGACATCTGCATGCCCAGCCTGTCGAGCCGCCGCCGAGCATCGATCCGCGCGCCGTCCTGCATCCCAGCGCGAAGATTGGCCCCGATGCGCTGCTGCATCCCTTCGTGGTGATCGGCGAGGGCAGCGTCGTCGGCGCCCGCTGTCGGCTGTACAGCGGTGCTGTCGTGGGACGAAATTGCCGGCTCGGCGACGATGTTGTGTTGCATCCTCACGTTGTCCTCTACGACGAAACCGTCCTGGGCAATCGCGTCATCGTTCATGCCAATGCAGTGCTTGGCGCCGACGGATTTGGCTACCGTTTTCAGGGCGGCAAACACGTCAAGATGCCGCAGTTCGGCAACGTCGAAATTGGCGACGACGTGGAAATCGGCGCGGGCACCACGATTGATCGCGGCACCTTCCAGGCCACACGCATCGGCGCAGGAACCAAGATCGACAATCAGGTGCAGATCGGCCACAACTGCCAGATCGGCAAGCACAATCTCTTCGTCAGCCAAGTCGGCATCGCCGGCTCGTGCAGCAGCGGCGACTACGTGGTGATTGCCGGTCAGGTCGGCGTGAGCGATCACGTCCACATCGACGATCGGGCCGTCATCGGTGCGCGTTCCGGCGTCGTCCGCGACGTGCCGGCCGGCGAGCGCATGTTGGGCGCGCCCGCCCGGCCCGAAAGTGAAGAGAAACGCATCCTGCTCAGCCTCGGAAAACTGCCGGAGCTGTGCCGCGATGTCCGGCAAGTGAAGCAACAGTTAGGGCTGGATCGAGGCGCGGCATGATGTTTCTACCAGCCCGCAGCGCAAGCAAGGGCTGTCCTTTTCCTCGTTCCCAAGCTCTGCTTGGGAACGCACGTCGGGAAGCTCTGCTTCCCGTCCCGTGCAGGATCAAGACGCGAAGCAGAGCTTCGCAGCCGTGCGTTCCCAAGCAGCGCTTGGGAACGAGAAGAATCGGACGATGGTACCAAGACACCAACCGATAGGTCTGCTCGCCGGCTGGGGGCGATTCCCTATTGCCTTCGCTCAGAAGGCCAAGAGCCTGGGATTGCCGGTGGTCTGCGTGGGAATCCGCGGCGAAGCGTCGTCGGAGCTGATTCCGCTGGTGGAGCGATTCCACTGGACGCGGCCGACGCAACTGGGGCGCATGATCCGCTCCTTCAAACGTGAGGGTGTCGAGCAGATCGTCATGGCCGGCAAGGTCCACAAAGCCGATTTGCTACACCGTCCGTGGAAATTGCTGACCCTGCTGCCGGACTGGCGAACGCTGTGCTGGTGGTATTTCCGCAAGCGGCGCGACAACCGCGATGATACGCTGCTGTTGTCGATGATCGACGAGTTCGCCCGCGATGGCCTGCGCTTTGAAAGCGCGTTGACCCTTTGTCCGGAGTTGCTCGTGAATCCCGCAGTTCTCACCCGCCGCCCGCCGACCGTTCGAGAAGAACGCGACATCGCTTTCGGCTGGGAATTGGCCAAGGAAATGGGCCGGCTCGATGTCGGCCAATGTGTCGCCGTCAAGGAACGGGCCGTCTTGGCCGTCGAGGCCATCGAGGGCACCGATCGCGCCATCCTCCGAGCCGGCGAATTGTGCCGGGCCGGCGGCTTCGTCGTCATCAAGACGGCCAAGCCGCAGCAGGACATGCGCTTCGATGTGCCGACCGTCGGCTGCAAGACGGTCGAGAGCCTCCATCGCGCCGGCGGTCGCGTGCTCGCCATCGAGGCCGGCAAAACCATCGTGCTCGATCAGGAACAAACTGTGGCCCTGGCCGACCGCTACGGCATCACCATCATCGCCCTGGACGAGCAATCCGGGGGCAATGTCCAGAAAAGTAGCTGATGTGAAAAAGTTCTTGTATAGTGTATTTTAGGTTTGCTCACTCTATGGCGAACGGCCGGCGTAAGCCGGCCGGTGGGCATCGCAACCAGCCGGCTTACGCCGGCCGTTCGCCTGACCCCTGACCTGTGACCCCTCATGGGCACGATGACTTTTCAGCTCCCGGCCAGCCTACCCGCGGATGCCGCTCGCGAGTTGAAACGTACGTGCATGGCCGGCGGTCCCGACAACATGCCCTGGCCAACTCAACTGCAATTCACGCCGGGTCAACTGAGCGTCAGCCGTGTCGTGGACGAGAGCGGCTATCTGGTCGTGCCGTGGCCCATCGACGGCCGCGGCCTGATTATGGGCACATCCGCCACGCTGATCGAACGTCAGCGTCCCTACAACCTGCTCGTGGAACTGGCTCGCGGCAAGGTCAATCAGGTCCGCTGCCAGGCGTCCGACTGGCGCGTCGGCGGCCTGGTCATCGGGCCGGAACTGGAGCAACGTCTCCGCGAGGTCAGCCTGGCCTTCGCTCATGCCGTAGCCGGTGTTCCTCCCGAAGAGGCCGGCCAACAAGCGCAAGTCGCCCTCGACCTTGCTTACCGAACGGCCCAGCAGCTCGTATCCGCTTACGTTTCTCAGGTCTTTCAAGTCCGCCATCAACGACAAGCGCAACTCGATTCCACGCTGGCCTGTCGCCTGGGCAAAACGCCCCCTCCAGCGAACCTCGCGGCGGGGTTGACCGCGGCCTTCAACAGCGCGTGTGTGCCCATCTCGTGGGGACAGGTTGAGAGCGAGGAAGCGACCTATCGCTGGGAACAGGCCGACGCGCTGGTGGACTGGGCCACCAAACAGAAATTGGAAATCTCGGCCGGCCCTCTCATCGATTTCACGTCAGCGCAGCTGCCGGGCTGGCTGTGGCAATGGGAGCGCGATCTGGCGGGCCTGGCGTCCTTCATGTGCAAGTTCGTCGAAACGGCGATGCGCCGCTATCGCAATCGCATCCGCCGCTGGCAACTGACCGCCGCCAGCAATTGCGCCAACGTCCTGTCTCTGTCCGAAGATGATTTGCTCGGTCTGACCTATCGGTTGGCCGAGTCGGCGCGGCACGTCGATCCGTCATTGGAGCTGAGCGTCGGCATCTCGCAGCCGTGGGGCGAGTATCTGGCCCTGAGCGAATGCACCCATTCGCCATTTCTCTTCGCCGACACGCTCATCCGCGCCGGCCTGAACCTGTCCGCCCTGGACCTCGAAGTGGTCATGGGCGTGACGCCGCGTGGCAGCTATTGCCGCGATCTGCTGGAGGTCTCGCGCATGCTCGATCTGTACGCTCTTCTGGGCGTGCCGCTGAGAGTGACGTTGGGCTATCCTTCCTCGGCCAGCGCCGACGCCGACGCCGATCCGGATTTGCTTGTGGAGGGCGGCCGCTGGAGCCACGGTTTTTCGCCCGATGTGCAGGCCGCCTGGGCCGCCGACGTGGCACCGCTGGCCCTGTGCAAACCCTATGTGGCGGGCGTGCAGTGGACCCATTTCCGAGACGCCGAGCCGCACCAGTTTCCCCACTGCGGCCTCGTCGATCGACGCGACAGTCTCAAACCTGCCTTGCAGAAAATCCGCGAACTGCGCGAAGCACATCTGAAATAGAACGTGGATGGAGCGGAATCAGCCGATATTCGCTGATCTGATCGGCGTCTAATCTCCGATACTCCGTCGCATTCGCTCCCGCCCCCTTCTTTTGACCATCTCAAGCCGTGCGAGTTTGCATCCGTCGGCCGTCCTTGCGGGGTTCTTGTACAGCGGGATGCAGTAATGGCCGCGCCGCAACTTGTTGAGGGTCTGACTAATACTCAATTTCCGACTATCTGTATCAGTGATTACCTCCATTCAAGCTGAGTACTTCCGTCTGGCTCGCTTTGACGTTCATGGGATCCTGAGCTACGGTTAAACAGGCATTTCCCGCTGAAAGCAGATAGCCATTCTTTCGGAGATTCGTTTCATGACCTCTTCGCACATGGTGGGATTGATCGTAGTGGTCTTCCTACTTTCAATGTCGTTCGGTTTGTTCATGAGTTCTGCTCCTTCGGGTTGGCAGTTCTCATTGGACGCGAAGGAAACTTCAGAGGAGAAAGAGGAACGCGATGATCCTGTTGTCGATCTTCTGTGCCTCAAGGCGATGAAGGAGATCGGTGACGGGAACTACACCAAGGCCATCGCTACCTACACAAAAGCGATCGAACGTGACCCTAAGTATGCCTTCGCTTACATCGGCCGCGGCGACGCTTATGTCCTACGCGGCGACCTTGACAGCGCCATCCGCGACTATACTCAGGCCACACGCCTTGATCCGGGCAACTCAGCAGCCCTTGAACGCCTTCAAGTTACACGAATGGAGAGAGCAGCGAAGTAGAGCTGGTCACACGAACGGGAATGTCCCCTACGCTTTCACTTGACACGGACTCGGTCCTCGCACTTCTCCCCGGGAAAGAAAAGCGAAAGAGAAGTCGGAGGGAAAAACGCGCGGACGGCTCCAGCAGCATCAAGCAACCAGACGCGGCGGCGTCTCGTCAGCCACGGCCACGATCGGACGGATGCTTTCGCCTGTCGGTAAAGCTGCCGAGAGCCAGTGATCGCGCCACAGCTCGAACATCAGCAGCGTCCAGAGATGTTTGCGGTTATCTTTCTTCCCCGAGAGATGCTCGTGTACCAGCGTTTGCACTTTCTGGGGACAGAAGATTCCGGCGTCCCGAATCCGTTGGGGAGCCAGCAGGTCAAGCAGAACGGAGCGCAGCTCGCCGCGCAGCCAGGCGGCCACAGGCATGCTGAAGCCTTTTTTGGGACGGGCGAGGATCTCACGGGGCAGCACGCCGTTGAGGGCCTTCTTGAAAATGTATTTCAGCTGGCCCCGCCGGAATTTCAGTGTGCCGGGAATGGTGTCTGCCAGCGCCACCATCTCGGGATCCAGAAGCGGACAGCGTGCTTCGAGCGAACAGGCCATGCTGGCCCGGTCGATCTTCACCAGGATCTGATCGGCCATGTAGGTGCGCGAATACATGTAGCCGTCGCGGACCACCGGATGGTGATTGCGCACGCGCGCGTGCCAGTCCGTGAGACTGTGATACATGCCGCGCAGGTCCAGCTCCATCAAGCAATCCCGTGAAAGCAAACCGTGTAGCTCGTCGCTGACAAAGGCCCCCAGCCAGCGCCATAGTCTCTCTTCTTCGCGCGTTTTGACGCCGCGCAGAAACTGCTTGATCTTGAAGTCGAGGGAGAAGTCGCGCAGGCTCACGGGCAGCATGTGGGCCAACGGCTGGAAGACGCCATTGTGGAGAAAGCTCGGAATCAGACGGTTGTACAGTTGCGCCCATTTAAGGGCTTTGAAGGTGGAATAACCCGCGAACAATTCATCGCCGCCATCGCCCCCAAGGGCCACGGTCACGTGCTGGCGGGCGAAGCGCGCCAGGTGGTAACAGGGGAAGATGGAAGCATCGGCAAACGGCTCGTCGAGGATGGAGACGATTGAAGGCAGCGATGTCAGGATGTCGCGGGCAGACAGGCGCAGCTCGTGATGACAGGTGCCCAGATGGTGGGCGACCTGGCGCGCGTGGACGCTCTCATCGAAGCTGGCTTCCTCGAACCCGATGGCGAAGGTCTGGACGGCGGCGGGCTCGCACAGCTCCACCATGGCCGCGGTGATGGCGCTGCTGTCGAGGCCGCCGGAAAGAAACACGCCCAGCGGCACGTCCGAGATCAAACGCCGTTTGACAGCGGAGCGAAGCGTGCGGCGGATGCGCTCCACCCAGTATTGTTCATCCGCCTGTCCGGCCAGGGACATCGCATCGATGGCCTGATCCAGTTGGTGATCCCAGAACGGCTCAGCCGTCAACGAGCCAGTGCGAAGATGGAACAGGAAGCGATGTCCGGCGCGAAGCTTTTTCATGCCCTTGAAGATGCAATAGGGCGCCGGCACATGCTCGAACATCAAGTAGCGGACCAGGGCATCCGGGTCCAGACACCGGCGCACACGCGGATGCTGAAGCAGGGCTTTGGGCTCGCTGGCGAAGGCCAGAAAGGGCCCATCATGATAGTAATAGAGCGGTTTCTTGCCCATGCGATCGCGCGCGGCAAACAGACGTTGTCCCGCGCGATCGAACAGCACGAAGCTGAACATCCCATTGAAACGCTGGACACACTCCGGTCCCCAGGCCGCGTAGGACAACAGCAGCGTCTCCGTATCCGAACGCGTACGCGGCTCGAACCCCAGATTGCGCAGCTGGTCGTTCAACTCCAGGTAGTTGTAGATCTCGCCGTTGAAAACCACGGCCAGTCCCAGCTCGTCGTGCATCATCGGCTGGGCGCCGCCGGCCTTGTCCAGAATGGCCAGGCGACGATGCCCCAGGGCGACTTGCGGGAAAATCTTCAGGCCGACGCCGTCGGGGCCACGATGGACCAGGGTCTGGGTCATGTTCCGCAGTACATCGATCCCTTCCAGGGGTTGCGGCGAGACCGTCGCCCGGGCAAAGCCGGCCAATCCACACATGGGTTTTTCCTCCGCAAATCAAAAGGCGCGCTAGCCCGCCCGCCGGCGCAATCGGGGAGGCTCCTGAGCAGGCGCGGCCTTGACAGGACGCGCGGCGACGGCCACCAGTGAACCGCCAATTGGCAGCCGTACCCACGGCAGTAGATGGCGCTCAAACGAGAACAGCGCCTCAAACAGACCGCGCACCATCCGGTTATTGCCTCGTCCGGTCATCTGCTTGGCATTCCAGAAAGAACCCGGCAGCAACACGCGGCTGGCGGCCATCAAGGGAAACAAGAAAAAGTTCATGTACGACAAGAGCCGTATCTGGAAACCGGCCTTTTGCAGCAAGGTCAAGAGCGGCCGGCGGTGATAGCGGCGATAGTGATGAGCGTGAACGTCGTATTGCGTCCACAACCAGTTGAGCGCCGGCACGGTCAACAGCAGCACTCCACCCGGCTTGAGGATGTCGCGGATGCACGCCAGCGCTCCGGCGTCGTCCTCGATGTGTTCCAGTACGTCGAGCATGACCACGACGTCAAAAGTCTTGTCTTCGTAGGGAACCTGGTCGGGAAGAGATATGCAGTCGAGTCGGCCGGAGAACCGGCTACGGCAGTAGTCCAGCTCCAACGGCGAGGGGTCTGCTCCCCAGACCTCGCCGATTTCGCTGAGCATGTTCAGGTGCGTGCCCACGCCGCAGCCCAGGTCGAGGATGAGAGGCCGGCCGCCGACGACGTAGCGCTCCAACAGCGACCGCACGATGCGCCTCCGACTGCGATTCCACCAGTGCGTCTCGGCGTGGGCATATAACCCATCAGCGACTTCCTTATCCATCAGTGCCTCCAACCCCCAAGTCGGCTCAGCCGGCGAGCTTGTCGAACGCCACCACGACATGGACAGGACAGAACCGGGACGGAATGAAATGAGCGCGCCGTTCGTGCAGTAACCCACTGGCCATTCGGCGAAGGTCGCGGAGAGTCAGGTGATTGATGTGCCAGCAATTGTCCTCCGGCGGCTGATACGCGCCTTTGGCTCGCAGGCCGAGCAGGAAATACAACCCGCACCCTTTCAGGATCGACTTGGCCCGATCGATGATGGCGTCATTGGGCAAGGAGATCACCGCACGACCGCCGGGACGCAAAACACGGGTTATGTCCCTCAGCACGCGCTCGGGGTGTTGAACGTGCTCGATCACCTCCGTACAGAAGACCCGGTCAAACGAGGAGTCCTTGAAAGGCAGCTCTTCGGCATTGCCCTTGCAAAGCTCCACTTGCGGACCACAGTTGCGGCGAGCGATTTCCAGCAGATGATCACTCAGGTCGATGCCCGTCCGGTGCTGGCTCGGCACCTGGGCCAGAATGTTCCCCGCACCGCAGCCGACTTCCAGGGTACGGCTGTCTTTTTCCGCCGCAAGTAGACGCAGCACCGCGCGCACGCGTCGCTTATTCACCAGGCGAGTCAGGCCCGAAGACTTGCGGTGAAAGTCATCGGGGTTGAAGCGGGCGGCCATGCACTCGTTCCAGGCGGCAAACTCTTCCACCGGAAGCGATTTCGGATCGGTTCGGCTCGTGCGATCGGCTGCTGGGGTCATCAATCAACTCCTTACTCTGTCCGGCAAAACGCATGATTCTGTTCGAGCCGCGACCGTGAGAGAGCGGTCAAGCCCACCGCTCCCTTACAGTCGCGGCTCTGCTTTACCCGCCAGGACTCATGCTGCGGCCCGGGCGCAGTCGGGTTTGGTAGCCATCACCGTCCAGCTGTACCCATGCCGGTGATGCACTTGGATGTCCTGAAAACCGCACTTGCGGAGAAGATCCACGGCCTCTTCACGGCTGTAGTACTTGGCGTAAGCGGGATTGAGCTGGTCGTAAATAACCAGCCGTCGTTCCGCCGGGTTGAAATGGCCCAGGACATTGCACAGGTAGCCGCGCAGGGGTAGAGGGAAATGCCGGCACAGTGTCATATACAGACGCAGAGGAAGATCGATCAACGACACCAGAAGGTTGAGTACGCGATGTGGCAGACGTTGAGTTATCGTCCGCAAGGGGAGCAGAAAGAACAACAGGAGCCGATTGCCCTCTCGGCCGTACAGCCAGATGAGGATTCGGCCGCCCGGCCGAAGTGCCCGATACATGGCCTGAACCACCGGCTCGGGTTCCGGGATGTGGTGCAAGACGCCAATGGAAAGTGCCCAATCCAGCTCTGCATTGGGCGGTATTTGCTCTCCCGTTGTTTGCAAGACGGTTACTTGTTCGGAGCGTTCGCGAACATTGCGCTCCAGGGCGCGGACCGCCTGCGACGGCTCCACGGCAACCACGTGAGACGCCCCGGCATCGAGCAGCATGTTGACGATCCGGCCGGTGCCCGCCCCAATCTCCGCCACGCGACAGCCACGCAATTCTTCGGCCTCGATCAGAGGCCGGCAAATGTCCTCCAGCAGTTCCTTGGAGCCGTAGTAGCCGCGATTATCGGGGAAGGCCGTCCATTGCTCGCCGAAATCTCGGATGCACCGTTGCTGGCGTTGATCCTGCATTTCTCCCCCCATCCTTACGCAGGACATATACCGTGCAGAACGAGTTACTTACCTAAAGATCGGAATTCGCCGAGGCCGAAAATGAGTCAAAATCGGAATTCTCAGAAATGTTAACGAGCCGGAAGCGTAAACGACGGTACGCCCGCCGTCGCTTACACTTCCGGCTCGTTAAGAGTTCAGCTGCAACGGATGTCAGGCCGCCGTCGGAGGTGCCACGCCGGGAAGTTCGGGCCCGGGCAGCGGCTCAGTGTGATGCCGGCCAACGGCGCCTCTTCTGTTGATCAACAGCACCCAGTACGGCAAGAGGAGGAAGCCGACAACTTTGATCGGGAACAGGTAGCGCGTTTCAAAGTGGAACACCATCGACGGTCCGACGCTGGCGGCGACCACGCAGCCGGTGAAGGCCAACAGCCACAGGGCCGGTCCCGCAGTCCGGGTACGGAACAGACCGATAACGCAGCTACCCACGGCGATGAGCAAGGACAACAGTAGCGTCCCATTCTCGAGCCAGTCCAGGTTCTTGCCTAGACCGGGGGCGTTTTGCATCAACCAGAAGCGTCCCAGGATAGGCAGCTTGTACCGCAGGAAGGCGATTGGCCTTTTGCGGATCAGCTTCAGGGTCAAAGCTCGGCCTTGCTCCGGGGTTAGCCGTGCCGCATCGACGTGCCAGTCCGGCGCAATGAATACCGGCCAGAAACCGCCACCCAATTCAAAGTCATCCTCGTCGGGCAGGTTCCGGGGGCCCTGCCACACTTGTGCCCAACAGTAGGAGTATCCCGAACACCACTGCCATGTGCCCTCCTGGCGGTAGTTGTGCAGATACCGATAGGGCATGGTACAGGCGTGGAAAACCAGCAGGACAACGGTGAGGACCAACAGACCGCTCTTCCACCAGACGACGCAAAGAGACTGCGGCAAGGCCGTGGGCCGCCACCCCGAACGGCGAAGGGCGACGACGATACTCACCAGCGCCGCGGGGATGAAGGCCAGCGACAGGATGGCCACAACCAGTTCGGCATGGGCGCGGAAATACGCGGACGCAACAAGGCACAGCCCGGAACAACTTCCCGCCCCCAGAGCGCGGCGAACGTCGCCAGCGGCGGAGGACGTCGGCCAGACCAAAGGCTCGAAGGCCATGATGAGGAAACCCAGACCCAAGAGCAAGAATGGACAGGTGAATGCCTCGCTGTTGTACATGCCCCAGCCGTGCAGGAAGTACAGCCGCATCAGACGGGTGGCAAGCACGACCAACGGCAGTCCCGCGGCCAGGAGTGGGGGAAGTCGGCGTCGTGCGAAGATGAAAAACTGCAGAAACACACATGCCCACAAACAGCAGGTCAAAAAGATGAAGCTCAGTGGGACCGGTGCGTGGAGCACTCGCAAGACAGCGTGGAGTAGATAGATTCCCGGCGGCCACGCGGTCCGGTAAAAAGGCGTCGTCACCCGCCCCTGAGTGACGAGTTCCAGGGCAGCCCGGGCGCAGGAGGCGGCATCGGTCGGGCCCAGTGCCTGAATCCATTGGTCGGAGTTGGCCAGCAGGCCAAAGTGAAAAGAGCGGTCGATGCACTCGGGATTGGGCGTGTTCAACCCTTGAGGCAGGGCCGTGAACAGCAGGGCGCCAAGATAGAACAACCACAGCAGCCCCAACTGTGCGATCGGCCGAAACCTGACGACTACGGGCATTTCTCCTCCTTGAAACACTGCTCCCCCAGGATGACGGACGGGATCGCAAGCGGTTCTTCCGCCATCGTTGCAGCGAAGCGCAGCGGCGTTTTACTTCATCAACGAAGCCCGTGCAAGACCAGGGCCATTCGACGATTGAGGTTGCCAGAAGGCAGCGGAATGGGGGTAAGAAGAGCAAGCCGCACAGCCTGCGCAATGCAGGCGGGAACTGAACGCTTACGGGCGCCGCCAACCGCCGAAGCGTGCATCGATCAAACGTTCCGCTTCCGGCGGTCCCCACGAACCAGCGGGATAACTGGGAATCGCCGACAGTGGAGAGGCCTGCCAGGCGTCGAGGATTGGCGTCACGAACGCCCACGCGGCCTCCAGCTCGTCGGAGCGCATGAACAATGTCGCATCGCCGCGCAGGGCGTCCAACAGAAGGCGTTCGTACGCTTCGGGCAACTCGCCTTGAAACGACTTGCCGTAGGTAAAATCGAACTCCACCGGATGTAGGTCTAATTGCATGCCAGGGCGCTTCGCCGAGAACGATAAACTGATCCCTTCGTCCGGCTGGATGCGGAACACGAGGACGCACGGCTTGGCTTCGCGCAGATCGCAGAAGTCTCCCTCGCACTCGACGGTCCGAAACAACTGCATCGGCGGCAGTTTGAACTGCACGGCGATTTCCGTCACGCGGCGCGGCAGTCGTTTGCCCGTCCGCAGAAAGAACGGCACGCCCGCCCAGCGCCAGCTCTCGACCAAGGCTCGCAGAGCGACATACGTCTCCGTGTTGGAAGCGGGGTCCACGGCCTCTTCTTCACGATAGCCGCGAACCGACTTTCCGTTGATCGTCCCGGCCGAGTATTGGCCGCGAACAACGTGGCGGGCCACTTCGGCTCCATACATGGGCACCAGGTTGCGGAGCACTTTTAACTTGGCATCGCTGATGTCGCCGGACTTGAGCGTTGCCGGTGGATCCATCGCCACCAGGGCCAACAACTGCAAAATATGATTTTGCACCACGTCGCGCAGGGCGCCCGCATGATCGTAGAACGCGCCGCGCCTGCCCTCCATGCCGACCGTTTCCGCCATCGTGATCTGCACGTGACTGACATGCTCGCGGTTGAACAGCGGCTCGAAGATCGCGTTGCCGAAGCGAAACGCCAGCAGATTTTGCACCGTGTCCTTGCCGAGGTAATGGTCGATTCGATAGATCTGGTCCGGCCGCAGAAAGCGCAACAGATCGTGATCGAGGGCCAGCGCACTGGCCAGGTCGCGGCCGAACGGCTTTTCGATGACGACACGCGCCCAGGGGCGATCCTCCTCGCGGCGAATTGAGCCTACATGGGCCAGGCCTTCCACAATCGGTCGAAAGAATTCCGGATCGGTGGCCAGGTAAAAGAGGCGATCGCCCGGCAGGTTTCGTTCTTGCTCCAGATCGTGCAGCCGCGCTGCCAGGCCCTTCATCCCTTCGGCGGTGGTGAAATCCGTCCGCTGGTAAAACACGTGCTTGAGGAATTCCACCGTGTCGCCGGCCGAGCCGTTGGGCCGATATTGCGCCAGATCCTTTTGCACATCATCCCGGAATACTTCATCGGTCTTGTCGCGCCGGCCGACAGCGACAATGACAAAATCGGATGGTAAATATCCGTTTTTCAGAAGACTGGCCAGGGCAGGAAACAGTTTCCGGCCAGCTAGATCTCCGGTCGCTCCGAACAAGACAAACGTAAACGGCTCGGGGGCCTTCGTTCGGGAAACGAAGGGTGATTCCCGTTGGGGCCCCGCTTCGGGATAGACTACGGTTCCCCTTGTGCCGCTGCCTGAGCCGACGTTGTCGGTGCTCATGTTTCCTCCTTGTGGAGCTGTCGTGCGGAAATTCCGTGAAGTTATCCGTTACAAGGTGCATGCGTCGATTCTGGCAGTGAGTTGTTTCGTTAGCCCAGCCCTTTAGGGCTGGGGATAGGGTGACGCGCTGGGGGGTTGGGCCTTTAGGCCCTCCGTCTGCGCCGCACGATAGAGGGGCTAAAGCCCCAAAGGGAGGGGCTAAAGCCCCAAAATCGCCACCTAACCTGTCGCTATCCCCAGCCCTGAAGGGCTGTCTATTACCAACATTTTCCCGGCCTCGATGACGGCTCGTTCACGGAGCATGGAGATGGATACCCAGAAGCATGTCTTGCAAACGCTGGTAGCCACGCCACAAGGTCCGCACCCCCGGCTC
>DATBHJ010000130.1:0-23019 GCA_036557565.1 Gemmataceae bacterium
CGCTCGGTTTCCCTGATTGCCCTGGCGATGATGTTCTCCCCATTTGCGCGTGGCGGAGACGATTTCGCGCCTCATGGCAAGGAAGCGCTGCAGAAAAAAACTCAGCAAATCGATGCCACGAACGTCTATGTCCGTCTACTAGCTCACATTCACGTCCTGCTCGCTGGCATTCACATTTTGAGCGAGGATTACGACCACGCGATCAAGGACTGCGATTTAGCCATCCGCCTGAACGCCAAGAATCATGACGCCTACGCTTTCCGGGGCGTTTCTTTTCGGATGAAGCAAGATTGCGAGCGGTCACTTGCCGATATCAACGAGGCCATACGCCTTGACCCAACCGAGGCAAGCAGCTTCAACACGCGTGCCGACATACGCATCCAGAAAGGCCAATGGAAAAAAGCGCTCTCGGATTTCAGCGAGGCGATTCGTCTCGATCCTCAAGACGGCCTGTATCGCGTCAATCGTAGCCGGCTGTACGAATTGTTGGCTGAGTACGATAAGGCCGATGAAGATCGAGCCGAAGCGAATCGTCTCAAATTCACTTCAAGCATGATAGAACGAGCAAGTCATAGATGGTTCCTGGTTAGCCCTAGCTTCGGCCGTTCGCTTCGCTTTGCCCGCTTCGTTGAATTGCAGGATGTCTTACCGAGAGTCATTGTGGAGTGCGACGAAGAGATCCGGCGAAATCCCAACGATGCCAAAGCCTATACGCGACGAGGCTGGGCTCACCTTCGTGAAGATAAGAACGATGAGGCCATTGCAGATTTCACTAAGGCCATCCAGCTCGACCCGAAGAACTTCCGCATCTACGGTTTTCGAGCTTGCGCACTCCATGAGAAGGGAGATAAAGACCGTACTCTCGCCGATTTCGCCGAAGCCATTCGACTGCGACCCGACCATTTTTATGCTTATCGATGGAGGGCCGCTTGCTCCATGGAAATGCGAGACTATACACGGGCCCTCGATGATTTCACGGAGGCAATTCGACTCGCTCCTCACGATGCCTCCCTATGGGTGGAGCGCGGCCGGGCGCAGCTCGCCATGAGGGAATATGATCGGACAATTGATGATTGCACGAAGGCTATCCGTTTGGACCCAAGCTGCAGATTCGCCTACTCCATTCGTAGCGATGCCTATCTATGCAAAGAGCAATATGGCAAAGCTATAGCCGACCTAACGCGGCTAATGCGCCTTTGTCCGAATGAGACCTGTGTGCAGCACTCGCACGAGTCGAGCTTGAATGATTCCTGGAGCACAACAGCGCACAACAAACGATCGGCCGTCTATCTCCTCCAGGGCAATGTCGAAAAGGCCCTGGCCGATATCAATGAAGCCATACGGCATGATCCACGCGAAAAACTGTATCACGTCAACCGTTGCAATCTCTATGTGCTTATGGGGCGGTTCGACAAGGCATCTGCGGACTTGATGGATGGGGCCAGCGCCAATACAGGCAATGCCAGCCCGACCAATAGAGGACAGCTTGAAGTACCAGATAATCTGCAGAGAAAGCTCGAAGACAAATTTATGGAATTGATTGGCTGCAATGTCGAGAATGCCAAAACTCATCTCCAACGCGGCTGGATTTACTCGGCCGGAGGCGAGCACGATAAAGGACTTGCGGAGCTAAACGATTCCATCCGGCTAGACTCAACCGAAGCATTTACCTATGTGGTTCGAGCCATTAGTTATCACCAAGAAGGCGATCTGGAATCGGCAATGCGAGATTACTCCGAAGCCATCCGTCTGTGTCCGGAATGCACGGTCGCACGCTACTACCGGAGTTTGATATACGGCTCCAAGAAAAAGTACGATCGGGCCATCACGGACCTCACGGAAGTCATTCGGATGGTACCCGCGAGTGCCGCCGCGTTTTATTACCGGGGTAGAGTTTTTGCTGAAAAAGGCGAATTCAGCACGGCTATCGCCGATTTCACCTCCGCCTTAGGAATTGACCCGCAAGAAGCCGGCTTCCGTATCGCACGAGCCTGGTGTTACAGCACGTTGAGGTACTTCGATAAAGCCCTAGCCGATTGCGACGAGTCGATTCGAGTCAATCCGCATTCCTCTCAGACCTACGGCCTCCGGGGCTGGATTTATCAGCAAAAAGGTGATTATGATAAGGCAATCGCCGCATGGACCGAAGCTCTTCGACTTGATCCCCACGACTCCGCTGTTCAGCAGAACCTGAACTCGCTTCGCGCGTGGCTTGACCTCCGCAACAATGGGAGGCAATCGCCAACTTTTGAAGACGAGCGAGACTCCCAATCGCGCCACCCCGGCATCAGTTTCTTCGCCAAGTCCTTGCAGATTGACAAGGAGCTACTCTCGGATACTCCTTCCGCATTAGAAAGCCGCCCTGCTGAAGCCCAGCCAGGCAAAGACACGGAAAAGTCGAAACAATCGCCGCTCTCTGAAAACATGCGCGGTTTAGACACGCTTTTCCCAACTACGACATCGTTCTCGAAACCTACGCCCAAGAAGGCGGAGAGCCATGAGTACGATCCAGCGAGTTGGCTGCGTAACGCAAAATAGTTCCCGTCTTGGTATTCCATTCAAGCTGTTTCCATACCGGCCCGAAGCGTGAGCGAGGGCCGCCCTCGCTCACGCTTCGGGCTGGTCACGATACGATAGAGCTGCTATCAGCCACTAGGGTGCGACACGGTGAACTTCCTTGACCAGTTCCTGCACCTTGGCGACAATCTTCTCCTCGATCTCTGGCCCCCATTTCGCGGGCATGCTGTAGGGGATCATTGACGTATCGCCCTCGTAGCCGCCTTCCTTGAGCACGCGCACCGAGGGAATGTAGGCCATCACATCGTTGGAGTAACCAGCGACCCAAAGCGAACGATCGCGGCCCAGTTCGCGCTGGAGTCGCAGCGAATAATCGACCACGACTTCGCCGCCCAGCGCCACCCACGTCAGCTCGCCGAGCCGCCATACTTGCACCGGATAATAACGATACTGATCGTCGATTTTCTCGCCGCGATCGAGCATTTTCAGGAAACGCTCGGCGCGACTGCGGACGGCGTAGCGGTTACCGCTGCGGCTTTCCAGCTCCCATTGAGCGCGGCTGGGCAGCTTGTCGAAAGCCAGGGCGATGGTTTCGTACTTCGCGGCGGCGTCGCCGGTGATCGGCGTCAGACGGCCGGCGAGCGTGTCTTCCACGGCGTCGGCCAGGTCGCGGCCATATTTTTGGCACAGCTCGACCTTGCCGCGCGGCAACGGATTGGCATCGGCGCCGCAGCCCATCCAGAACATTGCCGTCGCTCCCCGGTGCTTGTCTTCGATGTATTTCTGAGCAAAACCGGCGTAATCGCCGCACCACTGGTAGAACGACAAGGTCGTGTTGTGGCAGGCGTAGCCGAAGACGGCGGCGCGGAGTTGGCCGTCCGGCGCGTCCACGCGCAGCACCGGCACCGCATGATCGACGGGGCCTTCGGGATTGGCAGCGTTGATGAAACCTTTGTCGGTCGGCTTGCGGCGATTAACGGCGAAACGCGCCGTCCCCTTGCCGTAGGACAAGCGGGCCGGCTTAAGATCGTCCAGAGCGCGGACGATTGTATCGACCATCAAGCTCTGGAGCTTATCGGTGTAGGGGCCGATTTTCGCGGCTTCGTCGGGCGGCATGTCGTACATGGTGCGCAGGGAATTGCGGAGGACGGGACCGCAATGCGTGTGCGATACGGTGAGCATCAGCCGTTCGCGCGGCAGTCCTTTGCGTTTACGCACCTCCTCCGCGACCGGTTCGGAAAGCGAGCGCGGAATGCCCACGAGATCGCTGGTCAGAAGCACTAGCCGGCTGCCGTGCGGATCTTCCAGGGCCAGCGCCTTGACGTGCAGATCGGTGAGCTTGCCCTCGGCGGGTTTGGTGCGATTGGCGTAGCCGGCCATCCACATGGACTGCTCCGGCGTGATGACCTGCACGGCGACACCGGCTTTCCACTCGGCTGACGGCACGTTTGCCGTCAACAACAGCAGCAAGGATGCGATGCACATTGGCGATACTCCGTCGTGAGTTGAGGCGGTATCAAAATAAACCGCCAAGACGCCAAGGACGCCAAGGAAAGAACAAGAGGAGATAGAGAAAAAGAATACAGAAAGTCGGGTCTGTAATTCTCGGCTTTTTTTCTCTCTCTTTTCTTGGCGTCCTTGGCGTCTTGGCGGTTTATTTGATTCGAGACTCAGCGGCAGCGCACTCGACCGGCTGCGCAGTTATCATTAAGATGCGGAAACGAACAACGACGGACAAGGCACAATCGCGGAGTCACCGCCTTTATGGATCTTTCGACCCTCGCCAGAGGGCAGCGCACCGCCGGCCGGCTGGCTCATATCGTGACGATTCTCTGCAAATACAGCCTGGCCGATTGGCTCAAGGCCGTCAACGTCCGCCCCGTCCGCAAATTTCTCACCAGCTTCGACGGTCAACCGATCGCCGGCCTGCCCACCGAAGTGCGCATCCGGATGGCCCTGACCGAAATGGGCACCACCTTCATCAAGCTCGGCCAGGTTCTCAGCACGCGCCCCGATGTCGTCGGACCCGTCCTCGCGCAAGAGCTGTCGTCGTTGCAGGAGGATACACCGGCCGATCCGCCGGACACCGTCCGCGCCCTCGTCGAGTCCGAGCTGCGCCGGCCCATCAAGGAGCTGTTTACCGAGTTTGAGGACCAAGCGTTCGCCTCGGCGTCGATTGGTCAGGTCCATCGTGCCCGGCTGCGCGACGGCCGGCGCGTCGTCGTCAAGGTGCTGCACCACAACATCGAAAACAAGGTTGCCACCGATCTCGACATCATCACGGCTCTGGCCGATCTGGGCGAGAAATACAGTGCCGAGCTACGGAACTATCGTCCGCGCGATGTCACGATTGAGTTCCGCCGCACCCTGTTGCGCGAGCTGGATTTTCGCCGCGAACTGCGCAACATCCAGGAGTTTATCCAGAATTTCCAGGGAGACGAGACCGTCCGTTTTCCGGCACCACATCCGACTTTGTCCTCGCGGCGCGTACTGACGCTCGATTATCTCGACGGCATTCGCATTGCAGACACCTGCCGTCTCAAACTGGAAGGCCATGATTTACATGCGATCGCTCAGCGCGGTGCCAACGTCGTGTTGAGCATGATCTTCCGCGACGGCTTCTATCACGCCGATCCGCACCCCGGCAATCTACTGGTGCTGCCCGGCAGCGTGATCGGCGTACTCGATTGCGGCATGGTAGGCCGGATCGACGACAACACGCGCGACGCCTTCACGACCATGCTCCTGGCCGCCATCATCCGTGACACCGGCCAGCTCACCGACCGGCTCTTGCGCATGGCCCGCGTGCCGCCCGATCTCGACCGAGACGCCTTCGAGTCCGAAATTCACGACCTTCTCGCCGAGTATGGATCGCAATCGCTCAATGAGTTCGACGTCTCCGGCGCCCTCAACAACCTCATCGACATCGTTCGCCGCTATCACCTGTTTCTGCCGGCCAATCTCGCGGTGTTGCTCAAAGCCCTGATCGTACTGGAGGGCACATCACGACAGCTCGATCGTAATTTCAGTCTGGCCGAGATGATCCAGCCATATTACCGGCGCGCGATGCAGGAAAAGCTATCGCCGCGACGCATGTTCCGTCACTTGCGGCGGATGGTGCTGGAATGGGACCATCTGTTGCAGAGCTTGCCGGGTGACCTGAGCGACATTCTCGAACGCACCAAGCGCGGCCGTTTCACCTTCCACTTCGAGCACCGCCGGCTGGAAACATCGGTGGCGCTGTTGGTGGAAGGCTTGCTGTCGGCGTCGCTGTTTCTGGGTTCGACATTGATGTTGTGTCATCGCGTCGTCCCGGAGCCGTGGTTGGGCGTGTCCATTCCGGGCGTGCTGGGTCTGCCGTGGAGCCTGTTCTTGATCTGGCGCGTGCTGCGAACGACAAAAAAAACCCGGAATTGACGATAAGTCTGTTTCATCTTCGTTGCATTGCCCCCTACACCCTTCGCAACGACTTGCGCTCCACTGCAACGACGGCGATGAAAGTGCGCAACTCCCTATGGGGATGCCAGTTGTATCGTTGCAGCGGCGCGAGTGTGTGTTTGCAATGATGGCCGTGAGACAAGGCAGCGTAGGGACATATCGTAGCCTTTTTCACCAATGTGGTAGGATAAATCGGCGCAGCGGCAGAAACCGTTTCGCCGCAGATTCGTTCGATGAAAGAGGATAGCGCTGCGTGTCCGGTCAACCCAATTGGAAGTTCGGCAGCAATCACACTGCCCAACAATGGCAAGATCGAATGACGCAACGCGGATGGTCGCCGGACCAAATCACCGAGGCCGTCCAGAATGGCCAGAGATTTGCCGCTACCAACAACCTGAATCCAGGTAACGCGGCCACAAGATACGTTCATCCGACGACGGGCCGATCAGTCGTGGTGGACGACGTCACTAGGGAGGTCATCCATGTCGGAGGAGACGGCTTTCTCTACTAGCGAGATTGTAATCTACATTCCTCTTCTAAATGAGGGAACCAAGGTTGTTCGCCCCACGAGAGGGATCGTTCTCCAACCAGACGTGGTGCGCGTTCTCCCCACGCAAGATTACGATCCTGCTTTGGAGGAATGGGAATTCCCTCCTGGCAGCACGATTCGATGCGTTAAGGAGAATTGGGAAGGTCGTGAGATCTTGGTTGGGCGCCATCGGATCGCTTGATGCATGCACGGCGATAATGTTGAAGTGAGAACAAAGGTGTGGGTATCCAGGAGCAAGGTCATTCCAAGTACTCCTTGAACTCCTCCAGCGGCGGATCGAAGTCCGGGGCCATGCGGAACTCGGCTTTGCGATAGCTACCCGCCTTGCATGGCCTCGAAGTCCGCTCGACTTTCTTCACTTGGGCCACTCGCCTCCAATCGGCCACCTACTTTCCCCGCTCTCCACTGCCTGGGAATCAACGGGAAGCTCGGAAGTATGGATTGACGAGGCCGTTGGGCTGCGAGCGCCATCAATCCTTCCCAACTCATTCATTTATTCGCCGGCGGCGAGGCAGTAATAGGAAGAGGCAGATCGGAACGAGAAGAGATCCATCGCGGCCCCATTGCCGCTTCAGTCTCATTTCCCGGGTCCACGTCAATCGACCGCCTCAGGTTTGAAGCGAAGTTCCTTTCAACTGTGCGGTTTCTCAGAGAAGGAGAGCAACTCATGAGGTCTTGGTTTTTCTGTGCACGTCCCGACGATTCTCGTCGGCAGCCTCGTCCATCGCCGAGCGTGCGTCCGGTCCTGGAATCTTTGGAAGATCGGTGTGTTCCGTCGATGAACTCAATGACGGTCAGCAACACTGTCGATCCGTCGCCTGCGGCCGTGAACACGATCGCGTCTCTGCCACATGATCAAATCCACGCGCTGCAAGACCAGAGCCAGCTGCAAACCGCGAGCGCCGTCTTCCGTCTGGAAGTGGAACAAGCCGTGCTCGGCATTCTGCAAGTGTTCGCACCACAGGTGCCGCAAGTCCAGCCGGAGATCGCGGCTTTGCAAAGCGCCATCCCGGCACAGCAGGCCACCGTGAATACGCTCCAGAATCAAATGAATCTTCTCAATCAGCTGGACGATGTCCAGGACCAGAGCATCATACTTAGCGCGCAGATCCAGCAAGCCACCGCCTTGATTCCGATGTTTCTTCAAAACGGTGACGTACAGGCGGCAAACACGCTCCAAAGTATCATTGCCGCAGACCAAGCTGCCGTGCAGGCGCTTCAACCCCAGATTACGGCTGTCGAGATAGAGGTTTCCGCTTTCGTCTGATACGTTGCCGTTGCTGGCGCCTACGAACCGGCACCAACATTTCCCATTTGCCACTTACTGGGAATACACACTCGGCAGTAGGTTCTGCATGATCTTCTTGGTATCTTGACGGGACGGAGGGTGGCGGCACAGATGCCAGGCATCTGTGCCGCCGCATTCCAGCATAACAATCCCGTCCGCGCCGCCGACAAAGGAGATCAGTCATGAGTGAACCGCTGCCCCGCTCCATCTCGCGTCCGTTACAATTCAAAAACGGATGTGCCATCGGCATCAGCAATCGCTGGCACAAGGGGCAATACTGCATGATTCTGACCGAGGCCGGCCTGGTTGGCTGTGGCATCTACGATGTGAGGACGGCCGGTGAGTTCGGGCAGGCCGTCGCCATCGCACGCGGCACGCCGGAGAAACCGCTGGTCGATCCGGAAGATTTGTTTGGGGCGAAGATTGTCGATTTGACGCCGCGCGCCCGCGAACTGGGCATTCAGGTCGGCATGAGCGGACGCGAGGCGGTCGAGATCCTGCTCGCCGCGTCCGGCGAACGGCCGGCGTAAGCCGGCTGGTAGGAGTAACCAGCCGGCGTAAGCCGGCCGTTCGCCTTACAGTCCCTCCACCTCCCAGCCCTTGCGATAGCGGCGGCGGACGAAGTGGTTGGCGTCCGGCTCGTTAGTAATCATCAGCTTGGCCGCGTCCCATTCCAGCGATTTCAGCGGGAAGCGCGTGGCCAGGCAACCGAGCAGGACCATCTCGGTCAACGGCCCGGAGTAGGCGAACGGCGCCGAGGTTGTGCCGTTGCCGCGGCAGGCTTCGACGAACTGCAAGTAATGATCGGCGCCTTCCTGTTTGGGCAATTTGCGATCTTTGAATTGCGACGACGGCAGCAAGGTCGGCATGGCGACGTAGGGCGAATACATCACACCGTCCGTGCCAAGATAGATCGATCCCTGATCGCTCAACTTCCGGCCTTCGAGAAGTGCCTGCACTTCCGCAGTAGGCCGTTCGTTGCCGTTGTACCAGTGGAGAGTCAGGTTTTCTGTTGTGTACTTCGTCCCGGGGAAAGTGTATTTGACGTGGACGTTCAGGCTCCAGTTATCGGCGTTGGGCGCTTCTTCGATTTCCGAACGAACCGAGTTTGGTGCGGACAGAGCCATTGAACCATATACAGGATCGAGAATGTGGCAAGCCATGTCGCCGAAGGTGCCGGTGCCGAAATCGAGGCGTTTGCGCCAGTTGCCTGGGTGATAATAGCCTTTGCCGAGGAACGGCCGCTCGGCCGCAACGCCCAGCCAGAGATCCCAGTTAAAACCATCAGGGACCGGATCGCTGCGCTCCGGACGCGGATTCTTATCGCCCCAGTCCTTGCCGCTCCAGCTGTGGACCTCCTTGACCTTGCCGATTGCCCCGGACTGAATCGTCGCCACCACGGTGCGATGCACGGACGCCGAGTGGACTTGAATGCCCATCTGCGATACCAGTTTTTTCTCGGTCGCCGACTTCGCCAGCTGCCGGGCTTCGTAGATCGTCTTCGTCAGCGGCTTCTGCGTGTAAACGTGCAAGCCTTGCTGTATCGCCCGCATGGTGATAGGGGCGTGCATGTGGTCAGGTGTGGACACGTTGACCGAATTCAGGTTCTTCTCCTTGTCGAGCAACTCGCGCCAGTCCTGGTAAATCTTCACGTTGGGGAAGCGCTTCTTGACCTCGGCGATGCGATTGAGATCCACTTCGGCGACGGCGACGAGCTGTAAATACTTGCTGGCGGTCAGCGAGCGTATATCAGATAAGGCCATGCCGTTGGCCCCGAAGCTGGCGTGATAGATCATTTCGCTGGGTGCAGCGGCGTGCGCGCGAAACACATAAGGGGCGGCAAGGCCGGCCGCTGCGATGCCCTGGAGGGCGCGGCGGCGTGTGATGCGGGTAGTTATCATGTGCGGTTCCTATTTCTTCTCCAGACGTTTGATCTGAATGTTACGGAAGGCCACAGGGTCGTTGTGGCCCGCGAAGCCGAAATGGCCGCCGGTGCGGTCCTTGCCCGGGTGTGCACGCTTGGCCATGAACTCGGTCACCTTGCTTAAATCGCAATCGAGGATGAGCGTGCCGTTCAGCTCGACTTTGATCGTCGGCCCCTTGACGGTCACTTCCTGATAGTTCCATTCGCCGATCGGTCGCTGATAGCCGCGGTGGGCGGCCACCATGCCGTAGGCCGAGCCGTGAGCCTGACGCGGGTCGATCCCCTTGTAGGCATCGTCCAGCACTTGCAGTTCGCACATGCCGTCGTAAGCCGTATCGCCCTGGCCGCCGGGATAGCGGATGGCCAGGCCGTTGTTGCCGTGCGGCGGCAGCCTGAATTCCAGCCGGGCCACGAAATCGTCGTACTCCGCCTTGGTGTAGACGATACCACCCTTCTTCGGCTTGCAGACGATGGCTCCGTCCTTCACTTCGTAGTTGTTGACGGGTCCGTCCCAGCCGTCGAAATCCTGGCCGTTGAATACGGTCTCAAAGCCGCTTGCACCACTCATCTCGTGCAGCAATTTGTTGACTTCTTCGGCTGGAATCTCGCGGACATAGAGGTTACGCCAGCGGATTTCGCTGCCGTGCGTTTGCAGCTGGATCGGTCCTTTGGGCAGCAACGGCAGCTTGCGATTGAAGTAGTTTTCCAGTCGGGCGTGCTGAACGACGAGCTTGTCGTTGAGGTACACCGTGACGCGCTCGCCGAGCATAAGGATACGGAAATGGTTCCATTCGCCGAATGGTTTGTCGGCCAAGACAAGCGGATCTTTGCCGGGAGCGCCAGGGCTGTTGTTCCACAATCCGCCGCTGCCCTTGTCGCCGCCTATGTTCCATTTGCCGCCTTCCTTGGTGTAGTCCCAAATCTGCACCTGCGGCGTGGCCTTGAGATAAATGCCACTATCGCCCTTGGGATACATCTTGTAATCGACCAATAGCTCAATATCGCCGTATTCCTTGTCGGTGGTCAGGTATTCGCCCTTGCCATCGTTGACCAACTCGCCGTTCTCGATGCGCCAGTGTTTGTGTACGTCGTTCATCCACTTGGCGCCAAGGGCAAACGCTTCCTTTGCGGGCATGTCCGCCAGCTTGCGCGGGTCATAGGTTCCCATGCCGTGCCAGCCAGAGAAGTCCTTGCCATTGAAGAGGGGAGTAAATCGGCGCTGCAAGTAGCTGATCGGGTCCGCCTCCTTGCCGTTGAATGGGGCCGTGAATCCTTCCCGGGGTTTCGGCTCATCGGTGTGTGCCCCGAAGGCGATGAGTGTCAGCAACAAAAAGGCGATCAGCGGTGTGCGGAGAAGCGTGTGTGACATCGGCAAATCCTGTAGGTGGGAGGAGGAGTGTGTTCCCGCCGACAATCATATTCGGCGAGCGGAGTGATTGCCAGTATTTTGAAAATCGCGACCATTCCTCCTGCGGGACCCCACGGAGTCTCGTTCCCAAGCAGAGCTTGGGAACGAGAGGTTAGTGAGCGAGGGTTTAGCGCACGGCAGCTGCCCATTTCTCTTTCATGAAGCGCAACCCTTCCGTGTACACCTCTTCGGCGTTGGGGAATAGGTCGCGCCAGACCTTGGTGGCGGCGGCAAGGTCCGGCAGCGCCCGGCCGAACGATTCGATAACCAGCCAGCCATCGTAGCCGACCTTCCGCAGCGCGCGGAACGTCTCGTCCCAGGCAACGTGGCCGCTGCCCGGCGTGCCGCGATCGTTCTCGCTTATGTGGACGTGAACGAAACTGTCGGCGATGCTCGTGATGACAGCGGCGGCGTGTTTTTCCTCGATATTGGCGTGGAAAGTATCGTACATCATACGGAAGTGTGGATGATCGACCGCCTTGACGAAGGCGCGCGTGTCGGCGGCGGTGGTCAGGAAGTAGCACTCGAAGCGATTCAAATACTCGACTGCCAGCATGACCTTCGCCTTTTGTGCTTCCACAGCGGCCTTGCGCAGCGTCTCGACGGCCCATTTTTTTTCGTCGGCGGTCGGCCCTCCACCGGAGAAGATGCCGAGCGGCGAGTGATACGGCCCCGCCATGATTTCGCCGCCGAGCGTGGCCGTCATTTCGATGGCCCATTTCAAATGGTCGAGTCCGGCTTGCCGCAGTCCGGGATCGGGACTGATGGGGTTGGCGGCCTGCGTGGCACAACAGACGGTGGTGCAGCCCAGTCCGTGATTATCCAACTCCTTGCGGATAGACTTGTAGTGAGAGACGTCTCCGGCGAACAGCGGGATTTCCACGCCGTCAAAGCCCGTCTTCTTGAGCTGGGCGAACAGCGGAAAATGCTCTTGGGTAACGTGAGTAGTCCAGAGAAGGAGATTCATGCCGGTCTTCATCGGGGTGTCTCCGTGGCGAGAGATTCACAGGGTGTCGGATGCTCGGTATTGTCCGGCTGAGTCGCCTGCTTGGCAAGTAGGAGAGGCGCGTGGAACAAACGCGCGGCCGCTGGTGGCGTGCGATCTCGATGTGATACGAGACAATTTCGCGCAACGATCACTTGCGCAGTAACCGCCATTCCTCGATGTTGCTGAACACGAGTAGGGGATCGAGTGCAACCGGGTCAACCTCTCGACGGTAAGCCAACAACGGATCGAGCTGCCATAACGGGATGAACGGCAACTCACGGTTGAGCAGATCTTGCATCGACCACTGATACTTTTGGAATTTGTCGAAATTGCGAAAACTTCTCGTTCCTACGAGCAAGCTCGTCAGATCATTCTGCTGAAACTTGAACATATTCGTGTCTTCCGTTCCAGGCGGCGTTCCCATCAGCGGAGCCAGCCAGTAGCTTTCATCCGGGAAATCGTAGTGGTAATACGCCAGCTCGAAATCCTTCGTCTTCTCCACGTCCTCGCAGAGCTTGTAAGGAGTGCAAGGCGTCGGCTCCAGCACCACTCCGGTTCGATCCTTCACCTGCGCACAGAGATCCTTCATGGCCTCAGTCACGGCCGGATCGTCCGCCACATACTTGAGCTTGAAGGAACTGATTCTGCCCTGCGGCCTGAGAAGCTTGGCGCGATCGGGATCGAACAGTTTCTGACTTGATTTGTCGCCCTCGTTTTCCGGTTTGCACGCCCACGAACCCGCGGGGAATGGGCCGTTCAGCACTTTGTGCAAGGGTACTTTCAGATCGGCGCGAAAGTGTTTGTTTAGCAATCCTTCCCGGTCGATGGCGCTGGACAGCGCCTGTCGCAGCTTGGGATCTTCCAGCCGTTTCGTGTTGACCGCCAGGAAGTAAATCCGGCGATTGGGCACGGCCTGTGACGGCATCGGGACAACGAAGTTTCCATTCTGTTTTTGCACCAGGTCCGCTGCTTCCTTGGCCGTCAAATCGAGGACCAGGTCGAATTTCCTTCCATTCAACTCCTTTGCGAGATCGGTATTGTTGGCGTAGGAATAAAAACGGACCTCCTGGATGTGTGGCATTCCCTGCTTCCCCAGTCGCCGGCCGTAAGACGGATTGGCGACGAAAGCCTGATATTCGCGGCGTAGCTCATCCGATCGCCGCAACGGGTCCAAGCGAAAGGGACCGCTCGTAATCGGTTTTATGGCGAACTGTTCCATCGTGACTTGCGGCTCATCACGCGGCAGGATTTTGAAGGTCATCAGGTCCAACGGGATGAGAAAACCCTGTTTCATCCGCAGAGTCACCTGATACGGGTCTCGCATCGCTTCTGCTTTCTCGAGCAGTTCGCCCCAGACGCGCGAACGTCCGACTCCCCTGCCTATCTTGAGCAGGCCCAATGACTCACGAATGTCGATGCCATTGAGGCGCCTGCCGTCGGACCATTCGGCGTTGCGCGGAAGGTCAAACTGGCGACCCAGGGGGACCACCTTCGGGGGAGACTCCGCCAGCCCTTGACGATAGACGAAGCCGCCGGACTCATCCGGAACCAGCTTGACCAGGCTTTCAAACAGCATCTCGACAGCACGGCGTTCGGCGTCCGTGCAAGCCCACGCCGGCGAGAAATACTTCGGCAATGGGCCGCGCACACCGACGCGCAGGATCGGATAATCCATGCCGATCTGGGCGCGTAGCTCACCCAACCCCGGCAGTTGCGGCCAGGTCTCATCGGCCTGGGCCAGTAATTCCCGCGCGCGCTGGAGCTTTTGCGCATCTTCCTTGTCTTTTGCCAGCCTCTCCGCCGTGTCGAGCAGATCCTTGGCGCGTGTACGAAGCATGTTGCTAAGCGGCTGAAACGCCCGATTATCGGGAAACTCCATCTCTAGCTCGTGCAGACGCTTGAACGTCTCGCGCTTTTGTTCTTCGGTGGCGACTGCACTGTTGAGGGCGCTCTGGATCATCTCGGCGACAGGCTGGAAGATGCGCTCATCGGTCGTGCCGTAGCTCTTGGCCACGCGGTGCGTCAGGTCCAGCACTTGTTCCCACTTGTTGGCCTTAGCCAGTACCTTCATCTGCTCCAACAGCACTTCCAGTATTTGTCCGCGAAGTCTCTTCTCGACATCGTTCCACTCCTTGCCCTCGCGCTTGCCGGTCTGAATGGCCGACTCGTGCCAGCGCAGCACCGACGACAACACCTGCTCGGCGGCCGTCAGCATGGCGTAGCGTGACAAATAAAGAGGGTCGTCCGTCTCGCGTTGAGCGTAGTTCTCGCGCAGAAAGCTCTTGATGGCGTCCTGGGCGAGATCCTCGTAGGGGGTCACGGATTCGAGGTTGTCCACGAGTGGCTCGAACGGTTTGCCCTGTTGCCAATCCTTCGAGTACGGCGTCCAGCGAAACCGCTCTCGGCGAAAGCGGCCCGGATCCTTGCCCAGGTAGAAAGGGGTGGGCACAATTTTCTCTACGCGCTGACTGCGTTCGCCACTGGTAGTAATGTTAGTTCTCTGGAACACAACGTAATCGTGCGGGACGGCCAGGGACCGGAAAAGCGATTTGAGCGCAGGATGTTTCGCCTGTTCAGCCAGTTGTGCGAGATCGCCGCTCGTCGCCGGCTTGGCCGGTTGTTCGGTCTCCGACTTGGCTTTGTTATCATCCTCATCCGGGACGCGGATTACCTTTCGTTTGGGCTTCTTAGGAGTCTCTTCTTCCTCTTCCGTGCGCGTTTTCTTCTGATCGGTCTGCTGGCCCCGGAGATCGCTGGTCGTCCAGGCGCCAAGCACAGCGAAGCTCAACGCCAAAACCGCCAGGCTGGTTCGCGCAACCACAAGGGAGGCTCTTCGTGAAAGAATGGACATGGGTCTTCTCGCCGTCTCAGGGAAGAAAGGACCGGATCAACTTTCTCGATTATATCGCAGGGAAGTCTCAGGACGTATAGAGAACCGCTTAGTGCAGCGCTTCCAGCGGCTTGAGCTGCATGGCCGACAGTGCCGGCAGCAAACTGCCAAGAACACCCAAGGAAACTTTAGTCCGGTTTCTGTGCGGGGAGCCGATCTCAGCTGATTCGCGCCCGAAAGCTGAGCGCCTTCGGAACGGGCCGTACATGCTGTACGCTTTACCCCGATTGCCCGATTGAAAGACAGGAAAACGCTTGCGCCGAAAGAACATTGCATGGAGGCGAGCGGGATATCCGTCATCGGCGGGCGACAATCGGCTCGGATACCCGGCCTGTCTTTACCGCCGACCACGGACATCCTGCTGTGCGACTGGCTCAGGTGGGACTTGAACCCACAGCATTCGAGGTTCTGAATCTCGATGGTCTGCCATTTGCCTACCGAGCCGAAGCGGGCCGGGAGGCGCTCGAATCCTCGTCTGCGGTTCTTCAGACCGCCGCTAAACCGTCTCAGCTACCAGCCCAAAATCAAAGACGCACCGGGAGCCAGAGGGTTCGCAAAAAATGTGGATTCTTGAGCGCGAAGGAGTGAATCACTTCCGTTGCAATCGATCGGCTGCCCCTGCCAGGCGATAGATCTCCGCCGTGCGGTCAAACGCCTTGTCCTTGGCGTCTATGAGCGTTAATCGTCGCGGCGCCAGGAGTCCGAGCGCTTCGGGGATATCGAGCACGCGCAGGACGTTCAAGAAGATTGGCCCGTCGCGGTGGGACTTGGGTGGATCGACAATGATGACTTCTTTGATCGAGGGCTCCAACAAGGCGGCGTAGGCGGCAAGGATGCCGGCTCGCCCCCGACCGCCGATACGGTTGGGCGCCTTCTTTTCTTTTTGCAGATATTTGACTGCGGCGATGATGTCCCAAACGCGGCCTTCATCGACGGTCCGCCCTAATAGGGCGTGGGCGCGTTTGACGTAATTGGGTGGAGATTTTCGGGTCCATTCGTTGAACAATAATCCCCGCGAGTAGAGATCCCAGGGGTTGTCCTTAACTAAGGGGACATATTTTCCGTTCTCATCATCTTCATGAGCGCCTGGGTCATAGACAAAAAGCGATTTGGGTTCCGGCTTATCTGACAGTGGATAAAGGCTGACCTCGATCACCTGTTCAGAAATAAAACTGGTCGTCGAACCCTCCTTTGGCTTGAGCGCAGGGATTTCCTCCGGAAAGGCTCGAAACGATTTCTCGCGCAGTTCCATCAGCAATCCCTTTTTCCATTCCTCGAACTCGGCTTCCTTTGGCAGATTCACAATCGCTTTCGGCACAAACGTCTCATCGATCTTGCCGTTGATCGCGTCCTGGGGAATGTCCTTCTCCTCGGGGAAGACGCGCAGCTCCTTGCCCGGCAGCGGCTTGAACTCGGCGTCCTTCACTTCGCTGGTGTCGTTTTTGAGGTGCTTGCTGATCCACTTGAAGATGGCAATGCGCAAATCCGGGCGATAATCGTGGCCGCCCTTGCTGACGTACTCATCGACCAATTCCGGTTTGTCGTATATCTTGTAGAGTTGGCGCAGCCGGGCGATGATGCGGCGGTTGCCGTCCATCGGGAAAATGGGATCGCGGTCCGAATTGGCGAAGAGCAGCGGGCGCGGCGCGATAAGGGCGGCGATGGTCGTCCACTCCCACTGATAGGTGTTGATGAGGAACATGCAATCGCAGTGGCCGTTGATGATCTTGTGCGACACATAACACTCCAAATCGCTCATTCCGCTAACCGGCACGGCCACCTTGACGCGCTCATCTGCGGCAGAAATCCAGAAGGTCGCGGCGCCGCCGCCGGAAATGCCGGTGACGCCGATACGCTCTGCATCCACGTCCGGACGGTTGGCCAGATAATCGATGGCGCGGATGCCGTTCCAACATTCGACGCCCGCCGGGGTGTAGCCGCGCGCCTGCCACCACCAGCGGTTCTCGACGATGTCCTGGCCCTTGAGTCCGTAACCGCCGTAGTGCCGGTAGGGAGTGCCGTAGGTGCCGTGATGGATGCCCGGAATCTCAGCCAGTTGTAGCGAATCGATGACGAGACAAATATAGCCGTTGCTGGCGAACCACATGCCGTGATCCTGAAACGCCGTCTTGTTGCCGTCACGACCGCGACCGGAGTGGCCGCACACGTACAGAATGGCCGGCAGCTTGCCGTTGATTTCCTTGGGTCGATACAGGTTACTCGTGACGTATAGACCGGGCCGGCTCTGGAAGTGCAATTTCTCGATGACCACCTCGCCGCGTTCCACGGTTCCGGTGATCGTGGCGTGAAGCGGAGTCTTTTCCGGCAGCGGCCATAGACCGAGCATATCGAGATACTCGCGGCGCAAGCGCGGTTTGCGCGCCTCCCACTCGTCGCGCGTCTTCGCGCCATCAAGGAAACGCTGACTCAGACGCTCCGTCTCCTTCTGCAAATAACGTTCGATCATGGCGTCGCCGGGCAGCAGTTTGTCCGGCTCTGCTCCGGTGACGACCGGGACACACATAAAGGACAAGGTCAAAGCGGCGATGTACGACCAGCGGGTGCGATGAGCGGGCATAACGATCACTCCTTGGTATCAGGCGCCGTCTCGGCGCGTTCGCCGATGATGCCGTTGGGATTGAGAAAGAACCAGCAGACGATGGCGACGACGTGCATGGCAGCGAAAACGAGCAGGGCGCTCTCCCAGCCCTGCCATTTCACGATGCGCGGCAGGAACGTGATGAAGGCCCATGATCCCAGGTTGCCGGCCATGTTCATGGTGGCGAAGATGATGCCGAGGTTGCGACCGCCCATGTCCATCGTCAGCGCATAGGAACAGGGCGACGAGAAAGTAAAGATGAGTACACCGATGCAGGCCAATACAATCGCCCCCCATACGTCGGCGACCTGAAAGGCCAGCCCGTAGAATATCAAGGCAACCACGACACTGCCGATAGTCACACCTTGCCGGGCAGCGCGGCGGCTGTGGGTGCGCGCCAACACGAAATCGGAGAGAATGCCGCCGATGGGACCGCCAATTACGCCGGCCAACAAAGGCAGTCCGGTCCAATAATTGGCTGTTGTTACCGTTTGGCCGCGTGCTTCCTGCAAGTACGTCGGCAGCCACATATCGAAGAAACGCAGCGCCCCCGCACGGCAAAACTGTTGGATGCAAATCAACCACAAGGACGAACTAAGAAAAATCGCCAGCCAGGGAACCGATGGTTTCACCACACGCTGGGCGAGGTCGGGGACTTCCGCATTGCCTTCTCGAACCGAGAACCCCTCCGCGGGCTTCTCGGTCGAGAGAGATTCTCGATGTGCAGTAATGCTTTCGTCTTGCTCGGTGTTGCGTTGTAGGCGACCAGCATCGAGGGTGTTGAGTTCCCCTCCGTAGATGGACTGCGGAGAAATGATTGCTAATTCCGCCGGGTTCACCGACGGATGCTCTTGAGGCCGGTTACGGAACCATAGGGCAAACCAGGCCGCCCACGCCAGGCCGGGAACGGCGTAGAGCAGAAACAGCCAGCGCCAGCCGAGTGGACCAATCAGTTGCGCCGTCAGCCAGGAGGCGAAGACGCCGCCGATGAGCATGAAACTGTTGAGCATCGCCGAGGTGAAGCCGCGCCGCGTGGCCGGATACCACGCAGCCAAGATCATCGTCGAACAGGGGAAAATGCCGGCCTGGAACGCTCCCATCAGCCCGCGCATGCCGATAAGCGCTTCCTTGCTAGTGGCTGCGGCAGTCAGGGCCATCAGGATCGACCAACCCGCCGCATAGATCGTTAAGGCGCGTCGCCCACCCCAGCGCTGGGCCAGCCAACCGCTCGGCACCTGACACAGGGCGTAGGTCAGGAAAAAAGCCCCCATCGCGTCGCCGGTATCGCTACGTTCCAGATGCAGGTTAGCGCGAACCGTCGTTTCGGCGCCACCCAGACTGTTGCGTTGGATGTAGTTGATGGTGGTGATAAGGCACAACGCCGCCAGCACGACATGGCGAATGTGCGTTGGCCGTAAGACGAGATGCGAGGGAGAGTCTGGAGTGTCTTTCACAAGCGAGTCTCGCTAATCTTCGCCGACATACGCCGCGGGGTCCGGCCATGCTTCCGGCGGTGGATCGAGCGTGAGGATGGGCAGCAGCTCCGGGTCCGGCCGCACGTTGCGATCCGGCGTTGCCGTACTCAATAGCGGCTCGAAGCAGCGGGCCATCTGCCGCCAGAAATTATCTACGTCCAGTCCGAGAAACGGCGAGCCACACGTTTTCATGTAATCGTAGCTGGATCGATACAATTTCAAGGCTCCGCCGAGATTGCCGCCGCTGAAATGAAACAGACCGACCGCCGCCTGGATCATGCCCTGATAGAACCGACGCTCCTCGCCGTGGCTCTCCGACCACAGATCCTCCCAGACCTCGTGGGCCTCGAAGAAATCGTGTTCATTGAAAAACAAGATGCCGGCCAGGTAACGGGGATCGTAGTTATCCATGCGGGCATTATACAATGGTAGGGGTTGCCAATCGGCGGTTTGGAGTCGGTTTATGCTGTCGTCGCGTCCATCGCTGTCGGACGTAATCGAGTTGTGTCGATCGTTGCGGCACTATCTCGGCGCGGGACTGTCGCTCGTCGATGCGTTTCGCCACCAAGCCAAGAGCGGCGCGGCGCGTGTGCGTCCCGTCGCCGGCCGCATCGCTGTGGCCCTGGAGCGCGGCGACAGTCTGGAAGATACGCTCCGGCGAGAACAGACCGTGCTACCGACACTTTTTTTGTCGCTGGCCAGTGTCGGCGAACATACCGGCATGTTGGCCGAGGTCTTCGGCGAGCTGGAGAGATACTTCACTCGTCAACGCAAACTGTGGCGGCAGTTCTTCTCCCTGAGCCTGTGGCCCATCACGCAATTCGTGATGGCCATTTTCGTGATCGCAGGACTGATCCTCATCATGGGAGTGATCGCCGATATACGCGGCGGAGAACCGCTCGATCCGCTCGGTCTGGGTCTGGCCGGTCCCTCCGGGGCAATGATTTTCCTCTGCGTTGTCTGGGGCTTGATTACTGGATTGGCCGCGATCTACTGGCTCGTGACCCGACGCCTGGGCGGTGCAGCGGCGGTGGAAAGGTTTTTGCTCGGCGTGCCGGCACTGGGGCCTTGTTTGCGAGCGTTGGCGCTGTCGCGGTTTTGCATGGCCCTGCGCTTGACGACCGAGACCGGTATGTCGATCGTTCAGGCCATGCGTTTGAGTTTGTCGGCCACGGGCAACTCGGCCTTCACGGCTAGGGCAGAAGAGATTGGGGCAGAGTTGCGTCACGGCGAGGAGATGACATCGGCCCTGACGAAGAGCGGGCTATTTCCGCAGGAATTCTTGCACATGATCGCTGTCGCCGAGGAATCCGGCACACTGGATCAGGTCCTTGCCCATCAGACGGAATACTACCAAGAAGAATCGGGCCGTCGCCTGGCCACACTGACGAGTCTGGCCGGCTTCGCCGTTTACGGGTTCGTTGGTCTTGTAATCGTCGTCGCCATTTTTCGAATCTTCAACTGGTACATAGGATTGCTGAATTCGTTTTAATACTCTTTTGTCTACCATTCCGAAGCATAAGCGAGGGCCGCCCTTGCTTATGCTTCGGGATGGTCCATAGCGCGCTAGCACAACCCTTCCAAGCGATACGTTCCGATCAAGAATCGATCAAACACTGATATGCAGATGAGCGTTGCTCTGGCCCTGGTCTTTGGCAAAATTTACAATTTACCCAGATTCACAAATTGATGCCAATTTCCACGGCGCGGCAAATGCAGGGAATGAAGACAAGGAACGCCGTCTCGTCCGCAAGTGGTTGGCTGATGAGGCGTCGGCAAACAACGTAAGTTTCGTCCCACATGAAGAGGGAATCGGATGTCGCGCACCCTACGAGTGTTACTTCGTCGTGATGCTTCGCGAGACCGAGTAGAAGAAAGCGTTTCCTACGAAGGCTATCAATTCCTTTGGCCCGATGGCCAGCCCCTCACAGTCGGTCTGACGGCTCTCTGCAAGCACGGCCAGCGCTTGCTCGGACTGGGCCGCCATATGGCCGGTGTTCGCGAACGTTTGGTGGACTTGATCCTCTTTCCCCTGCCAGATAATGAGGCTGCCCTGACCCGCTTACCCGGGCATCGCGTACGCCGCTTCTCGCTTCGGCGGGAAGGACGACAAGGGCGGCTGGGCTTTTTCGACGGTACGCCCACAACCGTTGTCTTCGATCTCGATCAGGATGAAGCTCGCATCTTGCACTGGATTGGCCTGCCCTCCTTGGGCGACGGCGAGCAGCAATGGTTCGATCTCGCCGCGCGTCCCGCGGAGACCCCGGGTCGGACACAGCGAAGGACCTCTCCCGCTGCCAACTTCCACCTGTTGCCCCGCGACGCGATCTCTTGAGAGTATGTCAAATTGTCTGTGACGGCACGTTTTCAATGTGCCGGAGAAAGGCAAATGACAGCAGCTCGGCACGTTGAAAACGTGCCGTCACAACCTTTCTAGCCGTCTTGCCTTTTCTTATTTCGGATGTCAGCATAAGAGACATCTGAAAACAAATCTCCCATAACCGAGGAACTCCGATGATCAGGACAAAGGCGTTCTTGTTCGCGCTCCTTATTTGTCTGGGCGGTACGATGACTGCCGCTCAGGAGGAGAAGCTCCCAGAACAGACAGCGACGGCGATCGCGATGGTGGATGCCTTTGCGAAAGCCGACTATGAAGCCGCCGGCAAGAACTTCGACAAGGTGATGCAAGAAGCCCTGCCCATCGACAAACGAAAGAATCTCTGGGAGACATTAGTTAAGCAGGTGGGCGCGTTCAAGAAGCGAATGGGGACGCGCGTCGAGAAGTCCGGCAAGTATGACGTGGTGCTGATTACGTGTCAGTTTGAAAAGATGGTGCTGGACGTGCGCGTCGTCTTCAATGCCGACAAACAGGTGACGGGGCTATTTTTCAAGCAGCCCAAAAGCAACTACGAGTTCAAACCACCCTCCTATGCACAGCCCGAGTCGTACCGCGAGAAAGAAGTCGTTGTCGGCACCGGCGAGTGGGAATTGCCCGGCACTCTTACGCTTCCCAGGGGGGACGGCCCGTTCCCTGCCGCCGTGTTAGTGCATGGCTCCGGGGCGCACGATCGCGATGAGACTATCGGCCCCAATAAGCCCTTCCGTGATCTAGCCTGGGGGCTGGCCTCGCAAGGGATCGCCGTTCTCCGCTACGAGAAACGGAACAACGTGCACGCCGCGCGCATGTTGGCGCTCAAGGATAAATTGACCATCAAGGAAGAAACCATCGATGACGCTTTGGAGGCTGTCGCGGTGTTGCGCAAGCAGAAGGAGATCGACGCGAAGCGCATTTTCGTGATTGGCCACAGCTTGGGCGCCCTGGTCGCTCCGCAAATCGGCACGCGTGATCCGGGGATCGCCGGCCTGGTTCTGATGGCAGGCAACGCCCGGCCGCTGGAGGACGTTATCCTCGAACAAATCACCTACATACAGTCCTTGCAGGGCGAATCAACGGACGAGAACCGCGAGGAGCTGGACAAGATCAAGAAGCAGGTCGCGCGAGCGAAAGACTTGAAATTGACCCCTGACGCGCCGGCGGCAGACTTGCCGTTGGGCATTCCCCCGGCGTACTGGCTGGCGCTGCGGGCGTACAATCAGACCGAGACGGCGTCGCGGCTGAAACAGTCGATCTTCGTGGTCCAGGGGGAGCGCGATTATCAAGTGACGATGGACGATTTCAAGCTGTGGAAAAAGGCATTGGCGTCTCACGGCAACGCGACCTTCCGCAGTTATCCGAAGCTGAACCACCTGTTCATGGACGGCGAGGGCAAGGCCAAGCCGGCCGAGTACGAGAAGGCCGGACATGTGGCCCGCGAGCTGGTGGACGATTTGGCCGCATGGATCAAGAAGCAATAGCAAAGTTAACGAGCCGGAAGCGTGAGCGACGGACCTCTCCCGTTGCCTACTACTTTTCTCACTCCCTCCCCCCTTGTGGGGGAGGGT
>DATBHJ010000131.1:0-21288 GCA_036557565.1 Gemmataceae bacterium
TTGTGCCACATTAGTCAGAGTCACGGCGGCACCGCCGTTGGAACCAGCGCTGACAGAGACGCCGGGAACGTTCGGAGTTGTGGTGTAGGTCCAGTTCAAAAATTCCGCACGAACTTGACAATCGAAGGCGACCATTAACACTAGCAGAGAGGAGAGATATTTCATGTGCAGGAATCCTTTCCGGGAATGCGGCTTGAGATGGCCGTTCGCCAAGGAAAGGGCGAGCATCGACGAATGTTAATACTACAAGATGACCGTCCTGTCAACTTGACATCGCGGACGAACTACAAGACTCGACATCGGACGCGCACATGCCCCAAGAATCGCGTACGGTTGCGTCAGCAGTGACTTCTCGCCAAGCGTAGGCACCGCGTTGGCTGTCTTGCGGTTCGGTTAACTGAAGGCTGAATACTGGCGCAAGAAATAGGAACGAAGTGGGGGGCGATCAGACAGGGAAGACTCGATCTCCCCTGTCTGTCCCATGCAAATGGAAGGACGGCTAATCGATACCTGTTCCCGCGTCGTCCGTCCAGGCCAAAAAAGAAACCCTCGGATGTTCTCCGGGGGGGTGTCGTTATCTCTGCCGCCGAGGGTCTACTCCGCTGGGGGCGGCTGCTTGCCGCTGATCATCCCCGTCTGCTTCGCTGTCGGCAGGGCCCACGCCGGCCGTCGAAAAAAACAGAAAAAAGGCGACCGACCGAGCGTGTTGAAGTGGTACAGAGGAAAAAAAATGGAGTCTTTCGTGTCCGGTTCGGCCGCGGTTCTTGATAAGTGGTACAGAGGGCGTTTCTTCGCTCGCTCCGAGTGCGGGGCCGGGTCCATCGGCAGCTCGGAGCGAGCGTCTCAGTCTTCTGTACTTCAGGAGTTACGATGATGAATGGACAGCGTATGAATGCGACTCAGCATGGCGAGTCAGGCCCGGCCGTCAGGTCTGGCCACGAGCGGCGGCGACGTTGGTTCCTCAAGACGCTGGTCGCTCTTGCAGTGGGTGTCTTCGCGATGGGAGGCACGGTCCATGCAGGCGGTCCGGGCGGCGGCGGCGGCGGCGGCGGCGGTGGAGGTGGTGGCGGCGGCGGCGGCGGTGGAGGTGGTGGTGGCACGGTGCCCTATGGCGACGTGGTCGGCACCTGGATGGTGATCGGCGACCTCACCGACGCGACCGTGGTCACCTTCACCGGGGCGCAAGGTCAATTCACCGACGGTACGTTCACCTGGGAGGAGACCGACCCGCTCACCGGGCAAGTGACCACATTCGAGGGGACCTACACGGTTGGTCCGCTTCCGGGGAGCGGCCTGCTCGGTCTAACCCTGGTCTTGCAGGGCGAGATCGTCTTTGAGGGCTTATACGCGCAGCCGGGCCCGGGCGAGTTCATCATCGAGACGTTCGCCGAGTGGCCTCTCGTGGGTGCTCCCGATTTCTACTCGTTCTTCCGGAAGTAGCGGCGGTCGTCGCGCCAATCATTCATCCTCCGATGGCTCGCTTAAGATGAGCCTCTGATTGCATTGGCAGCTTGTGCGTGGCGGGCGGTCTGTTGTTCCGGGCCGTCCCGCCCTTTTGTTTCACGCCACCTCGTCCGTTGCCGCTAGGCAATCCACCTGGAATCTCCTACGATCGCGTCTGCTGCGAGATCGCCAGAAAGACGGCTTGGGAGAGCTATTTCGAGCCTGTGCGCTGAAGGGCGATGCGTTGGCGCTTCAGGAGTGAGCTTTCCTTAGTCTTGCTCTCGGTCCAAGCAAGCGCAGCTTGGCGGAGCTGAGGGCAGTTCTTGTCGAGGTGCTATGATAGATGGAAGTAGGAAACCGGCGCAAACCATCGACTGTGCAGGAGGGTACCTTCATGTCGGACATCAACAGCCTCGCCAGTCGGCTCGACGCCGAATTCTCGGCAGTTGAGGAAAAAGTCAAGAAGTTCCAGACCGAGCAAGTGGAGCAGTACAAGGAGCGTCAAAAGCGGCTTGAGCAACTCAGCAAAGTTTTCGACGAGCTGCAAACGATTTGGAAGCCGCGCTTGGAACTCCTAGTCAAGAAGTTCGGGAGCCGTGTCCAGGCGACCCCCAGGATCGTGCCCTCGACGCGAGAGGCGACCTTCGACTTCCAGTCGAGGCTGGCTCACGTCCGTCTAAAGCTGTCCGCTTGCACCGACCGAGACGTCTGCAAAGTGATCCTGAGCTATGACCTGGAAATCATCCCGATGCTGATGCGGTTCACCCCCCATGCTGAGGTGGAATTCCCGCTGGAGGGAGTGGATAAGGAAGCTGTCGCGAGGTGGATCGACGATCGGATCGTGGACTTCGTGCAGACGTACCTGTCTCTGGGCGATAACGAGGTGTACCTGAAAGAGTACATGGTCGAGGATCCGATCGCCCATGTCACGTTCCCCCTTTTCGCCGCCGGCGCAACTCTGGAGTGGATGGACAAGAAGTTCTACTTCGTCGGTGAGGAGACGCGCCGCGCGTTTGCCCAGCAGAACAAAATCACCCTCTCGTAGTTGGCGGAAAAATCACTGGTTGAAAGTGAACCGAAAGAAGTCGGCGGGCTATGGTGCCGTCAAGGCGTGGGACAGTTGCTTTGCATCTGGGCTCATGATTATTCGTTCTCCATTGAGCGATCGTGTGCAGGGATGGAAAAGACTCGTCTCTGTTCCGTGTGTTGTCTGAGTGCGTTTATGCAGCCGGAAAGGGCGGCTCGTCATCGAACCACAAGGGCATCGCTGCCGTGTCGCCTTCGGCCAGATCAGCAACATCGTCAGTGTCGAGGAAGAACCGCTCTTGCACGTTCTCCAGCAGTCGGAGAAGCCGGCCGACGCCGGCGGTCGTCTTGGTCGCCGCCATGATCTGAGCGATCTCGATTGCTTCGCGGATAGCGTCCATGTCAGGGATCCTTTCGGGCAAGGGCCGGCGCCTGGGCGTCGCCGGCCGGTGAGGGCGGGTTACAGGTCTTCGAGCACGACGGGTTGACGGACGGGTTGCTTCGGCGCCGGCAGCTTGCCGGCAGCGATCAGGGCCAAGACGGCATCGACGTGCTTGCATTTCGAGCGATAGCTGTGGCCCGGGCAGGTGCAGCTCGTCTCCCGGCCGCAGAGCAGCACGTCATAGTCCTGGCTGCAGCCGCCGACGCCGGCCTTGCCCAGGCGGTAGGCGCTGCCGAAGTCGCTGGCCAGCGCGGTCAGCGTGTAGCCGTTCTTGACCTGGCCGTCCTCCGAGAGCCAGAGCACGGTCTTACCGTTGGTGAGTGTGCCCAAGGTCGCCGAGCGGACGGGCTGGTGCGTGTTGCGTTTTGTCGTGGTTGTCGCGGTCATGAGTGTCGCTCCGTTGCGAGGTTGTTGACAGGCTATACCATCCTATGCTTATCGTCCTGGTTTGCCAATACCAGTAGGCTTGATTTCCTAGTATTTTTCGGATAGGATTATTCAACACCGAAGAGAGGAGGCGAAGGAGATGTTAACTATCATGAGCTTCGGCGAACGATTGAAAGAGCTGCGTGAAGCTGCCGGCCTGTCTCAAGACAAGCTGGCCCGCGCTGCTGACTTGAGCACGTCCACCGTGGCGAAGATGGAGCAACGCGCTATTGACCCATCATGGTCCACCGTGCAGGCCCTGGCCCGCGCCCTGGGCGTGAGCGTCCAGGCATTCGAGGATGACGCCGGCCGGGCCGCGACACCAGCGCCGAGCCCAAAGGTGAAGAGAAAACGGTCGTGATGACCGATGCAACCATCGGCACGGCGCGAATAGCTATCAGCATGCCCCATCCCTTTTTTTTTAATTGGGTTACGACAATGCAACCTGACGCACCTGTCCGACAACAACGTCATCTCCAGCCCGTTAACTCCGCGGACGGAAAGAGCGTGCTGAGACAAGTCACTTTATCACCCATAATCCGTGTAGCTGGCGCCGGTGGGTTCGATTACGTTTGTGGCGTATGCCGACAGATGATAATCATCGAGAATGTGATGGACGGGCAGTTATGGGATCTGGTATTTCGATGCTTTTCTTGCGGCGGCTTGAGTTCGACCCCTTCATCCCCCCCTGGTCACATCCTTCCTCACCGGACCCTGTTTTTCCCCCCTTTTGAGTTTCCCTTTTCCCAAACATTAAACTGCAACCATAAAGCCGTCATGGTTGGTGCGGCTGCGGTGGAACGGCGCGATCGCGAGATCGGGCCCGCCCCGGGGAACACTCCGGTGGCGATGAATTCGGATTTCCTCGAATCGTTCATAATGAGGGCTCAAGAACTGTTGGGAGCAGAATTCGACTCCTTGATGGCGGAAGCTGATCGAGGCCGACGGGCATCGAACACGCCGCCTGGGAATCCGCACCGGTTGATGGAACTGGTCGAAATGGTGCGTCGATCAGCCGAATCTCTTCAGACAAGCGCACCTTCTATTGATGCCATCGCAGTGGCGGAATTACATTCAGCCTTGAGTCTTCTCGAACGATGGAGAAACCATCCTGCTTTCAAGGAGATCAAACGTTCCATGAAGGATCCTCGTAATTTCCCGCATACGATCATTACCTTGGCTGCTGCGAGTTTCCTACTCGATGCAGGAAACCCCGTGGGGCTAACCATCGAGCCTGGTCAGAGCGGACGCGCTTCAGATTTGAAGATCATTCCTGTCTTAAATAGCCGCCTTGCAATCGAGGTGAAGGCTCCAAAACCCCTCAGGACTAATCCTGTGACTATCGATGAGAATTCGGCGCGAGAAATTGTTAAGAAGTGCCTCAAAAAAGCCGGCACGGGATCCAAGGGTCAATTAAGCCCCGAACACTCAGGACTACTTGTAATCGGTGGTTTTCATCTATCCGAGCGTGATTTTGATCTGCTCGAACGGGCCGCCATTGGAATTCTTGCCGATAAAGGAGGGCAGAAAAGTCACATAGTAGCGATAGCGATCTTTTCGTTCGGGGTGTGGGATCAGCCGGTGCTGATTGATACGCTCGCTTCCCCAGATCATCCTCCTAATCGGCTGGGTGGAAAAGTACTCCTGAACGGAGTACTCGTTTATCGGCTAGCTCATAACCCGGCGTATAACGGAGAGTTCAAGATCGACAACACTCCGAATCCGCAGATCGGGTAGGTTTTTACGTCACCCATGACCCCATCCGACTTCCTTCAATCCCAGGGATCCGTCCTCCAGCATCGCCGCGTGGCCTTCTCCCGCGCCGCCGCCATCGCCTTCGTCGAATCGTGCTGGGAGCTGATCGCCGACGAGCAGGTCGTGTGGTTCTGGTCGCAGCGCTTCGTCGAGGCGGGTGGCGTCGAGGCTTTCACAGGGGGCAACGCACCATGAACGACCGCGATCTCACCGAGCGTCTCGAAGTCGCCCTGCAGGCGCTGCCCGACACCGAGCCGATCCGCGAGCTGGTGGCCGAGCTGGCCACGCAGCTACGCCAGGCCCAGGCCGAGCTGGCCACGCTCGCGGCCGGCGTTGATGCGCAGCTGGAGGGCGGCCTCACGGCTCTGCAGTTCAAGCTCCTGGCCCGGCAGCTGCGCGAGCGCCGCATGTTGTATCAGAAGGCCGTCGGCACCGGCAGGATCGACCTGGCCCTGGCCGTCCTGGACAGCGAGGCCGGATTGCTGGGCCTTGCCACCAGCGCGTACCTGGAGGCGGCCGGAGAGGACGAGCCGGATGCAGACGAGTAAACGCACGCGGCCAGATTGCCGTAGACCTGGCTAGCTGCGCTGATAAGTTAAAAAAGCGGCTCAGCGGGAGTGTAGTGATTCCCGCTGAGCCTGAACACTCAACCCTGACAGAGGCAGGATCGCATGTCTGACCATCATTCTACCAGTGAAAAAGAAGCTGTCCGCGCCGGCATCTATGCCCGCAAGTCCACCACTCGCCAGGAAGACAGCATCGAGCGGCAACTGTCCTCCGTGCTGCCCTATTGCGAGAAGAAAGAATATCTCATCGTCGGCGAGCCGTACGTCGATGAGGGCATCGCCGGCGACGTATTCGACAAGAGGCCGGCCTTCCAGCGACTCCTCAAGGACGCCAAGGCCGGCTTGTTCGACGTGATCGTCTGCGATGAATGGTCCCGTCTGTCTCGACAAGAGCCTGTGAAATTCATCTCCACCGTTGTCGATCCGCTCAAAGACGCCGACGTTACACTCGATTGTGTCGCCGAGGGGGTCCAGCGATGGGACGACCTGGCGCAGCTCATTCTCATGACCGTGCGCGCCGATAAGTCACAAGGCGAAAGCAAGACGCGCTCCTACCGCACGTTGACCGGCATGGCCGAACATGCCCGCCGCCGCGCCATCCTCGGCCCGGCTCCCTACGGCTATCTGACCGAATATGAGACAATCCAGGAACCAGGCAAGCCGCCGCGTATTGTTCCCGCTCGCTTCATTCCTGATCCGCGCAAGGCGCACGTCGTTCGCTGGATCTTTGAAAAGTATGTCCAGGGCGGCTGGTCGATGTACGACCTGGCCCGCGAGCTGAATGCCCGCGCCGTCGAGCCGCCGGCCGGCAAGGGCGGACGTGCCAGCAAGACACGACAGCGGGGACAGCCGTGTCAGCACTGGACGACGAGCAGCATCCGCGCCATCCTCAAGAATCCGCGCTACACGGGCGCCTTGACATGGAACCGCCGATCCAGGGGCAAGTATCATCGTTTGGCGGACGGCCAGGCCAAGGCAGTTTCCAAAGTCAGCGACAGACCAAACGAGCAAGAGGAGTGGATCGTCTCCTCTGAGCCGCCGCATGAAGCGCTTTGCACGCAAGAACAATTCGATCGTGCTCAAGAGCGCATGCTGGCCAACAAGGGCCGCAAGGTGTCCACCGATCCCTACCTGTTTGCCGGGCTGGTAACGTGCTCGCACTGTGGAAGGACACTCACCGGATTGACGGTCAAGAACAAGCGTCGCTATCGCTGTCACAAGTTCGATTCGAGCGGCAACGTCGTTTGCGGCAACAACGCCGTTGACGAGAGTTGGCTTTTGGACCGCGTGCTCCGCGTTCTGGAAGAAGAAATGCTGGCGCCGAATCGCTTAACAACCTTGCGTGAGGAAGTTCGCCGTCAGGACGAAGAGGAACGCGCGCCCGTCGTCATTGAACCCCTGCAACAACGCTTGGCGGATTTGAAAGCCCGGATCGCTCAGGGGAATGAAAATCTGGCCATCCTGCCCCAAGATCGCGTGCCCGGTGTCGTCGCCGTGGTTCGTGCCTGGGAGCAAGAGCGCGATCAAATCGAAGCAGAGTTAAAAAGGCGGCAAGGCGGCGGCAATCTGGAAGGGCTGGACGAAGCCATTGCCGTCTGTGAGACGCTGTTGTGGCGTCTGCGTGAGGCGGTGGCCAGCTGCGATCCGCTCTTGCTGCGGGAAGTCTTCCGTGAAGCCGTGGTGCGCATCGAGCTGACCTGGGAGAAGCGTCCTGGGCGCAAGCACACGCGCTACATCCTCCAGGGCGGCGTCATTCACTTGCGGCCGCAAGCGGGAGAGAAGTACCTAACGCTACACGCAAAGCCGTGCAGCGCACACAACAACTTCGCTTGCCCATCGCCGTGTACTGCTGGGTCCGGCAGTGTCTCGACATAGTGCAGTCGGACGCCGTTGACCCTGGCGAAACGATGGTGGACTTGGCAAGGCGGGGGACCGGGAAGGATCTCGGTGTCGCTCATGGAAGTCAGCCCAAGGTCATCCGTCTACGATGCGCCGGTTGTCGAGACGATCGAGCACTTCCAGAAAGCGTCGCTTGCGGCGGTTGGTGTCGCGGAGCTGGGTGAGATAGCGCGACCATTCGGCCTGCCGTTTCTGTCGATGCAACAGATCGCGCAACTTCCGAAGATAGGGACGAGCGGCCTCGTAGGCAGAAGGACTGGTTCGGGCGACAAGCCCTTCGATAATCTGCTGATAGAGCGCGATGGCCCGATCGGGATGCGTGGCGGCGACAGCATCGGCGACCTCCCCATGGAACGAATCGCCGCCGTACCAGCCGAAGGCATGCAACTGCCGCCTGTCGATCAACTTATCGTACCAATGCAGCACATCGTCGGGACGCTTTTCTTCAAGGGCCAATCGAAGCAGCACATCGAAATGCGGTTCCGCCTCGGCGCTGGCTTTGCCTTGCCGAGTCGCGTCCGCCGGTGCGGGCAACGGCCAGGTCGAGGCCGCCTTTCGGCGTGTAGGTTTCTTGGCGAGAACGGATGGCGCCGGAGCGGGACGAACGCCGGTTTCCAGAAAGTGCAGCGCCGCGGCGCGGACTTGCGGTCCGCAGCCAGCCTTGTCGGCTGCTTCTTGAAGTACGCGCAACGTCTCGACGCTCGGATAGGTGAAGAACTCCTCGGCCCGCATCGCTGCCACGCTGCTCCAGTCGCCCTCGCGCTCGGCCAAGTCACGCATCTGCTCGTGAAGCTGTCGAGCAAGGCCCGGCAGGTGGTTTTCCGTCTGCTCGATTCCTTCGCGCGCCCAACGTTTGGCTTCCTCCAGTTGTCCCGCTTCGATCAGATGGCCCACCAGCCTTGGGTAGCTGTTGGTGAGGGGGGCTTCTTCTTGGCACAAGCGCAGGATCTCTTCGTCGCGTCCGGCGTGCGCCAGGCAGTCGATCAACCAGTCCGTCAGTCTGTTGCGTTGGTAGCTCTCGTGAAAATCGTTGCCGCGCGGGTCCGGCAGGGTGCGTAGACGGCTCATCAGGTCATCCGCCGCCTCGGACCAGACTGCCTTGGGCCACGTCCGGTCCAGCACGGATTCCGCACCGTGACACAGATCGTATTCGTCGCGCAACATCATATCGATGACGTACAGCAGCTTTCGTGCTTCGGGCAGACTCGAAGCCGGCACGGCCTGGAACACGAGGCTCAAACAGTCGGCGATGCCGAAAGCCGTTTCGCCTTCATCGTCCGAAGAACCAACTTGCTGATGGCCAGACTCGAACAAAGTCTCGCCCAGTTCTAGGAGGGCATCGGCTTGGCCATTCTCTAGCAATTGCTCAAAGCGAGATTTCAGGTCGCTATAATCGGGTGATTCGCCTTCGCCAGTCCAGTGGTTGTGCCAGGCCGACTGCGAGGTCAAGCGGCGAATCTCCTTCTGGGCCTGGCGAATCAATTCGCCGGTTTCGCCGCGAGCCAGGGCGGCACGGTTCTTTAGCTCGCGCGCCACTTCGGGATCGCGCTCGGCCAGTTGCGCGATGTAGGCGGCCAACTCAGGTGCCGATAAGCCTCCGAGGTAATCGCGGATATTGCCGCTCTCTTTATTCTTTCTTGTGCGGCCGGTTCGCTTCGCTTGCCGGGAGCGTTCGCGGTGCTGACGGGCCGTTGTCCAACCTTCCTCTTCCCAGTCTTCTGCTTCCTCCTCGTCGAAATCTTCGTCGAATGTCTCTTCACTCGTCTCGATGTCGCCCAGACGCCGCCAGCGCCGGTCGTCGGAGTCCGCCAGGGGTATCGGTTGGCCCTGCTTGAGCGACTCCAGATAGGCAAGGACGACGGCGACGCCATGCTTGCAGCCGTCGATGCCGAGCGGGCAGGTGCAGCGCGAGGATGGCCGAACACTCTCACCTGATTCCGCTCTCAGCTCTACCTGCGTGGCATAACGCTCGGTCCCCTGGACCCATGCCAGCAGGACGCCATCCGCGGAGCAGGCCAGGTCACGCACATGTCCCGAGCGCTGGTAGCTGCGTCCTCTCTCCAGGGAGCGAGAACCGGCCCATTCCTCCAGGTCGTCCCAGGTGAGCTCGCGCCAACGGGCTTCGCTCGGTACGGCGTTAGTCGTTTTGCGTGCCGCCATGCTTTCGCCCTCCTTTCGCCGTGGCCGGATTGGTAGTTTCCATTTTCAGATTAGCTCGCCTGCATTAAAATGTCCAAGTACGGAAGAGACAGGCACGGACACACGGAAGGAACAAGTGTACTCGAAAGGCGGAAATACAGATGTCGAAAGAGGAAACGCATCCCGAAGTTAATGAGGCTCTGCACTTCGCGGAGAGTGTGCGCCTCTTGTGGCAAGCAACGCGCCAAGTTGTTTACGGGGGGATCGACACGGACGACCTGGCGGCACTGTGCTCAATTGTCGTACGCGTGGCGGAACACCGGATCTTGCGCCTTGAGTCCGGCGTTTCGTCATCCGAGTGCTCTACTGCCATTGCGCAGCTTCGAGATTACCGCGAGGCCGCGCTCAAGCTGCTCGCGTGGACAAAAACCCCTACGCCTGAGCCGGACTGGTCCGCCGTGGCGGCGCAGCTGGCGTCGATTGGTGCTCCTCCTTTGGAATACCAAAAGTAATCGAGGGAGTGAGCGTGCTTCCTGTGGTAATTCGTCAAGGGGTCGTAGCCGACATTCTCACGGCGGCGGCGAATTCGCGTGCTACCCTTGGTCAAATCCTCCACGATCTTAACAACCACCTGCCTCGCAACTTGGCTCAGTACCAACCGAACCGATGTTTGCCTAAGAATCCGGGTTGTTTCTGGTACGAACGCACCTACTCGCTCGACCCGCATGCTTTCAAGATCCGACTACTCCGCTTTGTCGTCCGGGATTCGGACCCGTCCATGCTTGACGTGATATGGGTCGTTGTCGTGCCGTAAAGCAAGGGCGGCCCTCGCTCACGCTTCGGGCTGGTCAACCAAACTTCTGGCGTCATCTCCTCGAATTGTTAGAATAAGAGATGCGTTATCCTCAACTTGCCCGTCCCGGAGGTCCGAAGCTCCGGCCTGCCTCTGTACTGCCCTGCCGAAGGAGAAAACTGTGCGAACGGGACTGTCGCTTGTCGTCTGGATCACCGTCGCTTACGCTTCCGGCTCGTTCGCTGCTGAGCCGGTTCGCGTCGATTTTGCGCGCGATGTCCAGCCGATCCTGAAAAGCCGCTGCTTTTCCTGTCACGACAATCGCAGGCATCAGGGCGAGTTGCGTCTCGACGTGAGGGCCAGCACTCTGCGCGGCGGCGATTCCGGCAAGCCGGCCGTCGTTGCTGGCAACAGCACCAAAAGCGAATTGCTCCGCCGAATCACGACCGACAACGAAGACGAAGTCATGCCGCCGTCGGGCAAACGGCTCACAAACGCCCAGGTGAAACTCCTGCGCGACTGGATCGATTCGGGAGCGGCCTGGCCGGATGCGCTGGCCGGTGATGATGCGCCGTGGAAGCGCCATTGGGCCTATCGTCCGCCTGTGAAGTCGCCTTTGCCTGCTCTTCGCGGTGAACCGTCGGCGTTTGTCGGCGACTGGATTCGCAATCCCATCGATCGCTTCGTGCTGGCGCGGCTGGAAAAAGAGGATTTGAAACCCTCGCCGGAAGCCGATCGCGTCACGCTCCTCCGTCGCCTGAGTCTCGATCTGATCGGCTTGCCGCCGACGTTGGCGGAAGTGGATGCGTTTGTCAACGACAAGAGCGATGAGGCTTACGAGAAGGCGGTGGATCGCCTGCTGGCCAGTCCACACTACGGCGAGCGCTGGGGCCGGCACTGGCTCGACGCCGCTCGCTACGCCGACAGCGATGGCTTCGAGAAGGACAAGCCACGCTTTGTCTGGTTCTACCGCGATTGGGTCATCAACGCCCTCAACCGCGATCTGCCCTACGATCAGTTCATTATCGAACAGCTGGCCGGCGATTTGCTGCCCAATGCCACGCAAGATCAAAAGGTGGCCACGGGTTTTCTGCGCAATTCGATGATTAACGAAGAAGGCGGCATCGATCCGGAGCAGTTCCGCATGGAGGCGATGTTCGATCGCATGGACGCCATCGGCAAAAGCATGCTCGGCCTGACCATCCAGTGCGCCCAGTGCCACAATCACAAATTCGATCCGCTGACGCAGGCCGAGTATTACAAGATATTCGCTTTCCTCAACAACGATTACGAGGCCAACATCGCCGCATACGCGCCGGATGAGCAAATGCGGCGGGCCGACATCTTTCGGCAGATTCACACCGTCGAGAACGAGCTGCGGCACCACCATCCTGACTGGCGGCAGCGCATGCACGCCTGGGAAGATACGGTCAAGGACAATCAGCCGAAGTGGACTATCGTGCGGCCCCAGCTGGATGCCAGCGGCGGACAAAAGCACTACCTGCTGGACGATGGCTCCATTCTCGCCCAGGGATACGCACCGACCAAGCACACGACCTCGTTCACGGCCAAGTCCGATCTGAAGAACATCACCGCCGTCCGTCTGGAGCTGCTCAACGATCCGAACCTGCCGCTGGGCGGGCCGGGCCGGTCGATCTACGGGCAATGCGCTCTGACCGAGTTCAAGGTCAGTGTCGCACCGGCGGATGGCTCGGGCAAAGGGTATCAGCCGAAGATCGTGCGGGCGACGGCGGACGTGAACCCCGAGGAGAAGCCGCTGGCGAAAATCTTCGACGACAAAAGCGGCAAGCGGCGCGTCACCGGCCCGATTCAATATGCTATCGACGGCAAGGATACAACCGCGTGGGGCATCGACATCGGTCCGGGCCGCAGTAATGTGCCGCGCAACGCCGTCTTCGTGTTCGAGAAGCCGGTCAGCTTCCCCAAGGGCACCGAGCTGACGTTCCACCTGGCACAAAACCACGGCGGCTGGAACAGCGATGACAACCAGAACAACAACCTGGGCCGCTTCCGCTTCTCCATCACCGACTGTCCGAGCGCCGAGGCTGATCCGCTGCCGCGGCGCGTCCGCGAGGCCCTCGCCCTCCCGCGCGAGCAACGGACACCGGCACAGGAAGCGACCGTCTTTAGCTACTGGCGCACGACGGTCCCCGAGTGGAAGGAAGCCAACGACCGCATCGAGGCGCTGTGGAAGCAGCACCCGGAAGGATCGTCGCAACTCGTTCTGCAAATGCGCGAACAACCGCGCGACACGCACCTCCTCAAACGCGGCGATTTCCTCAAGCCGTCTCAGAAGGTGACACCGGGCGTGCCGGCGTTCCTGCACCCCCTGCCGGTGCCTCTTTCTCCCCCCCACCCCAACCCTCCCCCACAAGGGGGGAGGGAGAAAGAAGGCCCTTCCCCACAAGGAAGGAGGGAGAATAGTACACCCTCCCCCCTTGTGGGGGAGGGTTGGGGTGGGGGGGAGAAGGGGGCGAATCGTCTGACGTTTGCGCGCTGGCTGGTCGATCGCCGTTCGCCGACGACGGCACGGGCCATCGTCAATCGTGTTTGGCAGACGTATTTCAGCACCGGCCTGGCAGCGACCAGCGAAGATCTCGGCATGCAGAGCGAAGTGCCGTCGCACCCCGAGCTGCTCGATTGGCTCGCCGTCGAGTTCATGGAGCGCGGCTGGAGTCTGAAAAAGCTGCACAAGCTCATCGTGTGCTCGGCGACGTATCAACAATCTTCGCGTGTGACGCCCCAGCTGCGGACCCGCGATCCGTACAACCGTCTCTTGGCGCGCGGTCCGCGTTTCCGCGTCGAAGGCGAGATCGTCCGTGACATCGCCCTGTCGGCGAGCGGCTTGCTGAATCCGACCATCGGCGGACGTAGCGTGTTTCCGCCGTTGCCCGGCTTCCTGGTCCAGCCGCCGGCCAGCTATGGGCCGAAAGTCTGGCCCGAAGACAAGGGGGCAGAGCGCTATCGCCGCGGTCTGTACACGTTCCGCTATCGTTCGGTGCCCTATCCGGTGCTGCAAACGTTCGATGCCCCCAACGGCGATGTCTCCTGCGTTCGCCGCGTCCGTTCCAACACACCGCTGCAAGCGCTGATGACGCTCAACGAGCCGGTCTTTCTCGAATGCGCCCGCGCCCTGGCACTGCGAACACTGTCCGACGGCGGCGCAACCGACGAGGATCGGATCGTGTACGCCTTCCGTCGCTGCGTCGCTCGCATGCCAACGACAGGAGAGAAGGACGAATTGCTGAAATTGCTGAGCAAACAGCGCGAGCGCTTCACGCGAACGGATGCCAAGCCGTGGGAGCTGGCCGCGAATGATCCCGCTCATCCGCCCGAATTGCCGATGGGCGCGTCCCCGGCGCAGGCGGCGGCGTGGACTGTCGTGTCGCGCGTGCTCTTGAACCTCGATGAGACGATCACCAAGGAGTAGTTGTTCGTATGATTACTCCACCATGAGCGAACAAGATTCTCCGTGGAAGGAAGCGCTGGAACGCTATCTGCCGTCGTTCTTGGCGTTGTACTTTCCGACCGTCCACTCCGCCATCGACTGGACGCACGGCTACGAATGGCTCAATACGGAGTTGCGCCAGATAGTCGCCGACGCCGAACTCGGCACACGACTGGCCGACGTGCTGGTCAAGGTCTGGCGGCACAACGGCGAAGAAAGCTGGTTGCTTATCCACATCGAAGTACAGGGTTGGCAGGAGACCGACTTCCCGCGCCGCATGTTCGTCTACCACTACCGTATCTTCGACCGTTACAATCGCCAGGTAGTCAGCCTGGCGGTATTGGCCGACAGGTTTGCATCACCAACTCAAAGTCCATCCGGCCTCGGATCGTGTACTGCCAGGGCTTGGGGCGATACTTTATTCCTGCACCCTGACTGACGTAGACGCCAGCAGGCTTGCCGTCCACAAGAGGGCCGGAGAATACGGCATCGATCAGCCGCTTCTTGTCTGCCGTAGTCATCGCCAGCCAGCTGCCGATAGAATTGCCCCCTGCGTACTCATTGCCATCATCATCAACCAGTGCGATTGACGGATGGTCTGGGTGCATCGCCATCTCTATGCGTTCGACGTAGACCTTCACCTGCTGCTCGGTGGGGACATCAGCCAGGGCACGGTCCAGGCGGTCCAATTCGACTTGTAGGACGTTGACTCGCTCTTGTAGCCCCTTCAACTGAGACTCGGCCTCCTCCATCGTCGTCAGTCCCTTACCCACTAGCGTCAGTACGTTCTGCCGAGCTTTCTTGACCCCGTCCAGGTCGGCCGCCAGCTTATTGCGTCGCTTCAACGACTGCTCGCAGTCCGGCACCGAAGCCTTGATGGCTCTTGTGATAGCTGCCGGATTCCCGAACATATCGAATAGCTGGCTGACGACTTCCTCCTCGATCTTGTCGGCTGGCACGTATGGCTGCGGTTTGCATGGGCACTTGTGACGAGCCGGAGAACTATGGCGGTAGTATCTCTTGACGACGTTGCCACAGTTGCCAACGTACTCGCCGACCAGGTTGTAGCCACACGCTGCACAGAATACGTAGCCACCAAGCAGATAGGGACGCTTGGGCTTGCCATGCAGATAGGTGCGGTTGGCATCCATTCTGTCAAGCATCTTTTGTATCAGCGTTTGATCCAGCAGACGTGGAACGGACACGGCTACAGTCTCATCTATGTTCAGCTTGTCGGATTGGAAGCGTATCAGCCATGTGTCCCCGCATCGCTCACGTAGCACAACGCGGAGGTTGCTCTCGGTCCAGCCGAACACTGCGGCCAACTTGTCCAGCCCCTCGCCAGCCAAGTACCGCTGGGCAATCTCCGCTATCTGTGCCTTCTTCGCCTGATCGACGGACCACTGATTAGCTTTCTTGTCCCACTTACGACCATAGGGGTTGCTACCGGAGGATGGGATGCCTCGACGTGCTCGCTCGATGCGATTCTCCAGCGACTTCTTGGACTGCTGGAGAGAGATGAACTCGCCTACCTCGGCGTGCATCCCCAGTACGAACCGCACTTGAGGGTCAAATAGGTCCATCTCGCTGGCCCCGATGAAGAACCGTATGCCGTGCTTGCGGAGGATGTCCAGCCCTTCCTTGCTCTTGGCGTTGTCACGTGACCAGCGATCCGCATAGGCAACAATGACGGCATCGAATCGCTTCTTGGCAGCGTCGAGCAGCAGCCTATCGACCTCTGCATGTTCCCAGCCAGGCGTAGCGTGTTCCTGACCTCCGTACCATTCGACGATAGTGCCGCCGAGTCGTTCTACGTCACGCTCGTTGCTCTTGCGTTGGGTGCGAAGGGATTCGCCTTGCTGCTCCTGCTTCTCGGTCGAGACGCGAACCAAGGCGCCGAAGCGGTCGGAAGTGTGTCCGTTGTGAGATGACATGATCCGTACTCCTTAGCCGTACTCCGTTGGAAAATGGGCAGGGGCAGCTGGCAGACCGGAGTACGGTAGATTCTGCCCCGTCGCGGGTTGCAACGCCGGACGGTGCCGCCCTAGCTATCTATTTTAGAGAATTGCGGTCGAGAATCTAGCCTATTGCCGGACAATCTTCGTATCCACGAATCTAGGAATATGAATACGGAATGGAATGACCCCGCCCACGTAGGAATCAGATCCACATGAGCGGGGTCGATTCGTCTTCTCACGCTCTGGAATGTTCAATCCACGACCTCGACATTCGCACAGCCATACTCCTGGCACCGCTTGCAGGTCCGGCGATGACGGGTCTCCCAGTCCCCAGCGATCTCATCCGCACAGCCACAGGCAGTGGTCATGGGGTCGTTGTAAAACGCATCCTGCCAGTCACGGACGACAGGGCAGTCAGGATCGAGGGGAAAGTGGTATCGATACATGTTCAATCCTCCATAGGGAAGAGGGGAGTGGGCGAGTGCTCCCCGGTCATAATGGTCACTTGTTCTTGCGTCCGCTCGGTTTGGTTCCAGATGGCGCCGGCTGGTCCGGCTTCTCAGCGGGCTCCAACTTCTCAGCTGGCGCCGGTTCATCCCCTTTCGTTGGGGCAGATGGGGTCATTTGCTGCACCAGTCCAGGAGCGTAGATTTGCAGCAAGGCGAGACGGTCAGCATCTGTCAGCTGAGCGAACATCGACCCCACTTTCTCCTTCGTGGGTGCCTTGCCATCGGTCACAGCCTTCCACCCGGCAGCCTTCACACAGCGGACGAGGGCGGCGTCAGGGAAGTTCGCATACGTCCAGGAGACTTTGTTTTCAGGCGATGTCACCTGCACCAGTTTGATCTTGAGGACAGCGGGGTCAGGCTTCGCAGCGAGGGCTTCCTCGCGTGTAACAAAGACCTTGCTCGCGGCAGCCATGGCCGTCTTCCGAGCCTCTTTTTGTTCGGCTGTCAGTTCGGTAGTGGTCGTGTTCTCATTGGACATAGGATCATTCTCCGTTGAAGGGAGGCATCGCTCAGCATGGCCACGGCCACGAGAAGAGATGCCACATGTGATGTAACGCACGTAGGGATAGACACACTCATCTCTGTTCCTGATGTTGTCATCTCTGGAGGCAATCGGATTGCCCTTGTAGCGTATCTCCAGCATTCGCCAATCGCTCCAAGGCTTCGGCAACCGCTAGCCCTTGGCCGAGCACCTTGAAGATGTCAGCGAAAGAGCCATTCGGCCGCTGACCAGCACGGATGTCTTTGACGATCCGGTCGTGGATGATCCGCAGACAGCCGGCAGTGTGCCACAAGTCGTCAGCAATCAACATGGTTCGGCCCTCCTAGGACGTGTAGATGGCCACGACACGATCAGCGAAGCCGTGGAGATGGCGGTACTTGGTGGATGCCTTCTGCATCAAGGCACGGTCGTCATCCCCAGGCGAGCGCTGGACAGCAACGCTGACACGTCGATGTCTGCCCGATGCGGTTTCGACAGAAAGGCGGACAAGAGCTTCGCTAGTAGGGCTGCGGCGAGATTGCCGCACAGACGGGGAATCGTCTACGATGTGCATTGTCGGCTCTCCTTTCAGGTTCAGCCGGCCACGGGTCGGGAGTGCGTCACCACTCGCCGGCCCAACTTCTTTTGGGGAGAACGCTCTCCCCTGCAATCAGCTAGATCTCTTTGACGTATTGTTTCATGTGCTTCTCAAAGCACGACTCGCAGAACAGCGATGCGTCCACGGAGAAGATAGAACCGGTGATCTCCTGTTCGCAGCAATCGCAGTGCATGGGTTGTCCAACGCGGTCAGGAAAGCGTGGATATTCGGACTGGGCGTACTCCCGCAATTCACGCTCGCATTCCCCCGGTGCTGCATAGCGATAACGCTTCATGTCTTGACCTCCATAGGACGAGAGCTTCGCACGTTAGCGGAGCTCTTGTTCGCTGGCATGTTCTCACCACAATCACTGCCGGTTCCCTTCAAGCATGTTCTCGAAACGAACGCCGGTCTCGAGGAATGCCCGTTCAATATCTCTCAGGAACCCGATTTCCCCCATTCCTGCCAGCACTTCGCCAGCACGGTGCATGTCAGCGTTAGCAATGGTCATGAGGACGTTCCCGGTAGCAACGCCGTTGTCGTCGTACCAACCGAACATAGTCCAGCCTCCCCCTACATCGACTCCTTCAAGATGTTCGTCCCCCAGACAAGAGCTTCGCAAGCCGTGCCCCCAGTCAACGTCCGTGCCGTCCACGAAAGCGAACAAGCGTTCAAGTTCGCGGGCGATGTCACAAGCAGCGTAAGTCCTGGTCATGTCTTGACCTCCATTCGTTCGTCTGACAACCGCTCTGACCATCGGGGCGGTATTAGCTATTATAGAGGTCTGCTATATGGCAGAAAAGCTCAGATAGGCACGTTACATGCTCTTGTCGTAGGCATTTGTGGGGTATCCGTTCACTGGAGAGGATGACAAGCGAACAGCGAGAGGGCGTGACGAACAATACCCGCGATCTGGGATTCGGTGTAGAATGGCCGAAGAATCGGTGTCTGGTCCGTGTGAGATGCCGGCAGACGGTGGTGTCCGGGGATCAGGGGAAAAGTATGCGAGTATTCATCGGCATAGTAAGCGTGATGGTGCTTCTGTCCTCCGGTTGCGGTGGAAAGTCGACCACAGCACGAACCCAATCCTCAACACACAGCCTCGCAGGGTATGTCTTCTCTTTCGAGTACCCCGAGGGCACGACGGTCCAGACTGAAGGGCATCGGAATGACGACGGTAAGGGAACCCTTGACGAAGATATTACGACAACGTGTGGGGAGCAGGTTCTCAAGATCGTTAACGGCAAGTTGACCTTGAACGGTGAGGACCGAGGGACAGTGAAACAGGGGGATGTAATTAAGCTCCGCTCCGATGGCAAGGTTTGGGTCAATCAAGAACCACGCGGTGAGTGAACGCCAATCGAGTCACTGCACCGGAATGGGCACACGAGTAGCAGTGGTTGCAGCTTCGGCGAATGGTCCACGTGAGATTGCTGCTGAGCGGGGGTTCGGCGAGACCAGGAGCACGACGATGTATCAGCCCAGGACCAATCCATCGCTTGTGCCCGGCTGTCTGAGCCAAATCGGATTGGCTACGCTCGTTACTTGCGGTACTTTGTTGATCCTATCTCTGACCATGTTGCTGCCCCCTTGGGTCGAGGTGAAATGCCAACGGCAGGAACTCCTTTATTTCTCCGTGCACGTCAAGGACTACGGTCAGACTTTCATGGGCTACGAGTTCCTCTTCGCTGATCGAAAGTGGGAAACGGTGGGGCCGCCCACTACACCGGCATCAGGACAGACCTTCGACGTAACGGAGTACCGCATATTCTGGCCTTTGCTTGTTGGCGAGTGGGTAGTCATCTGCCTTGCTGCCGGTTATCTTTTTCTCATGTTATCACGGCGGCTGAGAGTCACTACCGAGCCGCATAATGGTGGTGCCGAGCAAGTCGCTGCACCAGACCGGCCAGGCGAGTAGCAGTTGTTGCAGCTTCGGTGTCTGGTCCGTGTGAGGCAACTGTGGAGCTTGATTTTCGGCGAAGGAGGAGGGCGCCATGAAGCGTGATCCGCTTGACATCGCTCCAGACATCGATGCTTACCTCCGCTTGCTGAAGAGCGTGACGTGGTTCCAAAACCTCGGCAAGCCACATCCGCGAGACAGCGAAGTTGTCCGCATCCATAGCTGGAACGAGTGGCCCGGCCCGGAGCGGGGATATGGAGATTGGTTCGGAAGGTGGCAAAGCGTCGTCAAAGAACAGATAGAAGCGAGTGTGCCACCGGGACAGCAGGTGGAACTGAATACACTTTGGAAGCACATCGAGCGGCTTGTTCTTGAACGTGCTGTTCCCAATGTTCCACAGTATGATTCAGAGCGTGATACTTGGTATGGCCCAACGGCTTGCGTGTGGTATGCGGCGTATACCGCATGCTTGGTCGCTTGGCATATCGAGCTGAATCGTCGTCTGCCAGAGCGCTTGGCCTGCGAGTGGGAATGGTGTGTCGAGGGCCACTGGCCTTGCGACTACGCGGAGGAACCGCCGGGCTACTGGGACGAGATTACGTTAGATCTGCCTTGCGGCAAGCTCCTTGTCTATTGATCCAAGAGGTACGGCGAACCAGCTGTGGCAGCAGACCGGCCACGCGATTGACGGCCTTCGTGCTTCAACGTCCCGCCGCGTTGGCCGGCTGCTGCGTGTGCGTGCCTGACCTTCTGTGGATCGAAGAGGTGTAGAAGGGCGAGGAGACGGTGCTGTGACCGAGGCGACGCAAGATTGCTCCGACTACTCGGGCGGGTCACGGATGTGGTGGATGATCGACTCGTATGCAGTGAATTACTACACTGAGTTCGATGGTCCCCATCCGCCATAATTACACAGAAAGCACCACTTCCGCGATGTCCTCGGTGTTGAAGAGGTATCCAAATGAAGCGTGTCCTTGCGATTGATGGAGGTGGAATTCGCGGCATTATTCCCGCCTCGTTCCTCGAAAGACTTGAGTACCATTCAGGTAAGCGCGTCCACGAATTATTCGACCTTATCGCTGGGACTAGTACCGGTGGCATCCTCGCCTTGGGTTATGTAACTCCCCCGTATGGGAAGACCGCCGGCGAGTTACTCGATCTATATCGCATGAATGGCCATGTCATTTTCGGCTCGAAGAAGTGGTGGGGACCACTGTTCCGGCCCAAGTACGACGTTGGGCCACTCGAACGTCTTATGGATAAGTATTTCGGTGAAACGTTGCTGAGTAAAGCTATTGTCCCCACCCTAGTAACATCCTACGACATTCATCTTCGGAGGAACCAGGTTTTCAAGAGTTGGGAAACAGGAAGGGACATGAGGAAAGATTATAAGATGAAGGATGTGGCTCGTGCTACTTCTGCTGCACCGACATACTTTGAGCCAGCAGTTTTGGGAGAAGGAGTGTTTGTTGACGGTGGCTTGATGGCTAACAATCCAGCCGGCGTCGCATACGCTGAGGCAAAGAGACTAGCTTCTCCTGAGGCTAAGGAACGGGCGGAACAGCTTACCACTAAGGCAAAGAGACTAGCTTCTGCAGCTGAGGAACGGGCGGAACAGCTTACCGCTGAGGCAGAGAGACTAGCTTCTGAGGCTGAGGAACGGCCGGAACAGTATACCCCGGGATACGCTGTGTGGCAACGGTTACATGCGAAAGAACTTATTGCTAAGAATGTGGCTGAGGTGTGTCCGTCCGGCCTACCGCGTGTTTGACCTTCGAGATACGACGCAGCATTTCAGACGAGCAAGAAAGTTCAACAAGCTGCGGTTATTGCGGCTTTTCAAAACATGTCGGATCAAGTTCTATCGCTTGTTGGACGAATTTC
>DATBHJ010000132.1:0-31961 GCA_036557565.1 Gemmataceae bacterium
GGGCAAGGCCAAGAAGCTGGCGTTGATCGCCGTGGCCCGGCGGCTGCTGGGCATCCTCAATGCGCTGATCCGCAACCGAACGCCATGGGACGAAAAACGCATCGCGATCGCTTGACTTTCAAGACAGTCACTTACTCCGCTACGCTGCGTGCGCGGCTCGGACGTTGGTCGCTCTTCGTGGTGGAAGATCAGCGCAGATCGCGCTTCCAGCGCCGCACGGCTGCTATGATCTCTTCCGGCGTCGTGCGGTTGAAATCGAGTTCGCGCAGCTCTTGCAAAACGGGGTCTTGCATGTTGGCGAACAGGCTGCGCTGCACAGTCCGCGGACGGCGGATGCGGCCGGGGCGTTCCGGCGTTTCAAGGTGATGACGCTCCAGTTCGGCTAGCACTTCGCGGGCGCGGATCAGCACTTCCTCCGGCACGCCGGCACGTTGAGCGACGTGGATGCCGTAGCTCTTGTCTGCGCTACCCACCGCGATTTTGTGCAAGAAAACGATTCCGTCCGGTCCTTCATGGACGAGAGCATTGCAGTTGCGCAAGCCGGGCAAACTCTCGGCCAACTGCGCCAACTCGTGATAGTGCGTGGCGAACAAGGTGCGACAGCCGACGCGATCATGCAGATACTCGGTGATGCCCCAGGCCAGCGATACGCCGTCGTATGTGCTCGTACCGCGGCCGATTTCGTCGAGAATGACCAGGCTGCGCGGCGTGGCGTTGTTGAGGATATTCGCCGCCTCGGTCATCTCTACCATGAAGGTACTCTGCGCTCGACTCAGCTCGTCGCTGGCGCCGACGCGCGTGAAGATGCGGTCAGCCAAGCCGATTCGCGCCGCTCGCGCCGGCACGAAGCTGCCCATCTGTGCCAAGAGCGTCAACAGTGCCGCCTGGCGCAGATAAACGGACTTTCCCCCCATGTTAGGTCCGGTAACGAGTAAAAAGAAACCATCTTCCGGACCCATCGTGAGGCTATTGGGGACAAAGGTGCCGGGCGGTAACGTCTGCTCCAAAACCGGATGGCGGCCCTCTTCGATAACGAACACCGGTTCGTCGGCCAGCGTCGGGCGGCAGTAATTGCGTTCGCCAGCCAGCTCCGCCAGCGACGCCAGCACGTCGAGTGTGGCCAGCACTTCCGCCGTCTGCATCAGACGACTGGTCTGCGCTGCCACACGCTCGCGCAACTGCACGAACAGGTCGTACTCCAGTTGCTTGATGTTCTCCTCGGCGTTGACGACCTTCTCGGCCTTCTCCGACAATTCGGCGGTGATGTAGCGATTGGCGTTCTTGAGCGATCGGTGCAGGTGATACTTCGGCGGCACCTTGCTTCGATGCGTGTGCGTCACCTCGATGTAGTAGCCGTAGCCCTCGGTGAAGCCGACCTTGAGGCTGGGGATACCGGTGTCCAGCGCCTCTTTGGCCTGGAATTTGAGCATCCAGTCCTTCCCGGTGGTACGGTCCTCGTGCAGCTTATCGAGGTCGGCGTTGTAGCCGCGGCGAAGGATGCCGCCCTCGCGCGCATTGATCGGCGGCTCGGGCACCAGGGCGGTTTCCAGATTCTCGCGCAGCTCGGGACACACTTCCAGACGCGTCTGCATTTCGCGCAACAGGGCCGAATCGCCTTCGATCAGATGCGTTTTGATTTCCGGCAACAGAGCGAGCGTTCGGCCGACGGCGGCCAGGTCGCGCGGCGATGCGTGTCCCGTGCTGGCTCGCGCTGTCAGGCGCTGCAAATCGGCAACGTTCGCGAGAGTGAGTCGGAGATTGCGGCGCAGACTGTGCTTGCTCACCAGCTCCTCAACAGCATCCAACCGGGCTGTGATGGCGGGACGTTCGGCCAGGGGAGCAAGCAGCCAGTCGTGCAAGAGGCGGGCACCCATCGGCGTCATGGTGCGATTGATGGTAGATAATAGCGATCCAATAACGGCGTTTTCGCGTAATGTGCGCGTCAGCTCCAGGCTGCGCCGCGTCACGTCATCGAGGATAAGGAATCGCTTCTCGGAGTACGGCCGCAGTCGCGTCAGGTGAGCGAGGCTAGTCTTGAGGGTTTCGCGCAGGTAGAAGAGGAGCGCCCCGGCGGCGGCAAGGCATGGCTGCTGATCATCGAAGCCGAAGCCAGCGAGGGTGGCGACATCGAAGTGTTCAAACAGTGCATCGCGAGCCGACTTGGCCTCGAAGTTCCAGTCCGGCCGCGGCGTCAGGATCAACTGCGGCAGGGCATCGCGCACGCGCAGGAGTAGTGACGTTATCTCCTGGGTCGCGGCCTCGGCGATCACGCATTCCGACGGCGCCAGCCGCAGCACCTCGTCGGCCAACCGGGACGGCAGCACGTCGGCGGCCTGGAACAAACCCGTGGATAATTCCACCCAGGCCAGCCCAGCTGGCGTTCGTCCACCGGGTGGTACCATTGCCAGGAGATGATTGGACCGCTGCGGATCGAGGAGATTATCTTCGGTAAGCGTGCCGGGCGTGACGACGCGGACGACTTCTCGGCGGACGGGCCGGCCTTTGACGCTGCGCGGATCTTCCATCTGCTCGCAGATGGCGACGCGATGGCCGCCTTGTATCAGCTTGTGCAGATATCGGTCCAGGGCGTGATGGGGCACGCCGGCCATGGGAATTTCTTTGTCGCGTTTGGTCAGCGTGATGCCGAGCAGACGGGAACCAACCTCGGCGTCTTCCTCAAAAAGCTCGTAGAAATCGCCATTGCGAAAAAAGACGATGGTGCCGGGATAGCGCTCCTTGGCCTCCCGGAACTGCTGCATCATCGGAGTAGTCATGCGGAAATCTACCAGCCCGAAGCGTGAGCGAAGGCGCCCTCGCTCACGCTTCGGGCTGGTTTTTGGTTACGCTATTTCTTGCCGTTGCCGCCGCCATTGCGGAAGACTTTGCTCATGATGACGCCGTTGCCGCGCTGGTTGAAAACCACCTCGGACATGTAGTGGCGCATAAGCATCAGACCGCGGCCGCAGGGACGTTCGAGATTCTCGAAGGCGGTCGGATCGGGCACGTCGCTGGGGTCGAAGCCGTTGCCGTCGTCGCTGATTTGCACGTCAAAGCGATCGGCAAAAATCTGGTAGGAAATATGGACCTTTTTGGCACGATCGAACTGGTTGCCATGCTTCATGGCGTTAACGATAGCTTCTTCCAGCGCCAGTTTGATGCTGAAAATGTCGTGTTCGCTGACGTGACGGGCCTGAAGATGCTGCTCGATCTCATCCTGAATTCGGCGCGCTTCGGCGGCGTCACTGGGGATCGAGACATCCGCTGCTACCGCCGGTTTGACATCGCGCGGAAAATTCATGGTATTGGCAACAGTTAAAGGCACGGAAGGGACCTCCTTGACGCCGTCGTTACGCCGCCTCCCGAACAGGAGCGTGCGCCGCCGCGCTCACCTTTGAGGTCGCGGCGAAACGGGAGCTAAAACGCTTGCAAGGCCGCTTGTTCTTCTTTCTGGATGTTAAAGAACTTGTCGAGCCGAGTAATCTCGAAGACCTCGTAAATCTGCTGATCGATGTTGCACAGAACCAAGCGGCCGCCTACTCCCTGCAGCTTCTTGTTCAACGTTATCAGTTTACCAAGAGCGGCGCTGGAAAGATATTCGACATTGCCGAAGTTCAACAGTAACTTGCGCAAGCCATCGTGATCCACCAGGCTGAACAACTGATCGCCGATGACCTGGATATTCTGTTCGTCAAGGATCTTGCGATCGACGAAGTTTACCACAGTGACATCGCCGATTTGCTCGACCTCTAGGCGACGGCGGCGAGGTTGCGATGACATGGACTTCTCCTTGATACGGAACACTTTTGCATTGGAATGCTTTGGTTCCCCGACTGCGAGCACGAGCGGATGAAGGCTACGAAAGAACAGCAATCCCCTTGATGTTAGACTGCTAATCTCCAATGTCAAGCATTTTCCGTCCCGAAATCGCAAATCGGCGTCTGTTGCTCACCCCTCCGAAGAAACGGAGGCAATCCCTTCTACTTCTTGCTCAGTCTCGCAGAATTAAGCAGAGTTTGCCTAAGAGACTTGATCCACACCGTTTGCTCATCTTCTCACTATAACTCGTTCGGTTCCAAGGAACAAGCGGATATGAATAAGCGATGAGAGAGCATTAATCTAGGAAGATTACTCGCCGAAGACGAGAAACTGGAGCGGTACAGGAACAGCTGCGCCCTTGCTCGAAGTTGTGCGGAAATGAGCAAAACCATCCCGAAGCGTAAGCGAGGGCCGCACTCCCTTACGCTTCGGGATGGTAAGTAGAAGTTTACTGATTACCCCGCTGCCCGATGCGTGAGTTCCTCCTCGCGCGTGAAGTTCTCGGCGAGCGCTATCTCTTCGGGAAGCGATTCCGCCGCCGGTTTTGTGCTGGCGCGCGGATCGAGACAGAACAGATCCCACTTCTCGTCGTTGTAACCGTGTTGCCGCACGTACCATTCGCCGTCGTCGTTACGGGCCAACGGGAAGAGGGCGCAGGCGCACGGTTTGTAGCGGTACTTGTCCCCCTCCTCGGCTCCGACCTTGTGCAGCACGCAGCCTTGATTGAAGAAAATGCACCAACCGCCGACGACACGGAGCATGGGCAGGCCGAGTCTTCGCCGCCCGCTCACATAGCCGTGTTTTTCGACGAGCTGACGCGCCTCGGGCCGCAGATGAGGCAGAAGCTTTTCCAAATTGGCGTCAATGCGTTCGGCCTCGTCAGGATAGACGGGAGGCCGACCGTTCTGGCAGCAGATGCCGTCGCAGCCGCGGCCAAAGATGCACTCGTAGCTCGCTTCGGACAGATTGACTACCGGCAGGCTGCTCCTCACTGAGACGGCCTCCGTGAAAGGGATTTGCGATGTCACCTTAGCGCGCCATTGTACGTTTGTGCCGCGTCGATCCGCAATATGGATTCAGCTTGGCGCAATCGGGCCAGCCCAGAGACGACATCTCGCCAGCATTTCAAAATTTTTTTGTCCCCTCCCCAGGCCCGCTCTCGCTGATCTGAGTGGAGAACGAAAACCTTACAAAACTGACAGAAAAGAATGGAGAATAGCCATGACCGCTTGCACACAGAAGTCGTATCGGCCCACCCTGGAAGCTCTGGAAGATCGTTGCCTGCCGTCGGCCTCCCCGTTGGCCGTGCTGCACCAGGCTCAAGAGCAGCAAACGCTCCTGCAGAACCAAATGACGACGCTGGGCACCGCGGCCCTGCTCCTGCAGCAGACCCAGTCGACCACGGCGGCCGTGATCTCGCAGGGATTCGCGGATCTCCAGGCCGCAAAGTGGATAGGCATCAAAGTGCCCGACGTGTGGTTCAAGGGCAACGGGCTACGAGTGAACGTAAGCAACACGAACCTCGGTACGGTACTCAACGGCATCCAGACTCAGGACCTCCACGTCTGGAGGGACGCAAATCACGGGACCGCCCAGGGATTCTGGGTCAAATTCGAGTATCAATACACAGCAAAGGGATATACGTCGCCGTGGCGAGTTATTCCCGATTGGTCAACGAGTGGCCCAAGTGGCAACGAAAAAATAAACGTGCCCAATGGATGGCATCCGCAAGAAATCGACCCCAGCAAGAACCAGGATTTCAAGCTTAACATTCGCGTCACCCTCATGGACCGAAACAATAACCCAGTACCGGGTGAGCAATTCCAGACAGGCGCGTTTAACGTCCAGTTGTTCGGGAGTAAGTCTCTGACAGATGCGGCCACGCCAGGACAAGCCGGGCAAACGCTGACGGCCCTCGATCAGTTCTTCGCGGCCCTGGGCCACAAGAACCACCCCGACGGTCTCCCCATAATAACGGGCGGAAACTGGGGCGGATGATCGCTTCCTCACAGCAAAAGAGTAGTCAGGAGTCGTTTTCCGTTGAGCGTGGAAGACGGCTCCTGACTACTTTTTTCGGGCCCAGTGCGCCAGTCGTCGCCACCAACTCCTGGGCCGCGTCCAGATCGGACCCAGACCCAGGAAGCGGCGCAAATCGTCGGCCAGGGCGGCTGCAGTCGGATAGCGGTGCATCGCTTGCTTGCTCAGACATTTCAAGCAAATGGCTTCCAGATCCGCCGGCACGGCGCTCTGCCAGTGCCGCAGCGGCAGTGGTTCGTCCTCCGCAGCCTGGCGCACGAGTTCGACGGCACTATCTCCCTGGAACGGCGGGCGGCCTGTGAGCAACTGATAGAGGATGGCGCCCAGAGCATAGATATCGCTGGCAGGACCGGCTCGCTTGCTCTGGCCCGCAGCCTGTTCGGGAGCCATGTAGCCGGGCGTTCCCAGGATCTGCAAACTGCGCGTCAGGCGGGCCACCACGCTGTTGCGTCGAGCCAGGCCGAAGTCGCCGATTTTAGGAGTTCCGTCAGCGGCTAACAGCACATTGGCGGGTTTGAGGTCGCGGTGGATGATGCCGCGCTCGTGGGCGGCATGGATGGTGCGGGCGAGGATCTCGACCAGCGCTGCCGCCTGTCGGGGAGATTGCGGCTGCGAGCCGATCTTCTCGGCCAGATTGCCGCCGTCGAGGTATTCCATGACGAAGTAATCGTGCCCGTCGTGGTTGCCGACACCCATGATGCGAACCACGTTGGGATGCTGCAAGCGAACCAGGGCTTGAACCTCGGCGTCGAAGCGAGCCTTCTGCACGGGCATGGCCCGCCGATCCGTTTGAAGCATCTTGAGCGCAACGAATCGATTCGTCTCCGCCTGCCGGGCCTGGTAGACCACACCCATGCCGCCGCGCCCCAGCTCGCGCACGATCTCATAGCCAGTGATGGTAGGAAAACTGCCGACGCGGGAAAAAGTACCGGAGCTTTGTCGTTCATCCCCGGCAGTGAGGACAGAATTCATGGCCTCCAGGGCTTGCAGGCGTTCCTGAAAAGCCGGCAGAAGATCCGGGCAGTCCTGACACAGCTCCGCGGCGCTTGGGTTGTGCCCCGCATCTCGTAGTTCCTCCCAGCGCAGGACCAATTCCAGCAAGCGATTCTCATCCGGCACAAGGGGCCTCCGGTGAGCAAGTTAGGACTCGGTTCAATACCAGCCCGAAGCGTAAGCGAGGGCGGCCCTCGCTTACGCTTCGGGCTGGTAAGAAAACAGCTTTCAGAGATTTGGCAACTGACCCTGGAGGCACTGGTGAAGCCTTAGCCGCGCCGAGGCCCAGCGTCTCTTGATGGTGCGATCAGAAACGTTTAACAGGGCAGCGGCCTCAGCCTGGGAAAGACCCTGGTACCAAAGAAGATCAAAAACCTCTTTTTCTTCCGCGGGTAAGCCTTCGACTTGCTTGTGAAAGCTCGTCCAGGCCTCCAGATCCTTGGGATCGTCGTCGGCCGCCGGTCCCTCGTAGGCCGGCGCGACGCCGCTTTGGCCCGGCGCGGAATCGGTGCTGGCGTAATGCGCTCCCAGTCCCTGCGGCCCAAAATAGTGCTTGGCGAGGTCCAGCAATTCCCGGCGAATGTTCAAGGCGGCCAGTCGATAAAAGTCCACGGCGCTGGCCGGCTGCACATCCGCCAACGACCGATACAGCCGCAGCAGTGCATTCTGCACCACATCATCGGTCTCCTCCCATCGTCGGACGCGGCCAAAGCCCTTGAACATCTTGCGGGCCAGACGAGTGAGGCGCGCGCAGGCACAGTTGAGCAATTCCTTGCGGGCTTGATCGTCACCGGCTTTGAGCCGGCCGATCCACATCTCGACCGTCGCCGACTGGCTCACGTTTTCCATGACCGATGCCGCTATGGATGGAGAGTCAGGTGCCGTTAAGCCGATTCGCTTATCGGGTGCGTCTATCCGAAAGATTCGCCTTATTATCCCAAAAGTAGTATAGATTCCGCCGGCTGCTCGAACAAGTTGCGCCGGGTAGATTCACGGTGTCATCTCCGGGCCGCGGCGAATCCGCGGCAACAAGGGCAGCATGACCAGCAAGAGAGCCGCGCCAAAGAGATACGGCAGCAGATGACTGGGGGTCAATTTGTACAGGCTAAGTCCGAAGATGGGGCCGAGGATGCGCGCCAGTGAAGCGGCGGACTGATTGACGCCGAGGATCTCGCCTTGCTTCGCGGGATCGCTGCGCCGCGACACCAGCGCCTGAGCCGACGGCGTCAAGAATGCGAAGCCAACCACTGCCAGCGTCATGCTCACTAACATGAGAACGAGCAGGGTCAGCCAGGCGGCGCCCTGGTGCGAGGCCAGCCACGTCACGCCACCCAGTAGGACCAGTCCCATTGCCATCAGAACAAGACCGAGCGCCATGAACGTGACTTCGCTGAGGCGATTGGCCAACCGGCGATAGAGGAACCCTTGCGTCATCACCAGCACAAAGCCGACGTAAGCGAATACGAGGAAACTATCGCGTTCTTCCAATTGGAGCGAATCCTTGATGAGCAGAGCCAGGGTCGGCTCGAAGCCGCCGAAACCCAGCGTGGCCAAGAAGAAAACCAGAACGACGGGTGCGAGGGCCGGCTGGCTCAACACTTCGCGCATGGCGCGCCAGTCTAGCCAGCGGCGCTGGAGTGGCGGCGCTTCCTCGAAGTGGCGCGTTTCCGGCAGTAAGGCGATGCCGAGCATCAGCGCAATCAGCGACAGGGCCGCTGCGGAATAGCCGATGGCGCCATGATGCTCCGGAAACCAGTAAAGAGAGGCGAAACCGACCAGCGGTCCGAAGGTGAAGCCGATGCCGAAGGCGGCGCCGATCAGAGCCATGCCGTGTTTGCGTCGCTCGGGCGTTGTGCAGTCGGCGATGACGGCCTGTGCTGTGGCGATGGTAGCCCCCGCTACGCCGGCACCAATGCGCGAGACAAACAATAGCGTCAGCGCCAGCGCCGCCCATGCTTCGGGAAGATCCGAAGCGTAACCGAACAGAATATAAAACAGCACCGAACCAGTCAGACCGACGAGCAAGATGGGTCGGCGTCCAATGCGATCAGAAATGCGTCCCCATATCGGTGCAAAGATAAACTGCATGGCCGAGAACGACGCCATGAGCAGACCGAGCACGGCCCCGGCCGCGCGCGACTCGCTGCCGGTCTCGGCGGTGCTGGGCAGAAGGGCCTTGACGTAACGATCGCCGTAGCGTGGCAGCAAGGGAATGACGATGCCGAAGCCAAGCAGATCGATGAAGACCACCAGAAAGACAATCGCCAGGGCGGATTTCGTGGATTTGCCGCCGGGCGTGTGCAACGAGCTGGGGATCGCGGAAGAAGTAGGTTGTGTTTGAATGGAGGGATCAGGCATGGTCAATGTTCCTGCGGATCGGATCGTCCGTGGGCGGAGAGCGCACCCAGGTTTTATACCGGCTGTACGGAAGGATGACCAACTGAGCCGCGCCTGCTTGGGAGCGGTCGTGACCACAGCTCCCTAACGGTCCCGGCTCGGTTGGTGATATTGAGGAATCGTGCGCCCTTGTCGGGATCGCTGCTTCTCCTCGCCGGAGGGACCGGCAAGGAGCGTAAGGATGGCACGACGCCCACCCAGGTCATAGCGCACCTCATCCAGAAAGGCCCGCATCAGCAAAATGCCCCGACCGCTAGCCGGCATCCTTCCCTTCTCATCGATCGAGCACGCCCGAGCCAGCACGCACTCGACATCGAAGCCCTTACCCTGATCGGTGAGGATCCACTGGCAGCGGTCGTGGTCGTAAGCGACCTGCACGTCAACGGCACGGTTTCCGTAGTGGGGATCGGCGGCGCGTTGGGCCAGCGCTTCGGCGAAGGCCGACTCGGACTGTTCTTTCAGGGCGGAGGACAACTCCAGGTTGCCGTGAATGACGGAGTTGGTCAGGGCTTCGTGCAGGGCGAGCATCAACTTTTTGGCTCGCGCTGGATGGCACACACCGCAAAGAATCGCGTTTTCCTTGAGATACTCGACGGTTGGCGCGATCCATTCGGGCTGGCTGGGGATTTGCAAGTAGGTCCGCACGGCAGCCACGGCCGAGGGCAACACGGGGGGTTGCAGCGGACTGGTCATGAACCTCTCGGGAGCAACAGGCGACTCGTCGGGGTCCGCTGCAAGCGTAGGTCACAATTCAGGCCGGAGCAAAATGGATGGTTAGGTTGTTAACAACCCAGCCGCCCAACCACCTCCTATAATGTTCGTTATCCGAACTCTCTCGGAGGCGCTATGTCCCTGGTCTTCTCTGTCCTGGCCGGTTTGCTGGTTCTGTTCGGCGTGGGCACATTTTTGTTCCAGGCCGGCTGCGCCCTGGCGGATGTGCCCGATCGGGGTTATTTTCGTGCGCTGCCGATCTACTCGGCGGCCCTTGTGGTATGTTTGCCCCTGGCGGCGCTTCTCGTCTGGTTTGCCGGACGCTACGACGCCGATCCCAATGATTGGTTAGGCACCTTTCGAATCGCTGCCGCCATCGGATCACTGCTCTTGACCTGGGTACTCTCGGCGGCCATTTATTCGCTACTACTGTCGGCTCCGCTTCGGAAAGGACTGCTGATCGCTGCTCTGGAATTGCTGTTGACGGCGCTTTTGGCTGCCCTTGTCGCGGCGCTGGTGCTGGTCGTGCTAGCCATCGTCCAGATTAACACGCGGCCGCCACACGCTCTTTTACTGCCATGATCCTGGAAGGCATCGTCACCACGATTTCCGCTTTGGGCGAGGTCAACATCGCTCCGATGGGACCGCACGTCGAGGACGAGCCCGCAAACCACGAGTGGACTCGTTTCACGCTGCGTCCCTTTCGCACGTCGCAGACATTCGCCAACCTGATGGAGCACAACGAAGGCGTCCTGCACGTAACTGATGACGTGTTGCTCCTGGCACGATCGGCCCTGGGAATGCTCGATCCCCTGCCGCCACTTCTGTCGGCCGAGAAAGTGCGTGGCTGGGTGCTTGCTGACTGCTGCCGTTATTATGAATTCCGCGTCGGATCTTGCGATGTGCAGAGCGAACGCGCGAGTTTCGAGGCGGAGGTCGTGCATAGCGGCAGGCTGCGCGATTTCTTCGGCTTCAACCGAGCCAAGCACGCCGTCCTCGAAGCCGCCATCCTGGCCACGCGCACCGCGTTTTTGCCCCTGGACGAGATCGAGGCCGAATATTCCAAATTGGCTGTGCTCGTCGAGAAGACCGGTGGCTCCCACGAACATGCCGCATTTAACTTGTTACGCCGGCATGTGCAGCAGGTGAAAAAAGAAGAGCCGCTCCCGAAGGAGCGGCTCGGATAGTCAGCGGAGGGCCGAACGGGTTTTTGTCACTTCGCAGGTGGACGTGGCGGCGTAGGAGGCGGTGCGGGCTTTTCGGGGCCGCCCTTCGGTGCAGCGGCGGGGGAGTCACTACTCTTGGGAGATGAATCGCCGCAGCCTGAAACGGTAAGAGTCAACAAAACGGCCGACAAAAGTAATCCGATACACGAGCGCATAACGTCCTTTCCAGGTTGAGAACGAGCGAAGTCAGCCTCTGCTGCATGGGCCGGTGAGAAGCCCGGCCCATGCAGGGAGGGCGGTTATTCAATTTGCGAAGAATCGTAGATATTCCCATCCATCGCACCGGAGACAGCCATGAAGGCATACCACTGCGGCTGGAACCACGGAGTGTTCGGACCGATCTTGCGCAGCATGCGCACGGAGCCGTCGCAATAGGCGAAGCAAACGATCATCGTGTGACCGCTGCCATAACTAAACCATCCGGGCGGGTCGATCAGATCCCAGGCCGTTGGCAGGGCGCCGGCGCCCATCCACGACAAATTGTAGTCGCGCTGGCCCTTGTTGCCCTTTGGATTGCCGCCGAAAGTTTCCCCGAACATCAACGTGTTCGACGTGCCATCGACGATATTCGCCATGCTCACCGACGATGCCGAGTAAAACGGGCCGACCCACTGGCCGTAGAACGCGTCGCCCGAGCCACTGACGTTGCCCAGGGCTCCGGCGTTGGCAACGTAATTGGTGGCCGCGAGACCAAGTTGTGGCGGCTCTCCGAAGAAGCCGCCGGTCAAGGTATAGCCGTTTTCGGTCAGAAAAGCAAACGTGCCATTTGTCTCGCCGTACATGTTCGGATCAGCGGGACACTCCAGCATTTTGATACGCTGGTGGGCGGCGTTCCAGCTGCTGGTAACTCCCCACCACTGGCCGGCGGTCGTGAGGTTCAAATTGAACATACCCGTCGGGATCATGTTGTAGATGTTCTGCTGCTCGATAAAGGGCAGCAGATAGCCCAGGCTGCCCACGAAAGAGTTCGGATTGAACCCGGGAGGCAGCGTGTTCATCGCGGCCTGGTAGTTGTTGGCGGCTATGGCCAGTTGGTGCAGGTTGTTCTGGCACTGCGAACGCGCCGCGGCGTCACGCACTTTTTGCACGGCCGGCAACAACAGACCGATCAGGATGGCGATGATGGCGATCACCACCAACAGCTCGATGAGCGTGAAGCCCATCTTCTTGCGAAGGATGCGAATCATAATCTGCCTCCACAAATTGGGGTAAGAAGGAACAACAACTCAGTCGTCTTTGGGAGAATATCCAAGCAGCCAAATAACGTTCTATCCGCATCGGCGGTAGAACCGGTAGACTCGTTGCTCAGAGGGTACATGCCATTCTCCCTGCCAAGCAGACTGTTCAATTTCGCATCAAAACAATTACAGGAGAGGAAATGTCGCTTCTCGATGAGCTAACGAGCAGTGCATCGTCTCTGCTGAATAGAGAGAAACCGAGTCTGTCTCGTGCGAGACTAGCCAGAGAGCAACGTTTCAAACCCATATTATCAGGTCAACTACCGTTGACAAGTCTTTTTCTTACTTTTTCTTCACTTCGTAATCATCGATGTTTCTTGGAATCGGAAATCGCAAGCGAGGAGCTTTGCTCAGAAAGTGCGATTTCATGCGAAGTGCGGTTTCATGGGACGCGTAGGACCGAGAGCAGAACGAAACGGTCCCCCGCTGGGGCGAACTGACATTCATGGGCAAAGCAACGCCGCCATGTGCAGCATGTGAAAGAGAAAGAGCCGCTCACTGAGGAGCGGCTCGGATGGACCTTTGCGGCCCCGAATGGGTTCTTGTCACTTCTGGGGTGGCGACGGCGGCGGGGGAGGCGCGTTGGGCATCATGCTGGGTGCAAACCTCGGCTCAGCACCGGAAGAACCACTAGTATTGGTCGGTGTCGATTCGCCGCAGCCCGAACCGGCTAAAGCCAATACCACAGCCCACAACACGAGACCGATACACGACCGCATAGTATCCTCTCCGAAGAAAAGGAAGTGAAGGCAGCCTCAGCCGCAGGGCAGGAGGGTCGGCCCCGCCCGGAAAGCGGTCATTCAATTTGCGATGGATCGTAGATGTTCCCATCCTGCATGCCGGAGACTGCCATATAGGCGTACCACTGTGGGGTGAACCACGGCGTGTCGCTCCCGATCTTGCGCAGCGTGCGCACCGAGCCGTCGCAGTAAGCGAAGCAAACGATCACCGTATGTCCGCTGCCGTAGGTATACCACTGGGGCGGGTCGAGAAGATCCCATGCCGTCGGCATGGCGCCGGCGCCTATCCACGCCATGTTGAAGTCGCGCTGGCCCTTGGCACCCTTGGGATTGCCTACCAGCGTTTCCCCGAACATCAGCGTGTTTGAAGTGCCGTCGGTGATATTTGCCATGCTCACCGACGATGCCAAGTAAAAGGGACCGACCCACTGGGCGTAGAACGGATTGGCAGCACCGATGTTTCCCAGGGCGCCGGCGCTGGCAATGTAATTGGTGGCCGCGAGATTTAGCGATTGCGGGTTGTTGAAGGCGGCGCCACTGATCCCACCGGCATTTTCGGTCAGGAACGCAAAAGTGCCGGTCTGCTCGCCATAGAGGTTTGGATCGGCGGGACACTCAAGCATTTTGATACGCTGGTGGGCGGCAGTCCAGCTGTTGGCATTTCCCCACCAGGCGCTGCTGGTCACGTTCAGATTGAACATGCTCGCCGGAATCATGTTGTAGATGTTCTGCTGCTCCATGAAGGGCAGCAGATAGGCGAGACTGCCCACGAAGGAACTGGGATTGAAGCCGGGGGGCAGCACGTTCATCGCGCTTTGGTAGTTCTGTGCGGCCAGGGCCAGTTGGTGCAGGTTGTTCTGGCACTGCGAACGCGCCGCGGCGTCACGCACTTTTTGCACGGCCGGCAACAATAGACCGATCAGGACAGCGATGATGGCGATCACCACCAACAGCTCGATGAGCGTGAAGCCCATCTTCCTGCGAACGATGCGAGTCATGATCTGCCTCCACATTGGGGTAAGAAGCTACAACAACGCGGTCTCTGGGAGATTAAGCCCAAACAGTCAATAGCGTCCTTTTCGCTGTGGCGCTAGAACAAACGAACACTTGCTCGGAGGGGACATCTCATTCCCCTGCCAGGCAGAGCGTTCCGTTTCGCATCGAAACAACAAAGGAGAGGAAAGATGCTACTCGATGTGCTAACGAGCTGTGAATCGTCTCTGCAGGAATGCTCGAAGACGAAACTGGCTCGTGCGAGACTAGCCAGAGAGCAACATTTCAAACCAATATTAACCGGTTGGTCCCCGATGGCAAGTGCTATTTTTGGCCTTTGGAGACCTTCGGAGTCCGCTTTATCCCATGAATGGAAGTTCGTCCCTTCCGCAGTCCGTTTCATCCCCATCCCGGCCCAATTTGCATCGAATGGACCGGAAAAAAAATTTCAAAAAAAATTTTGAAGCGTGGACCTTGGCTTCTGGCTCGCGGGTAAGAATTGTTCGACCAGCTTGAAGCGTAAGCGAGGGCCGCCCTCGCTTACTCTGCGGGATGGTAGGGTTTATTTCCTTATTGCTTCGATCTCTCGCAGGGCCGTACGCGCCGGATCGTAATCCGGCTGGCAGCGCAAGGCTTCGCGGAACTCCGCGGCGGCGTCCTCGCGGCGGCCCTGTTCTTTGAGGCATAGCCCCAGGTTGTAGTGGGCTTGCGAAGAATGGGGCTTACACTGAATGGCCCTGCGGAAACTTTCTTCCGCTTGTGGGTCATGCGTCTGGGCCTGGACGCGACCCAATCGAAGCCAGGCCTCGGCGTGATCCGGGGCAAGTTCCGTCGCCATCTGAAAGCACGCCTGGGCGCGGTCCAGATTCTGGGCACGGTTCCAGGCCTCGCCCAACCGCATCCAGCCTTCCAGCGATGAAGGGTACTTCTCAAGGGTCTGATTCAACAGCTGGATGGCTTCGGGAATCCGGCGCTCACGGGCCAGACGCTCCACAGACAGGAAGCGCGCACGCAGTCCGGTTTGCAGCTTCACGACCTTCTCGTAGTAGGGATCCGGCCACGGCAGGTCATCCGGCAGATCCGCCGCGCTACGCTGTTCGGCGACGGCCTTGTCCATCTCCCCTAACTGATTCCAGGCTCCGGCGCACAGGGCCAAAGCTCGCTTTCGGGAATGAACACTGTCTCGACAGGCCTCCAGCTGGGTCAGTGCGGCCCGCGGGTTCTGGCGCAGAATCTCGAGACGACCAAGCAGGAGCCGGGCACGAAGCATGTTGTAGGGATCGGCTGAGGGTACCCGTGCCACGAGCGCCTCCGCTTCGTCCAGTCGGCCCCGCTCCAGCAAGGCTTCCGCCAACAGAAGCCGAGGAACGACCTGACGTTCGCTACAACGGCGGACAGCGCGCTCCAGACATGGAATGCACGCTTCGGGATCGTATGCGAACAACTCTACGCCTTGCAAGTAAGGCCAGGCTGGTTCAGCAGGGTCAAGCAATTCGGCCTGCTGGAAGCAGAGGTTCGCTTCATGGTTAAACGAGTGGGCAAGCAAAACCTCGCCGAGATGCCCCCAGGCGGTGGCGGACTTGGGCGCGTGGAGGACTTTTCCTCGCGCCAGCCCAATGAGCTTTACAATCTCGTCATCCACTTGGCTCAGATCCGGTAAAGGTGGTTCAACTCTCGGGCGAGATGCCCAGAGCCAGACTCCCAGCGCGACGGCCAGGGCCACCACGGCGCCTCCGATCCATAGGCGAAAATCCGAAATCCGAAATCCGAAATCCGAAAGAAATCTCAAGATAGAAATCCTAAAACCAAAAACCGAGAAGGAAGTTTCGGATTTTGAATTTTGACTCTCCGATTTCTTTCGGATTTCGGACTTCGGACTTCGGATTTTCATTTTTGCAAGTTCACTTTCCGACCCTGTCCACGTTCCAGGCACAGGACACGATCCGCCTTCGTTCCTGGAAAAACTTCGGTCCGTCCGTCGGGCCAATCAACGCGGATGGAATCCACCTGCTCCACTGGACCCAGACCGAAATGGGCGCGAGGATCGCCGCTACTCTGATAACTCTGCCCCGGATTGACAAAGCCAGTCCACCGGCGCAAATCGGCCTGGATCGTGACTACGGCCCCGTAGGCATCACGGTGGAGTTTGGGATCGATCGCCCGAACCGTCAGCCAGTGGCCGCGGCGGGGCGCCACGTTGCGGTAAAACCGCGCCGGTCCCGCGATGTTCGTGACTACCAGGTCCACTCGTCCGTCATCGTCGAAATCGCCCCAAACCAATCCCCGACCCATGGCGTGGGAGCCGCAGAAATCCTTGTTGGACCGCGAGATGTCGTGGAAATGCCCCGCACAGTCGTTATGGAATAGCTGATTGCGCTCGACATACGGCAACCAGTAGGGATCGATGCCGCGGACTGCGGGAAGCTCGCCGCGCGACCGCGACACCCGACCGTTGACCGCGGCGAGATCAGGAGCGCCATCGAGATCGAAATCGGCCAGGATTGTGCCGAATCCCGTGCCACGCCAATCGCTGCCGGCAATGCCGGCGAGAACGGTCCGATCCTGGAAGAAGCCGTGGTCGTCCTGCTGCCAGAGCGTGTGCGTCTCCTCGGTCAAATGCGTGACAAAGAGACTCAACCTATCGCTGCCGTCCATCTTTCCGAGTGTTACGCCCATATTGGCGAGTGTCTGTCCCAGCCCATTGTAAGCCACGCCACGCGCCACTGCCTCCTCGGCAAACGTTCCGTCGCGGCGATTGATCCACAGGTGGTTGGCGCGAAAATCGTTGGCCACAAAAATGTCGGGCCAGCCATCGCCGTTGAAGTCGGCACACGCCACGCCCAGGCCGGAACTTCGTTTCGCCACGCCCGCGGATTCCGTGACATCCGCAAAGCCGCGCCAGTTTCCGCTCTTATCCGGGCCTCGATTGTGAAAGAGCCGCATGGCCGTGCCCGGAAAGACGCGCGGATGACAATAATCGTGCCTGCCGCTAGCAGGGCCGCACTCAAAGCCAGGGTCGTACTCAACGTAGTTGACGACGACCAGGTCGAGCCAGCCGTCGCGGTCGTAATCCACAAAGCAACACGACGAGCCCCAGCTCGGCTGCGCGACACCGGCGCTTTGGGTTACATCCTCGAAGGTGCCGTTGCCACGATTGCGAAAGAGCCGGCCGCCTCCGTACTGGGAAACATACACATCGACCCAGCCGTCATTATCGAAATCGCCGATCGCCACTCCCATGCCATGACCAGCGATATCCACACCGGAGCCGGTGCTGACATCCTCGAAGCGACCTTCCTTCGTCTGATGGTACAGACAATTGCGCGAAGCGGAGTCTGGCCCGCCGTTGTGGACGAAATAGAGATCAAAACGACCGTCGTTATCAAAATCGAGCAGGGCCCCTCCCGACCCCATGATCTGCGGCATGAAGTAGTGTCCGATCGCTCCTGCCTCGTGGATGAAATCGAGGCCCACTTCCGCCGTGGCGTCGCGAAACCACACGGGGCCGTCTGCAGCACCCTCAGCCGACGTCCCCGCGTCGGGACGGCGGCAACCAGGGGCCAGGGACACGACCATGCCGAACAGAAGTATGGACGTCACGCGCATAAGAGGTCTTCTCAGAGTATTTTCCTCGTTGCCAGGCAGAGCCTGGGAACGAGAAAGCTACTTTTTTGCCTTCAGCTTCTCGCGCAGCTGCTTGGCCCGTTCATCTTCCGGACTCAGTTGCAGCGCCTGACGGACCTCGTCGAGCGCCTCGGCATCTTGATGGATCTGGTGCAGCAACTCGGCCAGCGCCGTGTGGGCGGCGGCATAATTCGGCATCGAGCGCACGGCGCCACGGAATGCGTCCAGAGCGGCGGGGATGTTTTTCTGTTCGAGGCGACAACGGCCCAGGTTGAAATAGGCATGACCGAAATCCTTCTTGAGTTCGGTGGCCTTCTGAAAGGAAGCGGCCGCATCCTCTCGTTTCTCCTGGGCGACGAAAGTCAGGCCAAGATAGTTGTAAGCTTCCGCATAACCCGGCTTCAGCTCCACCGTCTTCTGCAAGGTGCGCTGGGCGCTCGCGAAATCGCCGGCCCGATAGAGAGCCTGGCCCAGAGCGAACCACGCCTCATCCGAGTTGGCATAGTCCTTGACCACCTGGCCATACTGGGCGATGGCTTCGGCGGTTCGGCCTTGCTTGAACAGCTGATCTGCCTGCATCAAACGCGTCCGTTTGCCCGTGTTGAAACGCTGAATCTCGTCCACGAAAGGGTCCGGCCAGGAAGGATCGAGAGGCAGCTTCTCCTGCTGTACCCTGGCCTGCGCCGCTGCGGGTTCGTCACCGCGTTGTTCGTACAGTTCGGCCAGGGCGAGGGTTGCTGCTCGGATGGTGCGCTTGTCCGCGGCGGCTTGTTGCAGATGGGAAAGCGCTTCTTTCCACTCTTGTCGCTGCATGGCCAATCGACCCAGGCCCAGATGCACGCGCGGATTGAGCACATCTCGTTTCAACAGACGGCGAAAACTCTCTTCGGCCTCATCGAGATGTCCCTGCGTCAAAAGCGTCTCACTCAGCCGCAATCGCATCGCATCCCCGGCGGGACCGGCGTGCTGCCGGTCCTCCAGCTCCACAGCGCGACGAAGGTGCGGCAGAGCTTCCTCAGCATTGTCCCACAAGAGCAAGAATCCCTGATGATAAGGCCAGCGTGGCTGCTCTGGATCGAGGCGTTCGGCCTGCATCAAACAAACCCGGGCATCCTTGCGAAAATTGAAAAGTTCCAGTACCTCACCGAGCCGGCCCCACGCGGACGCATCACGCGGCGCCGCCAGCACGGCCTGCCGCTCCTTGGTGATGACCGCGGCCACCGCCGGATCGATGCCTTCCAAATCGGCAACCGGTGGCGTCATTACGCGAGTATGGCGATACCACCACCAACTTGCCGCCCCGGCCGCCAGCAGAAGGAGCAGCACAACCACCAACCCGCGCCGCCGCAAAGCGGAGCGCTGCGGATTCGCAGCCGGTGGGGTGGGGATTGCGGAAGTCATGGCGTCTCAAACCATCTTCACCAGCCCGAAGCGTAAGTGAGGGCGCCCTCGCTTACGCTTCGGGCTGGTTGGGAGACCGCGGTTTGCCCGATCCTTTGCGCAACTCGATCGCCTGATCCACCTTGACGTCGTGGAACTCCTCGGCGTCGCCGTTTGGCCAAAGCACCTCGATAACCTCCACATGATCGGCCTGTCCCAGACCAAAGTGAAGGCGCGGATCGTTGCTACAGAGATAGCTGTACCCCGGATTGAGCCAGCGTTTGAAACGCCGGCCGCCGGCCTGGACCGTCACCTCGGCACCGTAGGCGTCGCGGCGAAGCGCGGGATCGATCGCACGCGCCAAGAGCCAATGACCGCGCGGGGCAGCGATGTTCCTGAACAGCCGTGCGGGGCCGGAGACGCAGGTCGTCAGCAGGTCGAGGGCGCCGTCATTGTCGATGTCGCCGCACGCCAGGCCGCGGAAAATGCCAGGCCGGCCGCAGAACGGAATATTGGCTGGCGACATGTCGAGAAAGGTGCCCCTGCCATAGTTGAGGAAGACTTGATTGCGGTCGGCATAATGCCTCCAAAACGGACCCAGCTCGACATCGGCTCCCGCAATCGCACTCTCGGGCGGTTTGCCGTAGGTGATGCGACCATTGACAACTGCGAGATCGGGCGCGCCGTCACAATCGAAGTCGGCCATGACCGTGCCGAAGCCGGTGCCACGCCAGCGCGTTGCCGCCAACCCGGACACGGCTGTGCGATCCTGGAATCGGCCCACCGCCGTCTGTCGCCACAGGATATTCGTCTCTTCGGTTAGATGCGTGATGAACAAATCGAAGCGCTGATCGCCGTCCACGTCGCCCAGCGCGATGCCCATATTGGCCTGCGCCTGGCCCTCGGCGTTGTAGGCCACTCCGCGCCGCAGTCCTTCCTCGCGGAACGTGCCGTCGTGTTGATTGATCCACAGATAATTCGGCTGCCCATCGTTGGCGATGAGGATGTCGGGCCAGTTGTCGCCGTTAAAATCGGCGCACACGATGCCCAATCCCGGCCCCGGCTTTTTGCCCAGTCCGGATTTCAAGGTCACGTCCTCGAAGCGCACCGGCGAGCGGGGGGCGTAAGCCCCCTGTTTGTTCGCAACAGGGGGCTTACGCCCCCCGCTCGCCGAGCCAAGATTGTGATATAGCTTTGCGATCGTGCCCGGGAAAGCCTTCGGAGGACAATACTCACGGCGGCCTCCTATGTCCGTACACGGCCGATCCGGGCCGTAATCGACATAGTGAACAATGACCAGATCAAGCCAGCCGTCGCGGTCATAATCGACGAATGACGCCGACGTGCCCCAGAACACGAGATCCAGACCGGCCGAGCGTGTGATGTCGGTGAACGTGCCGCTCCCTTTATTGAGGAAAAGGCGCGAGCCGCCGTACTGGGTGACAAGCACATCGGGCCAGCCATCGTTATTGATGTCGCCCACGGCCACGCCCATGCCGTAGCCAGCGATGTCCAGTCCCGAGCCGGCACTGACATCGCGGAAGCGACCATCTTTTTCTTGATGAAACAGACGATTGGTGGACTTCGAGGAGGGACCGGCGTTGTGGACCAGATAGATGTCGAGACGACCGTCGTTATCGAAATCGAAGAGGGCGACCCCAGAGCCGACGATCTGCGGCATGAAGTAATCGCCGGGTTGTCCCGCGTCGTGAACGAAGGACAGGCCGACTTGCGCTGTCACATCTTGGAAGAGAAGAGGACCAGCTGGCGACGGCTGGGGACCGGCATCTCGACAACCAGCGACGGCGGCAAGAGAAAGCGCAAGTACGACAGCAAGTCCGTGAGACCGCCGGAGCATAGCGTCCACCAAAGTTGTGAACTGCTTGGCTTTCACGCCAATTAGTGGACCATATTCCATCCGAGCCACGCACGCAGCCCAGCGGAGCAAGCGGCCGGAAATGTCGCTCGCTCCCGCCGTGCCGCGTGCGCAGTTCGGCGTTTCCAACCACCTAGTTTCCCTTCGACGGCAGAGGCTCCGTGGGTTTGGGAAGTGGAGGCATCGGCGGCCTCTCTCGTGATCTTGCCGTCCCCCCACCTTTGACCTCCGGCCCTTTCCCCTCGGGGCCGGGCGGAGGTGCATTCGAGACGGTCGGTTTTCCGCACCCCACAAGGAACATAGCGCAACACAAGGCGGCCAAGACAGCGTATTTCCTCAACAGCATGAATGTCTCCACAATGAAATAAAGAAGGGACACTCACTCGTCGCGGAAGGTTCTGCGACGAGTGAGTGTCGTCCGATTGCAAAGGGCGAGCAGGCGTCCAGCCAGCCGGTCATTGTCCCATCGCGCTGAAATTCACGACCTGACCATCGCGCATGCCGCAGGCAAAGATGAACATGTTGTAGTTGGCCGACGTACTGATCGGCCTGACCGAACCATCGGCGAAGGCGAACTGGATGATGTTGCCGGTGTGGGCGCTGCTGTACTGAAGCCAGGTCGGGTTGTTCGACAGTCCCCAGGCGCCGGGCCAGGAGCCGGAACCGAACCACAAAGGCGTGGCGAGACGCTGATTCACGGACCCGCCCAGGTACTCGCCGAAGGCAATGGTGTTGGACGTGCCGTCAGTGATGGTACCGACGGTCGTCTGCGAGTTACGAGTGTAAATTCCCTGGTATGTGCCCCAGGAACCCAAAGTGCCCGCATCCCCGGCGGCGCCGCCGGCATCATCTCCATAAGCGCCGGAACAGCCGATGTAGCTTGAGATCTGATAGGGCATTTGAAAGGCGGGAGCGGGCAGGTAATCGATCCAGAAGGAGCCGGCTTCCTGCCAGCTGGCGTCGATGTAACCCAGACCACCTTGTGATATGGTCAGCGGGGGGATGACGTCCTGGGCGCTAGACGGACAGATGAAATCTTTGATCTTGGTCATGGCGGGCGTGAAGCCGTAACCAGTTATATTACCTGTGCCTTCGTTTTGCCCATTGAAGGTACTGAAGGGTGGAAACGAGTAGGCCCAAGCGGATTGGGTACCCGTAGTACTGAACATTTGCGGCGCCATGGTCATGGTAAGGTTGTAGGCGTTCTGCTGCTCCATGTAGGGCATAATATAGGCCAGCACGCCAGCGTAGGGACCGGCCCAGGGCGGAGAGACAGTGTCGCTGCCGGCTGGGGCATTGGGGCTGACGCATATGCCCGGGGGGAACTTCAAGAAGGCGCTTTCGTAGTTGGCGGCGGCGAGGGCGATCTGGTGCAGGTTGTTCTGACAGGACGCGCGATTGGCCGCCTCACGCACTTTCTGCACGGCCGGCAAGAGCAGGCCGATCAAGATGGCGATGATGGCGATCACAACCAGCAGTTCGATGAGCGTGAAGCCCATCATTAACTTGCGGACGGTTCGAGTCATGACTTCTCTCCACTCTTCGGATAAGACAGGTAAAACAGCACGGTAGTTAAAGGGAGAGGCGAACCAAGGGTATTGCCACACCTCCTTTCGAGACAGCGTTGTTCTGCCCAGGAATCTGTGTCGCTCTCCCAAGGGTAGCGGGAAGCTCATCAGCTGTTTGTGCGACATCTCCCACGAGGGGAAAGTTCCCGCTGCCGCGGTTATCTACTCCGTCACAAACCGGAAGCTCAAATGTCAGAGAGGAAGACTGCTTCAAGCTCAGCCGACCCAGGCGATGATTCGGTCCACGGCGAGTAAAGTGGACCAGGGATTCTGTTGGCCGAGCCGAAAGCGTCAGCAAACGCTTTCGCTTAATCTAACAGAAGCGTAATTCGAGCGGCAAGGAAAAAAACGCAAAATTATCTCAATTTTTTTTCCATACGCACACGGGGGGCTTTTCTCATAAATGGAACTTCGTCCCTCTCTGATCCGTTTCATCCCATTTCCGGCCCGATTTGCACCAGGCAATTCTAATGGAGGGAAAAGCGTGCGCCGGGCGTCGAGTGGAGGGGAAAGCCTCTCCCCGATGCCATAAAAAAGACACCGAGAGGATGGTTTGCCCGTCATGATTCGAGTACAGGCGTACAGTCGTTTACACTTTGGTTTCCTCAATCCGTGTAGCGAGGGAACCCCAGCGGAACGCTGTTTCGGCGGCGTCGGCCTGATGATCGCGCAGCCGGACTTGTCTCTGCGGACAGAGCCGGATGCGGCTTGGTCGGCCGAGGGACCAGAAGCCGAACGCGCCGTAGCTTTCGCGCAGCGTTTCGCTTCCGCCAGCTCTCGTGACGAGCAAATCATCAACCTGTCCCCTCATCGAATGTGGATCGAGCGGATCATGCCGGCGCACGCCGGCCTGGGTTCGGGCAGCCAGTTGGGCCTCTCCGTGGCGCGAGCGTTGGCGGCATCTTGGGGTTTGCGTTGCGATGTGGCCACGCTGGCTCGCCGCGTGGGTCGCGGATTGCGCTCCGGGCTGGGAACGCACGGTTTCGAGCAGGGCGGCTTCCTGGTGGAGTCCGGCAAAATCTCGGAGGAGAAACTGGCCCCCCTGGTGGTACGTCATTCCTTCCCGGAAGCGTGGCGTCTGGTCGTTGTCCTGCCCCCCCACCCCCACCCTCCCCCACAAGGGAAGAGGGAGAAAGAAGCTCCCTCCCCCCTTGTGGGGGAGGGTGGGGGTGGGGGGGTAGCCGGCCTGCACGGTGGCAGCGAACGGGATGCGTTCGCGCGGTTATCGGCCAGCGGAACCGGCGTCTCGCCGGTCAGCAGAACAGAAGCGTTATGCCGGCTCGTTTTGCTGGGTATGTTGCCGGCGCTGGTCGAGTGCGATGTGGATGCATTCGGCGAGGCGCTCTACGAGTTCAACGCACGAGTGGGCGAAGCATTCGCACCGGTACAGGGTGGTGTGTACGCCAGCCCGCACATCGCAGAGCTGATAACGTTCATGCGTACTCAAAACATCCGCGGGGTGGGTCAAAGCTCGTGGGGTCCAGCGGTGTTCGCCGTCGTTGCCGACAGCGAGCGCGCCGAGCATCTCGCCGGCCTGTTGCGTCGCCGCTTCGCTCTGCCCCCATCCGCCGTGTGGGCGACGCCCGCCTGCAACCACGGCGCGATGCTGACCAAAGAAAACTAACCACAGAGTCACAGAGAGCACAGAGGAAAACACAGAAAAGAAAAAACGACGTAAGAAAAGTCGTAATTCCTTCCTTTTTTTGCTCTTTCTTTCTCTCGGTGTTCTTCTCTGTGCTCTCTGTGACTCTGTGGTTAGCGTTCTTCTCACCAACGGAAACGAGTGCGAACCTCGGGGTTGACGATCTTCTCGGACGGCCATTCGCCGCGTGCCAGAGAGACGATGGCCTGCGCTGCTGACAAGGCCATGTCATCGCGCGATTGCACGTCGGCGCCGCCAGCGTGGGGAGTAAGCAGCACGTTCTCGAACTCGAACAAAGGACTCTTGCCCGGCGGCTCCTGCTCGAACACGTCCAGGCCCGCTCCGGCGAGCCGCTTGTTTTTCAGTGCCTCCAGCAAGTCCGCCTCGTTGACAATCGCTCCGCGCGCTGTGTTGATGAGAAAAGCGGTCGGCTTCATCAACTCCAGCGTCCGTCGGTTGATGAGATGGCGCGTTTCAGAGATGGAAGGCAAGTGTAACGTCAGGAAATCGGAGTGGGCCAATAACTGCTCAAAGGACACCAGGGTAATTTGATGGCGAGCGGCGAACGCATTGTCGGGCACAGGATCATAGGCGAGTAGGCGCATGTTGAAGGCAGCGCCGCGCAAAGCGACGGCTTTGCCAATGCGGCCCAGGCCGGCGATGCCGAGGGTCTTGCCGCGCAACGCCACCAGGCCGGCGTGCCGCGGCCAACCGCCGGTCTTCACGCCCAGATGCTGCGTCACCAGATCACGGGCCAGTCCCAGCATGAGACAGAAGGCGTGTTCGGCTACCGAGCCTTCATTGGCACCCGGCGTGATGGTGACGACGCAGCCATGCTTGGTGGCTGCCTCGACATCCACGGCGTCATAGCCGACGCCGACGCGAGCAATGGCGCGCAGCTGCGGAAAAGCGTCCAGCACGCGCGCCGAGTACGGCTCCGAGCCGGCCAGCGCCGCCTTGATGCCCGGCAAGAACTTCAGCACCTGTTCCTCAGTAAGTTGCGCCCCTACATTGGGGTAAACCAGTTCCAGGCCAGCCTCCCGCAGCACGCGCACGAAAGCGCCATCGAGTCCGGCCAGTGTCATCGGTGCAATAAGAACTTTGTCCATCGAAGAAATCCTAGAACCAAGATTGCCAATTACCTATAAGTCGATTTCCCTCATTCTCGCGCTCCGCGTGGGAACGAGGATCAACCAGTCATTCATCTTATGAAGCAAACGCCTCGGCCGTCCGCAGGCGCGTCAGCCATTCGCGCAGCTCGGTTTGTTTGGCCCGGTAGAGCGCCTCGGCGCTGGCCAGCGTCACGCGCTGAAAACGGATTGATTCGCCCGGCCGCAGCTGAGCGAGCTTGTCGAGATCGGCACTGATAACTTGAGCGATTTTCGGATAGCCACCGATGGTCTGACCGTCCACGCCCAGGACAATGCATTGACCATCGCGCGTCACCTGCACGCTTCCAGGACAGACCGGCTCCGATTCCAGCTCGCGCTCCGGCAGCGTCAGAGCCGCGCCGCGCAGCCGCAGTCCCATACGATTGCTGGCCGGCGTCACGGTGAAGGACTGCGAATAGAACTCATCGGCATGAAACCAATCCGCCTGTCCTCCATCCACCACGCGGAGCAGACGCGGCTCCGCGTTCCAGACGAAATCGTGGCGAAAGTGGCGGACGTGAATGACACCGACTTGACAAGGCAGTTCCGCTTCGGCCCGTAACGGTTCAAGACTGGAGCGGCTGTCGAGAACAATCGGCGATTGCAACCCGCCGCGCGCGCACAGATACGCGCGCATGCCCAAGGGAGTCCCACCGATGCGCAGCTGCTCACCGCTGTGGAGCGTGAAAGTTTTTCCGGCAGCGTAGGTTGCACCGCCGATCGTCATCTCAAAGGGAGCGCCGTAGAGGACGCATGCAACATCGCTGTCGCTGGTGAGCGTGGGACCGTTCAGACTGATTTCCAGGGCGGCAGTACCGGGAGGATTGCCGACGAGGGCATTGCCGATATCCAGGGCGAAGCGATCGGCGGCGCCGCCGATCGGCACGCCGAGACTGCGCCAGCGCGGCCGGCCGTGATCGACGATTAGTGTGCAGAGTCCAGGACCGGTTACGTTGAGGGCAGCGATGGCATTACTCCCGATTGCCTTTGCCGCTGAGGGTGGCCATCGCCTCCCACGCCGCCGGATCGAGGTTGTCCTCTATAAAGCGCACGGAACCGTCCGCGAAGGCGACATTGGCGCAGTGACGATGATTGCCCCCGAATTGTCCACCCGCGCCGATATAGGACGAGCTATCGGGGATGACGCCGCGCGTCGTCGGCGAACCGGCGGCGGTCCAGGCGCCATGAACCTGGCTCGTTTCGACCAGCATCAGAGTGGAGTCGGAGCGACCCTTGAGATCCTCGCGTTTGAGGGTGCGTTGGTATCCAAAGAATCCAGCCCGGTTATCCTCCATTGGTAAAGTGATCGCATCAGGACCGATGCCGGTGATACCGACATAACACGTCGGAATAAAGTCACCCGTCGGCGGAGCAGCGTAACCCGGGCAGTCCAGAATTTTTATGCGGGTTTCAGTAACGGCGAAGCGATTCTCCTCTGCGTCCCACCCTTTTTTGTGATCCATCCTTGAGTAAAGGTTGCTTGCCTCGACAAAGGGATAGCTTGCCACGATCCAACTCAATCGTTTCTCCGGCGGAAGGTCGGAGTTCGTTTCCCCAGCCGGGGGAAACTTGCAGTAGGTATCTTCGTAGTTTTCGACAGCCATAGCAAGCTGCTTGAGGTTGTTCATGCATTCCGCGCGGTACGCCGCCTCGCGGACTTGTACGACAGCAGGGCCGAGAAGTCCGCCGCAGCAGAGCAGAATGAGAACGACAATGAGAGCCTGAATCATCCTCCGCATATTGCCACCTATTTCGATGCTCTTAAAAGATACAAGCGCTGTCAAAACATGCGGATGATGAGACCACGTTTGACGAAAGTATCCCGCAACGAACGAACGAAGGCCACGGCCTGCGGATTGTCGCCATGCACGCAGAGTGTCCGCACGCCGCGCTCACGCAGCAGCCATTCCGCTTGCTGTACTGCCTCCGCTGGATCATGCACGAACGCATCGGGCCGCGAGCGCGGCACCAGCGAACCGTCCGGCAGATAGCGGCGATCGGCGAATCCCTCGCGGATGAATGCGCAGCGGCCGGAGCAGAGCGATTCCAGACGCGATTCCGGCAGGGCCATCAAGTCCAAACCGAACAGGCACGTCGCTTCGATGATGGGTCGAGCATAGGCGTCATCGCGGCAGGCCATGTTGTAGAGCGCTCCGTGTGGTTTGACATAGCGCAACGCAACTCCGGCGGCGCGGGCCAGTCCGGCGAGAGCGCCGATTTGATAGACGCAGTCCTCGAAGACTTGCGTTTCGCTGCGCGGCAACTCTCGGCGACCGAATTGCTCGCGGTCGGCAAAGCCGGGATGGGCACCGACCTGGACGCCGTACTGCGCCGCCAGTCGCAGCGTGGCGTGGGCCGTGGCTGCGTCACCGGCATGAAAACCGCAAGCGACGTTCGCCGACGTGATTAGCGGCATCAGATCGGCGTCGAAAGAACAGCCCTCGCCGAGATCGCAGTTGAGATCGATGTCCACGGATACCGTCCCCAAGACAATTCACCACGAATCACACCAATAACACGAATAACAATCAAAAGGCGAGCGGTCTTATATAGAATATTTATATTTTATTCTTATTATTCGTGTTATTGGTGTGATTCGTGGTGATATTTTTTGAATATAGAGGCTCGGCCTTTTCTCCGCCCTCGATCAACCGCCAGTAGCGATCAGGGGTGATTTCCTTCCACTCTTGTTTCTGTCCCGATGGCCAGATGACGGTGAGTTTGTCGATGCGGTCGGTCGGGCCGAGGCCGAAGACGTGGCGACGATCGCTCGACGAGGCGTAGCTGCCACCGCCCTTGGCGAAGCGCGTTTGCGTACGGCCAGCCGATTCCAGCACGATGCGAGCCCCCACTACATCCCGATGCCCCGCGCCCTGCAGCTCCACTCCAAGCCAGTGATTGCCCGCCGTGTCGGCATCGTTGGCCAGCACTACGACCGGTTCGTTGACATGGCTGATAATCAGATCGATGCGGCCATCATTATCGATATCGCCCAAGGCGGCGCCGCGTCCCCGGTGCGGCGTCTGAAAATAAGGGCCGCCGTGCGGACGAGAGTCGCTGAACCGGGCATTTCCCCTGTTGCGAAACAACCATGGCCGCTGGGCGCACGGAGCCGTCACCGGAAAACGTAGGACGTGGCCGGCCGAGAAGAATAAGTCCTCCCAGCCATCGTGATCGAAGTCGGCAAATCCCGTCCCCCAGGCGACGGTCTCCTGTCCCGCTACGGTCAGGCCGGCCTGCGTGGTGGCCCAGAGGAAACGCTCCCGGTCGCCCGTGCACTGATTGCGATAGAGAGCGTGTAGCTCGTGCTCGTAATTGGTGACGAAGATCGACGGCCGGCCGGAGCCGTCGTAGTCGGCGGCGTCGATCCCCATGCTGCCTTCCGGTTCGCCGACGCCGTCGCGGGCCGTGCCCGTCTCCAGTCCGCGCTCTTCGAGCTGGATATGCCCCGGATGTGAATGGCGATTCAAGTAGAGGAAATTATCGACGGTGTCGTTGGCGACGTAGATATCCGGCTTGCCGTCGCCGTTGACATCGACGAACAGCACACCCAGCCCCTTGCCGAACCTGGCTTCGTCACGAGTGACGGAGCCTCGCAAGCGTTGCCGCGCCTGCGGACTCAACCAGGTCAACTTTTCATACTCGGCGTCGGTGCGGGCCACGCGCAGGCCGGCCTCCTTGCTCACGTCGGCAAACGTGCCATCGCCGCGATTGCGAAACAGCTTGTGTTCGGGGCCGGTGAACCTTTTGGGAGAGCAAATGTCGCGTGTTCTGCCGTCGTAATTGCAAGAAGGATGATTGGACTCAAACGACCAATCGAGGTACTGAACGACGTAGAGATCGGCGTAGCCATCGCCATCGAGGTCGCCCCAGGCGGCGCTGACCGTCCACAATCCTTCCGGCAACCCCGCTTGCCGGCTCACTTCGACGAACTTGCGGGCCTTGGCCGGGTCCTTGGGATCGGCCGGCTCGTTGTGGAACAGAGCGAGTCGATGCCAGCCGGTCACGAGCAGATCCGTCCAGCCGTCGTTATCGTAGTCGGCCGCCGCCGCCCCATGATTGTAAAACCAGGTTCGTTCCAGGCCGATGTCCGCCGTTACATCCTTGAACCTGCGGCCACCCAGGTTCTTGTACAGCTTGCAGGGACAGCCGACGATCTGTCGCCTGTCCGCTCCCTCGAAACGGCCCCCACCAGTAACGAACACGTCGAGAAGGCCATCGCCATCGAAATCGAGCAGGGCCACGCCCCCGCCCAGGGACTCCAGAAGCGTGTACTGGTCGGCCTCTTCCCCGTTGACATGGGTGAACTCGATCCCGCAGGACGGCGTGACATCGGAGAAGATTGGTCGCGTCAGGGGAGTGTCCAGCTCGACCGATTCCAGTCCTGCCGGCACGGGAGCCGTAGAGCGGTGACAGGCGGCGACGCTGAAAAGAATAACGAAAATGACAGCGAACGCCCCCGCGCGGAAAAGGCGCTCGCTCAAGCGTGATTTCATGAAGCGATTCTCCGGTCAACGCAAGCCAATCTAGCCGCTAACTCCCTTTCATCCTATCACGCCTGCCCACGCAAGCGGCCGAAAAAAGATGTAGTGGCCAGATTTGTCATCGACAGGTGCTTGCAGGGCCGATTTCAATTCGACTCTATGGGACAATCAAGCCACTAATAAGAATCCACCGGTTATCTCCTTTAACCTTCGGTGAACTTTGCAATTTCGTGCCTCATTCCTACTGGGAACGACAGAGATTGATTTCTGAAGATTGGTTAATTCATGAAAGCATAATTAAACTTCACGTTTTCTTCTTGACAATGTACTTGACGACTGAGAGAAAGGAAGTTGTACCTCAACCGAGAAGGGTCGGGAGAATGTTCTCCGTCTGTCTCGTTTGTTTTTTTTCTGCAAGGGAGAAGTACCATGCCAAGATTCATGCTTCATCGTCGATGGCGCGGGTTTACGCTGATTGAGTTGCTAGTAGTCATCGCCATCATTGCCATCCTCATCGGCCTGCTACTGCCGGCGGTTCAAAAAGTTCGCGAGGCGGCCTCGCGCTCGCAGTCGCAGAACAACCTCAAGCAAATCATGATTGCTTGCCACAACTGCAACGATACCATCAGCCGGCTACCCCCGGCCTCCGGGTTTTTCCCAATGGCGAATGATCCAGGCTGGCAAAATCCCCCTCAGCCGCCGTGCCATCATGGAACCCTCTTCTACTTTCTGCTGCCGTACATGGAGCAGACCAACCTCTACAACGCGATTGGCGTGGTAGCAAACGCTTCTTCCGCTGAATCCACCTGGTACGCGCAAAACCTCCCCGCCGGACAAAGCGTCGTGAAGACCTTCATCGCCCCGGGCGACCCAAGCGCGCCGGCCAACGGTTATGAGCCGAATTGGGGTTCCCGCGGCGTGACCAGCTACGCCCCCAATGCCTTCGTATTCGGATGGGAGGGCGGTGGCACGCAGGACACCATGTTGGGAGCTGCTGGTCCATCGATAATTCCCAACGGCAATGGCGGCACGGCCAAAATCCCGGCCACCTTATCGGACGGCACATCGAACACCATTGGCTTCGGTGAACGCCTCGCCGAATGTCAGTTCTCCGCGGGCGTGAAGGCCTACCACACCTGGCCCGAAGACGGTCAAGGCCTTACCTCAACCGATCAGTACGCGAACGCTGTCGGCACGGTTGTCGAGCCGAGGTGGAATGCGAACTGGGCCGCGGCGGGCGGCTGCGATTTCCGGGTCTACGGCGCCTGGTCGGCGGCCGGCATCATGGTCGCCATGATGGACGGCAGCGTCCGGCTCGCCAACACGGGCGTCAGCGGCATCCCCTACGGGTCCACCACCCCCCAAGGCACCAACACCTGGACCTTCGCCATCCTGCCCAACGACGGCGTTCCGCTGGGGCCTGACTGGTAAGCCTTCCTCGATAAATGTCCAGCTATCAGCGCCAGCGAGCGGCAAGAGTTCTCGCTGGCGCTGATTGTTTCTTTGAGTCCACTTTCAGTAAGGAATTCGATGAAGACCTATCCCAAATCGGCGAAGCTCGGCGGCGCGATTGCCGCGGCCCTTGGTTGCTCCCTTATTTTTTTGTGCGGCTGTGCCGGCGGAAAGAGTTCTAGCGGCGCCACGCTCTCCGGCAAAGTGACGTACAAGGGCGAACCACTCACGGGTGGAACAATCACTGTGCGCTCGGCCGATGGCGACAAGCAGCTCCCCGGCATTATCTCTCCCGATGGAACCTACATCATCAGTGGGGCCTCTCCGGGCGAGATGACCGTGATGATTGAGACCGAATCTATCAAGGGAAAGACAGGTGTTTCCTACAAGGCACCGCCGGGCCAGACAGCCCCGGATATGGGCGTGAAATTGGAAAAATACGTTAAGATACCAAAGAGTTACGGCGATCCCAACACGACGCCTTTTCGGGTTACGCTAAAAAAGGGTTCGCAGAAAAAGGACTTCGACCTGAACGAGTCGGGACAATAAAATAAATTGATCGTCCGCCCATCCAGGCGAACCGGCGGCGTAAGTTGCCGGGTGGATCACGTCCTCCACCCGGCAACTTACGCC
>DATBHJ010000133.1:0-4917 GCA_036557565.1 Gemmataceae bacterium
TCGGTTAGCGTTGCCCGTTCCGCATCCGTGAGACGAACGACATACTTCTTTTGCATGACCGCATCCTCCTTGGTTGCGGCCATCGTGCCAAAAACCCGCGATCAGGAACACCCTAATTCCTTAACCTGACGCTGCACTAGAGCCTTTGCAAGGAATTCCGGTTGACACCACTTTCCCACTGGGTAACATCGCCACCTCTTGGGGCGCGGGCGTTTAGCCCGCGCTCTGCTTCCGAGAGGGTTAGCAATGCGGCGACGTCTTCTATTCTCGTTCGTACTGGTCTGCCTGAGCGCCGCGACGGTGCAAGGCCAGGCTATACAGGAGCTGCAAGGCCATCACGCTGCGGTCTATGCTGTGGCCTTTCGGCCCGACGGCGAACGCATGGCCACGGCCAGCTTCGACCACACCATCAAGATCTGGGACGTGGAATCCGGCTGTGTCACGCGGACCTTCACCGGACATCAGGACAAAGTGTTGGCATTGGCGTACAGTCCCGACGGCCGGCGTCTAGCTTCAGCGGGACTGGATAGCACGATACGACTATGGGACACGGTCAGCGGTCAGTCGATTGCATGTCTGACCAGCGGCAATCGTTGCGTGCAAGGTATCGCCTTGACTCCGGACGGAAGCCGACTGATCGCCTGCGGCGAGGCGGGACGCGCCGAGGTATGGAAGAGCGATGGCGTCCTGGAGCGGACGATTACGATTGCGCCGGAACCTATGCCGTTGTACGCCGCCGCTGTGTCTCCGGATGGCCGCACGCTCGCGCTGGCCGGCCTAGATGGCCGCATCTATTTGCACGACTTGGCTACCGGGAAGTTGCAGCGCGTTCTCCAGGGACATGCCGACGCCGTATACAGTCTGGTGTTCTCATCCGACGGCGGCAACCTGGCATCTGGCTCCGTCGATCAAACGGTGCGTTGTTGGCAGATGACCACCGGCGAACAACGCGCCTGTCTCGACGGGCATCATGGGGCGGTTTACCAGGTCGGATTCAGTGCTGATGGTCGGCGGCTGGTATCGGCTGGCACGGATGGTGAGGTGATCGTCTGGGATGCGGGCAGCGGCAACACCTTGCACCGTCATCGCTTTCCGGGCAAGACGCTGTGTGCCGCATTCACTCCCGACGGCCGCCACGTTGCCGCCGGCAGCGAGAACTCTGCTTGTTATCTTCTGGAGTTGCCGCGCCACATCCGCTAAGAAGAATCCGTCGCTCACGCTTCCGGCTCGTTCAAAATCGCCTGTATCTTCACGTACTCAATTCCCAGGCGCCGTCCTTCTTCTTTCGTCTGTCCTTGAAACAGATTGGCTGCCGGCACGTCGATGCCGGCGCTGGCGTCTTCGACTAGCAAGACGCGAAAGCCTGCCTTTCTCAGATCACGAGCAACGAAATAGCAACAGATGTTCGTGGCGATGCCGCAGACGGCAACGGTGGCGATGGCAGAAGCTCGCAGAAACTGGGTAAAGGCTGAGTGCTGTGCCGTTAGCGCATACGCTTCGACATCACGATCGTATCCCTTGCGCCAGACCGTGTGAAAGCGCTCCGTGCGTAAACCGGGCAAGAAATCGGCGCCGGGCGTGCCCATGACGCAGTGAGGAGGATAAAGATTATCCCTGCGTCCCAGGAAACTGCAATGATCGGGAGGATGCCAATCCTGGCTCGCGTCGATTCGCGCCCAGGACATTTCGAGCAGTCGATTGACGTTCGGCACGATCTCCAATCCGCCGGGCACGGGAAGTTCCGCCGGACACAATTTCGTGAAGCCGCGCTGAACATCGGCTACCAGCAGACTACTTGTGCGATAGGGAATGGGTTCGCAAAGCATGATCGATTGCCCTTCGAATTCACGACCCTTGAGGATCATGATACTGCATCGACCAAGAGAAAGGATACCGTCCGCGGTTGGCGACGCTTCTGCGAAGCGTCGCTAAGCAGACTTAGTGAAACAAGTGAACAGGGTTCCTACAAATGGCTTTCCTTCTTATGGCTGTGCTTGGCACGGTTCTTGCTTCGTTAGAGGTGGGTTTGGAAGAAGGAGGATCGACAACGGCGTGGATCGAAACACCTATCTATTTGGGCTAGCCCCTGCCGGAACGGGGGCTTGTTGGTTTCTACCACCTTCCTCGGAGAGGAATCGTGGACAATCTGCGCGGACATGGGCGACAATACGGCATCGGTTACCTCCTTGCTTTCGTGGCAACAGGAGTCGTCTTGTTGGTGCGCCGGTTTGTCCTTGCTGACAGCTTGGGACCGGACGCTCCGCTCTACCTCTTTCTCCTCGCGGTGGTGGCGTCGGCATGGTTTGGCGGATTGAAGACGGGCTTGTTGACTACGGCTTTGAGCGCCATAGCGGGGACGTACGTCTTCATCGTAAAGGACGACGGAGAATTTGCCCACAATCTGGATGCGTTACGAATCGCTTTATTTGTCCTCTCCGGTGGGGCAATTAGCTGGTTCGCCGAAGTATTGCACCGGAGCCGAGAGAGGGTCGATCAGCAACGGGAGTCGTTGCGGATCACACTCGACAGTATTGGCGATGCGGTGATTACCACCGACGGCGAAGGCCGCGTCACTTCGATGAATCCTGTTGCCGCAGCCCTGACAGGCTGGACGCCAGGCGAGGCGGCGGGGCGGCCGCTCGAAGAAGTGTTTCGCATCATCAACGAGTGGACACGCCAGAACCTTGAGAACCCGGTCAAGAGGGTACTCTCCGAAGGCAGAATCATCGGACTGGCGAACCACACTCTCCTCATCGCCAAGGACGGCACGGAACGCCCCATCGACGATAGCGCCGCTCCGATCCGGGATGCCCAGGGAGAGATCAAGGGCGTCGTGCTCATTTTCCGAGACATGACCGAGCGGAAGCACGCAGAACGGATTCGCTTGCAATTAGCGGCCCTTGTTGAATCTTCGGATGATGCCATCATCGGCAAGGATCTAGACGGCGTCATTCGAAGCTGGAACCGCGGGGCCGAGCGGCTGTACGGTTATGCCGCCGAAGAGGCTATCGGCAAACCCATCACGCTGATCATTCCTCCCGATCACCCGGACGAATTACCGGCCATCCTGGAGCGCCTCAAGCGCGGCGAGCGAATCGAACATTACGAGACGGTTCGTGTGTGCAAAGACGGCCGGCGCGTCGATGTCTCGCTGAGCATTTCCCCCATCAAGGATGAGAATGGGAGGATCATCGGGGCTTCCAAGATTGCCCACGACATCACCGAGCGCAACCGACTCTACCAGCAGTTGCAGGAGGCCGACCGCCGCAAGGATGAGTTCTTGGCGACCCTGGCCCATGAGCTACGCAACCCACTGGCCCCAATCCGAAATGCGCTGCAAATCATGCGACTGGCGCACGACAACAAGAAAGCGGTTGAGCAAGCGCAGACCGTCATCGAGCGACAGTTACAGCAGATGGTCCGTCTGATTGACGATCTGATGGACATCAGCCGGATCACGCGCAATAAGCTGAAACTCCACCTGGAGCGAGTCGAGCTGGTGACTGTCCTACGTCACGCCCTGGAGATCTCGCGCCCGGTGATAGAGGCAGCTGGCCATGAACTTACGGTCACGATGCCGACGGAGCCGCTGTACGTGGATGCCGATGCAACGCGCTTGGCTCAGGTTATCTCTAACCTGCTTAACAACGCAGCCAAGTACACCGAACACGGAGGCCGAATCTGGTTGACGGCAGGTACAGAGGGCAATCAAGCCGTCGTCCGAGTGAAGGACACAGGTCTGGGCATATCTGCCGAACACTTGCCGCGCATCTTTGAAATGTTTGCACAAGTTGAACACTCCCTTGAGCGGTCGCAGGGGGGACTCGGCATCGGACTGACACTAGTCAAGCACCTGACAGAGATGCACGGCGGAACGGTCGAAGCTCAGAGTGAAGGAAGAAACAAGGGTAGCGAGTTTATCGTGCGTCTGCCCGAAGCCACAGCTCCCGCTGCTCAGCCGCAACCATCCGCAACCACAAGTGAGGTAAAGGGTTCGGGCGAGAGATGCAAGGTGCTGATTGTGGACGACGATGAAGATACGGTCACAAGTATGAGCATGATGCTTCGCATTCATGGGCATGATACGCACGTCGCGCGCGACGGCACAGAGGCCCTGGAGGCGGCACGTTCGTTCCGGCCTCACATTGTGCTTCTCGACATTGCCTTGCCCAAGATGAACGGCTACGAAGTAGTTCGCCGCATCCGCCAAGAATCGTGGGGCAAACACATGAAACTTGTCGCTCTGACAGGCTGGGGACAGGAGGACGACATAAGGCGCTCTCTGGAAGCGGGATTCGATCATCATATGACCAAGCCGGTGGAACCCGCCGCGCTAGAGGATCTATTAAAGACACTATGCCCAACCTCGGCTTAAGTTTCGGCAGGCATGGGTTTTGCAATCAATGAATGATGTGGAGAGGGCAGATGTACGGAGACAGATCCATGCGTGTGCTCATAGCAGACGACAACCGAGACGCGGCCGATACCCTGGCGATGGTGCTTCGGCTATGGGGACACGAAGTTCGGGTCGTTTACGATGGTCCATCGGCCCTTCAGTTATCTCGCAGCTTTAAGCCGAACGCCGTTTTGCTGGATATCGAAATGCCCAAGGTGAACGGTGGCGATGTGGCACTCAACCTCCGCCGACAATCCGAATGTGCTGATATTCTGATCGTCGCCACGACGGGGAGCGAGCCAGATGATCCGCGCCTTGCTCGCTACGATGGCGCTTTCGACGCATTCCTCGGCAAGCCGTGTGATCTGGAGAAGCTGGCCGAATTGCTGGCTTATGGGCACAGCCGTGCTACCATCTACCGTGAGCCGATGCACATGTCTCACTAAGAATCACTAACTTTTTGGCGAGCGGGGGGCGTAAGCCCCCTGTTGTTCGCACGCAACAGGGGGCTTACGCCCCCC
>DATBHJ010000134.1:0-6247 GCA_036557565.1 Gemmataceae bacterium
CCGGTCGCTTACGCTCCCGGCTCGCCAACAAGTTAGACCCTATTATTGTTATAACCCCTCCTAATCCTATTCATCCTCCATTCCTAATAGTCTCTCCATCGCGCAGACGCGCCGCCCTCGCCCCCCTCCGCGCAGGCCAACCACTTTTAGCATCTTTTGTTACACACCCAGACAGATTTCCTTTACCTACCTACCCAGGTTGGGCATATTTTCTTGCAGTTCAACTCAGGCTCGATCGGCCCTCCGGAACGTGCTGGCAAAGGGCTGGATCGGCTCGTACCGCATCTCACGGAGAAGTAGGCATGATTTGGCACCGCGCCCGTACTGCGCTGCTATTGGCGAACGTCCTTCTGGCCGCGACGGTGGTTTCCGCCCGCGCGGGAGATTGTTGCGCCCCTGCGCCCCCCACCGCTTGCGCCCCGGCGATGCAAACCGTTTGCGTCACCGAATGGGTCAAGGAAAACTACACCACGACGCAAACCGTCTACAAAACGGAGTGCGTTCCCGAAACGTACACTGCCTACAAGACGGTATGTGTGCCGCAGACGACCACCCGCGTCGTCACGGTCAATCACATGGTGCCACAGGTCCAGAACGTCGTCCGTACCGTGTGCGTGCCGACAACGTGCGTCGAGACGCGCACCGTCATGAAGACGGTCGTTACCTGTAAGCCGGTCACCACCGTGACGCGCAAGTGTGTGGATATGGGGCATTGGGAATGCAAGCAAGTTCCCTGCCACCAGAGTTGTCTGACCAAGCTGCACAACCGGCACAACTGTTGTCCGTGTCCGCCGCCGATGAAGACGGTGCGCGTGTGGTGTCCCAACAAGGTGTGGGTCGAGACGCCCTGCACCAAGATGGTCCGCTGCCGCGAGTGCGTGCCCTGCCCCGTGCAGGTCACCGTCTGCAAGATGGTGCCCAAGCAGGTCACCTGCCAGGTGTGCTGCTATAAGTGCGTGCCACAGCAAGTCACCCAGACCTGCACGGTCATGGTCTCCAAGTGTGTGCCCTACCAATGCACGCGCATGGTCGCCAAGTGTGTGCCTTGCCAGCAGACCGTCGTTTGCTGCCGTATGGTGCCGCGCACCGTCGTCAAGCAGATCCCCTGCGGCAATCCGTGCGCCAACACTTGTGGCAACACTTGTGGCAACACGTGCTGCACGCCGTGCTGCACCACCAGCTGCAAACGGTGCCGCCGCTGCCGCTAATTCGGGAGCTAGGGACAATGTGTCAGAGCCCGAAGCGTAAGCGAGGGGCACGTCTCCCCCTCGCTTACGCTTCGGGCTCTGATTTGGAGATTTAAACTTCCGGATGGACCCACGGTTTGCGGTACGGCCGGCGCAGCAGCTTGTTGGCTTCGTCGTCGCCGACGACACGCTGTTTTTCCGCGTCCCAGGCCAGCGAGCGGCCGAGCTTCATCGACAGATTGGCCAGGATACAACTGGCCGTCGAAGTGTAACCCTCCTCGATGTCGGCGACCGGCCGGCCGCGCGAGGCGATGGCGCGCAGGAAGTCGCGCATGTGAACGCGCACGGCCGAAGCGACGTGCCGCTCCAAATCCTTCTCGGTTTTGTCCTCGGGATACTGATCGTATTCGTACAGCGCCGCGCCCTTCTGCGTCGGCTCCTGCTTGCCCAGCGGCGTGAACTCGTATTTATGCACGTCCACTTTCAACGTGCCTTTGTCGCCGTAGAGCGTGGCGCCCCAGGGGAAACGCGGATCGTTGGCCTCGCCCCAGGTGCGATGCTGCCAAACCACCTGCAAATCGCCGAAATCGAACGTCGCCGACTGCGTGTCGCTGATGTTGGCCTTGCTCTTCTTATCCACGAGAATGCCGCCGCTGGAGGAAATGCGTTTCGGCCAACCTAGGCTCAGCATCCAGCGCACCATGTCGAGCATGTGAATGCACATGTCGCCCATGATGCCGTTGCCGTACTCCATGAAGGCCCGCCAACGCCGCGGATGGACCAACTTGTTGTACGGCCGCATCGGTGCGGGGCCGGTCCACATTTCGTAATCGAGATTGGCCGGCGGCGTCGTATCCGGCGGATTCTCGCGCGCTCGCATGTGGTAATAGCAGTAAATCTCGACGTGGCGAATATCGCCGAGCTTGCCCTCCTTGAGGACGCGATCGCGCGCCTCGATGATGTGCGGCGTGCTGCGCCGCTGTGTGCCGACCTGCACGACGCGCTTGTGTTTACGGGCGGCGGCGACCATGGCCTGCCCCTCGACGACATCGACGCTGATCGGCTTCTGCACCCAGACGTCGGCGCCGGCCTCGACGGCGGCGATCATCGGCAGGGCGTGCCAGTGGTCCGGCGTGTTCACCAACACGATGTCGAAATCTTTTTCCTTGAGCAGTTCGCGGTAATCGGCGAAGGTGCGCGGCTTTTTCTTCGATTTTTGCCGACCGGCGACAATGTCGGCGGCTTCGGCGAGCATATTCTTGTCCACGTCGCACAGCGACACGACTTCCACGGGCGCCACTTGAATGAGGCGGAGCAGATCGACTTTGCCGTACCAGCCGCAGCCGATGAGGGCGACGCGCGGCGGTTTGTCGTTGGCGAAGGCGGCGGCGTGCGACAGAGTGAGTCCGGCGGCGCCGGCGCCCAAAAATTGACGGCGGTTCATGGATGGCATCTCCCGCACAAAAGAAAAGGGGAACGGAGAGGACGGGATTCTCCGGAATAACTTAGGCGATTGGCAAACGGTGTCAATCGTGTCTACCTCGGCACCTCCAAGACGGGAAGTGTGGAGGCAATTTGCCTGGGAGGGCTGCCGATCGGATTAATCGCCCGAGAGTCTGCCGCGTTTGCTGCGCTCTCGACGGTTCGCGGGACGCTTTCGAGGCCGTTCGGGGGTTGGCAGAATCGCAAGCGGGGGGAACCTTCGAACCAGCGAAGTCCTGCCGCTCGTCGATAAACGTCGCCGGCCGGCGCGGCGAACGATTGACCGTCAGGGTAAATATGTCGAAGCGGTTATAGGAATCGACTACATCATGGAATTGCTTCGGTTCGACGCTTTGTGCCAGATCGATCTCGGCATAGAGAATCCCCTCGTCTCGGCAGAGTGCCTCTCCCACGGGCGTGCCGGTCGGATCGATGACCACCGATATTCCCCTGGGCGACTGCTCCAAGATCCGCAACGGCTCCCAGCCGAGCGCCGCTTCGATGGCGTGTCGCAGCGTTTGATCGACGCAAGACGAGGTCACCAGGCGGCCGCGACCTTGTAGGCTGGATAATGAACCATGATTCACCTAACAGCGGTTAGATTGCAGCTATTCACTTTTCGCAAAAGGGGCATACACCTGAGTTTCGCAACAGCAGCAGACAAGGGCGTTCTACGTGCCCATCGGCAAGAAGTCGATCCGCCTGCGGAAAGAGATTCCGCGGTATGTCGCGAACCGACCTCCGAGGAGGTAAACTAGCCGGTGGTACTCGCCGTCGAGGCCAAGAGGGCGTTCATCTGCGAAAGATCGGTTCCAACAGGGTGAGGTTTAGCCAAATGAAGACAACCGAACTCCTACTCGCCTTTGCCGCGCTCATCGCCGAATTGGAACTTGGGGTAGTTCGAGCGCTCGCCGATCCGCCGGCGCAAAAAGCCGTGACCTCGGCGCAGCCACGGCCACACCTGGATTGCTATGGAGATCCCTTGCCGGAGCGGGCCGTTTGCCGCCTGGGTACGCGCCGAGCTTTACACTATGCCTCCGTCATTAACGTCGCCTTCTCCCCGGATGGCCGGCGCTTCGCGTCGACCGCCGTCGATGGAACCTTGGTGGTCTGGTCCTGGCCGTCCGGAAAGGAACTCCACGTCTTCCCTCCTTACACCACGCACGAACCTCATGGCTTGCAATTCTCTTCGGACAACCGATACCTCACGGGGTTCGATGGGAAAGGGGTCGTGATCTGGGATGTTAGTGCCGGCCGGCCCATTCACAACGGCGCGGCCGTCCGATATCCGGCGTTCTCCCCCGATAGCAAACGGATCGCGTGGCTCAGAGATACCCGCTCCATCCGTGTCCTCGCGCTCGGCGCGGGCGAGGAACCCGAAACGGTGTCACGGCGTCACGACGTCCTGGCGCTTGGCTACGACAAGGACGGTCATTTGCGGATCGTGGAGCATCGCAAGCCGATGCTCTCCTTACGCGACCTTGAGACGGATCGTCAAATCGCCGCCATCGACCTTGGCGCGGATCTCCCTGGGTGGGTGGAGATCGCTTCGGGTGGTTCCTCCTTTGCCGTCCTCACCCGGAAAACGGGCATCATCTTGCGAGACACGGGGACGGGCGAACAACGCGGCCACCTGGCGAAACCGCCGGACAACTTCACGCCGGCGACGCTGAGCCGCGATGGGGAGAAGATCCTGCTGAAGGGTGGAGCGGGCGCGGACGCGGCCTTTCACATTTGGGACCTGAAAAAAGGGAAAAAGGTCTGCGCCATTGACCGGAACGGGGGGTATGACGGGACTCGCATCGGCGCCTTCTCCCCGGACGGCAAGCTCCTGGCGGTCGGCGGCACGAACATCCCGGATACCGTTTCCTTCTGGGACGCCAAAATCGGAGAGCGCGTCGAGAAGTTCCCCGGACACAACTCCTTGATCGCCGACGTGGCCTTTTCGCCCAACGGCGCGGAGGTCGCTACCTGTAGCGTTGTGGTGAGAGACCCCGTTGTACGCATTTGGGATGTGAAAACGGGCCGACTGCTGCGTACGTTTGAGGCTCATCCGTTCGGCGTCTATCGAGTTATCTACACGCCGGATGGGACGGGGCTGATCACATGCGGCCGGTGGCCCGAAAACGTGCGCGTCTGGGATGCGCGCACTTTGAAGCAGGTGAGGGGGATGAAAGGACACTGGTATGGGGCGGGCAATTTGGCGGTTTCCGCCGACGGCAAGCGCATCGCCTCCGTCGGCACGGGCACTGCCCCCGACGATGTGATCGTCTGGGACGGCAAAACGGGCAAGAAGCTGCACGAGCACCGCACGCTCGGCCGGAGCACTCGGGGCATAGCCTTCCTGCCGGACAACCAGACCGTGATCATCTGCAATCATACCGCAATCCGCTCGTGGGATGTCACGGCTGCCCAAGGAAGCGGCGAGCGAGACCTTGCCCAAGGAGTGGGCCTGCACATGGCGCTCTCCCCCGATGGTCGGGTCGTCGCCCTGACGAGTAAGTCCAAGGGCACGACGCGGCTGATCGAAGTGATCTCGGGCCAGGAGATTTGCCGATTTGGTGACGACCGGACAGGCGTTCGAATCGCCTTCTGCCCGGATGGACGCACCGTCGCGCTGGGCACCGAGCAGGGCATGATTCGGCTGTTCAACTGGCCTACGGGCCGAGAATGTCTCTCCTTCCGCGCGCACGCCCGTGACGTATGGTGCCTGGCCTTCTCTCCGGACGGCAAGCGGCTGGCCTCGGTTAGCAGCGATCAGGAATGGGCCACCGCTTTATTGTGGGACGTGGCGGATGCAACCGGGCAGCCCCTTCGGCCGGTGAAGGCGGAGGGCCGGCAGATCGAGGCGTGGTGCAAGGCGCTGGCCAACCCGGACGCCGTCTCGGCCTATCGCGCGGTCTGGAACCTCGTCGCCGACCCGGAGCCAAGCTTAGCCGCCCTGAAATCGCGGATGACTGCGCAGACCGCGTTTGCCCGCGTGGACATCGCCCGGCGGATCGCCGATCTGGACAGCGAGGAGTTCCAAGTGCGTGAGAAGGCCCAGCGGGAACTGATACGAGCCGGCGACCGAGCTTCCGGCGAATTGCAAGCGGCCCTAAAAGGCTCCAACTCCCCGGAACAGAAACGGCGTCTGCAACAGATCCTCGAAACCCTTCGTACTCGGCCCATTCCTTCGGAAGACCTGTTCGCCGTTCGCGCCGTTATGGTCCTGGAACAGGTCGGCGATCGAAAAGCCCGGAGCCTGCTACGTGAGTTGGCAAAGGGAGACGAGCAAGCGCGTGTGACGCAAGAGGCTCGCTCGTCATGGAAACGATTAGGCTCTCGCCGGAATGAACCCTAACGAATCACGGGCCACTCGCGCTCGGTCCGCCGGCAACTGGCGTACAAAAAAAGACATCCTTCGTAACCTCTTGTAAGATCAAAAAGTTACGAGGGATGTCTTTTTCGTAGCGGAGAGGGCGGGATTCTCTGACAACCTACCTGCTGCTGATCCCTGATTGCAGCAACTGCTGGAATTCTAGAGCGTTTTCGCGGTGAGTGTAGCGGCGAGCGGCCGGCGTAAGCCGGCTGGTGGG
>DATBHJ010000135.1:0-3349 GCA_036557565.1 Gemmataceae bacterium
GGGCAAGGCCAAGAAGCTGGCGTTGATCGCGGTGGCCCGGCGGCTGCTGGGCATCCTCAATGCGCTGATCCGCAACCGAACGCCATGGGACGAAAAACGCATCGCGATCGCTTGACTTTCAAGACAGTCACTTACTCCGCTACGCTGCGTGCGCGGCTCGGATTGCGACGATTAAGGAGAATCCGAATGAGTGTTGTGACGCTGACGATCAACGGCCAACTCGTGAGCGCCCGTGCCGAAGACACCATCTTGCTGGCGGCGCGCGAGGCTGGCATTCGCATACCGACCCTGTGTTATGTCGATGGTCTTTCGGCACATGGGGGTTGTCGGATGTGCCTGATCGAGATTGCCGGCAGTCCGCGCTTGCAGCCGGCTTGCTTCATGAAGGTCGGCGAAGGCATGGAAGTGCAAACGGACACAAATCGCCTCCGCGAGTATCGTCGCATGATCGTCGAGCTGCTGTTCGCCGAGGGCAACCACGTTTGCGCCGTGTGCGTCGCCAATGGCGCCTGCGAGCTTCAGGACATGGCCACTGCCGTTGGCATGGATCACGAGCGGTTCGAGTACATGCATCCACGCCGCGAGGTCGATCTGTCGCACGATCGTTTCGGCATCGATCACAATCGCTGCATCCTCTGCACGCGCTGCATCCGTGCCTGTGACGAACTGGAAGGGGCGCACACCTGGGATATGTCCGGCCGCGGTTTCGCCGCCAAGATTGTCACCGATTTGAACCAGCCCTGGGGCGAAGCTCAGACGTGTACTTCGTGCGGCAAGTGTTTCATGGCCTGTCCTACCGGCGCCATTTTCAAAAAGGGCGATACAGTGGCCGAGACAGAGCATCCGCGCGACAAGCTGGATTTCCTCCTCAATGCCCGGGAGAAGAAACAATGGAACGTTTGAGGCTTGCGACGGTCTGGCTGGGCGGCTGCTCCGGCTGTCACATGTCATTTCTCGATCTCGACGAATGGCTAATCGAGCTGGCCAGGATGGCCGACGTTGTGTTCACGCCGCTCGCCGACATCAAGGAATTCCCCGAAAATGTGGACGTGACATTGGTGGAAGGCGCGGTCGCCAACGAGGACCATTATCATTTCATCCAACTCGTTCGCGCTCGCAGCCGTTTCCTCGTCGCTTTCGGCGACTGTGCCGTAACGGGAAACGTGACGGCGCTGCGCAATCCGCTGGGCAGTGCCCTCACTGTGTTGCAGCGCGCCTATGTGGAACTGGCCGACGTTCATCCGCAGATCCCCAGCGAGCCCAACATTTTGCCGCGACTCCTCGAGCGCGTGCAGCCGGTTCATCAAGTCATCGCCGTCGATGGTTTTCTGCCCGGTTGTCCGCCGCCGGCCGAGCGTATCCGTTGCGTGCTGGAAGCGGTATTGCAGGGCAAGCCCCTGAATCTCGAAGGGCGCGACATCCAGTTTGGTTAATGGGAGTGCCAATTATGGCTCAACGCATACTCATCGATCCGGTGACGCGCATCGAGGGTCACGCCAAGATCACGGTGCAGCTCGACGACTCGGGTCAGGTGAGCGACGCGCATTTCCACATCGCCGAATTTCGTGGCTTCGAGCGCATGTACGAGGGGCGGCCTCTATGGGAGATGCCAAGTATCACCTCGCGCATCTGCGGCATCTGTCCGGTCAGTCACTTGATGGCCTCGGCCAAGGCCGGCGATCAAATCCTCTCGGTTCGCATTCCGCCGGCCGCCGAGAAACTGCGCCGCCTCATGAACCTGGCGCAGATCGTTCAATCGCATTCGCTCAGCTTTTTCCACCTTAGCGCTCCGGATTTGCTGCTGGGCATGGACAGCGATCCCGCCCGGCGCAACATCTTCGGTCTGATCGCCGCCGAGCCGGAGCTGGCGCGCAACGGCATCCGACTGCGCCAGTTCGGACAGCAAATCATCGCCTTTCTGGGCGGCCAAAAGATCCACCCCGCCTGGTGCGTTCCGGGCGGCGTACGCTCTCCCTTGCGCATCGAGGATCGCGACTGGATTCGCTCGCGCATTCCCGAATCGCGGAACTCCATCCTAGACGCCATCCGCCGTTTCAAGGGCCTGCTGGATAAATATCGCCAGGAAGCGGAGATCTTCGGCAATTTCCCGACGCTGTATCTGGGCCTGATCGCGACGGATGGGACGTGGGAACACTACGACGGCAAGCTGCGACTGGTGGACGGAGATGGCAAGACCGTGGTCGATGCGATCGATCCCAACCGTTATCGCGAGCATTTCGGCGAAGCCACCGAATCGTGGTCGTATCTCAAATCGCCGTTCTACCGGCCGCTCGGCTATCCCAACGGCATATATCGCGTCGGTCCGCTGGCCCGCCTCAATCTGTGCCAGCGAATGGGCACACCGTTGGCCGACAAGGAACTCGTCGAGTTTCGCCAACACGGCTCCGGCGCCGTTAACTCTGCTTTCTTTTTTCATTACGCTCGCTTGATCGAAATCCTCACGGCGATCGAGCGTATCGAGCAAACGGTGGATGATCCCGATCTGCAATCAGATCATTTGCGCGCTCATGCGGGAGTGAATCAACTGGAAGGCATCGGTTGCAGCGAAGCACCGCGCGGCACACTGTTCCACCATTATCAAGTGAATGCCGACGGGCTCATTCAAAAAGTGAACTTGCTCATCGCTACCGGACAGAACAATCTGGCGATGAACCGCACCGTCCTTCAAGTCGCCCGCCATTACATCAAGGGTTCGCAAGTTCCTGAAGGCATCCTCAATCGCCTCGAAGCCGGCATTCGCGCCTTCGATCCTTGCCTGAGCTGCTCAACTCACGCCGCCGGCCAAATGCCGCTGCACGTTCAGTTGTACGACGCCAACGGGCGATTGCTCGACGAGGTGCGTCGTGGCTGACATCGTCGTCATCGGATATGGCAATGAACTTCGCCGTGATGACGGCATTGGCCCCCGTGTCGCAGATTCCCTTGCCGCGGCCAATTATCCCAATGTTCAGGTGAAGGTGTGTTCGCAGCTTGTGCCGGAACTCGCAGCCGACCTCGCCGATGCTCGGCTCGTTATCTTCGTGGATGCGCGCGTGGGTGATCCACAGACGGACGTGGACGTGCGACGAATCGCTGCTGGGGAGATGTCGGACTGGAGCACGCACACCGGCGATCCCATGGCCCTGCTCGGCCTGACTCATGCTTTATACGGTCGCGTGCCGGAGTCATGGTGGGTGAGGGTGCCCGGACAAGAATTTGGGTTTGGCGAAAGACTATCGACTCTGGCCGAATGGAAAGTCGGTGAAGCCATTAACCGCGTCACGGCACTTATTCTCGGCGAGCGGCCGGCGTAAGCCGGCTGTTGAAACGCCCACAGCCCGCTTACGCC
>DATBHJ010000136.1:0-28425 GCA_036557565.1 Gemmataceae bacterium
CTGCGCTGCGTGCGCGGCTCGGAAAGAATGCGCTGTGTGCTCGGTTCGGAAAGAATGCGCTTAGTTGATCGTTTTGCCCAGCGGCTCGGCCAGGCGGCGTAGGGCCGACAAGAGACAACGGAACGACTCAAAATTCAGCGACTGCGCTCCGTCAGACAGGGCACGATCGGGGTCGGGATGGATTTCGATGAGCAGGCCGTCGGCGCCGGCGGCGAGGGCGGCCAGGGCCATCGCCGGAACGTAATCGCGCTTGCCTGTGCCGTGGCTGGGATCGACGATGATCGGCAGATGCGAGAGATGTTTGACGGGCGGAATCACCGACAGGTCGAGGGTGTTGCGGCTATGATCGGAAAAGGTGCGGACGCCGCGTTCGCACAGCACCACGTTGTAATTGCCGCCGGCCATGACGTACTCGGCGGCCATCAACCATTCTTCCAGCGTCGCTGCCATGCCGCGTTTGAGCAGCACCGGTTTCGACGAGCGCGCGACACGACGCAGCAGACTGAAATTCTGCATGTTGCGCGTGCCGATCTGGATGATGTCGGCCACGCTCTCGACGGCGTCGGCGTTCTCGGTGTCCATCAACTCGGTAACGATGCCGATGCCGGTGCGTTCGCGGACTCGCGCCAGGATGTCGAGACCTTCCTGGGCGAGTCCCTGAAAGGTGTAGGGACTGCTGCGCGGCTTGAAGGCGCCGCCGCGTAGTAGCCGGACGCCCTGCTGACGCAGAAACTCGGCCGTGCGCAGAATCATGTCCTCGCTCTCGACCGCGCAGGGTCCAGCGATGAGCGTGAAGGTGCCGGGGCCGATGGTAGTCTGCGGCAGACGCACATAGGTGTCGGCTTCGTGCATCTCGCGGCTGGCCAGCTTGTACGGCTTGGTGACGCGGATCAATTCCAGCACGCCCGGCAGCACTTCCAGCGAGCGTGGATCGATGATGCTGATGTTGCCGGTGATGCCGATGGCCGTGCGCGTGGGGCCGGGCAGCGGATGCGGCGTCAGATTCATGCGACGAATGGCGGCAAGGACGTGCTCGATCTGCTGCGGCGTGGCGTGGCTGTGCATGACAACGAGCATGGCGAGTTCTCCTAGTATGCTCTTGCTCACCATAGCAAGATCCGCCGCCGCTTGCTAGCATACGTCCGAAAGATTAACCGCCAAGACGCCAAGAACGCCAAGAAAAACGAGCGAAAGATAGCTCTATGACATGCCGTTGTCAGTGCAAACTTGGGCTATTCAATCCTGGTTCCCAAGCTCTGCTTGGGAACCCAGTTCGCGAAGCTCCGCTTCGCAGGATGCATCTCTCGCCTGATTGGAGTCGCGAAGCAGAGCTTCGCAGCCGTGCGTTCCCAAGCAGAGCTTGGGAACGAGGGAAACGGTTGGTAAGTTTTCTTCTCTCTTTGTTTTTTCTTGGCGTACTTGGCGTCTTGGCGGTTTATTCGGAGCCGCCGCGCACTGCGGAGGAGTGGGCCAAGAGGCGCGAACAGATTCTCGCCAACATGCAACTCGTCATGGGGCCGTTGCCCAATGACAGCCAGAAAGTTCCTCTCGACGTGCAAGTCAAGGAGATCGTCGAGCTGCCAAAGTACATCCGCAAGAAGCTGACGTTCGCGGTCGAGAAGGACGATCGCGTGCCGGCGTATTTGCTGATTCCCAAGGAGCACATGGGTAAGCTGCCGGGTATGCTTGTGCTGCATCAGACCATCGCCATCGGCAAGGACGAGCCGGCCGGGCTGGGTAAGCAAGAGAACAAACGCATCGGCGTTCATCTCGTCGAGCGCGGCTACGTCGTGCTTTGCCCCGATTATCCCAGCTTCGGCGAATATCGCTATGATTTCGCCAGGAGCAAGTTTGCCTCAGGCAGCATGAAAGCAATCTGGAACAACATGCGGGCCATCGATCTGTTGGTGTCGCTGCCGGAAGTTGATGGCGAGCGCATCGGCTGCATCGGCCACTCACTCGGCGGACACAACACCATGTTCACCGCCGTTTTCGATACGCGCATCAAGGCGTGTGTGTCGAACTGCGGTTTCACCAGTTTTCCCAAGTATTATGGCGGTAAATTGAAAGGTTGGACGAGCGATCGCTATATGCCGCGGATCGCCAGCATATATGAGATGAAGCCGGAGAGAATGCCGTTTGATTTTCCGGACGTGGTCGCCGCCCTGGCGCCGCGAGCATTCCTGGCCAGCGCGCCGTTGCACGACGACAATTTTGAGGTATCCGGCGTGAAGGATTGCATCGCGGCGGCGCAGCCGGTGTACGAGCTGCTCGGCACCAAGGAGAAATTGGCGGCGAATTATCCCGATTGCAAGCACGACTTTCCGCCGGAGGTGCGCAAGGTGGCGTATGAATGGTTGGGTCGTTGGTTGAAGTAACGAACGGAGAAGTAGGGGCTGTCATGGACATCACGCCGCACGAAGACATACCGGAGGAAGTGACGAAATTAGGGGGACCTCTCGCCGTGTTCCAGGGAGGCCGGCTGGTAACGGCCCTGTGCTGGATCATTGGCATCCTCGCTCTCCTTGCGGGACTGGCCGGATTGGGGTTGTTTGGCTTCCTGATGATGGAAGGCCCCGGACAGGGAGCGAATGCGAGGGGTTCCGGAAAATTGCTTTTCCTGGGTATCCTGTCGCTGTCCGGCGGGATCGGCTTGATTCGGAAAGCTCGATCCGCGCGTGGTTTGCACGTCTTCGTCTGCACCGAGGGTATCGTCATGTATGTGCAGGATGTGCACACTACCGTCATGCGCTGGGAAGACATCAACAGCGTTCAGCGTGCCGTGGATGTGAACAGCCAGAGACTCGTCATCAGCACGGCGGCTCAGCTCATCCTCAAGGATCGCCAGGGACAGGAGTGGGTATTCAATGAAACTCTCTCGGATTTACGCCGGTTGCGTGAAATGATCGAAGAACACACCTTGAAATTCATGCTCCCGCCGGCCCTCGAAGCGTTCCAGCACGGGGCGTCCATCGGCTTTGGCGAGATCAGTGTCAGTCCCGACGGAATACACTATGGCCGAGACACGCTGCCGTGGGATCAATTTGACGGCGCCGAGGTAGCGAAGGGACGCGTGAATGTATACAGCCGCAATCGCAAAAGACTCTTCGGACGGGTGGAGTTGACGAAGGTGCCCAACTACCATGTACTGCTGGCCCTGGCAGAACACGCCGGCGCACGCGGCCAGGACTGAGAGTCCATGGATTTTCCGCAACTTCTGAACCCTTTTTCCAGCGACTGTCATCAGAGAAAGAGTGGGAAGATGCTGCGCGCCTCATGGGGCCGCGGATGCTCGCGGCGGAGCGCGGTTGATTGACGAGGGATCTATGTTGTACCTGGAAAAGAAACATCCGCGCCTCACCCGCTGGTCGCACTGGCTGAATGTTCCCTTGCTGGCCGTGATGATCTGGAGCGGCTTGCTCATTTACTGGGCCAATGACGTTTACCGCATCGGCTACGGCGATTGGACGTTGTTCCACTTCTTTCCGGACTGGTTCTACAACAAGCTGGAGCTGGATGCTAGCTTGGCGAAGGGCATGGCCTGGCACTTCCTGTTCATGTGGCTGTTCGCACTGAACGGTCTGTTCTACGTTCTGTACACGTTCTTTTCTGGTGAGTGGCGACACCTGCTGCCGCGCTGGGGCTCGTTCCGCGAGGCATGGCAAGTAATGCTGCACGACTTGCACCTGAGCAAGATCGAACCGCCACGGCGCAAATTCAATGCCGCTCAGCAATTCGCCTACACGGGAGTCATTCTCATGGGCGCCGGATCTCTGGTGACCGGATTGGCGATCTATAAACCTGTGCAAGTCGGCTGGCTCACTGCTCTTTTGGGCGGCTATGAATGGGCGCGCTGGGAACATTTCTGGCTGATGATCGGTTATGTCGTGTTTTTCCTTGTTCACATCACCCAGGTGATCCGGGCCGGCTGGAACAACTTCCGCGCGATGGTCTCGGGTTACGAACTGATCCGGCAGGAGAAGGGCCATGAGTGAAGCACCCAAACCTGGACGGGACGGCGACGCCGAGGTGCGACGGCAGTCTCGACGCCACACACGGCGGAGTTTCCTCACAGGAGGACTTGTGGCGGCGGCAGGCGCTGCGGGCTGGTACTGGCTTCGCCAGGCGAGCCTCGAGGATGGCATCCCCTGGCCGGCGCGGCGCGTGCTGCAATTCAACGAGCGTTTAACTGGAGCCTTATTCAGCGACAAGCGTCTGGCTTCAACCTATGACCGCTCTCGCGCTGCCGAAGATCCGCGCGTCAACGGCGGCATCGGACTGCGCACGGAGGTCGATCCCACCGCCTGGCGCTTGCAGGTCGAAGATGCCGGCGGTCGCAACCTCTCTCTATCTCTGGACGACATCAAGAAGTTGCCGCGCACCGAGATGGTGACCCAATTGCGGTGCATCGAGGGCTGGGCAGAGATCATTCACTGGGGCGGCGTGCCGCTAGCTGACTTTGCAGCACACTATCGATTTGGAACGCGCTCGGGTAACGCTCCCGATCCGCATCGGAACTCGGCCGACTGGTGGTCCTACGTCTCTCTCGCCACGCCGGATGAAAGGTATTACGTCGGCCTGGACATCGCCAGCGTCCTGCATCCACAGACGCTGTTGTGCTGGGAGATAAACGGCCAGCCGCTCTCGTCCGAACACGGCGCCCCTTTGCGGCTCGTCATCCCGGTCAAGTATGGCGTCAAGAATATCAAGAGGATCGGTACGATCCGCTTCCAGGACGAACGGCCTGCCGACTACTGGGCCGAACGCGGCTACGACTGGTACGCGGGTTTGTGAGTTTACGGGCAATTCTTCCTCGTCGTCGCTCCACTTCGTTGGCGTCGTTCCACGGAGGCGCCACCCCACCGCAGCCTTCACTATCATAGGGAGGAGAGAAGCGAGCCGTTCCACGGCGCCGGCGGAGGTCTGTCGATGTCTACCTTTCTTCTTTACGGCGCCAACGGGTATACAGGCCGGCTGATCGCGCGGGAGGCGGTGGTTCGCGGTCTGCGTCCGGTGTTGGCCGGCCGCAATGCCGAGGCAGTCGGCGCGCTGGCTCGTGAGCTGGGGCTGGAGCATCGCATCATTTCCTTGGATGATGCAGCAGCGACGCGCAAAGGTCTGGAGGGTGTCCAGGCCGTGCTCCACTGCGCCGGTCCCTTCGCGCATACGGCCAAACCGATGGTCGATGCCTGCCTGGAAGCGCGCGTCCACTATCTCGACATCACCGGCGAAATCAGCGTCTTCGAGAGTCTCGCTGCCCGCGATACCGAAGCGATGGCCGCCGGCATCCTTCTCCTGCCGGGCGCCGGGTTCGACGTGGTTCCTTCAGATTGTCTGGCCGCGCATCTTCATCGACGCTTACCGACAGCGAAGCGTCTGACCCTGGCCTTCCAGGGCATCGGCCGTTATTCGCGCGGCACAGCCACAACCATCGTCGAGAACCTGCATCGCGGCGGCGTGGTGCGCCGCGGCGGCGTGTTGACGAGCGTACCCGCAGCGTGGCGGACGCGCGACATCGACTTCGGCAACGGACCGAAGTTGGCCGTCACCATTCCCTGGGGCGACGTATCCACGGCCTACCGCAGCACCGGCATCGGCGACATCGAAGTGTACACGGCCATGTCTCGCTGGCAACTTCGATTCATGCGCCTGAGCCGTGCTTTTGGCTGGGCGTTGCGCACCTCGCGGGTGCAAAGTTACTTCAAGCGCCGCATTCAGGCGGGACCGCCGGGACCAAGCGACGAGGAACGCGCCCGCGGACGGACGTATTTGTGGGGCGAAGTGGAGGATGGCCAGGGCCGCCGGATGGTATCGCGTCTGCGTGGACCGGAAGGATACACATTCACGGTGCTGACGGCGCTGGCGGCCATGATGCGCGTGCTGAGCAGCGATGCGCCGGCGGGGTATCAAACGCCGTCGCTGGCGTATGGTCCCGATTTCGTGCTGGAAGTGCCGGGCGTGGAACGTGTGGACGAGTGAGGCTGGTTTTGCGAATCGGCCTCAGTGATGACTCGAACCCTTGCAATTGTCCTTTCGGGTTGGTAAGTTCCCCTTCTGGAGTCGCTGTCGAGATAGATCACACATCTAATAGAAGGTTCGGCGAAGAGGGCGCGGATGGCGAAGGCACCGTACATCGCCTTGTGGGCTTCACTCCTGTACCTAGTCGTCGCGTTGGCGGTGACGGGTAAGCTTTGCCTCGACTCGTTGCGCCAGTACCATCGCGGCGCCGCCGAGGCGACAGAGCCGTTCTCGGTGATGAGTCCGTCGTGGGTTATCGTCACCACGGATGCGGCGGTCGAGCGGTTGTGGTGGCTGCTCACCGCGGTCGGTCTGGGGATCTTGCTCCTGGCAATGAGCGCCGTCTGGGTGAGCGCCTCAGGCACGAATAAACCCTCCTAAGATGAGAAAGGGTACAGCGTACATTTACGATTCATAAGAGCGCAAATGTACGCTGTACCCTTTTTACCTTTCCTTTTTACCTTTTCTGTCCGTCAGTGGCGGTATGTAGGCTTTTCGTGATCCGTAGCTCCCTGCGTCGCCGCGGCAGGTGAGCTTGACTCTTCGTTGGGCGAAGGAGGACATCCACTTGGAACACGTCATCCGGCTCGAACAACTCGGCAGCCGTCCGCTTGCGGTCGTGCGCCGGCGTGCGGCCTCACACGAGCTCTCAAAGGTCGTACCGGACGCTTGCGGTATCGTTTGGAATGTCATCCGCTCGCAACAGGTCTCGGGGGCGGGACGGCACGTGGCTGTCTATCTGGACTGCCAGATCAACCTGGAAGTCGGCGTCGAGCTAGACGGGCTGTTCGCCGGATACGGCGAAGTCGTCGCCTCGGCCACCCCGGCGGGCCTCGTCGCCACAACGACCCATTACGGGCCTTACGGCCGACTCCACGAGGCGCACGAGGCGATCCGCCGCTGGTGCGGAAACAACGGATACACGTTGGCGGGTCCTAATTGGGAAGTATATGGTCACTGGAAAGACGAATGGAACAACGATCCAAGCAAGATCACCACCGACGTCTTCTACTTGCTCGTTGCAGACGGGAGTCCTTGACGCCGAACAAGATCAGGAGTAGTCTCATGCGCCGTAAGATCTGTTTAGCCGTTCTTTCCGTTTTGTGCATCATGGAGACGGGCGCAATGATCAGTGTTTCCGGACACGGGACTCAGGTGGAAGAACGCAAAAAGTCGGCGGCCAAGCCGGTTCCCTTCAAGCTGGCCAGGCCGGACAAGCCGCTGATTCTCCTGGAAACGAAGGTCAATGACTCAGGCCCCTACCGTTTCGTGCTCGACACCGGAGCGGGCCTGACCATGATTTCGCCGGAGTTGGCGAAGAAGCTCGATGTCCAGCGTGACGAGAAGAAGAAAGCGGTTGGGGCCGGGGGGAGCGTCGAGGTCCACTTCGGGACCGTGAAGACCCTGGCGATTGGCGAGACCCAGCTTGCGGGGCTAAAGGTTGGCATCATGGATTTGACCGGCATCAGCAAGGCCATCGAGACCGACATCGACGGCATCGTCGGCTACAACTTCCTGAGCAAGTTCCGTATATCGATTGACTACCCGAAGCAGACGGTTACCTTCGAGTAACTGGACCGGTGACCCTCCTTGTTCGAAAGCGCGCCGAACCAGCCGCTGCAACTAACAGCTGCCGCCTCCTTTTTTCAACGAGCTTCCACGATGAGCTAAACGATGGTTGCGTTCCGCGAACGGTAGCGTGCCAGTAAGCGGCGGGCTGCTGCCAACAATTCCTTATCCTCGGCATCCCAAATCGCCTGAACCTTGGCTCCCTGGGCCAGCGTTGCCATGTTCGCTACCAGTTGCCCTAACCGTAAGTCAGGTGCAACCTCACTCAACTCGGCTAAGCAAGTTAGCAATTCTTCGCGCGTTGTTGTCATGGCAAGACGTCCTATTTAACTCGACATCGGCATCGTCATCGAGCGATGGAAATGCACGTGCCGCCAGCGGCCGTCAATGCGTTGCCATACGCGCGTCTCGGCGTTACCGATAGTTATGGAGGTGCCGTCGGGGCCGATACGCTGGATCAGCCGCATGTAGGTGATCACGGCCACGTCGCCCATGATGCGGACGCGCGGATTGCACATGGTCGTCTGATGCCGGCCGCGGATGCCGCCGAGGTCGAAATAATAGCGGTGAAACGCCAGTCCCTCGACGAGATGACCCAGCGATTCCGGCTCCAGCGCGGTCAGAGACGGATCGCACAATTCCTGATATGTGGCCCAGTCGCCCAGGGCGATGCAGTCGAGCAGTCGTTGATTCAATTCCAGTAACTCGGTGGTTGTCGCATCGCTCATATTGTTGCTCGATTCACCCCGCTCGCGGAGCGAGCGGCCACTTTTTCAATTCGCAGTGCGATAAATGAACGCTCCCGGCAGTGCCCGGCGTAGCTCCGCCAGTCCCGCCTCACTGACGCGCGTGTTGCTCAGGTCCAGCTCATGCAACTGGGCCAAGCCCTTCAAATGTACCACGGCCGCATCGCTAACGCTGGTCTCGGCGAGACTCAGTTCCTGGAGATTTTTCAGATCCTTCAATTGAGCTATTCCGGCGTCACCGATATGCGGCGAAGACAGGCTCAACTCTTCGAGTCCGCGCAGACGGTTCAGGTGGGCGAGACCTGAATTGGTGACGGCGGTGCGGTGCAGACTCAAACGCTGGAGATTGGCCAGGGTCGTCAGCCGCCGCAAGCCGTCATCACTCAGCGGCACATCCGCCAATTCCAGTGCTTCCAGGGCCATCAGCCGGCTCAGGTGCGTCAAGCCGGCATCCGTGAGCGTCGTTTTTTCCAGGCGCAGCTCGCTCAGTTCGGCCAGGGTGGCCAGATGTCGCAGACTGTCGCCGCCCGCCGCCGGACCACCTAGAGCCAGGCCGTGCAGCTCTTTCAATCCCGATAGGAGTTTCAGTCCCTCGCCGCTGATGCGCGTGCCGCTCAGCATAAGATAATGCAGGCGAGGGAAAGCACTCAAGAAATCCAGATCGTTGTCGCCGGCAGGACAGTCGGTCAGATCGACCTTGATCACCGGCCGATCGGGAGAAGATTCCTCGACATGAATTCGACCGCCCAGCTGCTGAATGCGCGTTCGGGCGCTTTCCGGAGTGGCAGGCCGTAGCCACAGCCAGCCCGCCGCGCCGGCGCTCATTACGGTCGTGCCAACCGCTACGAGAAGAACGAAACGCTTCATCACTGCACCTCCTTGTGCTATTTGCGATCCGTTATGGCTCGTTCCCAGGTTCCACCTGTGAACGAGAAGTCATTGCCCTGGTTTGATCTGGTTCTGGGGTGGCTTGATGGCCTCGTTGCGCGGCGGCGGTGCCTGGGCCGGCTTGATGGCTTCGCTGCCCGGCGAGGGAGCGCTGGCCGGCACGAACGGACCCTTGAGCTTATCCGGCCCACCCCAGGACTTGACGGCGTTCTGGATCGCCTGACGAAACGATTCTGGCTCCGACACCGCAATCAGTTTCAGGGCTTCCTTGCCGCCGGACAACACTTGCAGATCGCCGGAGCGATAAAAGGCATCGTAAGTGTCGGCGACCAGGAGAACGTCGTCGATGTCCGTAAGTGGAATCTCCTGCACGGGCGCGGGCTTCCAACCGCGCCGCACCATCAGACGGCGATTGGTCAAGGTGTATCGCTGGCAGAGAACGGGCGCGAGCTTTCGGCCGAACAGGAGCAAGTTGAGCGCCCAGCCCAGCGGAGCCAAGAACACGCTGCGCATGAGAGTAGCCGACAGGCTAGCGATGCCGGAGGAGATGCCGCGAACCGACGGCCAAACTTCGCGGATCATGGCCTCGGCCAGCTGCGGAGGCGTCAGCCCGGCGACGGCTTGCCGCGGCGTTTGCTGTCCGTTGCTCGCCACAGTGTCTTGGCTGAGATCATGGACCATGACTGGAAATACCTATAAGGAATGAGATTCTCGTAAAGTCTTCCTAGCGATCATCTTCCCTTTGCCAAGGGGCGTTTCCACAATCCAACCGCCGAGCGCGCCGGGAAGCCATTCACCGTCAGCTCCGGCCCACGCAGGCGGATCTCCAGCGTGTTGGGCAGAAGCCAGCGCGGGTCATCGGCACGATAACGGTCGCTGAGGAAGTGGACACGCTGGTTGGCCGATCCGATCCAGCGTCGCCGTGTCTCCGGCTGTTCGCGAACATACGGTCCATCCACGAGTATATCGGTCAGGGCGAGCAAGTCGGCGACGGCGGGATCGGGCAGCTGTCGGGCTTCTTCGAGCGTGTAGCCGCTGAAAACCATGACCGTCAGGTTGCGTTGCCGCGCCGCTCGCGCCAGGGCGACAGCGCCGGCGGCGTGGGCTAACGGCTCGCCGCCCAAGAGCGTGATGCCCTCGATGCGGTGCTCGTGTGCTGATTCCTCGATCTGCGCGATAACGTTGCTCAGGCACATCGCCGTGCCGCCCTCGAAGGGCAACATCTCCGGATTGCAGCAGCCGGGGCAGCGCAATGGACAGCCCTGAAACCACAGGGCGAAGCGCCGTCCGGGTCCCTCGGCCTCGGTGCAAGGCACAATCTGTGCAATCTGAAGAGAAACGTCCGAAAACATTGCAGGGTTCCCTTGTGCGCTCCAATCATAACGTGCCGGCTCGTTTCCACACAAGCCTTTCGGCGCACACACCGGGGATCATTCGGCTTCTATTTCAGGCCTTCGGATCAAACACTTGGGCCGTGGGCGCCTCTAGATCTATAGATCCCGAACACCTGGCATCAGGAAATGAGGGTCATGGCAAGTTCTGAGGAAATTCTCTGGATTCTACAGGCCCAGTCCGGAGACCGCGCGGCCCTCGACCGGCTTCTGCGGGCCATTTAAGTGCGACTGCACGGTTACCTCTTGCCAGTGAATTTGGTCTTTCGGCGGCAAGCACGTAAATGGACCGCGGCAGGGAACGAAGTACGAAGAGGGAAAATGGTTGGCGTCTCGTTAGCGCGAGGCGCTTGCTCGGACCGGAATTGGGTGCTCCCGCGCCGAATGACGAGAGGAATGAGCCGTGGGTGAACTAACGCCGTTGGAATGTTTCCTCGCCGGTGTCTCAGTCGCGAGCACTGGCTTGGCTCTTCTTTTGTTCTTTGCCCTGGTTTCCCTGGGCAAGAGGATCAAGGCTGAACAGAACAAGAGGGTTTCTGGGGCCGTTACGGACCTTGCGGACGGAGTGCGGCCCAAGGACCTGACTGCCCCGGCTGCTGAGCAGCGACTCCGAGAGATTGAGAAGCGATTGTCGGCGTTAGAGAACCAGGCTCGCCAGATCGTCAACTGAGTCGCGGCCCCAGGCACTGCGCCCGACCGGGGCCGAATTACCGCTTCACGTCGTTCAAGGGCTCACCAGCAACCCCGGCAGCTTAACTTCATCTTTTCAAAGGATGCGCACGACTCCCGGCTCCTCCTCTTCACCCTCGCACACGATGTCGCGTTCGAGGAAGCGGCGAATGACGGCGATGTTCGTGGTCAGGTGACGCGTCACCTCGGAGACGCGATACTCCGACGGCCCCTCAGGCTCGGTGCAGGGCACAATCTGCGCGATCCGGAGAGTGGTCCGAAAGCATTGCAGGAACCCTCATGAGTTTAAATCCTACAGCCCCGAGTTTGAGTACATCGTGTTTGCGCACGTTCATCACGCGCGGCCGCGAAGCTGCCCTTGATAAACGGCTGCGTCGCCACTAGGGCAAGATATGGCAACGTACATTTGTGAACTTGAGGAACCCTTTGTCGAAGGTCACGACTTCGAGCCCCGCCCGCTCTGCAAACGCGGCCAGGTAAGCATCGTTCCACATTTTCGGTGTGAAGGTCGTCGGCTGTGTCAGAAAGCGCCAGCGAGCCTCGGTCCCGGCCTGCTCGTCGATGAAAGCCACCTTAGGATCGGAAAACAGGGCGTCGTAGGCACGCCAGGCGTCTGCCATGCTGACCGCTGCCGGTCCCATCGCCGATGGATTGGACGCAAGGCGGAGAAACCCTATCTGGGTCAAACGACAGAAGAAGCACTGACCCGGCGCGGCCTGGAACCACGCTGCTGCCGCGGCGTGACTCACATGACGCCGGAAGGCCATCGCCAGCCACACGTTGATATCAAGCAGATGCATCTTCGCGAGTCAAGATCTCGGCGATTTGGTCGTTCGTTAAGTCGATGTCAGGTGGACCGTCGTACTCGAATATCGGCAATTGGACCGGATGCTGCGTCGGCGCCACTCGAATGTCCGGCCTTGTCCGCAACGACACCACCACTTGTGCGCCTTCGGGAAGCTTCATCCCCCCTTCGAGCACGACAACCCCGTTCTCAACTCGCCCAGGAACGTCCATGTGTTCATTATCCACACCGATCGCTGGGCAATCAAGATGCAGTTGATCTGCAAATAGCGTGTCTGTGCTAAGCGAATAAGGAAAGGGGAACATCCATCATTTCAATGAATGGCCTCCTTCGCCAGTCGCAAGCGCAGGCTGTGGCGTTCAAAGGATGCGCACGACGCCCGGTCCTCCCTCGTCGCCCTCGCACACCATGTCGCGTTCGAGGAAGCGGCGAATGACAGCGATGTTCGTGGTCAGATGCCGCGTCACCTCCGCGACACGATACTCCGATGGTCCGTCGGCCAACGCCAAGGGCAACACCAATTGATCGCCGCTATGGGCATCGACCAGGGCATTGCCGGCGTCGAGGTAGGCAATCACCTGATCGACGGCCTCGTCGGCGACGCGCTCGGCCGGCTTGCCGCGCTCCCCAAGGGCAAAGAATAACGTCGGCACTGGAATCGTGTCTAACTCCACAGCCAGCACGGTGCCTGGCCCGCCCTGCCACGTCTCCTGGCGGATATTCGCCTTCAACCCATACTGCTGTAAGCGAAACACCGCTCGCCGCTGTTGTCGCCGGGCAATCGATTCATCAAGCCCGGCCACGGCACTGAAACCAGTTGCTTTCACTGCTGACCGCGCCCCCAGGTTCACCCCATGCAGTTTGGCACACGGTTGGATGAACGCCTCGACCACGCCGCCGCCGCGCGGATAGAAACCGGGGCGATTCATGCGCAGACTCAGACGCAATCCGCACAGCTCCAGGTAACGCCGCCAGGTCGTATCGAGGAAGTGAAAGCACGGACTGGTTGAAACGTGCGTGCCGCCGATGAGAGTCAATTCGCTGGGCGTATTGCCGCGCAGAGCCAGTGGCAGATACAGCGTGTGCAATACCAGGCTGGTTGCGCCGGCGGTGCCAACATCGAAGCGATATTTGCCCGCCTGCACTTCTCCCGGCTCGAAAACGAGATCGCTGCTGTGCAGCGAAGCGCCGCGCATCTGCGCCTGGCCGATAGTGGCAGCGGCGCGGACGCTCATCAGATGTTGCGGTTGCAGCCCCGGCTTTTTTCGGCCAGCACGGACGTTGCGCAGATGAAACGCTCGCCCGGTCAATAGCGACAGGGCCAGGCTGGTGCGCAGAATCTGTCCGCCGCCCTCGCCGAATGATCCGTCCAGTTCCAGCATGGCATCGCTCATACCCACTAAGAGAGCATAAGCCGGGCCGAAGTTCGCTTGCGGCGGAAATCCGTTCAATCCTCATTCGGACGGACGGTCTGCTTCGGTCCTTGGTTCGGCAAGGCTTCCGAGGAATGCTTCAATATCGAAGGGAAGGCGCCCGTCCTCTTTGGCCAGCGAAGGCAATTCGCTCATGATTTTGGTGGTGCGCTCGACGATGCTCTCTGCATTTAGAGACGGGTTCACGCCTATCTTGGACTGTACCTCCTCGACAATCGAGGGTATTTGGCTGATTACACTGGACAAGCCAGGACAGCCGGATTGAATCCAGGCCTCAACGTCTTCTTGCCCCTGTCGCAGATCCTCCCGCCACGCCGCCAGTTCCTCCGGGGATAGCTTGGGCCGTTTCGGGATGTCCTCTCGTTCCTCCTCGGTGGCGGCCCGCTGACCGAGCAGACCATTCTCACCGTAGATAAGAACGGTTTCGCAGATCTCACAGATCGTACATAAATCGCTCTCCGCATCCGGAGGCTGAGCGAGAAAATGTTGCCAGGTCACTTTTGAGCAAACGGGGCAATGCTCGTGAAAGAAAGGTGCCATCGATGCAACCTCCTTCTTGACCGAATGTCTGATTTCGATCGTGCCGTGCGCGAATGGAATGAGTCTGCACAACCTAGTACGGCTGTCAATAATCTATCCTCAACGCTCTGCAGAAACAACGATAGTTGAGTGTCTTTTCTTGTATTCCGTCATTTTTCGGCACTCTCGACGCCCTTTTCGTTGCTAATGTAGCAGAGGATCACCAAACCACTCCCGGACACTTTTACGAGGAGATGAACCGATGCACCCAGGGAACGCCATGATGAGCCGGCGCGGCGCGCTGCGCGGTGGACTGACGTTGGGAGCGCTGGCGCTGTTCGCGCGTGGCGTGTTCGCCGAAGAGCTGTCGCGGACACCGCGGCTGACCGAAGGGCCGTTCTATCCCGATAAGCTGCCGCTGGACACCGACAACGATCTCTTGATCGTCAATAACTCCATCACGCCGGCCGTCGGCGACGTCACGCACCTGACCGGCCGGATTCTTAGCGCCAGCGGCGAGCCGGTGCCCGGTGTCGTCGTCGAGATCTGGCAGGTGGACGGTAAGGGCGTCTATCTGCACAGCGCCGACAGCGGCCGGCGGGAACGCGACAGCAATTTCCAGGGCTTCGGCCGTTGCGAGGTCAACAAGAAGGGCGAATATCGCTTCCGCACCGTCAAGCCGGTGCCGTACCCCGGACGCACTCCGCATATTCACGTCAAAGTCAAGAAGGGCGACCGCGAGCTTTTGTGCACGCAACTTTTCGTCAATGGCCATCCGCAAAACGCCCGCGACGGCGTCTTCCGCGGCATCCGCGATCCACTCGACCGCGAGCTGGTGCTGGTCGATTTCAAGCCGATCAAGGAATCTCGCCTGGGCGAATTGGCCGCCCAGTTCGACATCGTTCTTGGCGTCACGCCCTCCGATGCGCCGGACGCGCCGGGTCGCCGCCGTTAACCGCCCACTTTTTCCCGTATCCAGGAGAACGCCATGCGTCTTGCTTGTGGATTTGCGATTTTGGGACTCAGCTTCGGGCTATTAGCCCTGGCTAGCGCACAGCCACCCAGGGAAAAGCCGGAAAAACCGGCTTCCAGGGATGATAAGGCCAACTCGCCCGCCGTCAAAAGAATGGTGGATCGCATGATGGCCTTTGACAAAAACAAGGACGGCAAGCTCGAAAAGGACGAAATCACCGATCCGCGTCTGGTGCGCGTGTTCGAGCGCGCCGATGCCAACAAGGACGGCGTGGTCACCAAGGAGGAGTTGACCAAGCTGGCGGCGCGCATGAACGAGGAAAACGACGAGCGGCCGGGCCGCTCTGGTCCGGGCGATGGTCCTCCCGGCGGTCCTCCGGATGTTGCTCCCGGTGGTCCTGGCGGCCCTCCGGGTGGTCGTGGTCGCTTCGGCTCCGGCGCTTTTGCTCCACCTGCTCCGGGCCAACTTTTGCCTTCCTTTCTTCAGGAAAGGTTGAACCTGACTGCCGAGCAGAAGAAGCAGCTGGACGAATTGCAAAAGGAAATCGACAGCAAGCTCGAAAAGCTCCTCACGGCCAAGCAGAAGAATCAACTCAAGGAGATGCGTAGAGGCTTCGGTCCTGGCGGTCCCGGCGGCCCTGCCGGTCGTGGTCCCGGCCGCCCACCGCGGGATGAAGGCGATGGTCCTCCACCGCCGCCACCAGAAAAACCGTAGCGACCATGCGCGCGACGGTTCTTCCGAGCCGCGCACGCAGCGCAGCGGAGTAAGCGGCCGAATGGCCAACCGCTTACTCCGCTGCGCTATGTGCGCGGCTCGGATTGCTTTGCGGTAGCGCTTACTTCGTTTTCAAATCGAACTGCTCGAATTTAACCGAAAAGGGATCGCTGCTGGTGCTGATCGCCGCCAGGCCTACTCTCAGCTTGTTCGGCCAAACATTATCGGTGCGGATATAAGATGGGATGTTCAACTTGCTCGGCGAGACGGTATCGATGGATTTGAGCTGCTTCCAAGTTGCGCCGTCGCCGGAGAAGGCGCCGAGAATTTGGCTGCCCTTGCGCTCCAGGCGTAGGTAGCAGTCACCCTCCGCGATGGCTTCAGAACCAGCTTGACGACCGTGACCGTACTCACATTTATCTAAGGAAATGTAGGTATGGATTCGACCATCCTGCACCACGGCGGCTCGTTCCAGACGGATGAAGTTCTCGGAATCGCTCCAAATTAGGATACCCGCGCCGAGGTAGGGGAGTGTCCAAACGCTGGTCGATGGGGGGTGGGGCTTGAAATCGCCACGGACTTTGACCGTAAGCACAAAGTCGCCATCCACTTCACGCAGAATTCGGGGCGCGTTGAGCTTGGGGCTGGAAAATGCAGGGGGGCCGGCGAGGTCATGCCAGGCGGCGGGTATGTCGATGGCCAGGCTCCGAGGTCCCGGCGTGAATTTGCAGTCCTTATCCGGATCGATGACGAGACCCCAGCCGTTGGATTCTGAACCTCCGGTGTTTGGCGCGGCGGTTTGGGGAAGCTGAGCGAGGGCCGGCACACAGGGAAATATCAAACCAAGGATCAGCCAGCAGGCACCTTGCAGGGTACGCATGAATGGACTCCTCGACGGCAAGAGAGTGGGGCCAGAATGCTCCGCAACTTGAGGCACCACCAAGGAGGGGGGAGTGTAGCGATACCGAGTGGCTGCGCCGAGACGAAAAAAGTGTCGTCTCCAACGAACCTACGGCACCCTGTCTCTCACAATTTCTGCAAATCCTGCGTGCGCGGCAAATCGTCGAGACTGCGCATCCCAAACAGCGACAGGAAGCGCGAGGTGGTGCTGTAGGTCACTTCGCGTTGATCGGCTTCGCCGCGTTGCACGGCGATCAATCCCAAGCGTACCAGCTGCCGCAACGGACTGGCCGACTCCGCGCCGCGCAGCGCCTCGACTTCCTGTTTGGTGATGGGTTGGCGATAAGCGACCAGGGCCAGCACGTCCAGGGCGGCCGGTGACAGCCGAGCCTCGCGCGTGGAACCGTACAGACGATCGAGCACGCCCCGGAAGCGCGGCTGCAAAACCAGCACATGGCCGTGCTCGCGCACCTGAATGCGATAGGGCCGGCCTTGTTGGCGATAATCGCGGTTGAGTCCGTCAATGATCTCGCGAAACTGCTCGGCGTTCAGACCGCGCACCACCTCGGCGGCGCGCTCGGCCGTCAGCGGCGATCCACCGACGAACAGCATCGCTTCGACGATCCGCCGTACGGGCGGCGGCGCCGACGTTTTCTCCGATTGGGCAGCAGGCACGCTCCTCCTCCTGTTGATCGCGGATCGTCGGCGGCAAATGGAAACTTAACCGCGACTGATATGGACGCGGAATTGATACGGAGACATGCGGCCGCCCAGGACAAGGATGTTGTCGCCGTCTTCCAGAGTCATCTGGTTCTTGCCGGTATTGCCGCCGATATGGACATCATTTACGTGCGTACCCAGCCACGAACCGCGGTCCTTGACAATCACCGTGTCGGCTTCGCGTTGGATCTCGGCGTGGTTGCGCGAGATATTGAAAGGTTTCTGATCGCTCAGCCAAAGATCATTGACATCCAGCGGAATAGCTTCATCCTCTGCCGCGGCCCGGCCAATGCGGAAGGGATATTTCGTTATCGGCAACCCATCGCGAGGCAGCGTGGCGGCGGCGCGGCGCGTCAACGGATGAATTGTGACGACCAGGTCGCTGGGAGTCGGCGCGGGTGCCGCCTTGGTTGCGTCTACCTGTGCCGACAGGGTGCGCAAGCGTTCAAACAGGGTGGCGAGGTAAATGCGGAAGGTCGCGGGATCGGAGGTCAATAAGTCTTCAAATTCGGCCCGCGTCAGACTGGACAGCTGCACGGCGCTCACCGCCCGCGCGGTCAGCGAATGGGGTCGCTCTTCGATGAGGCTCATTTCACCGAACACTTCCCCCGGTCCGAGCTGGGCCAGGCGAGGGCCGCTGCCCGAACCATCGCGCAACAACTCGACCGTTCCCGAACGAATCCGATACGCCGCGGTGCTCGGATCTCCGGCCTTGAAGATGACAGCGCCGGCAGAGAAGTCTAGCTGATTCATGGGAGACCCTTCGAGGAGCAGTAAATGTCGTGCCAATTATACGAAAGTTTTCCGCTCAAGTCCAACGGCTCGAAGCGATGTTTCCGAGCTAACCTCGTGTAGCAAACCGAGATTCAGTCGGCGATGCGGGGTCTATATAAGGAGTAAAGGATCTGTTCACACCCCATTTTCCAGGAGGCACCGTGTCGTTGAAAGTGATCGGCGCCGGTTTCGGTCGAACGGGCACGCAATCGCTACAAGCCGCCCTGGAAGAACTCGGCTTCACGCGCTGTTATCACATGACCGAAGTCTTCGCGCACCCCGAACACGCCGCGGCGTGGAGTGCCGCCCGCCGCGGCGAGCCGGTGGATTGGGACGCGCTGTTCGCCGGCTATCAAGCCGCCGTCGATTGGCCGCCCTGTGCCTTCTACCGGGAACTGATGGAGCGCTATCCCGATGCCAAAGTAATCCTCACCGTCCGCGATGCCCACAAATGGTACGAAAGCGCTCTGCAAACGATTTATTATGCGCGCCGCGCCTTTCCCGGCTGGACGCGCTGGTTTCTACCGCGCATGCGGCGCTTCATCCGGATGCTCGATGACGTGGTGTGGATCGGCACGTTTCAGGGACGCTTCGCCGACAAACAACATGCTATCGAGGTGTTCCATCGCCACATTGACGAAGTTCGGCGCATGGTACCGGCGGATCGACTGTTGGTCTATGAAGTCAGCCGGGGCTGGGAGCCGCTGTGTGTCTTCCTCGGCAAAGAAGCACCCAAGAACAAACCGTTTCCGCGACTGAACGATGCGGCGGAGTTTCGTTCGCGCATCCGCATAGCAGCAACCGCCGTGTGGGGCGTGAGCTGTGCCGCCGTGCTTCTCGTCGTGCTGGGATTGGCCTGGCTGATTCATCGACTATGGTGAATAAGGCTCTTAGAAATCCGCATTCCCCGGCACGCGCGGGAACGGGATCACGTCGCGGATGTTGGTCATGCCGGTGACGAATTGCACCGTGCGCTCCAGTCCCAGTCCAAAACCACTATGCGGTACCGTGCCATAGCGACGTAGATCGAGATACCACCAGTACGCCGACGGATCGAGGTTATGTTCCTTCATGCGCCCTTCCAGCACATCGAGGCGCTCCTCGCGCTGGCTGCCGCCGATGATCTCACCGACGCGCGGGACCAGCACGTCCATCGCTCGCACGGTCTTATCGTCGTCGTTCAGACGCATGTAAAACGCCTTGATCGTCTTGGGATAATCGAAAAGGATCACCGGCAGCTTGAAGTGCTGCTCCGTCAGATAGCGCTCGTGTTCCGATTGCAGGTCCGCGCCCCACGAAACGGGGAACTCGAATTTCTGCCCCGATTTTTGCAGAATTTCGATCGCCTCAGTATACGGCAGGCGCACGAATTTACTGTTGATGATTCCCTCCAGTGTGGAAATCGCCGTTTTATCGATGCGTTCGGCGAAGAACTTCATGTCTTCACCGCAGCGCTCCAGCGCGTCGCGGCAGATACGCTTGAGGAACGCCTCGGCCAGGTCCATGTTGTCGCTCAGCTCGTAAAACGCCATCTCCGGCTCGACCATCCAAAACTCGGCGAGATGGCGCGAGGTGTTTGAGTTTTCGGCGCGGAAGGTTGGACCGAAGGTGTACACTTTGCCCAGCGCACACGCGAAGATTTCGGCTTCGAGCTGGCCGCTGACGGTCAGATAAGTCCCGCGGCCAAAAAAGTCTTTTACGTAGTCGATTTCACCCTTTTCGTTGCGCGGCAGCTTGCCCATATCGAGGGTGGTGACGCGGAACATCTGGCCGGCGCCTTCGCAATCGCTGGCGGTGATGATCGGCGGATGGACGTAGAGAAAACCTTGCTCCTGAAAGAAATCGTGGATGGAGCGGCAGATGCAGTTGCGGACGCGGGCCACGGCGCCGAAGGTGTTGCTGCGTGGCCGCAGATGGGCCTGTTCGCGCAGAAACTCCATCGAATGTCCCTTCTTTTGCATCGGATACTTCGCTGCGTCGGCCCAGCCGTGGATGGTGAGGGATTGGGCTTGCACTTCGGTGGCTTGCCCCTTGGCCGGCGAGGCGCGGACCGTGCCGTCCACGGTCACGCTGCAACCGGCGGTCAAGTGCAGAATCTCGCTCTGGTAGTTGGGCAGCGAATTCTCGGCGATGACTTGCACGTTGCCCTGGGAAGAACCGTCGTTGATTTCGAGGAAGCTGAAACCGCCCTTGGAATCGCGGCGGGTACGGACCCATCCTTGCAGGCGCACTTGCCTGCCAACCGACTCGACTTGCCGCGCCTGGGCCACGCTGATTTTGTCCATGTGTTTGTTCTCCTGAATTGCTCGCTAAGCCATGAGCGGGATATTGATGACATTATCCGTGTCGTCAGGAGAATTGAAGCAAAAAAATTTTACTCTGAGGAGTGCTTCCCGAAATAGAACGCGGATGACGCGGATGCGGCGGATCAGTACGGATCAGACAAAGAATAAATCCGCGAAAATCCGGAGTATCCGCGTCATCCGCGTTCTATCTCGACGATCAAGAGTTGTGCAACTCGGGGAACACGTCGGAGGACAGGCCGGCGTCGCGGATCAGCTCGCTCAGCTTCTTGACGGCGGCGAAGCGATAGTTCGCCACTTGTTGCTCGCTGATTTTCAGAAAGGCGGCCACATCGCGGTTGGCCCAGCCCTTGATCCACAACAGCTCGAGCACTTTAAGCCGTGCCCAATCGCCCTTCTCTTGCAGGCCGCGCAGGATCTGGCCAAGACAGCGGACGATGGCAGCGCTCTCCAGCTCACGGCGTTCTTCGCTGCGGGCACAACTCGACGCACCGGGCTGATCGTCGATTTGCTGATTGAGCAAGTCGGAAGAGCTATCGCGGAGCGAACGCAACGGATGCCGGCCATTTCTGCGGAGGTGATCGGTCAGCTTGTGAGAGGCGATGGTGAAGAGATAGGTTTGCAGCTCGCGGTTATCGTCGAAATTGGGCAGGCTGTTGAGGAAGCCGACGAACGTTTCCTGCACCACGTCTTCGCTGGCGTCGCGGTCACGGAGACGGCGCTGGACGAAGGCTAGCAACCGGCCCTCATAGCGGGCGATGAGGGTTTCCCAGGCGCGAGAATCGCCGTCTCGGATTTGCTGGATTAACAGGCGGTCGCTCTCGGAGGGCATAGGCTACCCCACCACGCACAGACCCGCAAGGATGAGCACGAGAACGCCGATGGCCGCGATCCGCAACAGACGTGTGAAGTAGCCCTTGGTCGCCTCTTCCAGACGAAGATAGCCGCCCACCACGCCGAGCAGACTGACCAGGCCAAAGAGGACTAGCAGCGACGTTTTTTGCCGTTCCTGCATCCGCTGGTGCTGGGCCTGCTTGTGGATGTCGAAATACTGGTTGTCGGTGATGTCCAGCTGCATCTTGACGACTTTCATGTTGTTCAGCGGTGGCTCGAACTGTTTGTCCTCTGGATCGCGGAATTGAACCATCTTTTGATCGAGGAGATAGTCGGATTTGGGACACCAGCCCAGGCCGAGGTTCTGCTGCATCCAGTCGCAAGCCAATCTTAGCGCATCTTCACGCGCGGCCAGTTCGGTCGCGCCGTAGCCGGTGAACTCCTCGTGGTAAAGAGGTTTTTTCGGTTCGGGGACCGGCGAACGGGCGGCGAGCGGCGACGCGGACAAGCTGCCCGCGATCAGGCACAGGGAGGCCAGACGCAGCCAGGTGGAGACACGCATCGAAGATCCTCCATCACTCTGCGATGTTGATTTATCGTTTCGCAAAACGATAAATCAACATCATCATCACGCATAGCGCAGACGCAGGCGTTTGGCGCAGGGCGCCGGCGGTTGCTCCCACGGACTCACCAGTTGCACGATCGTGGCCGTCATCGCCAATACCAGGACAAGCAGTCCCGGATTGGCGCCGGAGAGCGGTCGAATCAAGAGCATCAATACCAGACCCCAGAAGCCGGCGCCCAGGATCGGTGCGAAGCTAAAGCGATGGGCGCGGTGGCGAGCCGTCATACGCCACCACCGCATGGCGAAGAATGCCAGGGCGAAATAGCTGAAATACGACATGCCCGCCGCTCCCTGCATCGGACCGTGCGGGACAGGCAAGCTACCTGTTCCGTCGAGGGGAAGCAAGCCACCGTCCATCCACCAGCCACCCACGCCGACCAGTCCGCCGATCAGCAACAGCGCGAAGCGGCGCAGCCAGGAATCGCCGCGACGCTCGGTCCAGAACTTGGACGGTATCAGGATCGCCCAGCAGGCGGCCACGGTCGGAAAGAAGATGCGTCCCATCTCCAAACGCAGATCGTCGGGCTTGGGCTGGAGGATGGCAGTCCACAGGATGCTGCCCAGTCCGGTAAAGAGCACGGACATGAGCATCGAGCCGCACAGCTCCATCAGTTGGGCGCGGCGCGACACGGCAGGTAGAGCGACGAGGACCTGCTCTTGTGGGCGGGGCGAACGCGCCGGCACAGCGGCTGCCCTGGGGGGTGGGGTGGGCGCCGCGGCCGGCACGCGGGAGGGCTCGCTGCCCAGCGCCTCGATAGCGCGGGCCATCTCGGCCATGCTGGCGTAACGCTGTGCCGGGTTCTTCGACAACGCCTTGGAAACGATGGGCAGGTAATCGGATGGGATCTTGCTCAGGTCCGGCGGCGCGGTCAAATGCTTCATCAAGATCTCACCGCAACTCTCGCCGTCGAACGGCACCTTGCCGGTTAGAGCTTCGTAGAGAATGATGCCGGCGGCGTACACGTCGATCGGCTTGCCGTAGTTGCCTGTCGAGATTTCGGGAGCCATGTAATGCACGGTGCCGACGCTGTGCGTCTGCGCGGTGCGCTGGCTGCTGCCGATCGCCTTGGACAGACCGTAATCGCCGACCTTGACCGTGCCGTTTTCCAGGAAGATGTTGGCCGGCTTGACATCGCGGTGAACGATGCCGTGATCGTGCAGATACGCGATGGCGCGGGCCAAGCCGAGGAACCATTCGCGGGCCAGTTCGCGCGGCAGGCCGCCCGGATGCCGGCCGAGAATCACGTTAAGCGGCTCGCCGGCAATGTACTCCATGACGACCCAGCGATCGCCCTGGCCGTCGGTGCGCATGTCGTAAAGGTTGACGAGGTTGGGGTGCTTCAAGTTGAGGCACTGAGCGACGCCGCGCATCTCGATCTGCGTGTCGCCGCGCACCAGCTTGAGCGCGACTTCCTTGCCGCCGTCACTGACGGCGAAATAGACCTCGCCGAAGCCGCCGCGACCGATGCCGCGCTTCAGCGTGAATCCTTCCAGGGGTCGTTGTCCCGAACTGTAGATGAACTTCATACATCCCCCCTGCTCGGTGGCGATGTCTCCATCCCTTATTCGCTCACGGCGCCGAATTCTTGCGGCAATCTCGGCCAGGGATGCCTCGAATTCACGCAAGGCCATGGCTGAGTTTTCCTTGCGCCGTTTTTTTCATTATACCATCCCGAAGCGTAAGCGAGGGCCGCCCTCGAGCACGCTTCGGGATGGTATTGATATTACCCCAAACGGGCCGCCACGGGTTCAAGGGCGAACGAAATATTTTCACCACTAACCGTGGCATGCGGATCGCTCAGTAACAAACGTTCACCGCTGGTGCGGCCATTGATGCACAGTTTGCCGCGGTAGCGAATGCCGAGCGTGTCCTTCTGGCGGAACAACACGAGCGGCTGTTTCAGGTCCGGCACATTCACATGCGCTTGCGGCCCATCGCCCAGGACCAGCGTGTCGGCCATCAACAAGATGGCATCGACGGATAAGGGCAGGCGATGCCCGCTGACCAGATCCAACCGGGCGCTGGTGCTGATGGGCACCGGCAGGCGAAACTGGACCTGGCACGAAGCGCCCAGCGTGATGCGATCGCCCGTTTGCAAGAGCGTCCGCGTCACTTCGCGGTTATTTACCTGAATAGGACGCACCGCCTCCAGAATATAGCCTTCCGCATCGCGCGTCAGACTGGCGTGCAAGCGGGACACGTCAGCCACGAGAGGAATGTCCACATGTCCATCGTGAATCGCCTGCCCAAACGTCAGCCGCGCTCCCATACATACGAGATAACCACCAACGCCGTCGATCCACAACAAAAATCGCACCGGCAGACTATCGTCTACCTGTGCCTCTCCATTGTTGGGCGAAGCATCGGGTCCGGGATGAGAGATCGTCACCGGCTCGATGGCCTTCCAGGCCCGCGCTCGCGCCTTTCGGGCTTCGGCATGTTGCGGAGCGACTGCCAACACCTGCTCGGCGATCGCGACAACCTCGCGCCACTGAGCCTGATCGATCGACTCATGCAGTCCAACTAACAGGCCCGGAAAGACTTTCCGATGGTGGTCGAGATCGTCGGCGAAGCGATCGAGTGCGGCTGGCCGATCGAGCAAACGACGGCGAACGCGCTCCACGGCATCGCGGGCCGAAGCAAACTCGCCGCGGTCGGCCAGCTCGCGCGCGAGCAGCCAATCGCGGGTCGCTTGCTCCAGCACTTGCAATTCTGCGGAACCGACGCGACGTTCACGCATCTGGGCGATGGTTTCATCGGCGCGTCGGGCGTCGCCGGCTTGCAACATCCCTCGGACCTGGGCTTGACCAAGGCGGACCAAGGTCTGGCGGAGGGCATCAACGCTTTTCTCCGCCGTTTGCAGCTGTTCGGCTTGCAGCAGCTCGCGCCAGGCGCTCTCGACATCGTCTCGTTTGAGGCAGCGCTCGCCGCGCTCGACATACGCGCGAACGAGTTGAGTGAGCAGAGCACTGGCCGCACGATGATCACGAATGGAGGGCTGAGTCAGCAGGCGATGGGCCTCTTCCAGACGCCCTTGATTGAGCGCTTCGCGCGCCTGCCGAATTGCCAACCATGCGAAGCCGAACATTAGATGCACACATTTCCGTTTTGCCGTTGGTCCTTCCTCGTTCCCAAGCTCTTCCTGGGAACGAACAGTTGCGAAGCTCTGCTTCTCGGCCAGTCGGTGACGGGACGGGAAGCAGAGCTTCCAGACGTGCGTTCCCAGGCAGAGCTTGGGAACGAGAGAGAGTTATTTGTCGTCCTGATCGTTGGCAATAGCTTCCGTGACATCATTGTCCTCACGCAGCGCAGCCTTGGCGGCGTGGAGGACTTCCGCACGGCTCTTGCTTTTGATCGTTTCCAGAGTGGTCGTATCTGTACGGCCAAACTCTTTCTTGTACTCGATCAGCTTCTCGATTTCGCGCAGCCGTGATTCCACGTCCTTGGCGTTCTGCTGCGCCCGCGACAGAGCGCTGTCGTCGAAATCGGTCACCTGATTCTGGATCTGCTTCATGCGAACCAGCTCCAGCTCGTGTTCCAGGCGGACGGCGAGGACGCGCAGTTTTTCCTGCTCATTCTTCATGGCAGTGATGCGTTCCTTGGCCGTCGTCAGGGTACGTTTCTTCTCGGCAAGGATCTTTTCCTGGACCTTCACCTTTTCCTTGAGACAGGTGAACTCGGTGGTTGCCATCTCCAGGCGGCAGGTCAGATCGTCGGCATCGCACTTCTTGCCGCGGTATACGACCTTGTGTGTCTGGTCGTTGAGGCTCTTCTGCATGTCCCTCATGTCGGCGGCCAGATGAGCCTGGCGATCGCGATTGGCGACCAGCTTGTCCGCGAAATCGTCCACCTCGGTGGCCGTGCGCGCCAGCGTGCCGAGGTTCTTGTCGATGTCCTTATCGATGTTTTCAATGTCGGCCTTGAGCTGCTTGAGCTGAACCTCTGGCGGCACCATGTGCCGAACCGAACGGCAGCAATCGCCGAACCAGACCGCCGGCGTGATCTTGGTCACTTTGGTGAGGACCACCATACCCGCGATGACGGCGACGGCCGCAATCAGGAGCTTCTTGAGCATGACGTTGAACCCCTTTCCAACTAGATACGGTACAGCAAGTGAAGGGAGCCAACGACCCCTACGGTCGGCTCCGCCTTCTATTGTATTCGCTGCGCGAACGATTGCATTTAACAGAATCGGAAAATTTGGTACAACGGGCGAGCAGGGGGCGTAAGCCCCCTGTTGCTTCCAACAGGGGGCTTACGCCCCCCGCTCGCCCGAAGCGATCAAGGAGGAAATCCCTTAGATGTTCGATATTTACGCTATCGAAGGCGGCCGGGTTGTGCTGCACGCCATGCCGCTGCTGTTAGGCGCGTTGTGCTGCCTGGCCATTGCCTATCGCTATTACAGCGCGTTTTTGGCAGCGAAGGTGGCCGCCCTCGATGATTCGCGGCTGACGCCGGCGCATCGCTTCCATGATGGCCAGAATTACCACGCGACCAGCAAGTGGGTGCTGTTCGGCCATCATTTCGCCGCTATTTCGGGAGCGGGTCCGCTCATCGGGCCGGTGCTGGCGATTCAATATGGTTACATGCCCGGATTGTTGTGGCTGGTGATCGGTGTGTGTTTGGCCGGCGCGGTGCAGGACATGCTCGTTCTGGCGGCGTCGGTGCGGCGCGGCGGCAAATCGCTGGCCGAGATCGCTCGCAGCGAGCTGGGACCGTGGGCCAATCTCGTTGTGTCGGCGGCGATTTTGTTCATCGTCGTCATCGCCCTGGCCGGCCTGGGTGTCGTCGTCGTCAAGGCGCTGGGCGGTGAGGAAGCGCCGCTGCCCGCCGGTATGCGCATCACCTTGCCCGCCGACACTACGCCGCAGGAAGATGACCAACATTCCACCGTAAGTCACCACGTCTACAGATTCCCCGGCGGCTGCACGATCCGTTACACGCCGAGCGAACCGCCGCAGACGCGCCCGGAAGGCTTTGCCGTCCAGGTACCGGCCGATTCGCCCCTCTCGGTTGATGCCGGCAATAGCGTGGAATTGCCTGCGAAGTCCATGCAGCGCGTGCCCGGCTCGTCGTGGGGCGTGTTCACCATCGCCTGCACCATTCCCATTGCTCTCCTGGTCGGCTGGTATATGTATCGCTTGCGGCCGGGAAAGACGGTCGAAGCGTCGCTGATCGGTGCCACTCTGACCCTGGCCGCCGTGGTTATCGGCAACTGGATCCCGGGTTCGCCGTGGGAGGGATATTTCGCACTCGGCAAGGGGCAAACCGTCCTGGCCCTGTGCGTTTACGGTTTCATCGCTTCGGTGTTGCCGGTGTGGCTGCTCCTGGCGCCGCGCGATTATCTCTCCAGTTTCCTGAAAATCGGCACCATCGCACTGCTGGTCGTCGGCGTTTTCTGGGCCAATCCGAAGCTGCCCAGTCCGGCGTACAATCCCGTCTTCGTCAACGGTGGGCCGACCTTCCAGGGACATCTGTTTCCGTTTGTGTTCATCTGCATCATGTGCGGGGCCATCTCCGGTTTTCACGCTCTTGTCTCGTCCGGCACGACGCCGAAGATGGTCGATAAGGAAAGCCACGTTCGCCCCATCGGCTACGGGGCGATGCTGATGGAAGGACTGGTCGGCATCATGGCGTTGATCGCGGCGGCGTCGCTCGATCCGAAGCTCTATTACGACATCAACGTGCCCCTGGACCAGGCCCAGAAATGGCAGCAGCCGCTGGACAAGATGTATGTCGAGCTGGGCAACGTGGATAGTCTGGAGCATTTGAATCTGGCACAGGTCGAGCAGAACGTCGGCGGCGAATCGCTGCGAGGCCGCACCGGCGGCGCGGTGACGCTGGCCGTCGGCATGTCGCACATTCTCACCAAGCCGCTGTCGTCGCTGGGTCTGCCGTTCGAGTCGCTGATGAAGTACTGGTATCACTTCGCCATCATGTTCGAGGCGCTGTTCATCCTCACGACCATCGACGCCGGCACGCGCATTGGCCGCTTTCTTGTGCAGGAAGCGCTGGGCCGTGTTCATTCCAAGTTCGCGCAAACGGATTGGTGGCCGAGCGCCCTTTTGGCCACGTTTCTCGTGACGGCGGGCTGGGGGCTGCTGGTGGCGACAGGATCGGTGGCGACGATTTGGCCGATGTTCGGCATCGCCAATCAATTGCTCGCGGTCATTGCCCTGACGCTGGTAACGACGCTTCTGGTCAACAGCGGCCGGGGACGCTACGCCCCGGTGACGGTGCTGCCGATGCTCTTCGTCATCTCGACGACCATGACGGCCGGCGTGCAGATGTGCAGCGGCAAATTCATCGATTTGATGCGCAAGCCGGAGACGCTGCTGACGGGGGCGTTGAGCCTGGCCATGACCGTGTTCGTGATGACATGCGTGGCGGCGCTGTTGATTTTGGCCGTTAGCCGTTGGCTGCTGGTGGCCAAGGGAATCGTGCGCGTTGAAGAATCGAAAATCGTCCCAGAAAAAACTTCGGTCGTTTAGCCGCGACGCGCAGCGGAGCGCGTCGCGCTCC
>DATBHJ010000137.1:0-44571 GCA_036557565.1 Gemmataceae bacterium
TCGGTTAGCGTTGCCCGTTCCGCATCCGTGAGACGAACGACATACTTCTTTTGCATGACCGCATCCTCCTTGGTTGCGGCCATCGTGCCAAAAACCCGCGATCAGGAACACCCTAATTCCTTAACCTGACGCTGCACTAGACTACTTTTTCAGCATTTTGGCCACTTCGGCCTCGATCGTCTTGTAATCGACTTGATCGCCGCCGACCAGTTTCTTGACGCGGCGATTTTCGCGATCAAATACGAAAACCAGGGGCAGACCGCCGACGTTGAACTTGGTGTACCAGTCGTCGGGATCTCCTTCGACCATCAGGTTAATCATCGTCGCCTCATTTCTCTTGAGGAACGCATCCACCTGGGCGCGGGTCTTCGCATCGCTGGGATTGTCGAGACTCAGCGATACGGCCACTAAACCCTGGTCGGCATATTTCTTGTGCATCTGGACCAGATGCGGAAATTCCTTTTTGCACTCCAGTCAACCCAGTGACCAGACATCGACGACAACCACTTTCCCCCGATGGCTCCGCACCAGCTTGCCCAGGTCCGCGTAGGCGATAGGGCGCGACGCGGTCTTTTCTTCCGTCTGGGCGGTGAGCAGGCTCATGCTCCCCAGAAGTACAATTATCCCGAAAAGTTTCGTAGAGCGCATAACGAACTATCCTTTCGATTCCCGTCTCCACCCGTCGCGGGCACTCCGGGTTGGTGTGATCGTACCGAATTCGCCCCAAAATCGAAAGACGTTTGCTCAGGCTGATCGCGAGATGCGATACAGTGTTCCTTTGAGGCGTCGGCCTCCGGGTTCACCGGCGCGCATGATCTTGGTAGTGTACGGCAAACCCTCCGCCGTCAATGTGTCGCGGAGGACATGTGACGGCACTCGATCCTGGTCGGTCAACAGACATACGCCGTCCGGCTCGAGCATCTTCTTGATGAGAGCCACCAGAGGAGCGACGTTACGCATTTCATAAATCAGGTCGGATGCCAGGAGGATCGCGAATTGCATGTCTTCCGGCGGATAGCGCCAGTCCATTTGCAGCATATCGAACGCATGGAAACTGTTGGCACGGGCATTATCGGCTGCGAAGCGCAGGGCAGTGGCGTCGTAGTCGCTGAACGTGACGCGTAGCCCCATCGCCAAGGCGGCGATTCCGGGCAATCCCAGCCCGCATCCGATCTCCAGAGCCCGTTGTCCTGGAGGCCAGGTTTCTCGGAGGATGGCCTTGGCCAACATGCGCGCCGCCGGCCACAGATCCGCCCAGTAGGGCATGTACTCATCGGCGGCGAAGGCAGAGAGAATGCTGGGATGATCGAGCAAACGATCCGATTCGCTCGGACGCATGATAATAAAAGTGCGTTCATCCACGATGACGTGCTCGCGGTGCAGCGGTCCGAGGGCATCGGAAGGCGTTTCCGGCATCGACGGACGGATTGCGGGATAGTCGTGATTCATAACGATCACAAAGTATGCACGTTCTGGACCAACTCCGACAGCGTGAGCGGGCGGTCGGTAGGAAACAAACAGTAACAGGCGACGGCGCCGAGGCTGTCGAGGATAAGTTGGCGATCGTTGGGCGTGTCGAAACCGTTGTCGCAGGGAACGTGGCCGCTGATGAGCAGGTCGGCGTCCATTTTCGCGAGGTATGCGGCGGCTGTCTCGGCGCGGGTATCGCGGCCCCAAACAATCGCATGGACGGAGCCGCCGGGCACCACGTCGGTTTCCGCCGTCAAATCACGCTCCAGCGAAGCGGGATCGAAGTTCTCTAGCTTCGACGCTGCCGGCAAACTGTGGCTCAAGAGAATTCGATTCGGTGGCCGCAGCGCTACTGGCACGACACTTAGCAACTCCTTGTAGACAGCGTACACTTCCGGCGCTTGACCGCCGTAAGCTGTGCCGACGCCTTCGCGGAAACATTGGTTGAGATCGAAATCGCCCTTAGCGATGCTTCGCTGTGTGACCTGGGCCAACTCGTGATTGCCCAGCAGGAAATGTACCTGCCGGGGAAACTGACACTTGAGCGCCGCCATCAAATCGACCAGTTGATGTGACTTGTCGCCGCCGGCCGGATAGTGATAAGGACCGTGTATGACTTCCTGAAGCACGAAGTGCCTTCGTGGGTTGCGGGCGAGATCGGCAAGCGTCAAGAATTGACGGAAATTCGCCAAATTGCCGTGCAAATCACCGCTGACGAATACTTCAGAAACGTCTTGCAGCGAGACGACTCGGCCGCGACGACCGGGCGTGTCACGGAAATGCTGGATAGCGCGGCGAAGGGTCGTAAGAATTCGCTCAGGATCGGGCATGATAAGGAATGTTTTGGTTAGCCGCGCCGCGCAGCGGAGCGCGTTCGCGCTCCCCTTCGGGTCGCGGCTAACCGAGGATTTACGCAACTTCGACCTTGGCTTTTTGGTCGCTGGGCGGAACATCGGGCTTGTCGGCGTTGAACCAGGCGTCCTGGAACTCGACACGCTGGTGCGTGTGCATTGCGTGGTTGGCAGTCAAGGCGACGATGGCATCGACCATCGCCACTTCACCGTGGCAGCGCGTCAGACGCTGCCTGTACTTGCCGTCGCTGTCCTTCTCATAGCCCTGCTTGGGATTCCACAGGCGGACGCAGTAGGCGAAATCTTCCATCTCTTCGCGATAACCGCGGCTGACCGGACCACCAGGGCCGACGCTCGTGCCGGTCACCGCCGCAGAGGGTCCGCCCCATGTCGAGCCTGATTCCAGTACTGGCTGTCCTTTGCCCTTGGCGTCAACACCCACTTCGGTGCCGCGCTGCGGAGTCTTCACCTTGCCGGGTTCATTCTCCGGATACAGCATCACCGATTCCTCTTTCTCGACAATCAGTGTACCGCGATCGCCCATGACGCACTCACCGTAATTCTCGAATCCGTTGGTGCTGATCGAGGAGTACGTGACAACGACGACGTCGTTCTTGTCCTTGGCGTAATTCGTTCCGGGGAACTCGTAGGTGGCGAAAACGTGATCGTCAATGTCGCGGTCATTGCGGCTGGGTCCGAAGAACGAACGCACACCAACGCCCGAGACGGCCAACGGGTGGGCATGACCGAGGAAAATGCTGCACGCATCGAGCTGATGACTACCCAGCTCCGCCATCAAGCCGCCGCCTGTCGCCTGATAGAGACGCCAGCGGATCAAATGTTCCACGTCATCGAAGCCGTATTTTTGAAGCATGTCCTTCTTTTCGGCCAAGGCGTCATAATCCAGGTGCGTGATCGGCGGATACCAGCCGTCACGGTAGTGCGGTTGCGTTACGCCCGTGACGAGATCGTTCTTGACCGGCTTGGGATCGAACGGCCATGTGAAATTGCGATGCCACAGAGCGCGAATGTGGCGAATATCGCCGAGGACGCCGGCGCTGACAACTTCGGTAGCGTGGGCGTAGAGTAGACTGTAATGGCGTTGATGGCCGACCGATAGAATGCTGGCGGTTTCCTTGGCCGTGCGGATCATCTGCTTGCACTGCTTGATGTTCCAGGCCATCAGCTTCTCGGTCAAAACGTGGATCGGTTTGCCGCGCTCCTTACCGATCTTCATGGCGTCGATGGCGGCCTTGGCGTGCATGCACAGAGGCAGCGCTATGACGACGGCTTCGATGTCCTTGTTCTTGCGCAGCTCCTCCGTGAAGGCATCGTAGGAATCGAGTTTCTTGATCTTCTTGGCGGTCGCTTCGCCGTAAACTTTGTTGAAGCCTTTGCGCAACGCCACCTTGGGATCGCCCTCGAATATACGTTTCATGTTGGACGGTCGAATATCGCAGACGCCGACGAACTCGAGGTAGGCGGGGTTATGCTCACCAACAAGCACGCCGCCCTCATCGCCTGCGCCAATGAGGACCGCCTTGACCGGATTGCCCTGAATGCTCTTGTAGCCGAAGTAGACGGCCGGCGTGGCCACGGCGACTGCAGCGCCGGATGCAGCCAGGCTTTTCATGAAGCCGCGCCGCGTCAGACCGTCTGCTGTGCGGTTGAAGTTGGCCTTGCCGGCGGCGCGTTGTTCGGGGGTTAGATCGATGGCCATGTGTCTTGTCTCCCACTCAAAGGAATCTGGCGAACTGGGCGTGTAAACGCCCCGCTCGCCGAGTCTAAGTTCCTCACGGCGCCGGACGACGGCTGCCGAACAGCATGTAATGAATCAGGGCATCCAACCCCAGCCAGCGACCGCTCGTAGTCGTGGCCAGTGCCATCAGCGCCAACGCTTCAATGACGTTCTTGTTGACAAAGAGATAATACCCCTCGTCATTGGGGGGCAAGGGCAGCCAGGGAAACGGCGGCCAGGTGCAATACGTCATCACCAGAAACCCGGCCGATAACAGGCACGCCGTCCGTGTGAACAAACCGGCTATCAAGCAAGCGCCCAGGACCAGCAGGGCATACATGGTGATTTGATCGATCCACCAGATCTTTTCTCGCTCGCCAGTCGGCGGTTCCGGCTGCGGCGGCTTGCTCTTGCCCTCCGCTGCTTTCTTCTGTTCGTCGGTGGGGATTTTCTCCAGGTCTTTGCGTAGTTCTTGTGTGTATTCGTCGAGATCGTTCAGCAGTCCGACACGCAGGCGAACCACATCCGCTTTGACGTTACGCAAACGAACCGATTCAGCATTGGAGCCGATAGATACCAGATGGCTATGTCTGGGCTCCAGCCACTCGTCAAGTTTTTGCTTGTACTGCTCCACTCGTACAGGCACCGGCAGCTGGCCTTCCTGTGTCTTCGCCCGGAAGTTCTTTTCGTTGACTTCCTTGCTCGTCAGCCACCCGACGGCGGCATCCTCGGCTTTCATCAATGCATCTTCCGCCTTCTTGCGCTGTTGTTCGTCGAAGCTGTAATAATCACTGAAACGCCGAACGTAATCTCCCCATTCCTTGGCAAGCAGCGGAGGTGTGCGCATATTTAGCGGAGTGTTGGGCGATTCGGCAGATTGGGGCGTCAGTAGCCGCAACGCTTCCTCATCGGGATCGCCGATTTCCTTGCGAATGTACTGCGCCAAGGGGCCTGTGCCTTCGCGGAAATAACCGGCGCTGGTGAACGGTCTCGAAGTGCCAACGACCGTTACCCCCGACCAATGCCAATATCCGTCCAACTTGTGAAAGCCTTCGGCGGCGAAGTGCCAGCCGATCGCCAGACGCAGCAAGAGCAGAAAAAATGCCGTGAGCTTATTCATGATGCCTGTCAAGTCCAAGAAAACTCTTCTGGCGAAAGCCCGATTGCAACGGGTTCGGCGCCTTCACCGTCCTGCAGCAGGATGGCTGCGATGCCGCGATGCTCTGCACAATATCGCTGGGCCAACCCAAGTCCGCCGACGTAAAACGCAGTCGAGAGTGCGTCGGCCTCGGCGGCACTAGGTGCGAGCACGGAAGCGCTGGCGATTCCGGATGCCGGCCATCCCGTTCGCGGATCGAGTATGTGGCCCAACTTTTTTCCGTTATATTCCAAGTGCTGGTGCGTGGCCGCTGATGTTCCCAGCGCTCGGTCGCGCAACCACACTCGCGCCAGTCGGCGACTGCGCTGCCACGGGTGCAGGATTGCTACTTGCCAGCCGCGTTTCTCATCGGCGGGACATCCTCCAGCGTACACGCTGCTAGTGCCTCCGTGCAACAATATCTGCTTGCACCCTCTGCCGCGCAACTTTCTGGCCATGCGATCGAGGGCATAGCCCTTGCCGATGCTGCCGAGATTGATCTCGGTTCCGGGTTGCTGATAGCGAACGGTATGGCGCTCCGCATCCAGCGTCACCTTGTCCATGCCGACTCGTTGGCGGGCCGTTTCTCGTTCTTCTTCGCTCGGCATTCGTCTCGGCCCTCGAAAAAAGCCCCACGCTTTGATGAGCGCTCCGGTTGTGATGTCGTAGGCTCCCTCCGTTTCTCGATGAATCCGCGACGCCAGTTCCAGCAAATCGAAAAGGCGGCGCTCGACGCGCACGGGAGCGATGGGGGCCTGTTGGTTGAGTCGGCTGATTTCGCTGCCTTGCCGATATACCGTCATCTGTTCTTCCAGCCGATCGAGCAAATCAAACGCTACTTCACCCATCTGCACCGCGTCGGGTGTGCCGAAGGGGAGGATAATCTCGAAATTGGTGGCCATCGCCCGGCGACGGAGGTGCAGCAGCAGAACGTTCTCTTCTGCCGAGTCTTCATTGGTGCCGCCGGCGGAAGCTAGCGTATCGGTCAGCTCATCGAGGGCGCTAATGACCTGTCCGGCGTTTTGTGCAAAGCGACGAGGCTGGAGGAAATCGCGCCGGTTCATATCCAGGAGTTTTGAATTACTCGTTTTCGTCGTGGATGAGCGGTTCCAGCTGCCGGGTATTACGCTCGACGGCGAGGACAACGGTGCGTTCCTCGACCCCGTCGGGCGAGACGGCGACAGCGGGAATGATCTGCCGACCATCTGGCAAGCTGAAACGCATTGTGAATGTTCCGTCTGGACGCAGCTTGACTGGCTGGCCCTGTAGTGTAACGCGCGCATTTGGCTCGGTTGCGCCATAGACGATCAATTCGGCGTCGAGCTGGAACCAGAACTTGCGCGGCTTGCCGCCCAGCGCCATGCCACCAGACCCAAAGCTGGTGACAGCCGGCGAGCCAAGCGGGCGGCGCAAATGCTCCTCAAACAGCCTTTTCAATTCCAGACTGCTGGCGGATGGATCGAAGCCGCTGGACATGGCGTAGATGCGATCAGCCTTCTTGGCGTCAATGTCGGCCCAGTTTTCGTCAATGACATCGCTGATGCCGGCGCGCGGCGTACTGACGACATTGGATCGGGCCAGGACATAGAACTTGCCGCTCTTGGCAAGGTAGCCGACGTCCACGCGGAAGGAACGCGGTGGATTGGCCACATCGATGTACCAGTTGTTGCAGCCGCCGTGGATTTCGATGTCGCGGACAATCGTCTCGCTGGTGCAGGTGGTATCGCGACTGCTGACATCGAGCAAACGCAGGATCGGCTTGGCGTTGTGCCATTCCTGTCCGAGAGCGGCTTCGGCTCGGCCAACAGCCTGATGCGTCAATTCCCAGTAGCAATGCAGCCAGTAGGGATCACGGACCATGAGGGCAATGCGGTCCTTCCCGTAACCGGCGGGTAGATCCTTGGGAACTTTGGCCGACAGATCGCGGGTAGGAATGCCCACGTTGTACTTGCTGCTACCCACTTGCTCTTCTCCCGATGTCGCGCTGGAAGTGTCACGAGCCGCGGCGGCCATTCGTTTGTGAGAAGGCGACGAACGACGGCGTCTGGACAGCGCCAACACCAGCTCATCCTTGGTCATGCCGTGCCAGCCGGCGATGCCCAGTTTGCGGGCCAGATCAACCAACGTCTTCTTGGTGCAGGCTTGCAATTGACGGCGAGTCATGCCTTACCACTCCCGCGCCTTTCCGAAGGGCGCCGTGAAGGTGTCCGGGCCGCCTTCCCTGAGAGATTTCATCCCGGATTTCCTTTCCTGGGAGTGTTCCCACATCGAGATCCTCGGGCTTTGTCCCCGCACCGCGTTGGAGGAGGGAGGCAGATGCACGGACGGAGGACGAAAAAAGGCAATTCGCCCATGAGGAGGGAGGATTGCAGTTGATGCCGCTCTTTTATAACTCGATTCTAAAGATGCCGACAACCGTTGTCAATAAAAAAACCCTTGTTCTATGCAGAAAAAACATCGAAAATCGCTTCTTCGACCCCTCGAAACGCCCTAGAAAACGCCCGGACCGACTTTGTGAAAAATTACACGAATTTAAGATTGACTTTCCTTTTCTGGTTCTGACAATACCCTCACACGACGAAACGGCGTGCGGAGGGAGAGAGTGTTCCAGGCTGTCTCCCCGGCATCCTGGAGGGTGTTCGATGCTCCCGGAAATGCCGGATCGCAAGGACATGGGGCGCTATGCCGCCTTGAGTCAGATCGGTATGGAGATGGTTGCGCCGATCGTCGCTGGCCTCGTGGTCGATCATTACCTGGGATGGAGACCGTGGGGAGTGATCGTCGGCGCGGTCTTGGGCCCCGTCGGTGGATTCGTGCATTTGGTGCATTTGTTGAACAAAATGGACTCGAAGGATTCTTCCCGATCCGATCAGGAGTCCCGGTGATACGGCGTTTGTTGTTTCTTGTTGGCGGCTGTGCTGCATTCTGGCTGCTGGTCGGCCTCCCCGCCCGTCATCTAGGCGGAGGCGATGCGGCGATGGTTTTCCTCGGCACCGCCTTGCTCCTTTGTCTGGGTCCGGCCGTTGTCACGCTGGTGTGGGGCGAGAGGGCATTGCAGCAGTCGCCGGACAAACAGCTGATCCTGATTCTGGGCGGCACGGGAATGCGGATGGCCTTCGTACTGGCGGCTGGCTGGTTACTGTATTTGTGGGTGCCCTATTATCAGCGGCAAATGGCATTCCTGGTGTGGCTGGTTGTCGGATATCTGTTCACGCTTGCCCTGGATGTGACTCTGTTGCTGGTAGCTCGTCCTGAAGCACGAGCCTGAGTGCAACCCTTGTGAGACGCGAGAACTGCGGAAATGGCAGAACAACACAAGCACAGCCCATTTGAGCATGTGCAAGACACCGGTATATGGGAGTTCTTCACTGCCTTGTTCGGCGACAAGCAAGAAATTCGGTTGCCCGCTTTCGATATCCCACTGTTCAACTACCGCTTCCAGATCACCAAATTCATGATCCTGGAGCTGATCGCCGGCATCCTGATTCTGCTTATCTATCTGCCGCTGGCTCGCCGGGCGAGCAGTGGAGAGCTGCCCAAGGGCCGCTGGTGGAACGCGTTCGAATCGCTGTTGACGTTCGTCCGTAACGAGATCGCCAAGCCCAACCTCGGTGAGAAGGACGCGGACAAGTACGTCCCCTACCTCTGGACGTTGTTCTTGTTCCTGCTCTTCTGCAACTTGCTGGGTATGATTCCGTTCATGGGATCGCCGACGGCGAACATCTGGGCCACCGGAGCCTTGGCACTAATCAGCTTCGTCATGCTGCACGGAGCGGCCATCGTGAAAATGGGTTATGAACCACCCGGCGCCCACGGACACGGCCATGACCATCATGAGGGACCAGGAGATCATATCGATACTGAACATGGGCAGCATTCTTCTCGCGCTGATCCATATGCCGGTTTGCGCGGCCTCCCGATTGTCGGCCCGCTAATGATTGGCACGATTCGCTATTTCGGGGCACTGTGGCCGAAAATCGAGGTTCCGTACGTTGGTTGGTTGTTCAGCCTGATCATCTTTGTCATCGAGTTGGTTGGCACCGTCATCAAGAGTGGGGTGTTGGCTGTGCGTTTGTTTGCCAATATGTTCGCCGGCCACATGGTACTGGCCGTAATCCTGTTGTTTATCGTCTCTGCCGCCGAGTCTCGCAACATCTGGCTGCTTGGCAGCGTTTCCATCGCCAGTGTCCTTGGCGTGGTGGGCCTGAGCCTGCTTGAACTTTTCGTCGCCTTCTTGCAGGCGTACATCTTCGTCTTTTTGACGGCCCTGTTCATGGGCATGTCGCTGCATCCGGAACATTGAGGGTGGGTACTTGTGGTGTTTGACCTGGATTGTCGTGGTACTTAGAACGGGAGTGTTGTCTTCCATGAACGTCGTGAAACTGCTTTGTTTGGTGATGGTGGTCCTTCTGCTAGCAGCGGCGCCGGCTTTCGCTCAAGAAAAGACGATGCCCGATTCCGTAACGTTCTCCGGCTCCGGCGTTGGCGCGGGACTGGGCGCGGCGATCACGATCATCGGTGCCGGTTGGGGCTTCGGCCGCATTGGTGCTGCGGCCCTGGAAAGCATGGCGCGGCAGCCGGAAATCGCGGGGCGAATTCAGACGGCCATGATCGTCATTGCCGCTCTTCTCGAAGGCGCGACTTTCTTCGCGCTGATCGTCTGCATTACCATACCCGGCTCAAAGTTCTAAAAAGGCCATCGGTTAGCGATGCTTCTGGCAAGCGTCGCTAACCGATAACGGGGTCTCGTGCGAGGTTATTATGCAGCGTGGTTTGCTGATTGTGGCGATCGGCCTGTTCGCGTTGGTCTTGTGCTCTCCCGCATCGATCGGTGCCGAGGACCATCCTGCGAAGAATGGAGCGAAGCAAAAGGGGGATCACAAGAAAGGCGATGAAGTCGAGCAGGATCTGTTCACCAAGGCAGTCGATCTAGGTATCTGGACGTTGCTGGTCTTTCTGCTGTTGCTCTTCGTCCTCAGCAAGTTTGCCTGGAAGCCGATGATGCAGGGCCTGGAGCAACGGGAACGCGCCATCCACTCGGCCCTGCACGAGGCACAACAGGCCCGCGAAGAAACAGCTCGTCTCCGCGCTCAACTGGAAGAACAGTTGCGGAATGCCAACGAACAGGCGCGGACACTCCTGGACGAAGCGCGGCGCGCCGGCGAACGCACCACGGCCGAGATGATCGCGGAGGCGCACAAGAAGATTCAGGCCGAACAGGAACGTCTCCAGCGCGAGATGAACCTGGCCTATTCGCAGGCGCGGCGCGATCTGCAAACGCAAGCGGCCCAGCTGGCAACTCTGGTGGCCAGCAAGGTCATTCGTCGCCAGATGAATCACGACGATCATCGCCAACTGGTCGAGGAGGCGCTGGCAGAGCTGCGCAATACCAGCGACGGCCGGCAAGAGATAGCGCGAGTGTAAAAGGGGATTCTCACTAGCCCGGAGCGCAAGCGACGGGCCGTATTGCCCGTCGTTTGCGCTCCGGGCTGATAAGCGTAGCAGATGACATCATGAAAGATAGCGAGCAAATCCACCACGCCACCGTTTTCGACGACGCCACTCGACACGTCGCCCGCATCTACGCGGAAGCGCTTCTGGGCGCCGCCGATAAACGCCAACAAACGCAAGAAGTGCTCGAACAGCTGGAAGAGCTGGTTCGAGAGGTTCTTGCTCGCGATTCGGCCTTTGCCCTCTTCCTGGCCAGCGCCGTCGTCAGCGGCGAACACAAGCGCGAAGTGCTACGCCGTGCCTTCCAGGGCAAAGTCAACGATGTCCTCTATCATTTTCTGCTCGTCCTGAACGATCACGATCGTCTCGGCATCATCCGCGAGACAGCCGTGCTCATGCGGGACATCTTCGAGCGACGCGCCGGACGCATGCACGTCGAGGTAAAATCCGCCATTGCCCTGGACGAAGAACAGCGCGAACGTTTGCGCCGAGAGCTGCGCGACAAGTTTCACCGTGAGCCGATTCTATCCGTCCGTGTCGATCCCGAGTTGCTGGGCGGACTGGTGGTGAAAGTGGACGATTGGGTTTTTGACGATAGCGTGCGAGCGCGTCTGGATCGAATCCGCAATCAACTCATCGAGAAAGGCAGCCTTGTCCATGCGCATTAACGCCAACGAAATCGTCTCGGTGCTGACCGAGGAGATCAATCAATATCGCGACAAGATCGAGCCGAAGGAAGTCGGCGAAGTTCTGGAAGTCGGCGACGGCATCGCGCGCGTGTATGGTCTGTCCAACGCGATGGCAGGCGAGATGCTTGAATTTCCACGCACCGGTGTCCGCGGCCTGGCGTTCAACCTGGAACAGAACTCTGTCGGCGTTATCATTCTCGGTGAATATCGCGAGATCACGGAGGGCGATGAGGTTCGCTCCACAGGCGCATTGCTGGAAGTGCCGGTCGGCGAAGCCATGATTGGCCGCGTCGTCGATCCGCTGGGCAACCCGCGCGATGGCAAAGGCGCGATACCCCGGACACATACGCGCTTCGTCGAATCGATAGCCCCCGGAGTGGCCGGCCGACAGCCGGTGGATGTGCCGCTACAAACAGGCATCAAGGCCATCGACGCGATGACGCCGATTGGCCGCGGCCAGCGCGAGCTGATCATCGGCGACCGCAAGACCGGCAAGACGGTCATCGCCCTTGATACGATCATCAATCAGCGCGACAGCGGCGTCATCTGCGTCTACGTGGCCATCGGCCAAAAAGAATCCAGCGTCGCCAAGTACGTTGAGATTCTTCGCGAGCATGGCGCCCTCGATTACACGATCATTGTCACCGCCTCCTCGGCGGACCCGGCCCCGCTGCAGTACATCGCTCCGTACGCTGGATGTGCCATGGCCGAGTATTTCGTGTACGAACAGGGCCGAGATACACTGTGTGTCTACGATGACCTGTCCAAACAGGCCGCCGCCTATCGCCAGCTTTCGTTGTTGATGCGTCGGCCGCCCGGACGTGAGGCATATCCGGGCGATATTTTCTTTGCTCACTCGCGCCTTCTTGAACGCTCCGCCAAGTTGGCCGAGCGCTGGGTGATCGTCCCCAATGACGCCGATGACAAAAAAGTCGCCGACGATTGGGGCGTCAACAATGAAAAAGGCGAGCGTCGCCAACCCGGCGAGAAGGGCAAGGTTTACTTTGGCCCGCTCGAAAAAGAGCACGCCCACAAGCACGACTTGCCGAAGTTTTCCGGCCACAAGCTCGCCAAGGTGGCCAGCTCCGGCGGCTCGCTGACCGCCCTGCCGATCATCGAAACGCTCGAAGGCGAAGTGTCGGCCTACATTCCGACCAATGTGATTTCGATTACCGACGGCCAGATTTACTTGCAGCCGGATCTTTTCAATGCCGGCGTCCGTCCCGCCATCGACGTAGGCATCAGCGTCTCGCGTGTCGGCGGCAAAGCGCAGATCCCAGCCATGAAGCAGGTAGCCGGCGGTCTGCGGCTGGACCTGGCCGCTTTCCGCGAACTGGAGGCATTTGCGCAGCTTGGCACGGAGCTGGACAAGGCCACGCAATCGCAGCTCGATCGGGGCTACCGCATGGTCGAGATTCTCAAGCAGCCGCAGTTCAAGCCGATGAACGTGGTCGATCAGGTCATGATTATCTACGCCGGCACAAAGGGCTATCTCGACAAGGTGCCCGCCAAGGATGTGCGCGGTTGGGAGGAGCAATTCTTGCGCTACATGCGTGAACGCCAGCCGGAAGTCGGCAACGCCATCCGCAAGGAACGCAAGCTGTCCAAGGAACTCGAACAACAGTTGACGGCGGCAATCACGAATTTCCAGGCGCAGTTCAAGCCTGCGGGAGCGTCGCCGCGCAGCGACGCTATCAAGGCGGCGCAGGACCAAATAAAACGCTAACGAGTCATCATGGCCAGCACTCGAATACTCGTCACCCGCCGAAAAGCGGTTCGAAACATCAAGAAGATCACGCGCACAATGGAGTTGATCGCCACCGCGCGTTTCAAGAAAGCGCTCGACCGCGCCACTGAGGCCGAGGCCTACACGCGCAAGATCACCGAGATGGCGGCCGATCTCAGCGCTTCGGCAACAGAAGTTTCGCATCCGCTTTTACAAAGACGCGATGAAGTGCATAACACACTGCTCCTGGTAATCGGCTCCAATCGCGGCTTGTGCGGTGGGTATAACGCCGGCATTCTCCGCGAGGCAAATCAGCGCATCTCACAAATCCGCAGCGAAAACACCAACCTGCACCTGGAGCTATCCGGCAAGCGGCCGATTAATTTCTTCCGTTACCAGGGCATCAAACCCGAACGGGCGTATACACAGTTCGAGTATAATCCGCGTTTCGACGAAGTCGAGGAAATCGCCAATCGCTACATTGAAGGCTTCATCCGCGGCACGTACGATCACGTCGAAGTTGCCTACATGAAGTTCCTCAATGCCGCACGGCAGACTCCCGTGGTCGAAACGCTGCTGCCATTGTCGCACGGGACAGCGAGTCCACAACAATCCGAGGAACGTCCACAAGGCGAGCGTCCTGTCGAGTACGAGTTTTTGCCCAGCGCTGCGGACATCTTGCAGGAACTGCTGCCGGTGTCGTTCAAAGTGCGCTTGTTTAAGTGCTTCCTCGACGCCGCCGTCAGCGAGCAAATCGCTCGCCGCGTCACGATGAAGCAGGCGACCGAGAACGCCGACGAGATGATTAAGATGCTGACGCGCCAGTACAACCGTGCGCGGCAGGCACAGATTACCAAGGAAATCGCCGAGGTCATCGGAGGAGCAGCGGCACTAGAGTAAATGCAAGGCGGTATCATGGCATCCGCATCCGTTCTACATCATGGCGAAGCGCTGAGGAGAAGCACAGAGATCACACGAACGCTTCGGAAGATGTATCGTCCGGAGGTGTGCATGGTAGCGCCGGCTGAGGTTATTTCCGTGTTGAACGAGGCAGGCGTACGGTTCATGTTGATGGGTAATTACGGCATAAGTGGGTGGAGGGACGAAGAACGGGCAACGCAAGATGTGGACGTTCTCGTACGCACCCGCGATCACCGCAAAGCAGTAAGGGCAATCGGTTTGGCTTTCCCTCAATTGCTGGTGGTGGACTTTCCCGTGGTCACGAGGTTTCTCGATCCTGTCAGGAGAGTTGCCCTAATCGACCTAATGAAGCCCAATCAGCCGTTGTTTAAGGTCGCCTTCCGACAAGCAGTATTCGATGCGGAAGGATATCTCATCCCGAATTTGGAGTTTGCCCTGGCTTGCAAGTTCGCGGCCATGGTGTCTCCAAACCGCGAGGAGAGAAAGAAGCACCTCGATGCTGCCGACTTTATTTCGATAGTAGAGAAAAACGCTTTGGCGATTCGACTGGATCGTCTAAGGCGGATGGGGGAAAGAGTTTATCCGGGCGGCGGAACTGAGATCCTTCAGCTCTTGGAGGATGCCAAGGCTGGCCGGCGCCTTGAGTTTTGATACAGGGAATTCGCAATCACGGAGTACGCCATGATTACTGCTACCGACCAACTTCGCAACGGCCAGCACACTGGCCGCATAGTGCAAATCATCGGCTCAACGTTCGACGCCGAGTTCGAGGAAGGCCATTTGCCGGAGATCTACAACGCCCTTCGCATCGACACCGAGTACAAGGGAGTGTCCATTCGACTGACCGGAGAAGTGCAGCAGCAGCTCGGCGGCAATCGCGTCCGCTGCGTGGCTCTGGGCACAACAGATGGACTCGTTCGTGGCATGCAAGTTGTCGATACCGGTAAGCCGGTTTCGGTGCCGGTGGGCAAGGAAACGCTAGGCCGTGTCTTCAACTTGCTGGGCGAGCCGATCGACGGCCGAGGTCCTGTCAACGCCACAGAGTTTCGGCCCATTCACCGCGATCCCCCGGGGTTCGCGGAACTGTCGCCCAAGACCGAGTTGTTCGAGACCGGCATCAAGGTCATCGATTTGCTCACGCCGCTGGTTCGCGGCGGCAAGGCCGGACTGTTTGGCGGCGCTGGACTGGGCAAGACGGTCATTCTCACGGAGTTGATTGCTCGTATCGCAAGCCAGCACGGCGGTTATTCTGTATTTGCCGGCGTGGGCGAACGGACGCGCGAGGGCAACGACCTCTGGCTGGAAATGCAGGAGATGGAGATCGGTAAGACCAAACGCGCAGTCATCACCCAGACCGCGATGGTATTTGGCCAGATGAACGAGCCGCCGGGAGCACGCCTGCGCGTGGCCCTGTCGGCCCTGACCATGTGCGAATGGTTCCGCGACGCTACTGGGGCCGACACGCTACTGTTCGTCGATAACATTTTCCGCTTCTCGCAGGCTGGCTCGGAAGTGTCCGCTCTTCTGGGCCGCATGCCCAGCGCCGTAGGTTATCAGCCGACCCTAGCTACCGAGATGGGCGAATTGCAGGAGCGCATTACGAGCACCAATAAGGGGGCCATCACGAGCGTGCAGGCCGTGTACGTGCCCGCCGACGATCCCACCGACCCCGCACCAGCCAACGCCTTCCAGCACCTCGACGCTTTTATCTATCTCGAAAGGCGTATTTCCGAAAAGGGCATTTATCCCGCTGTCGATCCACTGGCGTCGTATAGCAATATCTTGCAGGCGCAGTACGTCGGCGAGGAGCATTACTACGTCGCCAACCGCGTACGACAGATCCTGCAGCGCTATCGAGAATTGCAGGACATCATTGCCATTCTTGGCGTCGAGGAGCTGAGCGAGGAAGACAAGCAGGTGGTCAACCGCGCGCGGCGCATCGAAAAATTCCTGTCACAGCCGTTCCTCGTGGCCGAGGCGTTTACGGGCAAGGCGGGCAAGGTCACACCCATCGCGGACACCATCCGCAGCTTCAAGGAGTTGTGCGAGGGCAAGTGGGATCATCTGCCGGAGTCGGCGTTCATGTACGTCGGCGGCATCGAAGAGGCCGAGGCTCAAGCCAAGCGCATGGCCGAGGGGAAATAACAAACATGCCTGATCATCCTCAACGCGAACTTCATTGTGTGGTCGTCACGCCTGAGAGAGCGGTCCTCGACGAGGCGGCCGACTTCGTGGCCGTGCCCATGTTCGACGGCGAACTGGGCGTCCTTCCGGGCCGAGCCCCGTTGATTGGCCGTCTCGGTTACGGCGAGCTGCGTCTGCGTCGCGGCATGGAGACGCGGCGCTTCTTCGTCGATGGTGGCTTTGTGCAAGTGCGATCCAACACGGTGACCGTGCTGACCTCTCGCGCCCAGCGTGCGGAAGAGATCGACACCAATGCCGTGTCTCATGCACTGCATGCCGCCCTCGCTCCGGCTCCTACGCCGCAAGTGCAGGAAGAGCAACTCAAGACTCAACAGCGTGCCCGCGCTCAACTGCGCGTGGCGCGTCATGGGGAAGATGAACGCAGATGACGGATATGTAAGAAGGTTATCCTTCAGCGATCAGCACAATCGTCGAGAACGGAACTACCGGATACGTTGAACCCACCTCAATCCGCGGTCCTTCGTCCAGTCCCAGAATGTCCTTGGGTGAATCCAGGGCCGTATCGACGGCGCGATGCCACGGCCGTCCCTGAGGCGCCGGGGGGATTCGGAAATTGAGCGTCCCACTCCAGGCGTTGAAGACCATGTATATGTCGCGGTCCTGCTCGCGGCCGGTGCGACGGCCGTCCAGGACCAGGGCGAGACTGCGGCTCCATGAGGAAAAGTCCGGCTTGTACGGCTCGACGCCATGCCAGATCACGTCGGAACCCCACAGAAAGCCGCGGCGGCGCAGGGCGGGATGACGCTTGCGAAGGGCGATCATCTCGCGCACAAAACGCACAAAGCCGGCGTTCTGCTCCTCCAGCTTCCAGTTGACCCAGGAAATCTCGTTGTCCTGACACCACGCGTTGTTGTTTCCCCCCTGGGTGCGCAAGAATTCATCTCCAGCCAAGAGCATCGGCACGCCTTGTGACAACAATAACGTGGCGATCAAGTTCCGCGCCTGGCGCTGGCGCAGGGCGAGGACCGTTCGATCCTGAGTCGGTCCTTCGACGCCGCAGTTCCAACTGTAATTCTCATTGCTGCCATCGCGATTATCCTCGCCGTTGGCGCGATTGTGCTTGTGGTTGTACGATACGAGATCCCAAAGCGTGAAGCCGTCGTGACAGGTGATGAAATTGATCGAATGGTGCGGCTTGCGGCCGGAGCTTTCGTAGAGATCGGAGCTGCCGCACAACCGCGTCGCCAACTGGCCCGTCAGGCCTGGCTCGCCGCGCCAGAAGCGTCGCACCTGATCGCGGTATTGGCCGTTCCACTCTGACCATCGACGGCCAAATGGGAAATGGCCGACCTGGTACAGTCCTGCCGCGTCCCACGGCTCGGCAATTAACTTGGTATCCGTCAAGACGCTCTCTTCGGCAATCCGTTCGACCACGGGCGGCTCGACCAGAACGCGGCCCAGGAAATCGCGACCCATGACCGAGGCTAAATCGAAGCGCAGACCATCGACGTGCATGTCGGCTACCCAGAACTGTAGGCAATCGATCAACTGATTGCGCACCACGGGATGGTTGCAGTTGACGGTGTTGCCGCAGCCGGAGAAATTCAAGTAACGTCCCTGCGGCGTGAGCATGTAATAAAGGTGATTATCCAGACCGCGGAATGAGTAGGTGCGGCCACGCTCGTCACCCTCGCCAGTGTGATTGAAAACGACATCCAGATAAACCTCGATGCCGGCGGAATGGAAGGCGCGGACCATCTCTCTAAATTCGACGACTTGCCCGTGTTCCGCTGCCGAGCTGGCGTAGGCCGCTTTGACCGCGCCGAAGGCGATGCTATTGTAACCCCAGAAGTTGCGATGCCGTTCGCCGGTGTCAGGATTGCTGAAAAAGCAATCGCACTCGTCGAACTCGTGGATCGGGAGCAATTCGACGGCGGTGACGCCCAGCGATTGTAAATAGGGCACTTTCTCGATGATGCCCGCGAAAGTGCCGGGATGAGCGACACCGGAGCTTGGATGGCATGTGAATCCGCGAACATGTAGCTCGTAAATGATCGTATCTTCCAGCGGCGTCAAGGGAGGAGCATCCTCACGCCAATGGAAGGGCCGTCGCAGATACAGGCTGCGGCGCGAGGTGAATCGCTGTTCGAGCGGATCGGGCGATTCTCCCCAGCGGGCGCCCTCGGACAGGGCCGTGGCCGCCGGATCGAGCAAGACGATCGACGGATCGAAATTGTGCCCCGGACCCTTGGGTCCGTCGATACGCCAACCATACGTGAACGAGGGCGGCAGACCGGCAACCAAAATGTGCCAGTGATCGCCGGTGCGATTGCGACGCCGATCCAACGGCAGCTCAGCGATGGGCTTGCCGCCGTCGAGCGGATAAATGGCCAGCGTGACAGCTGTTCCGTTTCGACAGAGTAAGGAGAAGTTTACGCCGGTAGGCAGCGCCGAGGCCCCCAAAGGCAGACATTTCCCGCGTGCGACTCGCAAAGCGACCATAGTTGCCCATCAACTCGGTGCAGCAGCGATTGTATCTCAATCGCGTCTGGATTTAGGAGGCCCAAGTGTCATCGTACTCGAAGCATATTCCAGTTTCGACAAACCTGGCAATATCGATCTTGGGGGGCGACGAAAAAGTTTTCTCCGGAATCACTGGAAAATTCGGAACGGTCTGTTACAATACTAATGCGGGGTCTGGTAACCCCAAGAACCCTGACCGCTGGCTTCACTTTTTTGCTGCCATCCTCGTGGGGGGATGGTCCCATTGAAGTCCGCAACTTTAACGATGATCGCAAGGTTTATACGCAAAGATAACATTGCGTTAGGCTAGATCCGAAGGGAATCCGCGGCAGACGTGGGCCGAGAACCGCGCCAGCGCTAGCTCTCATCCAAGACACTATCTCCAACCAATCGGAGGATAACATCATGGCCGTCGCTCGAAGCGACGATGGATCGGGCAACTTAACCCGCCGCCGTACCATGCGCCGCACTGCCGACAGTCCGGCTCAGGCAAATGCACCCCAACCCCCCGCCGCCTCAACTGGTACCGCCACTGCAGCTGGCACCAGCACTTCGTCGGCGCGCGCCAGCGGCGGCTTACGGCTGGACGATCTGTATCGCTTGCCGATGCCGAAATTGTTCGCTCTAGCTGAACGCGAGGGAATTGCCGAACACACCGGCATGAACCGAGCCCAGCTTATCGTGGCCGTGGTTCGCCGGCAGATCGAACGCGGCGAGGTCGCCCGCGGCTGTGGCACACTCGAAGTCCTGCCCGACGGCTACGGCTTCCTTCGCAGTGCCGCACACAACTACCTGGCTTCTCCCGAAGACATCTACGTTTCTCCCAGCCAGATCCGCCGACTCGGCCTACGAACCGGCCTTGTCGTCGAGGGGCCAATCCGACTTCCGATCGAGGGCCAGGAAAACTTCGCCCTCATGCAGGTGGAATCGGTCAACGGACATCCGCCGGAAGAAAAAACCCGACCGACCGTCTTCGAGGACCTGACGCCGCTGCATCCCGATCGCCGGCTCGTCCTGGAAACCACCGGCGAGGAGATGCCTACCCGCGTGGTCGATTTGGTGACGCCGATCGGCAAGGGGCAGCGCGGGCTGATCGTCTCGCCGCCGCGCGCCGGCAAAACCGTGCTTTTGCAAAAGATCGCTCTGGCTCTGAAAAAGAACCATCCCGATTGTTATCTAATCGTGCTCCTGATCGATGAACGGCCGGAAGAAGTGACTGACATGGTTCGCACCGTGGCCGGGCCCAATGCTGAGGTCGTCGCCAGCACGTTCGATGAGCCGTCCTCCGAACACGTCCACGTCAGCGACATCGCTCTGGAGAAAGCCAAGCGACTGGTTGAAGATGGCCGCGATGTGGTCATTCTGCTCGACTCGATCACGCGACTGGCTCGCGCCCACAACACCGAAGCGCCCTCCGGGGGCAAGCTGCTCTCCGGAGGTCTCGATTCCAATGCCATGCAGAAACCGAAGCGTTTCTTTGGCGCCGCTCGCAACATCGAGGAGGGAGGATCACTGACCATCCTGGCGACGGCGTTGATCGACACCGGCTCGCGTATGGACGAAGTGATCTTCGAAGAATTCAAGGGCACCGGCAACATGGAGCTCCACCTGGATCGCCGCCTCGTCGATAAGCGCGTCTGGCCCGCCATCGACATCAATCGTTCCGGCACGCGCAAGGAGGAGCTGCTGATGCACCCCGATGAGGTTGAGCGCGTCCGTGCTCTGCGTCGCGTCCTGGCCGACATGCATCCCGTTGAGGCGATGGAACTGGTCGTCAACCGCATGAGGAAATCCAAGTCGAACGCGGAATTCTTGCTCAGCATGAACATGAGTTAGTCCGTGGCCCGAAGTCCGTAGTCCGTTGCAATAGAACGCAAGGACTACGGACTACGGAGTACGGACTACGGACTAATGATGACCATTCGTCTCGCGCATTTCAGCGACATCCACGTCACCGCGCCGGGCTGTTCGTGGCGGATACGCGACTTGTTGAACAAGCGGATGTCGGCATGGATCAATCTCTACTGTCTTGGTCGTGGCAGGGACTTTCGTCACACGGAACGCATCCTGACTGCGCTGCGCCACGAACTGACGCAGCGAAACTTCGATCGCCTTGTCTTCTCCGGCGACGCGACGGCGCTGGGCTTCGAGGAGGAGATGCGGAGCGCGGCGGAGCTGCTCGGCGTCGGTGATTCGCCTCCTGGTCTAGCCGTTCCGGGCAATCACGATTATTGCACGCAAACCGCGATGAACAGCGGCCATTTCGAGCGCTATTTCGCTCCCTGGCAGACGGGCGAGCGCGTAAGCGGTGAGGTTTATCCGTTCGCCCAGCGCGTCGGGTCCGTGTGGCTGGTGGCTGTCAATTCCTCGACTGCCAATCGGCTCTACTGGGACGCTCGTGGCAGGGTCGGTGCCGGCCAGCTCGCGCGATTGGAAAAACTGTTGTCTGGCCTGGAGCCGGGACCGCGCATCCTGGTGACGCATTACCCCATCTGGCTCTCTACCGGCGAGCATGAACACGCATTCCACGGCCTACGTGATCTGGAGGATCTGATTTCGATTGCCCAGCGCGGAGGCGTTGTGCTATGGCTTCACGGTCATCGCCATGACCACTACTTTCACGCTCATTCCGAGCGCACTCCTTTCCCTGTCATCTGTGCTGGTAGCATTACGCAACGCGGTCGATGGTCGTACAACGATTACACCATCACAGGGTCGAAATTGCGCTCAGTACAACGTGTGTACCTAAAAGAAAAGGGATCGTTCGGAGATGGATGCGTGTTTGAATTGGATTTGCTGAGCGGGTTTCCGAGCCGCGCACGCAGCGCAGCGGAGTAAGCGGCGTGTCAGACATCCGCTTACTCCGCTGCGCTGCGTGCGCGGCTCGGATTTCTACTTAGCGGGCTGCCATTCCAGGCCGAGATTCGTTAGTTTCTCGCGCTTGGCCAGCACTTCCCAGGGTGTACCCGCGTGTTTCTTGATGATACTATCCAGCAGCTTTTGAGCTTCCTTGGCGGATTTCTTGCCCGTACTATCGCCTTGCAGCTTGGGCTGCGACGCCAACTTCCAACCCCCGTGCAATTCCGGATCGCGCGGCGGGAACTCCTTGCGTATTGAGCCGAGCATCGATTGATACTCGAACAAATAAGCGAACTCCAACTGCACTCGCGCCAGTGTGAAATCGTAATTGGCCTGCCAGCGCTTGCTCTCGCCCTCCCGGGCTTCGACGATCTTCGGATCGGTCAACATATCCAGGGCATCCTGGACGGCGCGCATAAGTTTGGCCACTTTGCGTTCATCGTTCTCGACGTTATTCTTGAATTGCGTCTCGTTCGGAAGGGCGCGATACCCGTCCTTGAGGATGTTGAGCTGCACCCTATCGTAGTTACTCCGCACCGCGTTCGCTTCGTCTTTCAACGCTTGCGGCGGTTGGCCTGGGTAAATGGCCCAAAGAATAGCGCGCGCTTTCGTGACCGCCTGGCGCAAGGGTGAATCGGGGTTAGGCGCATCGTCTTCGTATTTCTTGAGTGTCTTCACCGGGAAAGGCGGCAGGGCATCGTAAGGCAAGGGCGCCTCGTGCGTGACCTTGATCGGCGGCGTACTGATCTGGTTGAGGACGGCTTCGATCATCTTCTTGTTCTCTTCCATACCGGGCGGACGAGGAGCGAGGGCGGTCTTGGCGTCCGGCGCGGGAGATTGCTTCGGCTCGATTACGACGTCCGTAGCCGGTTCCTTGCCCGTCAAGCGCGATTCTTGTTCGAGCTTGCGCCGACTCAGTTGGTCCTTCATGAAGCGATTGACCAACTGGACGTAGTGTTCCAGCGGCAGCGGCTCATCGGTTTTTTGAATCTTGCCTCTGCCCCCCTGCCGCATGGCCTTTTGCAAGCTCTCCAGAAAGACGCCCATTGGAAAATCATCCGAGGCGAACGATCGTTGCTTGGCGATGCACGACGACCAAACCTGCACGCCGTCCGGCGGTGCTTTCAACAGGGCATCCAGCTTCGGCCCCATCTCATCGCCGCCGGGCCGCTCCTGCCCGAACGTCCGATGATAGCGATTCCCGTCAAGCACCAGCACTTTCTGCCGCGCCTTGCACTTGGCCAACTGCTCATAGAGCCACTTAAGCGGAATCATGGATTCGGCGCGATCCAGTTCTCCCTCCATGGGCGCGAGATATGCCTCCTCGCCCAACTCGACCGCATGTCCGAAGAAGAAAACCAGAATGCGATCCTGCGGCCGCGAAGTGTCGAGAAAATTCGTCAAGGTTTTTTCAATCACGGTTTTGGTCGGCGCCCGCGCTCCTCCCCACTTCCTGCCGCCGTCATCACTTAGCAGCGCGATTTGATTGAGCGGAATGTGCAATCCCAGGCTTACATCGTTCAGCAGAGTATCGAGATTGTTCGCCTGTGGGCCGGGCATGCCGTTTTGCAACGGGTTGGCGTAGAGGTAATCGTGGACGCTGATGACGAGTGCGCGGCGCGGGAAAGAATTGGTCCACGGAAGCGGCGGATTCTTGACCGGTGCCTTCGTCGTCGCCTTTGTGGTCGTCTTCTTGACGGCCCCGGTGTCCCGGCTGTCCTTGCCATTTGGCTCATCCTCGGGTGGCAGCAGTGAGGACAGGTTATCCGCGACGCGATCGCGGTGGAGATAGATGCCGAAGCCGGCGAGGACGGTGCCGAAGACAGCAACAGCCAAGGCAGGCCCTTTCCACCAGCCGCCACTTTTGCGCCGGCGTCGGGTGGTGCGGTACCCAACAGTCTCATCAGATGAGGTCGCCTCTGCCTTAACAGGAGGGGGCGGAGTCACGTCGTTCTTGGTAGGAGTGGATGGGGTTCGGCTGGAGGTTGCCGGCTGCTTGGCTTGCAAGACCATGCCGCAGTGTTTGCAGCGAATCGGCTGAGACAGCCATTCCACAGGGATGCGCAGATTCTTTTTGCACCCCGGACAGGCGGATTGGACCAACTGCGACATGATGCAACCTCTTCGGCGAAAAGTGGGATTACCCCCCGTTGGGAACATGTGAGCTTTCATTCTCTTAGACGAAATTGTAGACCATCCGGTTCCGGTAAGGTAGGGGAAAAGAAGGACCTGCCGAGCGGGTTAGCGACGCTCAGTAGAAGCCTTGAGTGCCTTCCGGTGACTCTGCGAAGCGGTGCTAGCCCTGAGAGTCGCCTTGACATGGCTGGTAAGAGAAGTTAAGAACGATAGAGGACTGACCAGTCAGTTTCGAGATAAGAACCAAGCAAATACTCCTGTAGGTCTCACAATCGAAGGAGCGGGGGGCAATGGCTCAGACCGCCAATGGCGAAAATCGACGCACTATGAATTCTCAACGAAGGGCCCAGCGGGAAGAACAGATCCTGGAGACGGCCATTCAGCTTTTTGCAGAGCACGGCTACAGCGATACGGACACCCAGCTTTTGGCCGAAAAGCTGCAGGTCGGCAAGGGCACTATTTATCGCTATTTTCCCAGCAAGCGCGAACTGTTCCTGGCCACCGCCGATCGTGTCATGCGGCTGATGCGCCAGAGCATAGATTCTCGAATTGAGGGTATTGAGGAGCCATTCGAGCGCATCCGTGTCGGCATCCGGGCTTTTTTGAGCTTCTTCGTCGAGCATCCCGAGTACGTCGAGTTGCTCATGCAGGAACGCGCGCAATTCAAGGACCGCAAGAAGCCGACCTACTTCGTTCATCGTGAGACCAACATCAAGCGCTGGCAGGAGATGTATCGTTCGCTGATCGAGGCCGGTCGCATCCGGCACATGCCCGTCGAACGCATAACCGATGTTCTGGGCAAATTGCTTTACGGGACGATGTTCACCAACTATTTTCTCAGCGAGCAGCCGTGCGTCGAAAAGCAGGCATCCGACATTCTTGATGTCATCTTTCTGGGCATTCTAAGCGATGAAGAGCGGAAGAAAGGTGGATCGATGGGGCATACGGCTGTAGAATAAGAGTAGATGCCCCAAAGGAAGTCTCCATGTCCCGCAAGCCCACCAAGCCCGAACGCAAACCGCAAAAAACGGCGGTTGTTGCTTTCAAGGTCGAAAGCGAATTGGCTGAATTGTTGGATAAACTTCCAAATAAGAGCGATTTTATCCGCAGAGCCATCGCGGCACAGCTGGGCGTGGCCTGTCCACTCTGCCACGGCAAGGGCGTCGTACCTCGTGGCGTACACGATCATTATGCTCCGTTGTTAACGCGCTTCAACTCGGCTACGTGTGAAGGCTGCGGGCATGAGATGCACGTGCCGCTCGATCCGGGTGATCTGGACGATGAGACGCGCGGACGGATGGAACAATTCTTTCTGGGCGGTCCTCTCTTCTGCGACGGCTGCTACGAAAAGGCGCCCAGTTGCGACGATTGCGGCTGGCACATTCGTCCCGATCGAATTGCCGAGCATCATCGCAAAGCGCACGAGACGTAAGAGCGATCCGCCTATCTCTGTCTACCTATCTCCCGCATCTGCAAGGTCGTTTCGCGCGGGATGGACCGGTTGATGGGCCAATCCCTGAGTCGTCTCCGTCAGACGCGGCACAGCAGCCTGCACGGCCTGCTTGAGCGGTGCAGGATAAACGCCGATTCCCAGAGTCAGCAAAGCGCACAGCCAGACGGCCGCCAGCACGGGCCAGGATCGTCGTGGCCTGGGAGCAACGACAGTGGAAGGAGACGGCTCGCGCAGGTACATGACCGCGGCAATTCTTAGATAATACCATCCTCCGATCGCCGCGTTGATGGCCCCCAGCACAGCCAGGGCGACGAATAATACTCGTTGAGTGAGCCAGACGCCTGACTCGGCGGGATTGGGAGGAACCTCCAGCGCGCCGGCGAAGATCAGAAACTTGCCCATGAAGCCGGCCGTCAACGGAATACCGATGAGGCTGAACAGGAACAACACCATCAAGAGAGCCATCCCTGGTCGCGTGCGGCTGAGGCCGGCGAGATCGTCCATCGTTTCCGCCGATTGACCGCTCAGGCTCAAATATTCCAGCACGGCGAAGGCGCCGAGCGTCATCGCGCCATAGGAGGCCAGGTAGAAGAATACGGCATCGACGCCGTCCACCATCGGATCGGTTGCGGTAAGGAGACGCGGCGCCACAGCGAGGCCGATGAGCATGTAGCCGGCGTGTGCAACGCTGGAGTAAGCCAGGAGCCGGCGCAGGTTGTCTTGCAACAAGCCGAGGACATTGCCGACCGTCATCGTCACGGCGGCCATGATCCACAAAAGCACCGGCAGTTGGTCGCCGAGGATCGGGTAGTCCAGCTTGGCCGTGAACACTTGACGCGAAAGTACGGGCATCACGAAGCCGAGCACGCGGACCAGGGCAGCGAAGCCTGCCACCTTAGGCACGAAGGCCAGGACGGCTGCATTGGCCGTAGACGTGCCCTGATAGACATCCGGTGCGTAGAAGTGGAACGGAAACGCAGTCATCCGAAAGCCGAGTCCCGCCACCACCATGACGAGGCCCACCATGCTCATGCCCAGAAGCGGCGACGGCATAACCTCCTCCAGCGACGTCGCCCGACTCGCCTGTCGAAAGGACTCGGCCAATCCGGGCAAATTGGTCGTGCCCGCCAGGCCATATAGATAGCTAAACCCAAACAGCGTCAGGGCGGACGAAAACACGCTCAGAAGGAAATACTTCATTGCCGCTTCCTGGGCGGGCGCATCCAGTCCGACTTGCGGCTCCCGACTTTTGCCGAGGTAGAGGATCAAATAAGTCGGTATGCTCGTTAGCTCCAGGGCGAGGAACAGCGTTATCAGATCGTTCGCCGCTCCACTCAAGCCCATGCCGACGACCATGAGCAAGAGACAGGCGTGATAGTCGGCGGCGCGATTCTCGGGTGTAGCATCCCAGCAGAACAACACGAGAATGATGCCGCCGAGAATCGAAACGGCCCGGAGCAAGAGAGCCAAACGATCGAGCACCACAGGACTGGCGAAGCGAGCAGTATCAGCGACGTTGAACGACTCATAATGCGGCAAGGGATTCCAGATCAAGACGAGACCTGCCACCACGAGGGACGCCAGGGCGACACCGCCCCAGAGATGGCGATTGGCGCGCACCGTGCCGCCGATGAACAACACACAAGCGACGGCGCCCAGAATCATCTCTGGAGCAAGATAAGGAACAAAGTCGGTCAGGGCCGTGGCAAGGTTGGGATTCACGTTATTTCTTCTCCGGCGCTGCCGCGGCCTGTTGGATGTCCTCGGTGTGAGCAATGATCTGCTCGCTGTCGGCGCGTTTGCGCGCCGCCTCAGCGATGCCGGCCACTACCTGAATCTCCGGCCGCACGGAATTGAAGAACGGCTTGGGGAAAACACCGAGAGCCAGGCACAGTCCGGCGACCGGCAACAGCGCAGCCAGTTCGCGGCCATTGAGGTCGCCGATGAGTCCATGTCCTTCGTGGCGCGGCTCCTTGAGTGGCCCGAAGAACACCTGGCGCACCATCGTCAGCATGTACCAGGCGCCCAGCACCACGCCGGTCGCTCCCAGGCTTGCCAGCAGCGTGCCTTGCACTTGCGAGCCTGAAAAATCATACATGCCTCCCAGAGTCAGCAATTCGCCGAGAAACCCGTTCAGTCCGGGCAGACCGATGCTCGACAGTGTGATGAACACCATGAGCACGGCCAGCCGATGCAGGCGAGTGGCCATGCCGCCGTAATCGTCCATTTTCCGCGTGTGGTAGCGTTCGTAAAGCATGCCCACCAGCAGGAACAACGCGCCCGTGGACAGGCCGTGATTAACCATTTGCAACAAGCCGCCGGTCAGGCCGACCTCGTTCAGGGCGAACAGCCCGAGCATGCATAGACCGAGATGGCTAACGCTGGAATAGGCGACCAATTTCTTGATGTCGTCCTGGCCCAGCGAGCAAAAAGCGCCGTAGATGATTCCGACGACAGCGAGACTGCCGAGAACGGGCACTCCGAAACGCAGAGCCGCGTCCGGTGCGAGTGGCACGCTCAGGCGAAGGAAACCATAGGTGCCCAGCTTGAGGAGGATACCTGCCAGTAACACACTGCCGGCCGTCGGCGCCTCGACGTGGGCCAACGGCAGCCAGGTGTGCAACGGAAACATCGGTACCTTGATGGCAAAGCCGCACATCATGGCCACGAACACCCACAGTTGCACGCGCCGCCAGTATTCGAGCCGATCACGCGCTTGCTTCAGGTTTGACTCCATGTCCGCCGGATCGCGCTGGAATTGCCGAACGTCCCTGGGTAGCTCTCGATTGAGCGCATCGACTCGGCCGATCAGTTCCGGAATGGCGAAGGTCAGCCGCGGACTCTGACTGGGATCGCGGTCCTGCTCGACCTGGGGCAAGATAAGGGCCACGCCAATGACGCCCAGTAGAGTGATTAGGCTACCGGCCAACGTATAGATGAAGAACTTGCGCGCCGCATACTGTCGTTGCGGCCCACCCCAAATCCCAATCACGAAAAACAACGGCACGAGCGTCAACTCGAAAAACACATAAAAGAGAATGACATCGAATGACGCGAACACGCCGGTCATGCCCAGTTGTAATACGAACAACCAGGCATGGAATTCGTTCACGCGCTCGGTGATGGCCGTCCACGACACCAGTACGCTCGTCAACATCAACAGTGCCGTCAGAAGGATGAGCCAGACGTTCAAACCGTCGATGCCAACATAGAATTGGATGGCGCTATCGACGGTGCCATTGGCCGCGGTATGTAGCGGCAACATGTTTTCGCGCGTTTGATATTTGATCCAATCTGAATGGAAGGTGAGGGGAGCTTTCGTAGCATCGACCGACGGTGTCTCCCAGGCGCGTTCGATGGCGAACTGAATGCTCATGATCGTAGCCAGGAGCAGACTGGCGAGCACGCTGGCCAGGCTGACCCAGCGCACGGCAACCGCACGGCCGGGACCGAGCAGGGCGACCGCGATGGCCGTCGCCAGCGGCAGCGCCAAGAGCAAGAGCAAGAGTTGCGGCATAATGATCTTTCCCAACCAGCCCGGAAGCTAGCGACGGGCAACAGCGCCGATCGCCAGCGCTCCGGGCTGGTGAGTTGTGAGACTCACATCTTCGATACCAGGGCGATCAAGAACACGGTCAAGCCCAGCACCATCGCCAGTGCATAAAACTGCACCAGGCCATTTTGCACAGGGCGGAAACGGACACCCAACCAGCGAAACAGATGGCCTGTCAGATCCACAAGGCCATCTAGTACATACAAATCGAAGATTCTCAAGAACGTTGTCAATCCGGCCAAGGGCGCCAGGATGAACGCATCATACAGTTCATCAATGTGGAACTTGTTCAGCGATAGCTGATACAGACCTTGGGCCGAGCGCGCCATCCTCGCTGGCAGGTCCGGCTGTCGGACGTACATCAACCAGGCCAGACCGATGCCACCCAGTGCGACGAGTGAACTGACGAGCATCATGGTGAAGTTCAGGGACTCGTGTTCGGGGGGAGGTAGGCCCGGCGTATGGGCGACAAATCCTCCGAATAAATGAGTGGGTCCCAGCACACCGCCAACACCCAGGGCGAAGATCGCGAGGATCATCAATGGAATCGTCATCACGGGTGGCGACTCTAGCTGTGGAGTTTCGCCGTGAGCAGTATGGCCGTGATGATGGGCGTAAGCTTCCTGCGGAACGCGTTCCTCGCCCCAAAATGTCATGAAATATGCCCGAAATGTATAAAATGCCGTCAGGCCGGCCGTGATGAGGCCGACAAGCCAGAGCAGCAGATACCAACTCGCATACCTGTCAGCATGATTGCCGGCAGTCCAGGCGGCATCGAGAATTTCATCCTTGCTCCAAAAACCCGACAGAAGTGGAAAGCCGGAAAGTGCCCCCGCACCACACAAGAACGTCCAATGTGTTCGGGGCAATACCTTGCGCAGTCCACTGAACCGCCGCATGTCGATGACACCACCCATTGCGTGCATGACGCTGCCGGCGCTGAGGAATAGTAACGCCTTGAAGAACGCATGAGTGAACAAATGAAACATAGCCGCCAGAACGGCGAAGGTCACGAACGCTTCGCCCGCCGAACGCGCGCCGCTGCCCAGAGCCAGGAACATGTATCCGAGCTGGCTGATTGTCGAATAGGCCAGCACACGCTTGAGGTCGTTCTGTGTCAGGGCGATGAGCGCCGTCAAGAGTGCGCTCGTCGCGCCAAGCGTGGCCACGACGACCTGAGCATCCGGTGCGAGCATGAAAAGCGGAGTGCAACGAGCAATGAGGTAAACACCGGCCGTCACCATAGTCGCCGCATGGATGAGGGCGCTAACCGGCGTCGGGCCTTCCATTGCATCGGGCAACCACACGTGCAAAGGAAACTGCGCCGATTTGCCGACCGCACCGCACAAGAGTAAGAGACACGCCGTAGTCAACAGGCCGTAGTCGAGTGTACCGGCTTGCCGTGCCCTCTCCACATGATTGAAAATGTGCTGGTAATCGAGGTGATGGCCGAAACGAGACCATAACAGCAAGATGCCGAGCAGAAGTCCCATATCGCCAATGCGCGTGACAAGGAACGCCTTCCGCGCGGCGGCCGCCGCCGACGGCTTGGTGAACCAGAAACCTACCAGCAGATAGCTGCACAAGCCGACGCCTTCCCATCCCAGATAAAGGAGAATGAAATTATCCGCCAGGACGAGCGTTGTCATCATAAAGAGGAACAGCGACACTTCGGCGAAGAACCTCGCATAACCCTCATCGTCGTGCATGTAGCCAACGGAGTAGATAGCGATGAGCGTACCGACAAACGTCACCATGAGAACCATCATGGCGCTGAGCGCATCGGCGTTGAGAGCGAACCCGACTTCCATCCCGCGTCCGGCACCCGGATCGCCGACTTTGATCCACTCGTAGTAGACGCTGATCTGATGGGGGTGCGGGTCTGCTTCCTGCGAGGATGCGCCGCCTTCATGGGATACCACGAAGTCGCGAATACCATGATGCACGGCAAGGAAAGTCATGAGTGACACGACGCACGCGCCGGCGCCGGCGAGGATGCACGGCCAGTGGCTGTGGCGGCGCAGCAAGCGCGGGCCGAACACGCCGGTGACGACGGCCGCGGTCAGCGGCAGTGCCGGAATGAGCCACAGGAAGGGTCGCACGTCAGACATGACTCTCCTCGGCACGATGTTCGGGTTCGACGCCGGACGGTGTCAGGTGCGGCAGCGGAGGCTCGCGCGGCGCGGGCGGCAGCGGCTCGACGTCCTCGGTCGGCTCCTCGCCCGGTTCGCGCAATTCCTGCCACTTGCTCACATCCAGTGAATGGTGCCTCCGGAACAGCATCAGAATCAGGGCCAGAGCGATGGCCGCTTCGCACGCCGCCACCGTCACGATGAACAGAATGAACGCTTGCCCCTGCAAGTTGCCGCGATAGCGAGCGAAGGCGGCAAAGTTGATGGATACGCCCTGGAGCATCATCTCCACGCATAGAAACATGATGATCAGATTGCGGCGCGCCAGAAAGCCAATCAATCCCAGGGCGAACAGGATGGCACCGACAATCAGGTAATGATGCAGAGGCAAAGCGGGCATGAACTCCTCACCTTTACGAACGACGAAACGCGATGGCGATGGCTCCGACCGTGGCCACCAAGAGCAGCATGCCGCCGAGTTCGACCGGCAGCAAAAAATCACCGAAAAGCGAACGTCCCAGGTAAGCGGCATTGTCGGCAGGCATGCGCGGTAACTGCTGTGTCTCGTCGCGGCGAACGTTTTCGAATTCCACGGTCGGAGGCGGGCCGCTCATATTTGACAAGGGCGCCCTGGCCAACAGCGGCATCCAGTTCAATCGTTGGCGGGCGCTGGCCGCGAGGGTCCCAAGCGCTTTCAGCTGCTCCTTCGATTTTTCCACGGCCTTGGCATCTTTTGAATCGATATCAGACCAGTCAAATCCCACATGTTCCACACGTTCTTCCAGATCCTTCCATTGCGGCTTACGGCTATAGACCCTCTTGAATTGACGGAACAAATCATCGTCTTTGCCCGGCTCGCCGACTTCCTGGACCATCGCCTCCCGCGTGTCCAGCGACTGTATCTTCTGCACCCGTTCGACCAAGGGATCGAGTTCCCGCGCGGCCTCGTTCACGCCGTTGTCATAGTGCTGCAACACGAAAAGCAGCGTGCCCAGCAGGATAAATCCGGTCAGCGTGGTCAGCAGCGGCTCGCGCGAACGGTCGTCCGCGTCGGACAGGCCGCTCTGAGCCGCCAGCATGATAACGAACAGAAAAGTGACAATAATCGCACCGGCATAAATAATAATGGTCGCGGCCATGAGGAACGGCGCAGCGAGTAGAAGAAAAAGTCCGCAAGTAGAAAGCACGACCAACGTGAAAGCGAGAGCGGCGCGGGCGGGATTGTGCTGCGTCACCAGCAGCGTGCCGGCAAGGATGGCCACAGCCGAGAACGACCAGAACAAGATCGTTTCCGGAGAGATAACTCCGCTGCGCGTTAGGAGCACTAGTGTCAACACTAATGCCGGCAATCCGAGGGCGATCCCCCACAACATAGGATACGCTTGCGGCCGGGGCAGCAGCAAATAAATAGCAGCACCACCTGCAAGCAGCGGTAACACAATTGGCCACCACTCTACAGAAGGCGAAACAGCGCTGAATAAGCAATAAGGCATACAAATACTCTTCGGTTCGCAACACACCTGCGAAGCGTCGCCAAACGATCAACTCTGCGCGGACGAGGAAGATGTCAAACCCGTATCCGCAGGCAATTCCGAGGCGACACCGAGCGGACCAGAGCGCGTGCGGACCGGGTCTGTGCCCGCTCGCACTGTCTCATCGAATACACTGAGCAACTTCTCCTTGTCGTACATCATTTCTTCGCGGCTCAGGCCGGACAGATCATAAAGCGTCGTCAGCTCGATGGCATCGACGGGACATGCCTGCTCGCACATGCCGCAGTAAATGCAGCGCAATTCGTCGATAACGAACGTCTCGGGATACTTCTCCCGATCCGGCCAGGGTGATGGTGCCGCCACAATGTCGATGCAGTGGGCGGGGCAGGCGGTCGAACACATGTAACAGGCCACGCACTTGACGCGGCCTTGCTCATCGCGGTTGAGGCGATGTACGCCGCGATAATTCGGCGGCAGCTTCGGCTCAACCTCCGGGTATTCTTGCGTGATAGCGCCGCCGCCGAAGAGCGTTTTCGCCGTGTGCCGCACAGTTGTCTGCAAGCCCTGAAAAATCGCCGGCAAATACAATTGCTCGAACAAGCCGATTTTCGGCGCCGTCACCCATTTCACATCACTCTCGGCAATCGGCATGATCTGTCTCCGTTCATTCAAACGACCTGATCTTCGTGCAACACGGCCGGCGGTCCTGAGGACACATGGCCGGCTAGGCGCACCGGAGCCCGTGGACGCTGTCCCGGCATATACAACGCCAATCCCGCGACCAGGAAGATGGTGGCGATCGATAGCGGTAGCAACAACCAGTCGCTCAGATGCAACTGCTTGACCACGATTACCCACACAACGTTTAACAAAGCCAGGGGCAGAAGAACCTTCCACGTCAGTCCCATCAGTTGATCGAAACGAAAACGCGGCAGGGTCCAGCGAATGAGCATGAAGAAGATGATGAACAAGACCATCTTGACGGCCAGTACAATCAATTTCAGAATAGCGCCGCCCACACCGCCCGGCATGTCCACTCCTGGAAACAATTGCCAACCACCGAAAAACATCACGGCAACCAGGAAACTTGTCGTAATCATGTGCGTGTATTCGCCGAGAAAATACAGCGCAAATTTCATGGCGCTATACTCGGTGTGATAGCCGCCGACGAGTTCTTGTTCGGCTTCGGGCAGATCGAAAGGCAGACGATTGCACTCGGCAAAAATGCTCGTGATGAATAACAGAGCCGCCAACGGCTGGAAGAGGACGTTCCAGCCATGACGGACCTGATAGTCAATGATTGTTTCCAGATTGAGCGAGCCGGACACGAGCAAAACGCCCAGAACCGACATGCCCATTGGGATCTCATAGCTAATGAGTTGAGCGCTGGAGCGCAAGGCGCCGAGCATGCTGTACTTATTGTTCGACGACCAACCGCCCAGCAAGACGCCATAGACCGCAAGACTTCCCACCGCCAGATTGAAGACGATGCCAATGCTGACGTGCGGTGCGATGACGAATTGAATCGTGTCGTTGTATTCGTCGAATTTGGTCTTATACGTCTTGTCGCCTGTTTGTTCAGCATGTTTGCGATCAGCTTCAAGGATATCGTTCTTCTCTTCGATCGTTTGCGGCCACGCGGCTTGTGGCGGATTCACACGGTAATCCACAAGAACCGGCGGCGGCGTAGTAGGACCGAAGGGAACGACGGCGAACGCCAACAGGGCTGTACTGACGGCGATGCTGGGACCAAGCATGTAGAACAGTTTGTCTACATGGCTGGGGATGATGTCTTCCTTTAGCAGGAACTTGATGCCATCGGCGATTGGTTGCAAAAGTCCCCAGGGGCCGACGCGGTTGGGTCCGAGCCGGTCCTGCGCCCAAGCCGAGATTTTGCGCTCGGCCAGAATCAAGTAGGCGCATGTCCCCTGCAACGCGCCCATGATGATCGCGATGAACAGTAATGAGATCCAGAAGCTAAAGCCCAATTCCGTGCTCAATTCACCCTCGCCTCATCCTTTATGACCTTCCAGAGGAATGCCATATTCGCCAGGGTCTCCCCCGGCCAGTGCTGCGAAATACGGCACCTCGGCGGCCAATTCCTTCCGCAGCGTCGGGGCATGTAGTAGGCCGCGTCGCTCCATGAGATCAAGAAAAACCTGGCCATCGGTGCGGACCTCGCCCGTCGGCACGACTCCCCAGTGAATTGCCTGAGCCAATCCGGCGTGATTGACGAAGGTGCCCTCCTTCTCGGCCCAGCTCGCCGCCGGCAGGATGTAATGGGCGACATTGCTGATCGGCGAGGGCAGCAGATCGTGACAGACAATCAGCGGCACATGGTGCAGCGCCTGGGCCTGCATTTCGCTGATCCAGCAGCCCGACTGCGGCGGATAACCAGCCGCCAAATACAACGCCTGAACGCGCCCCTCGGCAGCTCCGCGCACAACTTCCTCAAATGGAATGATCTCGCCCTGAAAGTGTCGCAAAACTTCCTCAACGCCACGCCGATTGGGACATTTCTCGGCACGAATGGTGAACTTGACCGGCTGAATCGGTCGGCCACGGCGATCTTTTGGATAGGTGTCGTCCTCGCCGATCCTCGGCACGGGACCCATCACTAAGCGCACCTGGCCGGACAAACTCTTGAGGAACTTGGCGATCAGATACGCTTCTTCGCAGGTCAAGAACGGCGAGATTACGCCGACAACGCTGGCTGCGTCCTTCTGGACCGCGTTCTGAAACGCGCGGCGAATCGAGGGGAGAATCTCTGTCCACAAAAGTGGTGTCAATCGGCCGTCGCGCCGCGCCATCGGTCGAAGAAAGCGCTCGATGGAATTGACGTAGTGATACCCAAGCCGGCCCTCGTCACACATGAAATGGCCCTGCGCTTTCGGATTGTAGCGCGGCCGTAAGCGATAAACGATGCTCTTGTTACCGTCCAACCAAACGCTGCAACCCGTCGAGCAGTCGGCGCAAACGCTTTCCTTGGTTTTCAGATTCCAAACACGTTGTTTATAAAGGAAATCCTTGCTGCAAAGCGCACCGACAGGACAAAGATCGACAACATTCGTCGCCAGCTTGTTATTGAGCGGTTCACCGGGGAAAATGTCGATTTCCGAATGATGACCGCGATTGGTGACCTGAAGCTCCGCAGTTCCGGATATTTCTCGTGTGAAGCGCACACAGCGCGAACACATGATACAGCGATCTGTAAATAGGGTTACATTGTCTCCAATATAAGGTTTGTTTGGCGGGGTATTCTTTGCATCGATCATCCGGCTGTGCGCTCGACCGAAATTGAATGTGTAATCTTGCAGCAGACACTCACCTGCTTTGTCGCAGACAGGGCAATCGAGTGGATGATTAAGCAGTAGATCTTCGAGAGTCTGCTCCTGCGCGAATTCGGCTTTGGTGCTGTTGGTGACGATGACGGTGCCGTCCTTGGCGGGCGTCTGGCAACCGGGCACGACTTTGGGCTGCATGGCGACGGTGCCATCAGGTTTGCGTTCGCCAACCTCGACCAGGCACATACGACAACTGGCAACAACCGTCAGCGCCGGGTGCCAACAGTAATGAGGAATGAGCACGCCTGCCTTCTGAGCGGCCTGGATGAGATTTAGCTTTTCGTTGCCGATATCGACCGGCTTGCCGTTGACATAGACCGTGGCCATGAAACCTTCCCGCTGGTGTGCTTGTTCACTTCGCCTTCATCGCCGCATCAAATTCCTGCTGACTTATCCGCCGCGCTCCCCCGTCGCCGGTAGCGACGATTCGTGTTCCAGTGCTGTCAGAATAGTTCACATAGGCGACGATCGTGTCCTGCGAGGGGTTGCGAAGGCCCCAAATGGCTACGCACGTTCCCTCCTTGAGCGCTTCAAGCATATCGCGGTCGAGCGAATCCTTGATGTCCTCCACGCGAGAGGGCCCCTGCCCGTTGAGAGTCTGATACTGGAAGTAAGCCAGCGAGAAGTTCTTCAATTGGTTGAGGTCCACGGCGCGCCGGGCGGCTTCGCGCACGCTCTGAACAACGCCGCCGCTCTGTAGCTGTTGCCCGCGCTTCGGCAACACTGGGTTGCCTTGGGGTTGTGCCGCGTTCTCGTTTTGGGCCGCTGCCTCTTCTTTTTGGACGGCAACTGATTTCTTCCTGCAACCCGGCAGAAGCAAAGTCGCACAAAGTACGAGCGTGCAAACAACCAAACCATAGAACGATTTCATGTGATGACTCCTCGCTCGCAGTAAGACTCGCATCAATGAGCCATAGCTAGCTCCACCAATCGACTCTTCCGCGCGCTGCGGATGTACTGCTCGAACTCCGGCCGGAATTTGCGTATAGCGTTCTTGACCGGCCAACCTGCCCCATCGGCCAAACCACAGATGGTCGTTCCGGGCATGATGCCCATTTGATCGCCGGCTACTTCAAGGATTTTCAGATCCTCCAAACGACCCTGACCACGGCGCAGACGATCCACGATTTTCAGCATCCATCCTGTGCCTTCACGACAGGGCGTGCACTGTCCGCACGATTCATGGGCAAAGAAACGACAAATGTTATATAAGACATCGACTATGCTGGTTTCTTCGTCGAACACGGTCACAGCAGCGGTACCCAATCCCAAACAGCCGACTTTGCCGGGCCCGGCGAAATCCAATGGCGTATCGAACTCGGCCTCCCTCATGATGCCCATGCTGATGCCGCCAGGAATTGCCCCCTTGGCCTTGCGGCCTTTCCACACCCCTCCGCCATGCTTGTCCACCAATTCGCGCAAACTGATGCCCATGGGCAATTCAACGCAACACGGCTTGTTGACGTGACCGCTGATGCAATAGAGTTTTGGTCCATAGCTGCCGGCGTCGCGTGGGTTTTTCGGATCGGCTGGAACGCCCATCGACTTGAACCATTCGGCCCCGCGGTCGATGATGTGCGTGACGCACGCCACGGTTTCGATATTGTTCACGACCGTCGGCTTGCGAAACGCTCCTTCGACTGCAGGGAACGGCGGCTTGATGCGAGGCCAACCACGCTTGCCTTCCAAACTTTCGATCAGTCCCGTTTCCTCACCGCAGATGTAAGCGCCGGCTCCGCGATGCAGATAAATATCGAGATGGAACTCCTTACCGAGAATGTTGCGGCCAAGCAAATTGTTGTTGTACAGTTCATCTATGGCTTGCTGCAAAACACGATAACTACGGCCATACTCATAACGCAGATACAGATACGCCGTGCTGGCTCGCGTCGCATAGCAGGACAGGATAATCCCTTCAAGAACCTGATGGGGATCTTCCTCCATCAATATGCGATTATTAAATGTGCACGGCTCGCTCTCGTCGGCGTTGATGCACATGTAAATGGGACCGGGGTGGTCCTTGGGAAGAAATGTCCACTTCAACCCAGTCGGGAAGCCGGCGCCGCCACGCCCGCGCAGGCCGGACGCCTTGACAACATCGACAACCTGGGCCGCCGTCATCTCGTGAACGGCCTTCTGCAACGCGCGATAGCCGCCGTCGGCACGATAAGCATCCAGCCACGGACTGGCCTTGCGAAGAACACGACGCAGAAGAACCGGTTCAAACTCAGCCATATCAAGAATTCCCTGTCATGGGTCAGCGACGCAATTCGTCCAATAGCCCATCAACCTTGTCCGGCGTAATGTTCATCCGTGCTTCATCGTCGATCAACACAGCGGGAGCGCCTTCGCAAGCGCCGATGCACTCGGCGAACTCGACAGTGATCTTTCCGTCCGCGCTCGTGCCACCGGGATGCACGTTCAGTTTCTTGCACACGGTATCGAGCAATTCATCGGCGCCGCGCAGGCCACACGCCAGACTGCGGCAGACCCACAGCCGCGTCCTGCCCAGGGGATGCTTCTCCTCGCGGAAGAAGCCGTAAAAACTCATCGTATCGTGGACCTCGGCGGGACTGAGATCCAACATATCGGCGATTTCGCGTATCGCTTCCAGAGGTACACAGCGCAGCGCGTCCTGGACGATGTGCAGGGCTGGGAGAGTCACCGCCTGCTTGCTCGGATAACGAGGAATGTAAGCGAGGATCTTCTGTTTTAATTCTTCACTTAACACACTCATCGATCCAACTCCGCCGCGATGATGTTCAAACTGCCCAGCACCGCCACGACATCACTGACTTGATGGCCAACGATCAAATACGGGAAGATCGCAAAATGGATGAAGGACGGCGGGCGGGTCCGTGTACGGTACGCCACGCCGCTGCCGTCGGCGATCACATAATAACCCAATTCGCCATTGGGCGACTCGATGGCCGCATACACTTCGTCAACCGGTGTGTGCCATTGCCGGTTGCTCATAATCAGCTCGAAATGGTGGATCAACCCCTCGATGCTGCGATAAACCGAGAGCTGATTGGGCATCGTTGCTTTGCTGTTGGCATCAACATTGACGGGACCGGACGGCAGATTCTCGAGGGCCTGGTGGATGATCTTGCAGCTTTCGAGCATCTCTTCCATGCGGACGAGATAGCGAGCGTAGCAATCGCCTTCCCGCGCGCACACCACCTTGAAGTCGAAGTCGCGGTAAGCCAGATACGGCTCATCCTTGCGCAGGTCGCGGACAACGCCGCTGGCACGAGCGATGGGTCCGGTGCAACTCAGGTTATTGGCGTCTTCCTTGGACAGCACACCAATGTCCTTGGTGCGCTCGATGAAAATGCGATTGCGATTGAGCAGACGAACGATGTCATTCCACGCCTGGGGAAAATCGCGGACAAACGCACGCACCATTTCAATCCATTTTTCATCGACATCGTTCAGCAATCCACCGACTCGCAGATAGCTGGGGTGGAAGCGCTGGCCGGCGGCGCGTTCGCAAATGTCGTAGATCTTTTCCTTCTGATTGAAGGCGTAGAGGAAAGCGGTGAAGCCGCCGAGGTCGAGCGCCGCCGCGCCGCAACAGAGCAAGTGATCGTGAATGCGCATCAGCTCGTTGAAGATGACGCGAATGTACTTGCAGCGCGGCGTCAGCTCGATGCCCATCAGTTTTTCGACGGCCTCAAACCAGGCAACCTCGTTGGCAACCGGCGAAATGTAATTCTTACGATCGACAATGGTGACATACTGGTTGTAATCGAGGTGTTCACCGAGCTTTTCGAAACCGCTGTGCAAATAGCCAATATCCGGCACGGCCTTGACGATGGTTTCGCCATCGAGTGTCAGAATGATGCGCAGCGTCGTATGCGTGGCGGGATGCTGGGGACCAAAATTGAGGGTCCATAAGTATTCGCGTTCCGGTCCTTCCGGTAGGGTGATGGCATCGGCTAATTCGAGAGGCATGACATCTCCCTCGGTCTAGCTTTCGGGGCGCGTAATCACCGGGAAATTGTGACGCTCGCCGCGGCCGCGCATCGGATAGTCTTTCCGCAGGGGGAACGCCGTGAATTCATCGGGCATCAGAATGCGCCGCAAATCGGGATGGCCGTCGAAGACGACGCCATACATATCGTAGACCTCGCGCTCCATCCAGTCGGCACCCTTCCACAACGCAAATACAGAAGGCACGGTCGGTTCGGGATCGTTGGCGAATGTCTTGACGATCAGGCGAACGGCGGTGGCCGTGTTGACCAACACGTACCACACGCCATAGCGGTCCCTGGCGTTGGGGAATTGCAAATAATCGGCACCACCCAGTTCGGAGAGAAGGTCGAACCCGCACTGTTGCTTGAGAAACTCCAGGACGGCATAGACGCGCTCAGCCGGCACGATGACCCGGTGATTATCGCGGAACTCGGAGGTCGTGAACGCATCGCCGAACTTCTCGCGGAGTTTGGCGATGATGTCTTCGTGAGTCATGATCGTCCATCCGGTTGCAAGCGCGTGGCCGAGGCGAAATTGCCGGGAGCGACCATTTTCTGTTCGGGCGGCACCTCGATACCCAGTGGCCTCGGCGGATGCGGCCACATGCGCTGCTCTTGAAATTCCTTGCCGTTTATGGTTCCGGTGGCCTGTATCTTCGCCTGCAAATCGATTACCGATTGCAACAACTGTTCGGGCCGCGGCGGACAGCCTGGAACGTACACATCCACCGGGATAAAGCGATCGATGCCCTGTACAACAGCGTAGGTGTCGAAGACGCCGCCCGACGAGGCGCAGGCACCCATCGAAATGCACCATTTCGGCTCCGGCATTTGCATCCAGATGCGCTGCAGCACCGGCATCATCTTCATGGCCACGCGGCCGGCGACGATCATCAGATCGCATTGGCGAGGCGAGAAACGCATGGCCTCGGCCCCGAAGCGGGCAATGTCGTGACGCGAAGCCCCCGTTGCCATCAACTCGATGCCGCAACAGGCTGTGGCGAACGGCATCGGCCAGAGGCTGTTCTTGCGCACCCAGCTGGCCAATTTGTCCAGCTGCGTCACCATGACGCTCTCGGACAATCCTCCTACCGCCATCGGAACACCCCTCTCCGCCAGGCGTAAACATAGGCGACCACCACCGTCAACAGGAACAGCAGCACTTCCCAGAACACCAGAGTGTGCAACTCGGCTGGCAGAAACGAAGCCGGCTCATCGGGGCCGCTGCTCCACGGATACAGCGCCGCCCACGGATACAAGAACAACAATTCCACATCGAAGACAAGAAAGAGAATGGCAATCAAGTAGAACTTCACGTCGAAGCGCTGCCTCGCATCGCCGATCGGGTCCATGCCCGATTCATAGGGCATCTGTTTGGTCGGCGTTCGGTGCTTGGGTCCAATGAGATGCGTGACGAGCAAGACTGATACTGCGAAGCCGATGATCACCAGAAGATACAGAAAGATCGGATAATAGGTGGAGAGCGTGAAGTCCATCTCGGCGACCTACTTCGTGACTTTTTTCACAATGTAGTCCAAAAAGAAACCTCGACACGTTGTCGAGGACGGGCGGCGGGTTCCTTCCCTAGGTTACTAATAGGAACGCCACTGGAAAGGGACAAGGGGTGGCAGCCGTCGAAGGAAAAGTCCCCTCAACAAACACATCGGCGAAGCGTCGCCACACCGATGAGTGGGAGGGACGCCGAACAGAGATGAAAACGAACTGAGCATTCTGGACAAAAAGATCGTTTTGATCTTGAAAAGAAGCCGCCACTGAGACAGCATAAATGAGTTGGTTGTTCCTTGTCCCGGCTTGCGCCCTACGGTTCGCTGTCGTGGAAACCCTGACTTGACGCTTCACGGACTCCGTGCGACGATACACAAAACGGCGCTCACCGCCCCTACCCAACCCAATCCCGCCTCTTCGGGATCGCGTCTGGAAACGAAGGTCCTTCGCATGGCATGGAAACGCACTCTCGCTCACCGCGGCTTTTGGCTCGTTTGCGCCGTCCTCGCTTTGGCCGGCTGCCAGGAGCAAGAGCAAATCCGCTCTTATGATGTGCCGAAGGAACCGCAATCTGTTGGCGAGAGGGAAAAGCAGCGCCTGCTGGCCGTCATGGTGCCGCGTGAGAAGAATGTATGGTTCTTCAAGGTCATGGGGACGGAGCAAGCAGTCGCCGAAGTTGCGCCGGTGTTCGATCGCTTGGTCGATTCCATCCGCTTCACCAACGAAGAGCGCGAGCCAATCGAATGGAAGCTGCCGGATGGCTGGAAGCAGATGCTCGGCGTTGGCGAGCTATATGCCCGCCTGCGCAAAGAGGGTGATGGATCGGCTCCGGAAATCACCGTTACGAAACTTCCGCCGGGAGCGAAAGATCCTCGGGCTAACATCGATCGCTGGCGCGGTCAGCTAGGACTGGGACCAATCGGCGAGGACACATTGCAGAAGCTGGTCGGAAACGTGAAAGTCGATGGTACTCCAGCCACGCGCGTCGATTTCGTGGGCGGATCTCGAAAACGCGGCGGACCAGCCCAAGCGCGAGGTCGTCTCTTCCATATCACCAAGCCGGACGATTGGGAAGAACGACCCCCCGACGCGCCCCAGGGAGTTCCGCGATTAGCGGTTTTCATGGTCCGCGACGGCGGCAATAGCGCCGAAGTCTCTGTAGTGCCATTGGCCGGAGATGGTGGTGGCGCCCGAGCCAACGTCAACCGCTGGCGGCGGCAACTCGGACTCGAACCGATCAATGATGACGCGCAACTTCGGAAGGAACTGCGCGAACTCGATGTCGCCGACGGCAAAGCGCCATACATCGATCTGATGGGTCGTGATCCGACCGGCCCCCAGCGAATGCTCGGCGCCTGGATTGTCCACGGAGGACAAACTTGGTTCATTAAGATGAAGGGATCCCCTGAACTGGTCGGCAAACAGCAAGCCGCCTTTGAAGCGTTCGTGAAGTCGATTCGCTTCGCAGACGGCCAAGGAGCTGCCCATGAATAATGCCTCCACACAAATCACGACAGCGCCAGCCCCGCCGGTCGCCGCCATGCCCCTCCAGCCGGCGCGGCGCGGCGATCGCTTGAAGCCACTCAAGAAATTGCTCAAGCCATTCGCATCGCTGCGCCTGACGGTCGTTCTCTTTGTGTTGTCGATTATCCTCATTTTCTGCGGAACGTTGGCGCAGATGGACAATGGCTTATGGGCCATCCTCCACGGCTACTTCCGAACTTGGCTGGCGTGGATTCCGTTCCAAGTGTTTGTGCGCTTCGGCCAAGTCTTTTTCTGGTTCCCCAAGACGTGGCAGGTCTCGGGGAGCTTCCCATTCCCCGGTGGTTACATCATCGGCGGGGCGCTGCTCGTCAATTTGGTCGCGGCTCACCTTGTTCGTTTCCGTATCAGCTGGAAGCGTTCGGGTATTTTGCTTATTCACGCGGGCTTGATCGTGCTCATGCTCGGTGAATTGGTCACCGGGCTGTTTGCCGTCGAGGGCATGATGGTAATCGTGACCGGTGAATCGAGCAATTACGTCATTCATACCGACAAACCGGAGTTAGCCGTCATCGACTCCAGTGATCGCAAAACGGATCATGTCGTTGTAGTGCCTGGATCGATGCTCAAGCTGAGACAAGGCAGTGAATGGATTCGGGACGAACAGTTGCCTTTTGACATCGAAGTAAACCGTTATATGGTTAACTCTGCCGAGCCGCGGAAAGTCAAGGCGGACGAGAAGAATCTGGCCACTGCCGGCGCGGGGGTGGAAGGTGTTGTGGATGAGGAAAAGCCCGGCAGAGGGACGGACGCCGATCAGCGAATCGATATGCCCGCTGCATACGTGACTCTCCGCGACAAAGGTAACGGGTCCTCTCTGGGCACCTACCTGGCGACGACCTGGATAGACGAGGGGCAAACCGTCAAGGTGGGGGGCAAGGAATACCAAATTGCACTTCGCCTTCAGCGCGAATACACGCCCTACACACTCCATCTGGAAGAGTTCCGTCACGACTTATACCCGGGCACGAACACGCCGCTGAATTTCTCCAGCCGTGTGCGAGTAATCGATCCGGAGCACAGCGTCGATCGCGAGACGCTGATCTACATGAACAATCCGTTGCGTTATCGGGGTGCAACGTTTTACCAAGCTAGCTGGATACCCAACGACAGGGGTACCAAGCTCCAGGTCGTCACCAATCCGGGTTGGCTGATGCCCTACTTTTCCTGCGCGATGGTGGCGTTGGGGATGACCATTCATTTTGGCATACATCTGGTGAGCTTTTTACGACGGAGGACCACGCCATGAACGATTTCGGCAAGATATTCCCGTGGTTAGTTGTCGGCGCGGCCACGCTCGTGCTCATTTTCGCTCTAATGCCGCCCAGCCTCGGATCGGCCAAAATGAACTTACAAGAGTTCGGCAGCATTCCCGTGATCCATGAGGGCCGCATGAAGCCCCTGGACAGTGTTGCGCGCACCACGCTGATGGCTATCAGCAATCGCCAAGACTACAAGGATGAGAACGGACAAACCCAACCGGCCATCCGCTGGCTGACGGACACGATGGCCCACAAGGAATCGGCTTCCGCCTTGAAAATCTTCCGCATCGAGAATGATCAGGTGCTGGCTCAACTCGGTTTGGAAGCGCGACCGCTCTTTTGGCGCTATTCCGTTGACGAGCTGATGGGAAAGTACGAACTGATTTCCGAGCACGCAGAGGCGGCGGATAAACTGAAGCCGGAAAACAGAGATATTTACCAGCAGAAGATTCTCGAATTGGCGCACCACCTGGAGGTGTATGCCAAGGTGGCTCGTCTGGTTTCTCCGTTGATGGTGCCTCCGACCGACAACGGAGACCAGTGGCAGTCGCTGATCCAGGCATTCGCCGCCGAAAGGCAAGGTACAGGGCACAACCCAGCCGTGCTAACTTTGGCAACCATCCTCAGTGCCTACCGAAGCAACGATGTCAAGGGCTTCAATA
>DATBHJ010000138.1:0-3314 GCA_036557565.1 Gemmataceae bacterium
GGCGAGGTTGTCCCGGCTGAAGTGGGGGTGTTTTCTGGAGCCGGGGAAGCGCCGGATGTCCACCAGGGCCTCGATCTCGTGCTGGACGAGCAGGGCCAGGAAGCGATCCAGGGGGTGGTTCGAGTGGCCGATGGTAAAGAGAGAGGTTCGTGTTCGAGGTCGTGGCTTGCTCCTTCGGTTCATTGTACCGGCGGAGAACAGGAGAGTGCTGAACGGACGACTGAGCGCACCGACAATGTGCGACGGAGAGGGCATGAAGCTTGTGGGCAGTGAGTGGAGCCGGATTTTCATGCGCTCCTCCGCTCCCTTGGCCAACCACTTCGGGACCGCCGCTTGACCTCGGCAGGCGACCGAGGAGGCGTTCCTGGCCTTCGCTCCCTCAGCCCCTCCTCGCCGCTGACCGGCGGGGCGATCCGTCGAACGCCTGGGGCGTGCCGACAGCCCTGCAAACTCCGCCCACGATGGCCTTCACTTCGGGCGATAACGCCGAACCAACCTGCGAAACTCCAACACTTCTCCTTTTAATCGCTTTTCGTGGTCGTCGTAGACGAAAACCAAGTTGTCGTGCCCGACCGCTTGGCGAATTTGGTTCAGCAACGTGGGGTCAGGCTTTTCACTGTAAAGACAGCTATCACCGACGACCCGCGCTCTGCGTTGACAGTAGGGGGTAGTGACCCTCTGCGCGGCACGGACGGCCGGCTCGACTGCGAAAGTCTAAGCTGGACAATGACTTGTGGCTGCTCTGGCGACACCGTGCCGCGCAGAGGGTAACTACCGAAACCCGGAATGGCCGTTGCCGCAAGCCTTCGGTTGCGAGCCGAATTCCGGGAAACTCCCTGTCGATCCAGCCGGCGATCAGTTCGGTGTAGCCCGCCCTGCTTGCCCGTGCCCACTGGTAAATCGAATACCAATCCTTCGACAGCGCTTGCCATTCCTTCAAGAGTGCTGCGTCATCGAGCGCCATTTGACATACTCCAAGCTGCCTGGACCGAGGACTGGCGACCACCTTCAATACGCCTTCTGGCTGATCTTGTCAGTGACGATGAACTCCCGCTGCTTCTCCGGGCCGATCTCTCCGCCCTCCGTAACCAGCATCGTGGAGTTGACGATCCGACGTTCGGACTCGGTGGGGTCCATAACCTCGGCCTTGTGCATGACGCCCAGCGGGTTCGCCCCATCCTCCGTGAACGGCAACGAGCTATTGTTGATGAGAAGAATGCGGGCATGGCCCTCGGCAAGCTGCGGCAGTTCCGTGACGTAGCGGCCCAGCAACTCCTCGCCACGACGGTACATTGGATTGAAGTCTTGCAAGAACTGCTGCGGCGTGATGCCCAGGTCGAAAGTGGCACGGGCATAATCAGCCAGGAACAGCCGGCTGCGAACCTTCGATGGCTCGTAGCCCAGCATAAGCATGGATTCGGCGGGTGCCCCATCCAGGTGGAACTTCGTCGTCTCCTGTTGGTCGAAGCGGCCCATCGACCGGAAGAGGAATGGTCGCCGGCCACGCCGCACGCCGACCTCGCTCAAGCGCTCCTTCAAGTCCATCATCCAGGAACGTAGGGTGTGCGAGTCAACGCTTGAGCCGATGTCGAGCAAACAGAAGCCAGGAGTGGTAAAGTCGAACCGCCAGACGAGATCGAAGACTTTCTCGGCGGTGCCTTGGGCGGGCGCTGACACGAGAGGCAGGTAGTATTCTGTTTCGCTGCGCATTGCCGGTAACATTCGAGGGCAGCCCAGGGCGATCCATCGTCATTTTACGGCATCTGAGCCAGCGAATTCGGTATGAAAGACTCGACGTTCAGTCCTCGACCTTCTGGAACAATCACCGTCGCTGCGTCAATGCTACGGAGCGCCCATCGAGGTCTTTCACGACCGCTTGAAGTCCCCAGGCCGTCTCCTTCGGCGGTTTGGGAAGAATCTCGAAGATTTCTTTCACCTACGGCTCTCGAATCACCAAGACGCCCACCGCCAATCGCCCGTCCGTGTGGTAGGGGTCGCCGCCCCCATTTCTCCCGGCCAGTTTCTTGTGGAAGCCGTCCACCCAATACTTCACGGTCAACTGTTTCGCTTGATTCAGGTCGTTCATCAGTTTGTCACGCTCGTGGTCCACGTCGGGCGAGATGTGGTGAGTGATCTGGCCGGTCGTGTGGCTCAGGCCCACTCTGGTATCAAATGTCGCAGCCCCTATCCACAGCGGTCTACCCTGCTCGTCCACCTTCTCGGCTTGCCAAAAACGAACGTGATGGCGGCGACGAGGATCATTGCCCACGGGTTGCTCGAATGCCAGGTCTTGTTTGCGACCGAAGAGAAAGAGATTGCTCACGGGGGCGTCGTCATAGGAGCGCCGTAAAACCGTGCCGGCAGCGATGCGCAACGAACTCCTGAGTGTGATCGGGTTGGCAGGAAACCATTTCGCTGCGAGCATGGCAATCTGGAGTTCTTCCTCGATCCCCACCAGACCGATGTTCAGCGGATCGCCGGCAATGCCGTTGGCCGTGTGCGTAATTCGGGGTGCATCCTCCAGGGCTGGATGCCGTTTCGTATACCTACGCCAAGCAGACGGCAGGAGAATGTAGGCGCTCACAAGGTACAGACCGAGCGCCGCCAGCAGGAGCGAGGCGATACTTCGGTAACGGCTTCGCCGCCCTGACCCTTGCAGTTTATCACCCATTCGGGGCACTCCCAAGTTTCTCCGTCAGTCAGGCCGGGCGTCGTCACTGCCTCGATTCTGCTTCTCGATTTCCGCCGGTGTGCGATAATGGTTTCGAGTTCGGGCTTGCGAATGGCCTGACGCTGTTTCCAGGAGTTCTTCATCTTACCGGGCCGTGGAGAAAGAACAAACCACAACCGCAGGAGACGATGCCGGGCGTTCCGATTCCTGACCCACAACATGAGGCTCTCGATGTCGAGATGCTTCCATTCCTGCCTATTCGTCCGCCTGGTTCCTGGCTTTCTGACCTGGGAATACCAGATGCTTTGCCGAAAGCTGGTAGCGGTGCTGGCACGGAAACGCCCGTCGCCGCTCACCAGGGGCAAGCCAGAAGTATGGGCCTGCGCCGTGCTGCGGGTGATCGGCTGGGTCAACTTCCTCGACGGCAGCAGCGAGACGCCCACCGGGTCGGCATGGTGAAGCCGACCGCCGAACAGCAGAGCGTCGAGATGCTTTTCCCGGTCATCGCCCAATGGGTCCGGGGCTACGGGCATATCGAGATTGGCGACCAGGAGATGTTCGGCTTCGTCGTCAGGGCGCTGGACTACGGCGGGCTGGCCTTCGAGGACGACAAACCCGATACACTAGCCGAGGCGATGGCGGC
>DATBHJ010000139.1:0-13651 GCA_036557565.1 Gemmataceae bacterium
AGTAAGCAGCCGAGTGGCCAACCGCTTACTCCGCTGCGCTGCGTGCGCGGCTCGGACGGAATGAGTTTATTCCGGCAGACGCCCCTGAGCGATCGACGTGGGTCGCCGGCGCGACCGAGGGAGAGACAGCGCTTCCCGGAAGGTAATCTGCCGGCAAAAGCCGTCAGCTTCCATATAGCGGCGCATCAGCTCCATCGTATCATCGACCAGATCCACCTGGACCAAGAGCAGGTCGCCAGCCCTGGCTGTGGCCAGCGCATGCTCCAGTGCGGCGATGGCGCCTTGCACTTCCTCGATGTGCTGGACGCGACGGCGGCCATCCAGTCCCTTGCGGAAAATGGCGTTGATTTCGCCCCAGGCCCGGCCGCGGATGCAGTTCTCCTCCTCGAACAGGATGACGCGATCGAAGGCGTCGCCCAGCAACTCGGCCTGACGGATCATATCGCTGTCGCGGCGGTCGCCTGCCGCGGAGTATACGGCAGAGCGGAACTTGTGCGGCAGCGGCTCGAAGGTCTCCAGCAGAGATGCGAGCGAGGAGGTATTGTGGCCGTAATCCAGGATGACAGTGGCGCCGTTGAAGTCGAACAGGTTGAAACGCGCCGGTGTATGCTCGAAGTCGGCGACGAACGATTCCAGACCGGCGAGGATGACTTCGCAAGGCACGCCCATTACCCAGACAGCGGCAGCGGCGGCCAGGGCATTCTCAACCTGGAAACCGACGTACCCACCGTGCGTCATCGGCACTTTTTCCAGATGCACCAGGGGGATCTCCTGCGAACCCTCGGCGAGAATGATGCGTCGATCGCGGACGAAAGCGGCGCGCCCTCCGCGGCGGCGCTGTTCGAGGATCACGGGATGTTGGCCATCGCGCGCAAAGAAAACAATCGAGCCTGGACAATACGACGCCATCTCGGTCACCAGGGGATCATCGGCCTTGAGAATGGCATGTCCGTCCGGTGCGACAACCTCGACAATCGTGCGCTTGACGCGCGCCAGCTGCTCGACGGTTTCGATGTCGCTTATGCCCAGGTGATCGCCTTCGGCAATGTTGGTGACGACGGCGACATCGCAGCGATCAAAGCCGAGTCCGGCGCGGAGGATGCCGCCGCGCGCTGTCTCAAGCACGGCCGACTCGACGAGCGGATCGCTCAAGACACGGCGCGCACTGAGCGGCCCACTGCAATCGCCGGCTTCAACGCGCTGAGAGGCAATGTAAATGCCCTCCGTGCAGGTCATGCCGACGCAGCGCCGGGCACACGTCAGTATGTGGGCAATCAGGCGCGTGGTCGTCGTTTTACCGTTTACGCCGGTGACGGCCGCGATGGGGATGCGGCCCGTTTGTCCGTCGGGGAAGAGGCGATCAAGAAATCCGTCAAGGGGCGGCGTGAGACTGGAGAGGGAGAGGCGTTGTTGTCGAACCCCCTGTCCCAGAAGAAACGTGTCCGTGTCGTCGAGGCGGCGTATGGCGATCTGGCGCTGACGAGCGGCCTGCACCAGTGCGGTTTCGATCGCTTGCGGACGAAGATGTTCAGTCAAAGCGCGCAGGCGCGCAAGGGCGTCCTCCACGTCGAAGGGTCGATCATACACGGCGGCCAGGCACAGATCGCGTGCAACCTCCAGAGAGGCGCGGCCAAGATCTTCGTACTCGAATTCAAAGGCCACCTTGTACACGCCGTCCTCATGCGTTTCGCGGGTACGGCCAAAGCCAACCGGAGTTCCGGCCAGCGATTGCAGTTCCAGGGCAACGTGTTCGAGAATATGCGCCTGCCAGGTGCCGCGGCGGAGACGCTCGAAGAAGCCGCCGCGCCGGCCGACGCTACAGCGATGCTCGATCAGGGAAGGGAGCCAGGCCATCAAGCGCTCGTTGAAGCCGGGCAGTTCATCGGACGGAGAATCCTTTAAGGGACCGAGATCAACCCAGGCTTCCAGGACGGGAAAGTTCGCCCAGATGTTCGGGCCGTCAAGAAGCCGGATTCGCCGAAAGTCCATGTGTATGTTCTCCTCCCACCCTCTTGCGGGGTGTGGCTCCCCAATGCCCAATGCAGAACGCAGAATGCAGAAGAATCGCAAAATCCGTTTTTATCTCTGCATTCCGCATTCTGCATTGGGCATTGAAGAATCTCTGGGATATCTGCGGGCCTGTGCAACACGACACCACACAGGTTACGGCCTTTGTCTCATCTGGGCGCCGAGGCGGCGCGGCTCCGCACTCTCCGCATAGGACCAACCCGAAATCCGTTTCTCGCATGAAAGCGGGAACATAGTTAGCAAATGGCGTGCCTTGGGAGAGAAAAGCTTGGAGAGGTCGCACGGCCATACTCAACCTGGACGAACCAGATGATCGTTGCTAACAGCCTCCGTGACGATGAGACAGCCCAAGAGCCGGCCGCTTTGCCGCTCAGGCTGACATTGCACTAGCGAAACCTAGTATAGAAGGTAGAGGCGTCGATGGTCAGGTGTACGCCGCGATTCTCCACCAAAATGACGGTCTGGTGACACCCGATAACCCGAAAAGTCGGACGAACTTTCCGCAAATCGCCCGATTCCTCAGCAAGCTGGGAGAAACACGAAAACTTGAACGGAACCAACGAGAAGTGGGACGCACTGCCGGCCCCCTGGCGCGACGAAGCGGCTGTTCAGCTTGAACCCGGCGAAACGCTGTTGGCATGGTTTGATCCGGACCTTGACGATCGCCTCTACTATGCCCGCGGATTGGTGGTCCTGACCGACCGCCGTCTGCTCTCGCGCGGCGAACCGGCGGCGTCAGATGCCGGATCGTGTGCGGCCCAGTGGCAAAGTTGGGCGTTGACGGAAGGCACGGTCCTGCGCACGGATGAGCATGGGAGTGCCGCCGTGCTAGAGCTTGCGAATGCGTCGGGTCGCCTGGCAAGCTGGCGGTACACGGCGGCCAAAACGACAGCGGCGCATCGGCTGGTACAAAAGCTGGCCAGCTGGAGGCAGAGCCGACAGGAGGGACGCGAACAGCCGAATGTGGCCGTTTGTCCCAGTTGTGGGGCGCCCATTCGCGGCGACGACGGACGTTGTGAAGCGTGCGCGGCCGGCCCGGTGAGACCCTCCATCTCGGCCTTGTTTCGCCTGGCCGCCTTCTCCCGTTCCCGCGCCGGACTGATTTCTCTTGGCTTCGTGCTCACCCTCGCCGCAACAGCCGCCAGTCTGGTGCCACCGTATCTGACCAGGCCGATCATCGACGACGTGATCGTTCCCTGGGAAGCGGAGAAGAAAGATAACTCCACTCTGGCACTCTGGTGTCTGGGTGGTCTGGCGCTGGCGGCACTGCTGGCCTGGGTGCTCGATTGGGCAAAGTTGTATGTGCTGGCCTGGGTCAGCGAACGCATCAGCGCCGATCTACGGGCCAAGACCTACGCGCATCTGCAGCGTCTATCGCTGGAGTTTTTCGGCGGCAAACGCACCGGCGATCTCATCTCGCGCATCAGCAACGACACCGAGCGTCTGTGCAACTTCCTGTCGATCAACCTAATTGATTTCGGCACCGACCTCTTGATGATCGTCATGACGGCCGTGATTTTGTTGTCGATCAATCCGCTGTTGGCCGTGGCAGCGCTGTGTCCGTTTCCACTGATCGTGTGGATGGTGGCACGAGTGCGCGGCCGGCTGCTGCGCGGCTATCGGCAGGCAGGAGCGGCTTGGGGATCGATGACCAGCGTTGTCGCCGACACCATTCCCGGCATCCGCGTTGTCAAGGCGTTCGCTCAGGAAGCTCGCGAGATTGAACGCTTCAAGGCCAGCAATGAGCGCGTTTTCCACTCCGCCAATCGTCTCAACAAGGTTTGGTCGCTGTTCGGCCCGACCGTGACGATGTTGACGACGGGAGGCCTGCTGATCGTATGGGCGTCGGGAGTTTGGCAGATCTACCAGGGCCGCATCACTCTGGGAGTGCTAACGGCGTTTTTGGCCTACATTGCCAAGTTCTATACGCGCATTGAGTCGATGATCCGCATGGCCTCGGCCGTGCAACGCGCCTCGGCCAGCGCTCAACGGATATTTGAGATCCTCGATAAACAGTCCAATGTGCCGGAGCCGGCGCGGCCCATCCACCCTGGGCGGCTGCAAGGCCGCATCGAGCTGCGCGGCGTCCGCTTCAAATACGGCACGCGCGAAGTGCTGCACGGCCTGGATTTGACGGTTGAGCCAGGTGAGATGATCGGCCTCGTTGGGCCATCGGGTGCCGGGAAAAGCACGCTCATCAATCTCATTTGTCGTTTTTACGATGTCAGCGCCGGCGCCATCTTCGTGGACGGAACGGACGTGCGCTCGTTCCCCGTCGAGGAGTATCGCCGCAACATCGGCATCGTCTTGCAGGAGCCGTTTTTGTTCTACGGTACCATCGCCGAGAACATCGCCTACGGCCGGCCCGACGCAAACCGCGACGAGATAGTGGCGGCAGCGCGGGCAGCTCGCGCTCACGAGTTCATCCTGCGTCTGCCGTGCGGTTATGACTCACTGGTGGGCGAACGCGGACAGACTTTGTCGGGCGGCGAACGCCAGCGCATCTCCATCGCACGAGCGCTCCTGATCGATCCGCGCATCCTCATTCTCGATGAAGCCACGTCTTCGGTGGACACCCAAACCGAGCGCGAGATTCAGGCGGCGCTGGAGAACCTCGTGCGCGGACGAACGACCATCGCCATCGCTCATCGGCTCAGCACGTTGCGGCGAGCAGATCGTCTCGTCGTCGTGGAGAACGGCCAAATTGCAGAGATCGGTCGGCACGATGAATTGCTGGGTGCGCGCGGCAGCTATGCCCGATTGCATCAGGCTCAGATGGAATTGGTCCAGGGGAGAGGCGGCAATGGAAGATAACGGCACGGCCAACGGCCAAGCGGGACCGCATCCGTTCGGTCTGCATCACGATGCCTGGGGCCGGCTCGTGCTTACCGACGCCGATGGCCGACAACACGCTGGGGTCGAAGTCGTACGCGCCTTTCCGATCTCCGATCCACGCCACGGCGTCGCCCTTTGCGATTCTAAGGGGAAGGAGTTACTCTGGCTCGCCGACCTCGAAGCGCTGCCGCCGCCGTTGGCGCGGGTAATCCAGGACGAACTGGCCAAACGTGAGTTTGTGCCGATTGTTCGCCGAATTCTGAAGGTCTCAGCCCCTGTCGAGCCGTCGGAATGGGAAGTCGAGACCGATCGCGGCCGTACATCCTTCGTGCTCAACAGCGAGGATGACGTTCACGAACTCGACGCGCACAGGGCGCTCATCACCGATGCGCACGGGATTCGTTATCTCATCCCCGACATTGAGCAACTCGACGCGACGAGCCGGCGACTGCTCGAACGCTATTTGTAATTCCTCTTCGTCATGAACGTGCTGGTATATATTGGAAAAGGCACGGCACTTTGAGCGCACAGCGAACAGGGGGGATGATGGAATCCATTAACAAGGAACACGGCGATCCAGACCCACAAGAAGGCGACGAGCCGCTTCAAGCGATTCCCGACCCCAGTCAGCCTTCCTCCCTCTCCCAGGACCATCCCGAAGTGATCCAGGAAGTGGAAGCCGTCGAAGAGGCGATTTCACCGCAAGACGCGGAGGTACTGACCGAGCTGGGACGACTTCAGAACCAGCGGCCTCCCTGGTGGAGAGCCATCGCCATCCTCGCGATCTCGCTTGTGCTGTTCGTTGGAGCCACTCAGACCGAGAGCACCGGACGCGGCTGGCAGAGCCTCGTCATCCTCATGGCCGTGCTCGCCTTCCATGAACTCGGTCATTACATCGCTATGAGGTGGTTTGGCTATCGAAACCTCAGAATGTTCTTCATTCCCTTCTTCGGGGCGGCCGTATCGGGTCGGAATTACAACGTCGCCGGCTGGAAGAAAGCAGTGGTCGCGCTGGCTGGCCCCGTGCCCGGCATTCTAATCGGGGCGCCCCTTGGGATTGTCGGCGTGCTTCTGCGTGAGCCGAGAGTCGTCGAGGTGGCCCTGCTCCTGCTCATTTTGAATGGCTTCAACTTGCTGCCGTTTCTGCCGCTCGATGGTGGTTGGGTTGTGCATGCCGTCCTGTTTGTGCGTCATCCGGCGCTGGATGTGGTGTTCCGCCTCGTCGCAGCCCTGTGCTTGCTGGGAATGGCCATCCCCATGAAGGAGTGGTTGTTGGTTGCCCTTGCCGCGTTCATGCTGCTCGTCCTCCCCGTTTCGTGGCGTTTGGCGCAAGTTGCCTATCGCCTCAAGCAGCAGGGCTACGTCGCAGTCTCCTCGGACGCGGCCACCATCCCTGCTTCGAAGGCGCTCAAGATCCTCGCGGAACTTCGCCCGGCCTTTCCGCCGCAGACCACGCCCAGGGTAATGGCTCAAAATGTGGCCAACGTCTTTGAGACACTCAACGCAGAGCCTCCCAGCTTACTGCCCTCCTTCTGCCTTCTCGCCGTTCACGCTAGCAGTTTTCTTCTGGTGCTCGTGATGTTCGTCGTCATGATGATTACCTCGATATTGCAGCGCCATGCCTAACCGTATGACGATTTGAAAAATCATCCTACGTTGTTGCTGCCCAGACCATTGGACAGAGCAACCTGTTAGCTTTGCGGCCCGGAATCGTCATATTTGGGACGCCAAGCTGGGGATTCCTCTGGCCCACGGACGGGGGCGGATGAAATAATGGAACTATGAGCGCAAAACCGCCACCGGCCGATGCCAAGCGGACGGACTTCGAGGCGCTGTACGAGCGTCACAGTCGCGAAGTCTGGGCGCTCGCCTATGCGCGGTGGATGAACGCCGATACCGCCCTGGACATCATGCAGGAGGCGTTCCTGCGTCTGTGGAAACAACTGGAGGACGGCGAGCGCATTCTCAATCCGCGTGCCTGGCTCTTGCGCGTAGCGCGAAATCTGGCGGAAGATCACGCCAAGAGCGCCTTTCGCCGCAATGGCACACATCCGCCACAAACGATGAACGGAGTGCCGGCTCATCAGCCGTTGCCTCTGGAACGATTGGAACGAGAAGAAACCTTCGCGCGGCTGCGCGAGGTGATGGAACAGATGCCAAAAGCGGATCGCGAGATCCTGACACTGCGATACGCTCTGGATTACGAGACTGGGCAAATTGCGGACCTACTGTCGATCAACGCCACTGCCGTGCACATGCGATTGAGCCGTGCCCGGCAGCGTCTGGCCGAACTGTTGAAGGCCCAGGGCGTGGGACAGCTGCCGTAATACCCTACAAACCGGGCTTCCGATCAGGCGGAACCCGCTCTCTGCGAGACGATGTTATGAATGTTGTGGAACCGCCTCCCTTGCAACCCGGCGACGACCTGGACGGTTTGCTTCGCAGGTTTCTGCGAAGCCAGCTGCCGAATCCCTGGCCGCCGCCGCGAGCGCACTCCGCCGTTTCGTCGTGCCAGCGCCGGCCGGCCAATGGACGGAACCTGATGCGTAGTCGTTGGACGTTGGCCGCCTCGGTGGCGCTGCTGTTCTTGAACTCGTGGCTGCTGCCAAACCGATTTGCTTCCGATGCCAAATCGGGACACGGCCCCGGTGGACCCATGATCGGCAGCGATGACATCCGGCGAGAGCTGCAAAAAGGACAGAATAACCCGACACACAAGGAGAACAAGAACAAATCAGGCTTGGCAGCCGATGAACGCGAACCAATCCCCGAACTGGAAGAATCGGATTTGCCGATGCTTCGGTGATTAAGGAGTATTCAAACCAGCCCGAAGCGTAAGCGACGGCCCTCGCTAACGCTTCGGGCTGGTTTCGTTCTTGTTGGCCATCAATCCCCGCAAGGTTGCCAGATTGATCAAGTCCATATCGCTTTCTCCTTCCCCCTCTTTGGGCGTCTCCAAAATCATCGGTCGATTGCGAAAACGCCGATCGTTAACCAGCAGTCGGAAAGGCTCTAGTCCCATCTCACCGCGGCCGATGTGGGCGTGACGATCCACCCGGCTGCCCAACGGCTTGAGACTGTCATTGACGTGAAAAACACGCAATCGCCGCAGCCCGATGGTGCGTTCGAATGCGCGCATGGTGGCCTTGTACTCAGCGGCCGGCGCCAGCTCGTATCCTGCAGCGAAGACGTGGCAAGTATCGAAGCACACGCCCAACCGATCGGCCTGCGATACCTGCGAGAGGATACGTGCCAGGTGCTCGAAGCGATAACCCAGCGTACTGCCCTGTCCGGCGGTCGTCTCGAGGAGCACGCGCACCTTGCATGCCGGCAAACGTCCGTGGATTTCATCGAGGGCCGCGGCCACGCGCGACAATCCCACCTCTTCCCCGCTGTCCACATGCGCCCCCGGATGCATCACTAAGTAACGCAATCCTAACTGTTCGGCACGCCGTAACTCGATGAGGAAAGTCTCCAGCGAACGCCGATACAGGGTCTCATCCGGCGAAGCAAGGTTCGTCAAGTAGCAATCGTGCGCGGTCGGCAGGCGTAGCCGGGTTTGCCGCAGCGTTCGACGGAACAGACGGACTTCTTCCTCGCTCAGCTCTCGTGCCTGCCACTGACTCGGAGCATGCGTGAACAGCTGCACGGACTGGCAGCCGCGCTCTCGCGCCTGGAGCAGCGCGTTGTGATAACCGCCGGCGATGGACATGTGAGCGCCGAAATACGGCATGGGATTCCTTTCCTTGGAGATACAACGGTCAGCGTTTCGCTCCTGGGGGAACGCGATTTTCCGGCTGGATGCGGATTGGTTTCTCTTCTGCTGCTTCCTTGTCTTCTCGGAATTGGTCGAGGAATCTCCTCATGTCTTCGTCCCTCGCATCGATCACCGGAAGATGGCCGACGTTCGGTTGTTGAACTCGGAAGGGTGGTGGTGAAGGGTGCGGAGGGGAATGGGTCGAGGAGTGCGAGTGAGTGTTGAGGAATGTCGTGAAAAGGCGGATGAGGAAGAAAGCAGCAATCATAACGCCGCAGCCGAGGCGACCGCTGTTGTTTGAGCCACTGTTGTCGGCCTGCCGCGCACTGTCGGCCTTGTTGATCTGACGAATGCGGTCGCCGAACAATTGTTCGTAGTAGCGCTGAGATCCTTCGCCCAAAGGGACGTCATTTTCGGTGGACATCGCGGTGATCTCCTGACGGGCGGGGCAGGCTCTCTTTGAAAGATAACCGAGTTTCTGAGCATTCGCAACTTCCATGCAGGCGGTCTACTCGTCCCCAGCTTGACCCCAAACGATCTCGCCGGATACACTGGCGGTCCTGTGCGTTCCCATGCCGCGTCTGATCACGGAGGATCGATGATGAGAAGGAAGTTGTTTCTTGTTGTGTTGCTCGTTGTGGGCTTGTTAGGTGTGTTGGTCGTGGAAGGGGTCTCTCAACCCGTTCCACCGGCAAGTGTAGATTCGGGGCCACGTCCGATCTTGCCAGCGCCGTCTCCTGTGACACCGCCACCAACGGTCGCGGCACCGGAACACAACCCGAATTTCTCTGCAGTCCAGCCGCAACAACAGGAGTGGACCTTCGAGCAGCTAGTGGAGGCCCTGAAAGGCGTTCGTTCACGCCAGAAGGAGTTGCAAAAGCAGGAGGCAGACCTTCTCATCAAAATAGCCGCGCAGGTCGAGGAGAAACGAAACGATTTGTCCAAGTCCGAGGAAGTCTTGCGGCAACTCCGAGGAGATCCCACGGTTCCTCATCACAAGCTTCCTCCCCGGGCAGATTTCTTCGATTCTGGAACGAAATCCGGAAGGAAGCAACCCGATCCCGTCCCCGCTCGCTAACGCTTCCGGCTTGGTTGACGCATTCGTCAACTCGTAATCGCTCCCTCCGAGGCCGAGTGAACGCAGCGAGCATACTTGGCCAGGACGCCGCGAGACACGCGCGGCGGCGGGGCGTTCCAGGCCTTGCGGCGCTTCGCTAGTTCGGCATCGTCCAGTTGAACTTCGAGGCGCTTGGCGTCGGCGTCGATGGTGATGCGATCACCGTCGCGCAACAGAGCGATCGGTCCGCCGACCCACGCTTCCGGTGCGACATGGCCGACGACCAACCCGTGTGTGCCACCAGAGAATCGGCCATCGGTGATCAGACCGATACTCTCGCCGAGTCCCTGGCCGACCAGGGCGGCAGTGACGGCCAGCATTTCGCGCATGCCCGGACCGCCGACCGGACCTTCACCGCGAATGACGACGACATCCCCGGCCTTGATTTCGCGTCGGCCGATCGCAGCGGCACATGCTTCCTCGCCGTCAAAGATGCGGGCGGGTCCCGTGATGCGCCGAGTCTTCAAGCCCGCCACTTTCGCCACCGCACCGTCGGGAGCCAGGTTGCCGTGCAGAACAACCAGGTGTCCCGTCGCATGTAGCGGCCGTTCGATCGGCCGGACCACGTCTTGCCGGTGTTTGTAAATACTCTCGACATCCTCCAAGTTCTCAGCGAGTGACTTGCCGGTGACAGTGATGCAGTCATCGTGCAGGAAACCGGCGTCGAGCAGCGCTTTGAGCACAGCGGGCGTTCCGCCGACACGGTGTAGATCATTCATGACATAGCGGCCGCCCGGCTTCAAGTCGGCAATATGCGGAACCTTGTCGCCCAGGCGATCGAAGTCGGCGAGCGTCCATTCCACCTCGGCCTCGCGGGCAATGGCCATCAAGTGCAAGACGGCGTTGGTCGAGCCGCCCAGCGCCAGCACCAAAGTGTAAGCGTTCTCCAGTGATTTGCGGGTGATGATGTCGCGCGGGCGGATGTTCTTGTCGATGAGGCGCACCAGAGCCGAACCGGCCAGGAATGTCTCGCGCTCCTTGGCGCTGGAGACAGCAGGATGGCTGGCGTCGTAGGTCAGCGACATGCCCATCGCCTCGATGGCGGAACTCATGGTATTGGCTGTGTACATGCCGCCGCACGAGCCGGCCCCAGGACAGGCTTCGCACTCGATGGCGTGGACGCCGCGGGCGTCGAGCTTGCCGGCCTGGTTTCTGCCAACCGCCTCGAAAATGGACACAATGTCGATGTCGGTGCCGTCGGGTCCGATGCCGGGCAGGATGCTGCCGCCGTAGACGAAGATGCTGGGGATGTTGAGCCGGGCCATCGCCATGACGCAGCCGGGCATGTTCTTGTCGCAGCCGCCGATGGCGAGCAGGCCGTCGTGATTCATGCCGCCGGCCACGACTTCCAGGCTGTCGGCGATGACCTCGCGCGAAACGAGGCTGTAGCGCATGCCCTGATGGCCCATCATAATGCCGTCCGAAGCGGTGGGAGCACCGAAGATTTGCGGCACGCCGCCGGCGGCGTGGATGCCTTCACATCCACGGCGAGCCAGACGGTCCAGATGAGCGTTACAGGGCGTTATGTCGCTGAAGAGCGAGGCCACGCCGATCATGGGGCGATTGAAATCGTCATCGTGAAAACCGACGGCCCGTAGCATGGCGCGATTGGGGGCGCGGCCGGGCCCTTCGGTGGTAAGGCGACTGGTACGGTTGTGCTCGGACGGCATGAAGCTGCTCCTTGGCGAATTCGCGATTTATCGATTCGCGCGAAGCGATAAATCGGCTCACAGTTAAACGGGGAGTTATTCTATTTGTAGAATCAGTAGCAGGGAGTCATCATTATGTTCAATCGCGGAACGATCTGTTTGGTACTTTTCGGTATCCCGCCCGTCCTGTTCGTGGGCTGCGCCTCGAATTATCCTCCAACGGCCATCATCGGTACGTGGCAGACGGGTCTAAAGGATAAGAAAGCGACCATGACCTTCTGGGAAAACGGCACCTGGACCTACGAAAAAAGAGGCCAAATCCAGACGGGCACCTTCAAATTCGTGAGCGACAAGGAGCTTGAAATCAAGTTGGATGGCTCCTCAGACGAGCACCCGACCATTTATAAGCGGTCAGTCACCTTCGCTCACCACGACCAGATGCATTTGATGGACTACGATACCGGCATGCGGCAGACCTATAAACGAGTCGAACAACAATGACCGGAATCAGCCGAGCACCTGGATGAGCTTGACAAGTACCACGTCGGCGACGAGCACGAGGAAAATGGAGACAACGACGCCGCGCGTGGCGGCCTGGCCGACGCCTTCGGTGCCGCCCTCGGCGTTGATGCCGAACCAACAGCCGCTGACTCCGATCAGATAGCCGAACACTACCGTCTTCAAAACTGCCGGCACAGCGTCATGCAGCGTTAGCACGCGCAGACACGCACTGCGATACTGCGTCCAGGAGAGGCTGCCCCCCAGCGCCTCGGCGCTGAATCCCGCGACGACTGCCAGGTAAGCGATGAACAGGGTCAAGAGTGGCATCGCGAACATGCAGGCGAGCACGCGCGGCGCCACCAGAGCGCGCAACGGTGATTGGCCCAGCACTTCCAGCGCGTCGATTTGCTCGGTCAGGCGCATCGATCCCAGCTCGGCGCCGAGGCTGGCTCCGGAGCGGCCGGCCACGATTAATCCAGCGGCCAGCGGAGCGAATTCGAGGACAACGGCCAAGGCCAGCGCTTGCGGCAGATACTGCACCGCCCCGGGGCCGCCGACGCTTTGCAGCGTCCCACGCAGGTGCAGCCACACCACCACGCCGATGGCCGTTCCGGCCGCGACGCCCAGTGGCAGAGCCCCAAGCAATATCTCATGCAGCTGCACGGCCAGATAGGACAATCGGCCAAACGCCAAGGGCAGCGCTGCCAGCACTCGCCAGGCGAAGTGAGTTGCGCGGCCCAGGTTTTCAAGGAAGGCGAACAAAGCACACCGTTTCGCTACCATTGCGAGGCGTAAACGAGGGCCGCCCTCGCTTATGCTTCGAAAGGGTAGGCAAGCAACTTCTAAACCACTTCGGCCAATTCCGGCTCGGGCGCCGCAGCTGGCTTGCTTGAGCGCCGAAGGTGCTGTTCCTTGCGGAAAAAAGCCAGCAAATCAGCCCGCAATTCCAGATCGTGAACGCCGCGACGGTCCCATTCGCGCAGAACATGAGATGTGGCGGGGTTGAGTCCGGCGACATGGTGAAGCCAGGTAATGCCGGCATCCAGGGTCAAATGGCGCGTGTCTGGATGATGCCAGGCGATATGAGTGGCCAAACAGCCCATCGGCACTGCGCGCGTGAAGCAGCCATGAATGAGCAGCGGACTACTTTTCTCCAGCAAATCCACGAGCCGATCCAGTCCCGCATCGTTGATATGAGGAAGCCAAGCCAAACGCAACTCGTCCAGGCATTCGCGAGACAACATGGCAGGACTCCTTTGCGAATATGAGCGACAATCAATCCCCGCAGCCAGGATGCTCCCGATCCGGCAGCTGTATTATACGCTTACGATCTAGCCCAGGTGTCCCTGGAAGGCCCCACCCCGACGAGAGGATTTTTTTTCGTCGCGGCTTCTTACCGGCTAAGAAGTTCGGTGAAAAAACCCCGCCGTCCGTTTGACACGAAGCGGCGGGGCCGGAACAGAGAAGAGGCCATTTAGATAGGGTAGAGAGTATCCCTTCTTTCTCACTCTGTCAACTATATTTCAAAAAAAGTTTCGGCCCTGACCTGGACATTGATTCAGTTCACCAGAGCCATCCGAGCCGCGCACGCAGCGCAGCGGAGTAAGCGGTTCGCCCCGCGCTGCCGCTGGTATCTTATCACTGTCGGTTGGTTTCCGAGGTGGGGAGGCCGTTGGCCGCTGGGCGTCTCAACGCCGTGAGTAAGTGGGTTGCCCCCCACCTCGAAGCCTCGCCAGAGCCCGAACAGTCGCTCGGCTTAAAGCC